>JAESRX010000008.1 GCA_016764435.1 Flavobacteriaceae bacterium | reverse complement strand
AGATTTACCCGCTCCATTTTTTCCAATTAATCCAATTCTATTTCCTGCATCTACTTTAAAAGTGATACCTCCAAATAATTGAGTTCCTCCAAAGGAAACCCCTACATTATGAATGTTTAACATATCTAATTACTTATGTGCGATTTGAGTTAATAACATTAGCAAAAAGCACGAATTTTAGCGAATGTAAAAAATCTATTGTTTAAATCGATATATTGCGTAATTATTTTTAATAACTAACACAAATGTTTAAAAAAAGTTCCAAGTTATACAGTATTTTTAACAATAAATGTCCACGCTGTCACACCGGAAATTTCATGGAAAATGACACTAAATTTGGTCTTATAAAATCGATGAATATGCATGAAAACTGCAGTAATTGCAGTTTGAAATATATGATAGAACCCTCTTTTTTCTATGGCGCGATGTATGTCACTTATGGAATAACTATTGCCATTTCCGTAGCAACATTTATCATTGCCTATGGTGTTTTTGGACTTTCATATCTTTACAGCACTATCTCCATTGCTTTCGCTATAATAGCTTTTATCCCAAACACCATACGCTTATCACGCATTCTTTGGATTCATCTGTTTATCAGCTACAACCCAACAAAAACTAAGCCTTAAATCTTCCTATACAGACTTCCTTCGGAATTGCAATCTGGTGTTCTAAAAAATCATATAATTGATTGGCTGCTTGTGGCGCAATCATCACCCCACGAGTTCCCAATCCGTTTAAAATAGCCAAATTTTTATAAACAGGATGGACACCTACTAATGGACGTCTGTCTTTTACGGTAGGTCTAATCCCAGCCACATGATCCACTACTTGGTACGGACAGGTTAAAAACATGTCTAACTTCATTAATAATTCTTCTTTCCCAGCTAAAGTAGGTGTATTGGTTTTATCTTTCCAATTAAATGTGGCCCCTACTTTGTATAAATCATTTCCTATAGGCATCACAAACACGGATGCTTTTATTAAATAATCTGTTTTTAGTGCCGGCGCATGAATGGTGATTAATTCACCCTTGGCTTCTTGCATCGGTAAGTCTTTAAACCATGGATTTTTCAACATTCCATAGCCCTCGCAAAAAACAATATGCCCCGCAGTAATCCCCTTATATTTGATACTACTCTCTATATGTTCTACAGCATCATACTCAAAAGATTCCATTTTTAGCAGTCCCTTTCCCATCAAGAAGGAACGGTAATCTTTTAACAAAGATTTGGTATCGACCCTCCCTGTATTCACCAGTTTCCCAACTCCAAAATCACTTACCAATCCTTGATTTTTATCGGTTCCAACAGTGGGTAGCATATAATCTTGCATTAAAGGTTTATCACAAGCCACAAACCAATTATTCTGTTCTTGAATAGATTTAAAAATACGATGAATAGGCAAGGTATGCGTATACTTCGCTTGCAATGTTTTTTCCAACTCCCCGTAAAAAGGTAGGGCAATTTTTAATTGCATAGCCGCATCCCACACGGGTGTAAATCGTTTTAAAACAATCGGGTTATACACACCTCCAGCCACGGTCGAAGAATGCTGCGATTCGTTTTCAAAAACCACAAAGCTTTTCTTTTCCGCAAGTAATTTCTTACTAAAAGCAATTCCAGCCAAGCCCATCCCAACAATAATATAATCTACCTCCATACGTTCCTTTTAAGTTTGCAAAAATAGAAAAACAAATTCATTGAAGCGCATAAAAAAACTCTTGCTTTCACAAGAGTTTTTTTCTACTATATATTTTCAGGAATTAGTAATTCCACATATCCAATTCTTTATTTCGGATATCATCTTTAATTTTTTCAGACGCTAATACTTGGAACAAGGCATTTCCTTTTACATATTCTGTTACATCTCTGTTTCCGTACATGTTTTCCTCTCTGTATATGATATAACTAAATCTACGCGCATTTAATAAATGATCATAAGAAATAGGATAGGCAGAGTTTTTCTGATTGAACACTTTCATGTTGTGTAACGTTTTTCTTGCACTTGGATAAAACACCCAAAACAAGGCTAATTGTTCAGAAAGCCCAACATCATCACGTCCCATTAACTGTACATCTGGAGCCACAGGTGCAATGGCCATTAGGCGGTATTTTAATTCTCCTTGACGCTTGTCAAAGTACCACAATCCTTTTATTTTATATCCTTCAATATCTTGTGCCGTTAAATCAATACGGTCAATATATTCATCAATATTAGTATTCCCTGCATTCAATTCTTCGATACCAATATTCGTCGTATCTATACGAACTAGTTTAGATAGTACTTCTTTTTTAGACAACTTAGTTGTAAAATAAGAATCGTCATATACTTCACTAATAGCTCCACTTTTAATACCTCTTAATAAGGTATCAAATAATGACCTACGATCTTTATCAACACTTGCTGTATCAATCGGATAATAATAAGGCAAATTAATACGCTCATTCAAATCGATATATTCCCAGACAGTTTTTGACCACATGATATCTCTATCATCGATAAAACCATATTCTAGTGGTTTATCGTTGTCGGTAGCCAACTGCTCTTTGGTTTTCTTACCAATTTCTGAGGGCTTTGTTGCATTTAGTAAATTTGACTGTGCATTTGATACAAACGCCACCAATACTACTAACATAAAAGTTGCAAAACCGTTCCTTCTCATAATTATGATCTATTTAAATAATATTATTGTACTTCTATACTTACTGGAGCTGCCGTTTTCATACGATAACCACCTCCGTTAACAAGGTCACATTTCACATCAAAAATGAAAATAACATCACCTCTTTTTGCTTTACTAATTGCCTTTTTAGCTTGTGTATTCATTCTGTTTCCTTTAACTAACACAGTGGATTGACCAGGAACTTGTATTTTAAACGAAGTCGTTGTCAGCTGTAGGTCAAACACGAAATCTGGTAAACCAACACCTACTGTAGATTTCCCAATACTTGTCTTTGGCATTTTAACCATTCCACTTTGCTTACGTACCGTAGATACTGGCGCAGGAATATCTTTAATCCTAAACACTTTAGAACTAGACACATTATCACCATTAGGCAAGGTACCTGAAACATTAATTCTTACTTCTTTTCCTGTTCTTGGGGCCATTGTATATTTACCATTCCCACCAACTTTGGACAATCCTGTTGCTGTAGCTTTTACTTTATTATCAGGAATACCAGGAATAGAAATAGTCATCGGATTTGCAACCCCACGGTATACCACATTCATTTTATCTGCGGATATCACGGCTCCATTTGGTTTTGGAATTACCGCATAAGAACTTTCGATAGGAATTTCTACAGGCTTGTCATTTTCCATGAAAATGAATTTTCCTTTGATTTTATTTTCTCCGACGTTACCCGCTGCAAAACTTAAATTAACTTGTCCAGCTTGAATAGCGCTTTCAGGAATTTTACGTCCATTTACCACTACGCTTTCTGCTTTTAGAGAAGGATCTCTACGTCCTAAGTAAATTTTACCTTTAAACATTTCTCCTTGAAAGTACGCTGTTTTATCAGCCACCACAATTGCTTGATAATTAGTCATAGAAACATCACTTTCCATTTGACCTCCTAATAAGGTTTCATAGATTTCAGATTCTGTAGATTTAATATCATTTTGCATTTGTGTCAAATTAGTCACGGTTGCAATTAAAGGAAATCCTTCATAACGACTATTAAGCCATGGTTGCGTCCCTTCCCCTTTTACTTTTACATCTGAAGTATCAAAACGTGTAAGCACTGTTTTTTGTAACACATCATTGTTTCCAATAACTGTTAAAACTTCCGATTTATAGGTTTCAATTTCTGATAAGAATCTCTTCCCTTCCGGTGCTATTTGATCTCCATTAAAGAACAGTTGATCCACAACATCCGAACCATCCATTGTTTCGAAATTTTGATGATCTTCATCCGCAACTTTAACCATTGCTTTGCCTTTTAATTCCTCTAGATACGTATAGAAACTAGATGACATCGCATTAACTGTTGTTGCTTTTTTATACAAATCTGTATACTTCTCAGGTTGATCACTCGCTTTAGAAGCTAAGATACCCAGTATTTTTCCATTTTTAGTAGTTGCAGTACTATTTGCATCTACTAATTTATTATTCATATTACCAAAAGCAGATAACACCTCTTTCCCCATATTTAACGCCAACATAGCGATAAATACCAAGTACATAAGGTTAATCATTTTCTGTCTTGATGAAAGTTTTCCTCCTGCCATAATTAATTAGTTTTAGGGTTCTATTAGTACTAATTATTTATTACTTGACATAGCGGTTAACATCCCTCCATATACACCGTTTAACGACGATAAGTTGGTGGTCAAATTCTCCATTTGCGCTTGTAATTTTTCTGCATTTCCTGCAAACTTAGCGTTGATATCTGTTTGACGAGACGTGCTTTCTAACTGAACTTTATACAAACTATTTAAAGACTCCATTTGCGCAGCTGCTAAAGACAGTTGCTCACTGTATTTATTAGTAGCAGCAATAGAATCAATGGCCGGTGCTATATTTTCTGCGGCACCTTTAAAATTCATGATACTTGTAGAAAGGCTCGTCATTACATTCGCATCTAATTTAGCTTCCTTTAACATATCATCTAGTTTTTGAGATAACATCCCTTGGGCTTCACTCGCTTGAGTTGCATCTAGCGCTCTTGCTTTTTGAGTTCCCCCTGATAATTCTGGATATACTAATGCCCAATCTAAATCATCGTCTACAGATTCAAATGCGGAAAGGAAAAATATCAATGCCTCTGCAATTAATCCAACGGCTAGTAATGTACCACCTCCAATGGTAACACCTGCGATATCGATTTTCCAGTGTAATATTTTAAATAACGCTCCTAAAATAACAATAGATGCTCCTATATTATAGGCGATATTCATTAATTTCTTTTTCGTTTTTGACTGTGACATATGTGTTTTTTTTGATGGGGGAATTTATTTTCCGTTTAAATTAGTTCCTAAATGATCTTGTACTGTTCTAAATCCGATATAACTACGGGCAGAATCAGCATATTCGTAATCCCTTGTGCTTACTTCTAAGAAAAAAGCGACATCTTTCCAGGAGCCTCCTCGAATAACTTTTCTTTTATTTTTTCTATCTTCTACATTTGGATTCATGGTGGATCCTATTAAATATGAGCCTTCATTAAATGCTGTATTGGTCCATTCCGATACGTTCCCTGCCATGTTATACAAACCATAGTCGTTCATATTATATGATTTTGCCTCCATAGTGTATAAAGCACCATCTACTGCGTAATCACCTCTACTAGGTTTAAAATTCGCTAAGAAGCAACCTCTATCCGTAGTGGTATAAGGACCACCCCAAGGGTATTGCGCATATTGCAAGCCTCCACGAGCCGCATATTCCCATTCTGCTTCTGTTGGCAACCTAAAATAAGGTACAGAGCTCGGGTTCTTTTTAGATTTTAAAAAATCATTTTTCTTTTTTGTTCTCCAGCTACAAAATGCTTTTGCTTGGTTCCAAGCAATTCCTACTACAGGATAGTCATTATACGCTTCATGGAAAAAATAATCTTGATGCATAGGATCGTTGTAAGAATAATTAAAATCCTTTACCCAAACTGTAGTATCAGGATAGACTCCTACTGTTTCTGATTTGATAAAATCTTTACGATTCCCACTTTTACGAGCCGCATCATCACGATCTAACCAATAATATTTATACTGTAATTTATCCGTATCCAATAAACGTCTTCCATCGAAGCTATTGTCTAGGTTCACGTACATCGTATCCATGATCTCTGCATAATACACATCTGGAAATTCACCTGTGGCCCATACTAATTCTTCATCCCAATTTAAGGCGCGTCCCATAGTAGGAGAGTTAACATCTCCATAACTACCATAGTTCTCCATCATGTATTTTTGATAAGGACTCATATCTGCAGTATCCAATACTTTAAATTGATAGTCTTCTAAAATACCATCTCTTTCGTCTGCAGTGTCACCGTTCATTTCATCTGCTAAAATGGCCAATTTCGTACGTACAATAGAATCACGTACCCAATGTACAAATTCCTTATACTCACTATTGGTGATTTCGGTTTCATCCATATAAAAAGGACGTACTGTTACGGTTCTCGTCGGTGCATTAAATGCTCCTGCTACATCTTCACTTTGTTTCCCCATAGTGAAAGAACCACCAGGAATAAGCGACATACCATAAGGTTTCATCGAGTACCATTTACTTTTGGATTTTACACCTACTAATTCTCCTTGATCGTTAGAGCTACAGCTATACAATACTGAGATTAGTACAATAAATATTGCAATTTTCTTCATAATTACACTTTTCTTTTCAAATTGAGGTAAAACGTTTGATGTCAATTTATCTTTGTGTTTAGTTATTCTGTTAAACAATATCTCGTTAATTTTATTGTATCCATATCAAATTATTTTAAGCTAATTTTTTACAAGCATTCATCCATCGTTCTGGAAGTTCTTGATCCGTTGCGCTTAAATAATCTTGATAGGTACATGGTATTAACGCATGTCTTTTAAATTTATTATTTTCGTTCAAATTAATTTCCATCCACCAGCGTCCACTTTTAATACTTTTATAAAAGTTTAAGGTTTCGGTTTCGTTTGGAACTATATATTTTTGATACTCGTTTAAAATACCAAAAGGATAATCATTTGCTCTGTAATTCACTCCTTCTATAAAGTACCAAATCATTTGAGCGACTAACTGCCCTGTGATCTGTTTGGTGTCATGTAAGGGGTTGAATTCATAAATCCCAAAAGAGGTTACTTTATCACTAATCCCAGCATAGCGTGCAATTGCACAAGCATCCATTCCAGAAAGTCCATTTGGAGAGGCGTTATAATTTGCTGGAGCATCCGAGTTTCTAATGGCTGACAAATCAAAACTTACAATGTCCGCATCTCTCAATACCGGCTCTACAATTTCTATATCATTTAATAGTTCTCCTAACCTATGGGTCTCAAAATACAGGCTTTTAAGCAGGTCTATCTCGTCTTGTGAATTGTGAAAAGTTTGGTAACCTAAATTGCAATAATTAAATAAATTATTAGGAGTATCCATTATAATCCTACTCAGAAATGAGGTAGAATCTATAGGTTTATCTATCTCCCCTAAATTAAATTTATTATCTACAGACACTAGATTTACCGTCTGTTCTAAGGCATCATAAGCCCTATAATTTATATAAGTCAATTCTTGTCCTCCACCAATAATTACAGGAATAATTCCTTTTTTCAATAAGGAGGATATAATTTTTTGAACTGCAAAATAAGTATCAGCGACCGTATCCCCAGGAATAACATCGCCTATATCTGCTACTTTTACGCCCCAGTTCCCTGGAAACATACTATACAAGTGCTTTCGAATGGATATAAAACTGCTCCCTGCTTCGTGATTACCTACTGAGTTCCTACCTTCACAAACACCTAGAATTGCAATTTTAACCTCATCTAGCACTGGCATACCTCCCTGCTCCATGTGTATAAACAGCACTTCGGAAAGGGTTTTGCCTAAGGCATTTTTTGATATAGATAGTACACCAGAATCTACTGGCTTTAAAAAGTCTAATTCCATATTATTATCAGAGGGGTCAATTCTAAATTCAGAGGCAAGATAGCAATAATTATTTCTTTTTAGCCTTAGACGTTACAGTTTTCTTTTTAGTAGCGGGTTTCTTTTTAGTAGTGGGTTTCTTTTTAGCTGCTGGTTTCTTTTTAGCTGCTGTTTTTTTCTTAGGAGCATTCTTTTCTATAATACCTTTTACCTCTTCTAAAGTCAATGCCTTAGCATCTGTAGTCTTAGGCATTTCTATTTTTACTTTTCCTTTTAGGATGTTAAATCTCCCCCAACGTGCTTTTTCTACACGGATACCTTCTTCTTCCCAATTATGAATTACTTTCTCTATTTCTTTGCGTTTTTTATCTTCGATTAGAGACGTAATATCCTCAAAGGTTAAGTTGTCGTAATCGTATTTTTTATTGACATTGATAAACATTCCGTTCCACTTGATAAAGGGACCAAAACGTCCGACTCCTTTCTGAACAGGCAACTCTTCATAGGTAGCAATTGGCGCATCCGCTATCTGTTTTTCTTTTATCAATACAACCGCACGGTCATAATCTACGTCCATCGGATTTTCATCCCTAGGAATAGATACATACATGCTATCATATTTCACATAAGGACCAAAACGTCCATTAGCTACCGTTACTTCATGTCCTTCAAATTCTCCTACCATTTTAGGTAATTGAAACAAGTCCATCGCTTCTTCGTAAGTAATCTTATTAAGGGTTTGATTCGGTTGTAAACTCGCGAACTTAGGTTTCTCCTCATCCGTAGCCTCTCCTATTTGAACCATGACACCAAAACGTCCTAAGCGTACATATACATTTTTACCACTCTCTGGATCCACGCCTAATAAACGCTCTCCTTTTGCGCGTTCTGCATTGGCTGCAACATCTACTACTAAAGGGTGAAACGTATTGTAAAACTCTTTAATCATTGCCGTCCAATCTTCTTTTCCAGCAGCTATTTCATCAAAATCAGCTTCTACTCTCGCTGTAAATCCAAAATCCAAAACATCTGAAAAATTGGCCACTAAAAAGTCATTCACAATATTCCCAATATCTGTAGGGATTAATTTCCCTTTATCAGAACCTACTTTCTCTGTTAAAGTAGTATCGGAAATATCCGAATTAGACAATAGCAACTGATTGTACGCTCTGTCTGTTCCTTCTACAGCTCCTTTCTCTATATATTCTCTTTTTAAGATCGTAGAAATAGTAGGTGCGTACGTAGACGGTCTACCGATTCCTAGCTCTTCTAATTTCTTTACTAATGATGCTTCCGTAAAACGATACGGGGCTTTAGAATAACGTTCTGTAGCAGAAATAAACTGGACATCTAATGCCTCATCTACCTTTAAACTAGGCAACATTCCTGCTTGTTCTTCTTCTTCGTTATCTGTCCCTTCTAAGTACACTTTTAGGAAACCATCAAATTTAATCATCTCTCCATTTGCAGAAAACAATGATTTATTTTGGTTATTTTTTACTTTTACATTGGTACGTTCCAATTGTGCATCACTCATTTGTGAAGCCACAGTACGTTTCCAAATTAAACTATATAAACGGTCTTGATCATAATCCACAGATGATGTATGGCGACTCATATCTGTAGGTCTGATGGCCTCATGCGCCTCTTGAGCTCCTTTGGTTTTATTTTTAAAATCACGCGGAAAACTATATTCCTTCCCGTAAGATGCTGTAATTTCTAAAGCGGCTGCTGTTTTTGCATCATTGGATAAGTTTACACTATCCGTTCTCATATATGTAATCAAACCGGCTTCGTATAAACGCTGTGCCATGGTCATGGTCTTAGATACAGAAAAATACAATTTACGTGCGGCTTCTTGTTGTAAAGTAGACGTAGTAAAGGGAGCTGCAGGAGTTTTCTTTGCAGGTTTCTTTGTCAAATCTGACACTTCAAAACTAGCCTCTAAGCAAGACTCTAAAAACTCTTGTGCTTCTTTCTTAGTTTTAAAATTCTTAGGCAAACTCGCTTTTAATTTCTTTCCTTCAAGCGTTAAAAACTCTGCCATTACCTTATAAGAGGCCACAGGTGTAAAATCGGTGATTTGTCTTTCCTGCTCCACAATTAATCGTACAGCTACAGATTGAACTCTACCCGCTGACAATCCTCCTTTTACCTTTCTCCATAATACAGGAGACAGTTCATATCCAACTAAACGATCTAAAACTCTACGCGCCTGTTGTGCGTTTACTAAGTTATAATCAATAGCTCTAGGATTTTCTACTGCTTTTAGTATCGCTGATTTTGTAATCTCATGAAAAACAATACGTTTCGTCTTGTCATCAGTCAATTTTAATTGTTCCGATAAATGCCATGCAATCGCTTCTCCCTCACGATCCTCATCACTTGCTAACCAAACCATATCAGCTTTTTTAGCCAAGCTTTTCAGTTTCTTAACAATTGCTTTTTTATCAGGTGAAACTTCGTAGTTGGGAAGAAAGTCCGTCTCTACATTAATTCCAATATTTTTTTTCGGTAAATCCGCAATATGTCCAAAACTAGATTCTACTTGAAAATCTTTTCCTAGAAATTTCTCAATTGTTTTTGCCTTTGCAGGTGACTCAACTATAACTAAATTTTTTGCCATAAATTCATTTTTCAACCGTTCGTCTTTTTTAAAAAACAAACAAATACTATACTATTCTTAAACATCTACTAATCGCAAAAGTATATGATTTTTTTTAATTTCGCATTTTAACAGCACATTTTTAATAGAATTTAATAAAAACGAGCGTTAATTTTCTGCCAACTTGTCATATTTTCAATTAATTGGTTTTATCTTTGTCCCATATTTGAAAAGAACATGAGTACTGAAAAAACAATTATAGAAAAACACCAAGGACAGTCATTAATCACCGAACAAGTAACTGGGAATACTAAGAAAATGTATATCGAAAGTTTTGGTTGCCAAATGAATATGAACGACAGTGAAATCGTTGCTGCTATCCTAACTAAGGAAGGTTACAATACCACTCAAATAATGGAAGAGGCCGATCTTGTTTTAGTAAACACGTGCTCAATTCGTGAAAAAGCAGAACAAACAGTCCGTAAAAGGCTAGAAAAATACAATGCCATCAAAAGAATTAATCCAGGCATGAAAGTGGGGGTTTTAGGATGTATGGCAGAACGTTTAAAGGCTAAATTTCTAGAAGAAGAAAAAATAGTAGACCTTGTAGTAGGACCAGATGCTTACCGTGATCTACCTAATTTACTAAAAGAAATTAGCGAAGGAAGAGATGCCGTAAATGTTATTTTGTCTACCGAAGAAACTTATGGAGATGTTTCTCCTGTCCGTTTAAACTCCAATGGAGTTTCGGCTTTTGTATCTATTACCAGAGGCTGTGATAATATGTGTACTTTTTGTGTCGTTCCATTTACTCGTGGACGTGAACGTAGCAGAGACCCAGAAAGTATCTTAAAGGAAATTCAAGACCTACACGAACGCAATTTCAAGGAAGTTACCTTATTAGGACAAAATGTAGATAGTTATTTATGGTATGGCGGCGGATTGAAAAAGAACTTTAAAAACGCCTCTGATATTGCCAAAGCTACTGCCGTAGGATTTGCTCAATTATTAGACATAGTTGCCCTAAAGTACCCAACCATGCGTTTTAGATTCTCTACTTCAAACCCTCAGGATTTGAATCTGGATGTATTACACACCATGGCAAAACACAAAAACATTTGTAAACACATTCACCTACCTATTCAGAGTGGGAATACGGATATGTTAAAAAGAATGAACAGAGCGCATACCAGAGAGGAGTATTTAACATTGATAGATAATGTACATGCTATAATTCCTGACTGTGCCATTTCTCAAGATATTATTGTTGGTTTTTGTGGAGAAACAGAAGAAGAGCACAAGGACACCTTATCTTTAATGGAATACGTAAAATACGACTTTGGTTTTATGTTTGCGTACTCTGAAAGACCCGGAACATTGGCCGCTAAAAAAATGCCAGATGATGTACCTAATGACATAAAAAAACGAAGATTAAACGAAATTATCCAATTACAATTAAAACACAGTGCTTATAGAACTAAGGCTTTTATTGGTCAAACAGTGGAGGTTTTAATCGAAGGGACTAGTAAAAAATCTGATGCGCACTGGAAAGGACGCAACTCACAAAACTGCGTAATTGTATTCCCTAAAGACAATGAGAAATTAGGTGACACGGTACATGTACTTATAGAAGACTGTACTTCTGCAACACTAATTGGTGTTAAAAAACAATAGATATGGAATCACTACAAACTGTGAAACAACGCTTTGGAATTATCGGAAATGATGCGCATTTAAATCGCGCCATCGAAAAGGCAATTCGTGTCGCCCCTACCGAAATTTCGGTATTGGTAACAGGAGAAAGTGGTGTTGGTAAAGAAAGTATCCCTAAAATAACACATCAACTTTCCTACAGAAAGCATGCAAAATACATTGCTGTTAACTGTGGAGCTATCCCGGAAGGAACCATAGACAGCGAACTTTTCGGACATGAAAAAGGAGCTTTTACAGGTGCCGTTCAAACCCGGAAAGGATATTTTGAAGTAGCAGATGGTGGTACTATTTTTCTAGATGAAGTAGGCGAACTTCCTCTTACCACTCAAGTCCGTTTACTACGTATTTTGGAAAATGGTGAGTTTATAAAAGTAGGATCTTCTAGCGTTCAGAGAACAGATGTTAGAATTGTTGCAGCCACTAATCTTAACATGCATGAAGCCATTCAAAAAGGAAAGTTCAGAGAAGATCTCTATTACAGGTTAAGTACTATAGAAATTAACCTACCACCGCTAAGAGAAAGGAAAGAAGATATCCATTTATTATTTCGAAAATTCGCCTCTGATTTTGCTCAGAAATACAAAATGCCTACCGTTAGATTAACCGACGATGCCATTAAATTACTCGTAAATTACAGTTTCCCAGGAAATATCCGACAACTCAGAAATATCGCTGAACAAATTTCCGTAATCGAAGAAACAAGAACTATCGATGGTTTCAAATTGAAAGAGTATTTACCAGAAAAGCGAAGCAACTTACCCTCTATAATTTCCGACACAACGAGCAATAGTGATTTTGCCAATGAACGAGAAATTATGTATAAAATCTTGTTCGACATGCGTAATGACATCAACGACTTAAAAAAACTCACTTTAGACTTGATGAAAAATGATAACTCAGGACAAGTCAAGGAACAAAACAGTCAGTTGATTCAAAAGATACATCAAGAACAAGAACAGTACTTACCCGTTGTCCAAAATCCAATAGAAGTACTATCTATTCCCGATGAGGATTATGAAACGAGTAAGACCTTTGATTTTGCAGAAGCCATTGACGAAGATGAATCCTTATCACTACACGAGAAAGAGGTAGAATTGATCAAAAAATCACTGGAAAGAAACCATGGAAAACGAAAATTGGCAGCCAAGGAATTAGGAATTTCAGAGCGCACGCTCTATCGTAAAATAAAACAATACGATTTATAAGCTTGCCAAGGAAAATTAACTTACATTTGAAATAACACCCACTATTGTGAAAAAAATAATTATTCTCAGCCTTTTTATTATCACAGCTATCACCTTCCACAGCTGTGGAATATACTCATTTACAGGAGGTGATACTGGAAACGCAAAAACAATACAAATAGATTATTTCCCGAACACCGCTACCCTGGTTGAACCAGAGTTGAGTCAAAAATTTACGCAGGACTTACAGGATTTATTTTTAACCCAAACTAATTTAACCTCTGTAAAATCCAATGGAGATTTACAGTTTGAAGGTGAAATAACCGGATATAGAATTAATCCGATGGGGGCAACAGCGGAACAAAAAACCTCACAAAATAGACTTACCATCACCGTGAATTGTCGTTTTTACAACAAAGAAGAAGAAAGTAAAAATTTCGAAAAAAGCTTCTCCTTCTACGCTGATTACCCAGCCAATAAACAGCTTACAGGAAGCATATTAGATGACGCTTTCACAACAATTTTAGAACGTATTACACAAGATATATTTAATGCCTCAGTGGCTAATTGGTAGAGTAATGAACAACTTGGAAATAAATTCTTTAATACACAATCCGCAACAAATTTCTGCCGAAAAAACAGCAGCTCTTGAAGCGATACTAAAAGAATACCCTTATTTTCAAGCGGCACGTGTCCTCCATTTAAAGGCCTTACAACTCCAACAGAGCTATAAATATAACCAAGCTCTAAAGATGACCGCGGCGCATACCTCTGACCGTTCTGTACTGTTTGATTTTATAACATCCACCACCTTAGAATCAACATTGACAACTCAGGAGGTCGAAGCGCATAAAGTACCGAAAGTAAATGCTGTCACTAAAAATAAAGAAAGAAGTATTCCGACAGGAACTTCCATAGAAAAAAAGAAAACTACAGACGTTTCCGAACCCGAATTACTAAAAGGTCCCACTTTACCTGCGTCCCCAATTCAAGGTTTCAACCCTGTTTTTGAAGATATTGAGCATTTATCGCTAAAAAAAGATGAAATTTCAAGCGAAAAAGAGGCCCGTTTTTCTGATATCATCTTCCCTATTATTGGTGAAAATGACTCCGTAGAAAAAACAAAGGAACTGGTTGAGAAAACAGAAAAAACACTTCAAATAGGAAGTCCCATTGAGTTCTCAAAAAAAGAAGAACACTCTTTTAGTGAATGGATGAATTTAAAAGAATTCACTCCACTACCAAAAGAAAAACCCGTTCAAAAAACATTCAAAAAAACAATAAAAAAAATTGATTCCTTAGGCTTAATAGATAAGTTTATCGCTTCAAAACCTAAAATTCCTAGAGTAGGAAAATCAGAGTCCAAACAACTGAATATCTACAAAGAAATCTCTAATAATGACCGTTTAATGACGGAAACTTTAGCCAAAGTTTACCTCGAACAACAAAAGTATGGGAGTGCCATCAAAGCTTATCGTATTTTAAGTTTGAAATATCCAGAAAAAAGTAGTTTCTTTGCTGACCGAATTAAAGCAATAAAATATTTACAAAAAAATAAATCATGACATCATACACAATATTTTTAGTGGTAATAATGATCGTAGCATTTTTGCTAATCCTAATTATAATGGTTCAAAACCCTAAAGGAGGAGGATTATCTTCATCTCTTGGWGGCGGAGGAACWCAAGCMTTAGGAGGAGTTCAAAAYACRACTAACTTTTTAGAYAAGAGTACTTGGACTTTGTCAATTGTTTTATTAGCMTTGATTTTATTATCAAACTTYGCGGCYCCTACWGGRRMAAAYGYWRYWASTGAAGAATCACAAATAGAAAAYACAATTGAAAATAGAGAMRTMATYGAARCTCCWGCKCCAGCWRTAGTTSYWSCAWCRASNNCAANTGACTCTATCAACTAARTTKTTYTAMYAMAYAWWANAAAATGCCAACATGTCAGCCATGTTGGCATTTTTTTTGTCAATAMMTTAAAATWAAAMTACAATTTGTCAGCCARTSTACTATGGCACATTTTTCGMGRATTGTWAATCAWTAAAATTAAAAACKAAAACATGAGTGTAAATATTAAACCTTTAGCTGATAGAGTTCTTATCGAACAAAAAGCTGCAGARACTAMGACCGCATCTGGRATCATTATWCCTGACACWGCMAAAGARAARCCACAACAAGGKACYGTTATAGCTGTTGGAAAYGGAAYYAARGAYGAACCTATGACTGTAAAAGTTGGRGACACWGTMTTGTATGGTAAATAYGCKGGTACRGAGTTAAAACACGAAGGRAACGATTATTTAATCATGAGAGARAGCGATATTTTCGCTATCATWTAATTCATAAGATATAGACATGGCAAAACAAATAATTTTTGATATAGAAGCTAGAGACGGACTTAAAAGAGGTGTGGATGCTTTAGCAAATGCAGTAAAAGTAACATTGGGACCAAAAGGACGTAATGTTGTAATTGACAAATCTTTTGGAGGACCTTCTATCACTAAAGATGGAGTTACGGTTGCAAAAGAAATTGAATTAGAAGATCCTATCGAAAACATGGGAGCTCAAATGGTAAAAGAAGTTGCTTCTAAAACCAACGATCTTGCAGGAGATGGTACTACTACCGCTACTGTATTAGCACAAGCAATTGTAAAAGAAGGATTAAAAAATGTAGCAGCTGGAGCTAATCCTTTAGATTTAAAAAGAGGAATTGACAAAGCAGTAGAAGCVATTGTTCTTGACTTACAAAAACAATCKAAAGAAGTTGGARACAACGCWGACATGATTAAGCAAGTAGCMTCTATTTCTGCTAATAAYGACAATACTGTTGGAGAKTTAATCTCTAAAGCATAYGCTAAAGTAGGAAAAGAAGGAGTMATYACTGTTGAAGAAGCMAAAGGAACTAAAACATATGTAGATATWGTTGAGGGAATGCAATTTGACCGYGGATACTTATCTCCWTACTTTGTRACAAACGCWGATAAAATGTTRGTKGATTTAGAAAAYCCTTACATCTTATTGTTTGACAAAAAAATAAGTTCTTTAARCGACTTRTTACCAATTTTAGAGCCTGTTGCAAAAAGYAGYAGACCTTTATTAATTATCGCAGAAGATGTAGATGGTGAAGCATTGGCWACTTTAGTGATGAACAAATTAAGAGGTGCTTTAAAAATAGCAGCAGTAAAAGCTCCAGGATTTGGAGACCGTAGAAAAGCAATGTTGGAAGACATCGCTACTTTAACTGGTGGTACTGTAATAGCTGAAGAAAGAGGATTGAGTTTAGAAAACGCTACCTTGGAATTATTAGGTAGTGCAGAACGTATTACTCTTGACAAAGACAATACAACCATCGTAAATGGAGCTGGAGACAGTGAAGTTATTAAATTACGCGTAGGTCAAATCAAAACTCAAATAGAAACTACAACTTCTGATTACGACAAAGAAAAACTACAAGAACGCTTAGCAAAATTAGCTGGTGGTGTTGCTGTTTTATATGTAGGTGCTGCTTCTGAAATAGAAATGAAAGAGAAGAAAGACCGCGTAGAGGATGCTTTACATGCTACAAAAGCTGCTGTTGAAGAAGGTATTGTTGCTGGTGGAGGTGTTGCTTTAGTAAGAACTAAACAAACCTTAGAAGCAATTACAACAGACAACTTGGACGAAAAAACAGGTATTAAAATCATAGAAAGAGCCATCGAAGAGCCTTTACGCCAAATAGTTGAAAATGCTGGAGGAGAAGGATCTGTAGTTGTTTCAAAAGTATTAGAAGGAACAGGTGATTTTGGATTCAATGCCAAAAACGACACCTATGTTCAAATGTTTGAAGAAGGAATTATTGACCCTACAAAAGTAACACGTGTTGCTTTAGAAAACGCTGCTTCTGTAGCGGGGATGATTTTAACGACTGCTTGTACATTAGTAAACATTAAAGAAGTTGCACCTGCTGGTGGAATGCCTCCAATGGGTGGTGGTATGCCAGGAATGATGTAAGCTCATTTAACATATTTTAAAAAATCCTGCTCTAGGCAGGATTTTTTTTACCCAAAATTCAAGACGTTAAAAAACTTAAACATAAAAAAACCACCTACTAGAGGTGGTTCCTATTTCCTATAAAAAAAAGAGATTAAGCTTTTTTCTTATCACAAGATGCTTTTTCAGTTCCTTTCTTATCACAAGATGCTTTTGAAGCTATTTTCTTATCACAAGATGCTTTTTTAGCTCCTTTCTTATCACAAGATGTTTTTTTAGCTGTCTTGCAACACGCTTTTTTAGCTGCTGTAGTTTTACATGCGGCCTTCTTATCTTTTGAAGTGGCATCACAAGAAGCTTTCTTTTCTTTACATGCCTCTTTAGTCGCTTTTTCAGTTTCTTTACATTCTGTTTTAGATTTTGTCTTACAACACGCTTTTTCTGTTTTTACAGGCGTTGCTGAAACAACCGTTTCTTGCGCTGAAATCATTGAAACAAACATGATACTGAATATTCCTGCTAATACTATTTTTTTCATTTTTTCTTGTTTTATTAGTTAATTATTTATACGCTTATTAATGGTTATGCCCTTCATGACTATCATGAGAAGTTGCCACTTTCACTTCTTTTAAGTCCATTTTACAAACTGGACAAGCACCTGCTTTTTCATACACTTTTTCTTGTTCACATTTCATAGGGCATTGAAATGTAGCTGCCGCTAACTCTTCTTTTACTACTGCTTTTACTTCTGTTTTAACTTCTGTAGTTTTAGGTTCAGTCGTTTCCTTTTTAGCATCTTTACAAGAAATTACACTAATGGCAACCATGAACATAATTGCGAATACACCTTTTTTCATTTTAGATTGATTTTGATTGATTAATAGAATTAGGTTTCGTGATTATAATTGTAATAAAAAACCTGCTTCCGTTGCTAAAATAGCATAAATTTTATTAAAAAACAGACATTTCTTAACTTCGAATCCAGCCAATAATTGCCAAAATACTACATTCAACTTTCGTTTTTAGTTAAAAAAAACTTAAAAAGACATAGAAACAACAAACAACACCCCGTAAACACCTAAAAACATGCAAGATACCCAATGAAAGACAGGTTATACTAGTTTCAAAGAAGTGGAAAATCTATGAAAAAGTTTCTTATTTTTGCGTTTATACACCTACTTATGAATACGAAAGCATTAAAAAATAAGGTTTCACAAATTATCGCATCGGAAAAATCGACCCCAGAGAAACTACAAATAATCTGTGATTTTTTAAAAAAAGAGATCCTTTATTATGATTGGGTTGGGTTTTACTTCAAAAATGGAGCTAAAAATGAGTTAAAACTGGGAGCATACGCCGGTGAAGAAACAGCACACACCATCATACCTTTTGGAAAAGGAATTTGTGGACAAGTAGCATTGAGCAATAAAAACTTTGTAGTACAAGATGTACAAGACCAGGATAATTATATTTCTTGTGGATGGAAAATAAAAAGTGAAATTGTAATTCCTATTTTTGTAAATGATCAAAATATTGGTCAAATAGACATCGATTCACATACCATTTCTCCTTTCACGCCCGAAGACGAAGAATTATTAGAGTTCACTTGTAGCCAGGTAGCAACCTTACTTTAAACCCAACAACAAGTAACAGTGCTGAATACCAGATTCTTAACCGAAAACCAGCCAAGTGAATTTTGATCATTATATTGTTGTAAGAACTTTCCATAATGCATAGCTTTGCTGATTAACACAACACATAAACCATGAATTCTAACAAACCCGCTAAATCGGCATTAATTTCCGTATTTCACAAAGATGGACTCGCACCAATTATTCGTAAATTTGACGAACTTGGAATCACTATGTATTCTACAGGGGGTACAGAAAAATTCATCAAGGATTTAGGCTTTAAAGTAATCGCAGTAGAAGAGATCACCACATACCCATCTATTTTAGGGGGTAGAGTAAAAACATTACACCCTAGTGTTTTTGGAGGTATTTTAAACAGACGTGAAAATGAAGGAGATCAACAACAGATTAAAGAGTTTAATATTCCTGAGATTGATATTGTAATTGTAGATTTATATCCCTTCGAAAAAACAGTTGCCAGTGATGCTTCAGAGACTGACATTATCGAAAAAATAGATATCGGAGGTATTTCATTAATTCGTGCAGCTGCTAAAAACTTTAAAGATGTAATTTGTGTTTCTTCTATGGACCAATACGAATCATTTTTAAGCATTCTTTCAGAAAACAATGGAAGTACTAGCCTGGCCCAACGGAAATCGTTTGCATCAAAAGCATTCAATGTCTCTAGCCACTACGACACTGCAATATTCAATTATTTAAATACAGAAGAACAAGTTTTAAAAGTTAGTTTTACTGAATCTAGTACTCTTAGGTACGGCGAAAACCCACATCAAAAAGGAGTATTCTTTGGAGACTTAACTGAGATTTTCGATAAACTACACGGAAAAGAATTATCCTACAACAACTTACTAGATGTAGACGCTGCCGTAAATTTAATGAGCGAATTTAAAAATGACATACCTACATTTGCCATATTAAAGCACAATAACGCCTGTGGAGTTGCACAAAGAGACAGCATAAAACAAGCCTATTTAGATGCTTTAGCTGGAGATCCTATTTCTGCTTTTGGAGGTGTTTTGATTTCGAATACAACCATTGATTTAGACACGGCAAAGGAAATACATTCCTTATTTTGTGAAGTAGTAATTGCTCCTTCTTATGACGCAGAGGCCTTGGTTGTTTTAAAAGGAAAGAAAAACCGAATCATTTTAACCCAAAAAGAACTAGAACTTCCTAAAACTCAGTTCAGAACAGCACTTAACGGTGTCTTATTCCAGAACAAAAACACAAAAACTGATGCCGTTTCTGACTTGAAAACAGCCACGGAATTAAGTCCTTCAGAAGCAGACATTAGTGATTTATTATTTGCTTCAAAAATTTGTAAGCACACGAAGTCTAACACCATTGTATTGGTGAAAAACAAACAATTATTTGCCTGTGGAACTGGACAAACATCCCGAGTAGATGCCTTAAATCAAGCCATTGAAAAAGCGAGCTCTTTTAATTTTGATTTAAAAAACGCGGTCATGGCGAGTGATGCATTTTTCCCTTTCCCTGATTGTGTAGAAATAGCGGCTAAAGCAGGAGTCCGTTCGGTAATCCAACCAGGAGGTTCAATTAAGGATCAATTATCAGTAGATTATTGTAATAACAATAAAATTTCAATGGTATTTACCGGAACACGTCATTTCAAGCATTAATTTGACTAACTTTGTAGAAAAGCGTTTAAAAATTTAAATACGAATATAGCATATGGGTTTTTTTGACTTTATGACTGAAGAGATTGCAATCGATTTAGGTACCGCAAACACTCTTATAATACACGACGGAAAAGTCGTTGTAGATTCCCCTTCCATTGTTGCTCGAGATCGAACGACAGGGAAAATTATTGCCACAGGTAAAGAGGCCAGTTTGATGCAGGGGAAAACTCATGAGAACATTAAAACAATACGTCCTTTAAAGGATGGTGTTATTGCCGATTTTGAAGCTTCCGAACAAATGATCAAGGAATTCATCAAGAATATCCCTAGTATCAAAAAGAAGTTTTTTACGCCTTCACTACGTATGGTGATTTGTATTCCTTCAGGGATTACAGAAGTTGAAAAACGTGCAGTTCGAGATTCAGCCGAACACATGAATGCTAAAGAAATATATTTAATATACGAACCAATGGCTGCGGCCATTGGTATCGGTATAGATATTACCCAGCCTAAAGGGAATATGATTATTGATATAGGAGGTGGTACTACCGAAATTGCAGTCATTGCATTGGGTGGTATTGTTTGTGACAAATCTGTAAAAGTAGCAGGAGATGTATTTACATCTGACATTGCTTATTACATGCGTACACAACACAACTTATATGTTGGAGAACGTACCTCTGAAAAAATAAAAATACAAATTGGAGCAGCCACAGAAGATTTAGAAACCCCTCCAGACGACATGCTCGTTCAAGGAAGAGATTTACTAAGTGGAAAGCCGAAACAAGTACAAGTATCTTATCGTGAGATTGCAAAAGCATTAGACAAGTCAATCCTTAGGATAGAGGATGCGGTCATGGAAACATTATCTCGTACCCCTCCAGAATTAGCAGCTGACATCTACAAAACTGGTATTTATTTAGCAGGTGGAGGATCTATGTTAAGAGGATTGGACAAACGACTGTCTCGAAAAACAGATTTACCTGTGTATGTGGCAGAAGATCCATTAAGGGCTGTTGTACGCGGTACAGGAATCGCTTTAAAAGACTTAAAAAAATATCAAAACATATTAATGAAATAATTATTTCACTCTAAGATTTTATGCAGCAAATTATTTACTTTCTTAGAAAATATAGGTATTTTTTGCTCTTTACCATCTTAGAGTTAATTGCCTTACTTTTTACCATTCAAAGTCATTCTTTCCACAAGAGTAAATTTGTGAATTCAGCCACTTCTATCACTGGAGGTGTCTATACACAGATGAGTAATATCAATGACTTTTTCACGTTAAAACAAGAGAACAGGTTACTTTCAGAAGAAAACAATCGATTAAAAAATAAGCTGAGTCAATACCTACAAGAAGACTCTAAGTCTATGGTAATTGACAGCTTTTACGTACAGTCTAAATACAATTATACAGCCGCTAAAATTATTAAAAATGATTTTAGAAAAATCAACAATTTTATTACGATTAATAAAGGAAGTTCTAGTGGCTTAAAAAGCGACATGGGCGTAGTCAATACTAAAGGAATTATTGGAATTGTAAAAAATCTATCCGATGAATACGCCACAGTATTAAGTATCTTAAATTCCTATTCTAAACTGAATGTAAAGCTTAAAAATAGCAACTATTTTGGAACGCTTACTTGGGACGGAAACGACTACAATACGGTTCAATTAATAGACATCCCTAGACAAGCAAACCTTTCCGTAGGAGACACGATAATAACAGGAGGTAGGTCCGCCATTTTCCCTGAAGGAATTCGGGTAGGTGTCATCCAAGATTTCCAATTTGAAGGTACTAAATTTAATGAAATTAACATTCGTTTATTTAATGACATGAGCGCTTTAGGCTATGTGCAAATTATTGAAAACATAGAAAGAAAACAACAACAACTTTTAGAAGAACAAACGACCAATGAATAATAAATTATTTAAAATTCTATTTCAATTTATTGGATTCATTCTTCTACAAGTAATCGTCTTTGACAACATCCATTTGTTCGGTTATGTAAATCCGTATATTTACATCGCTTGGGTCCTTTTATACCCTCTCAAAAGTGAGCGTGGTCTTTTTTTATTCCTCAGTTTTTTACTGGGCCTTTGTATCGATTTTTTCTCTAATTCTGGAGGAATCAATGCGGCCTCACTCCTATTTATAGCCTACATAAGGTTTCCTCTCTTAACATCATTATTGAGAAAAGCAGACTTAGATTTTTTACTTTTTCATGTCTCGAATATGCCTTTCATAAAACTATTATCATATATAAGTATTCTTGTCCTATCTCATCATATCGTACTTTTTAGCCTTGAATATTTTAGTTTTTCGAATATAGGAATCATCTTAAAACACACTTTTCTCTCTGGGATATTTACCATTGTTTTATTAGTTATTTCAATTCAATTATTTAGCCCTAGGAAATAAATACGAATCTTTTAAAAAAGACGTTTTATAATTTTAACAACCTACCATAAAACAGTGCCGAAACAGTACTAATACATTATGAATAGAAAAATTTTACTTTACGCAATTATCATACTCACGGGACTTGTGTACATCGGGAAATTATTCTTTCTACAAGTATACCAACACAACTTCTCAAACTCTCCGTTGAATAATTCAGCGGTCAAAACAAAATATGAATATCCAGATCGCGGTTATATCTATGATAGAAATGGCTTGCTTTTAGTAGCCAATCAACTTTCCTATGACATCATGGTCATTCCTAGAGAAGTAAAAGAACTAGACACCCTAGAGTTCTGTTCTCTTTTAAACATAGATAGCGTAAGCTTTTTAAAAAGACTCAACAAAGCACAACGATACTCACCCAGAATTCCTTCCCGTTTTTTACAACAATTGTCCAAAGATGATTACGCATACTTGCAAGAAAAAATGCATAAGTTTAAAGGGTTCTATATTCAAAAACGATCCATTAGACAATACCCCATTAAGTCTGCGGCCAATGTATTGGGATATATTAGTGAGGTAAATGAAGGTTTTTTAAGGAAAAATAACTACTACCATCAAGGAGAATTAATAGGTACTTTAGGGGTCGAAAAAACCTACGAAAAAATACTGCGAGGAACAAAAGGAAAATCCTATATCCAACGCAATCGATTTAATAAAGAAATAGGCTCCTATAAAAATGGAATTTACGATACGCTCGCACAAACCGGAAAGGATTTAACCTTAACCATAGACTCCGAGTTACAACAGTATGGTGAATTATTAATGTCGAATAAGCGCGGAGGAATCATCGCTTTAGAACCTGCCACAGGTGAGATTTTAGCCATGATTTCTGCCCCTAGCTATGACCCTAACTTAATGGTAGGAAGAGGCCGTTCAAAAAACTCAGTACTATTATTTGGAGACACCATAAACAGACCTATGTACGACAGGGGATTACAAGCCATGTACCCTCCAGGATCTCCGTTTAAAATAATTTCTGCATTGGTTGCCTTACAAGAAGGCGTTATCACTCCCGAAAGTTCCGTAAAGTGTTACCATGGATATCGCTATGGAACTCGAAGTAAAGCATTTATGAAATGCCATTGTGGTATGGTAGGAATCCCTATAAGATTAAACGAAGCCATGTACAGATCGTGTAATACTTATTTCTCCACAGCCTACAGAAAATCCATCGAAAAATACGACAGCCCCTCAGAAGGAATGAATGCTTGGAATAAACATGTAACAAGTTTTGGACTCGGAAAATATTTTGGTAACGATTTATCCGTAGGACAACCTGGCTTGATTCCAGATGCCAACTATTATAAAAAATATTACCCCAATGGAGGCTGGAGAGCAGTTACCACCATTTCTAATGCCATTGGCCAAGGAGAAATACTAACCACGCCGTTACAGCTTGCTAACCTTACAGCAACGGTAGCCAACAGAGGTTTTTACATCACACCCCATATCGTTAAAAAGATTAAAGACATGGAAGTAGACCGTAAGTTTATTACAAAAAACATAACTTCCATCGATACAAAACATTTTGAACCTGTCATTGAAGGCTTATTCAATGTGTTTGAAAAAACAAATGGAACTGCAAGAGGTTCTAGAGTACAAGGAATAGAAATTAGTGGAAAAACGGGTACCGCAGAAAACTACATGAAGATAAATGGAGTTCGAACAAAATTAACAGATCATTCCATTTTTATCGCTTTCGCACCAAAGGACAATCCAAAAATTGCTATTGCTGTGTTTGTAGAAAACGGATATTGGGGATCTCGATGGGGAGGACCTATCGCAAGTTTAATGATAGAAAAATACCTCAAAGGAAGTACTTCAAGACCCGCCATTGAACAACGAATGATTCAGGGAAGTTTACAAGAAGAATACAAAAAACAATTAAGCATTCAACAAATTGAGAAGTAGAAAAACAAATGTATTTTATGGGATTGACTGGGTATTAGTGCTCATGTATTTAAGTCTTATTTTTGTCGGTTGGCTAAACATATACTCTGTTACTGTAACAGATGAGGATTTAAGTCTACTCAATTTAACCACAGGCTATGGAAAACAACTGCTTTGGATACTACTCTGCTTTCCAGTGATTGTCTTAGTTTTAATGTTAGATGTTAAGTTTTACGAAAAATTTGGCGCGATTATCTATCTCGTAGCCTTACTTTCACTCGTAGGACTTTTCTTGTTTGGAAAAAATATTAATGGCGCCACATCATGGTATGCTTTAGGAAGTTTTACACTACAACCTTCAGAATTCATGAAAGCGGCTACCGCTTTAGCAATGGCAAAATTAGTGAGTGATAAACAATTTAATTTAAAAAGTCCCAGACGACAATTACAGGCCATCTTTATTTTATTCCTACCCGCCATTCTTATCACATTACAACCAGACCCCGGATCAGCATTGGTGTATATTTCCTTTTTTTTAGTATTATACCGTGAAGGACTGCCTATGTATTACATCAGTTTTGGAGCGACAGCCGTTTTACTTTTTCTCTTGACCTTATACTTTGGAGCCATATCCATTGCGCTCATTTTATTGTTAATTTTCATAATCTTACTTATTTATCTCTCCATAAAACGTCAAAATTTACTAAAACGTGGTTGGCCAGCAATGAGTATCTTATTCACCGTCACCATCCTATATGTTTTAGGCTGTAACTTGGTCTATAATAATGTATTCCAACAAAGACATAGAGACCGGTTTGACATCTTATTAGGCCTGTCTGAAGACACCAGTAGTATAGGTTACAACACCAACCAAGCCATCAAAACTATTGCTTCTGGAGGCTTTGAAGGACGTGGTTTTTTACAAGGAGAACGAACCCAAGGACATTTTGTACCTGAACAGGATACCGATTATATTTTCACAACTGTAGGGGAAGAATGGGGATTTATCGGAACCACCTTTGTCATCGTCTTATTCATTGCATTTTTACTGCGCATTATTACCTTGGCAGATCGGCAAAAGATGAGATTTAGTCGCATCTATGGCTATAGTATCGCTGCTATTTTCTTTTTCCATTTTGCAATCAATATAGGAATGGTGATAGGATTACTCCCTACTATTGGGATTCCCCTACCCTTTTTCAGTTATGGAGGTTCTGGACTATGGGGCTTTACGCTATTGCTTTTTATTTTTATTAGACTGGATGCGAACAGAACGTATGAATGGTAGGCTTCTACCATTTCCCTAAAGAGAGAAACCTGATTCATTTCACTATAAACCTATCTACCAAACACCTAACAATAGTATTCTAGTACCATTACATTTTTAGATTTCGGAAAAACACCACTTTCTACTGATTTTTTATTTAAAAATCTACCCGCTCAATTTGACGAAAACACATCCTCATAATTACCAATTGTCTAAAAAAAAACACGCCTCTCGAATAGCTCTTCTGTATTCACCTAACACTACTATTGAATCCCCTGAAACACGGCCACTACATTTCTTCTATAAGTAGATCACATTGTAAAAAATGATTGGATATTCCACTGAATTATTTGTTCATTCAAAAAAACAGAATTAAATTTATGCCATAATTTTACGTATATTTTACCGCGTGTTCGCGGTATTTATACCCTTACTTAATTCCATCAGATAAAAAAAACACATTATGAGTCCATTTCTAGTATTTGCAGTCATTGCCTCTTATTTTGGAGTATTGATGCTTATTTCTTACATCACTTCTAAAAATAACAGTGACGATTCTTATTTTACAGGGGATAGAAAATCACCTTGGGCACTGGTCGCTTTTGGAATGGTAGGTGCTGCGTTATCAGGAGTCACCTTTGTCTCTATTCCGGGAATGGTGAGTAATAATTACTTTTATTATTTGCAATTTGTACTTGGAAATGTAGCAGGTTATTTATTCATTGTTTATGTACTCATTCCTATCTACTACAGGCTCCAATTGGTCTCTATTTACAGCTATCTAAATGAACGTTTTGGAAACAGCTCCTACAAAACAGGCTCCATGATTTTCTTAATTTCCCAGTCTTTTGGATCTGCCTTACGGCTATTACTCGCTGCTAAAATTCTACAATTCGCTCTCTTTGACGCATTCGACATTCCGTTTTATGTAACCGTAGGAATTATCCTTATTCTAATTTGGCTTTACACCAATAAATCGGGTATTAAAACCATTGTTTGGACAGACACTTTACAGACATTCTTCTTAATAGCCGCCGCTATCATCACTATTATAGTCATCAAAAACGAATTGAATTTTACATTTTCAGAAACCATAAGCGCCGTGGTCAACCATAAATATTTCCACGTATTTAATTGGGATTTCAATGCAGGTTCTAATTTTTTTAAACAATTTATTGCTGGGGTATTAATAGCCATTGCCATGATGGGATTAGACCAAAACATGATGCAAAAAACATTGACCTGTAAAAACTTAAAAGACGCCCAAAAAAATGCGCTTTCATTCAGTTTAATACTCGCCGTTACGCAATTCTTATTCTTAGGACTGGGAATTATGCTGTATTTATACGCAGAAAAAAATGGAATTAGCCTGGCGATGAAAGACGGAAAATTCATACATACTGACACCTTATTTCCAACCTTATCGCTCAACCATTTTGGTCTGTTCGCAAGTATCAGTTTTATTTTAGGAATTACAGCGGCTGCTTTTTCAAGTGTCGATTCTTCATTAACGGCATTAACAACCGCATTTACACATGATTTCCTAGCTATTTCAGAAAAATCAAGTTCCGAAAAAAAGAAATTAAAAAACCGCGTACTTCTCACTTTTAATGGGATTGTATTTTTAATAATCATGGCGTTTTCTAACAGTACAGGGGACGTTATCTCAATAATTTTTAAGGTAGCCGGATATACCTACGGCCCGCTTTTAGGCTTGTTTTTACTCGGTATTTTCACAAAAACCCAACTAAAAGACAGGTTCGTTCCGTATATTTGCATTTTTGCACCCATTGCTACTTACTTTTTAAACAGCCTACTTATTCGTTCTTTTGACTTTGACCTAGGCTTTATGAATATATTTGTAAATGCATTGATCACCATACTATTGTTAATCTCAGCCAAGAAATCCAATGAATAAAAATAAACCAACCACAGAACAAACCTCCCATTACGACCACTTAGAAAAAATGTCTACGTTTGATTTACTAAGTGCAATTAATAAGGAAGATAAAACCATTCCAGCGGCTATTGAAAAAGAAATTCCACGCATCGAAATTTTAGTAGATACGATTGTGAAAAAAATGAAACAAGGAGGCCGTTTATTTTATATCGGCGCAGGAACTAGTGGAAGACTCGGGGTTCTAGACGCCTCTGAATGCCCTCCTACTTTTGGTGTTCCAAATGATTGGGTTATTGGGTTAATTGCCGGAGGAGATGGCGCCTTACGTGTCGCTGTAGAAAATGCGGAAGACCATCCTACACAAGCATTTAAAGACCTCATGGAATTTGAGATCACAGACAACGATATTCTTATTGGAATTGCCGCCTCAGGAACCACTCCTTATGTTATAGGTGGCCTAGAAGAAGCTAACAAAAAAGGAATTACCACTGCCTGTATTACCTGCAGTGAACAAAGTCCATTGGCAGCGGTATCCAAACACCCCATTGAAGTAATCGTAGGACCGGAATTCTTAACGGGAAGTACCCGAATGAAAGCTGGAACCGCCCAAAAACAAGTCCTCAATATGATTTCCACTTCTGTGATGATTAAACTAGGAAGAGTCTCTGGAAATAAAATGATAGACATGAAACTGTCCAATATAAAACTCGTAGCTCGTGGTACAAGAATGATTATGGAAGAATTAAAGATAGAGGAAAAGGAAGCAATCGCTCTTTTACTTGAGTATAAAAGTGTAAGAAAAGCCATCGAATCATCTCGAAAATAAAGAAGTAACATGAAAAACCCCACTTATATCATTGGTGTCATGAGTGGCACATCCTTAGATGGAATAGACTTGGCTTATGTAAAAATAAACAAAGAAAAAGGGTATCATTTCGAGATTCTTCATGCAAGTACTATTCCCTATACAAAAGAATGGCAAGAAAAACTTAAAAAGGCTTTTACTATTTCCGCAGAAGAAATCACCAAATTAGATGCGGACTATAGCCTCTTTTTGAGTGACACCATTCAACAATACATCACCGAACAAAAGATTGTATCCCTAGACCTAATCGCTTCACATGGGCACACTATATTTCACAATCCAGCAGCACATTACACCTTACAAATAGGAAACTTACCTGGGATTACGCATAAAACCCAGGTTAAAACCATCTGTAATTTTCGCATTCAGGATGTTGCTTTAGGAGGGCAAGGAGCTCCCTTAGTCCCTATCGGAGATATGTTGCTCTTTTCTGAATACACCTATTGTTTAAATATTGGTGGGTTTTCTAATATTTCTTATCAAAAAGACAATGAACGCTTGGCATTCGACATCTGTCCTACTAATATAGTGATGAATGAGTACATGCGTAAACTAGGGAAGGAATATGATGATAAAGGTCAATTAGCGGCTTCAGGGAATACCCATAAACCACTATTAAAAGCACTAAATAACCTCTCTTTTTACAGCGATAAAAAACCAAAATCTTTAGGCTATGAATTTGTAGTTAACAGCATATTCCCTCTTATAAATAGCTATAAATTATCCACTCCTGACCTCCTTAACACCTACGTAGAACACTGCGCTATGCAAATAGCCAGTAACACTAGTAACCGTCCTTCCGACACATTATTAATCACTGGAGGAGGTGCTTTTAACAACTTTTTAATAGCGAGGATTGAACACTATACAAGTACAAGAGTTATACTTCCTGACGCACGTATTATCAATTATAAAGAAGCCTTGATTTTTGCATTCCTGGGCTACTTGAGAGATCTCAATAAAGTCAACTGCTTAAAATCTGTAACTGGGGCCGTAAAAAACCACAGTGGAGGAATTATCTATACCATCTAATTAAACCAAGTCCTAATGACGGAAATTGAAGAATTAAAACAGCACTTTTCAGGAGAGATTTATACCGATTCCTTGCATACCATAATCTATGCAACAGATGCTTCTGCCTACCGCATGCTACCAAAAGCAGTCGCCCTACCGAAAACCACGACTGATTTAAAGTTATTGATTCAATTTGCAAAAAAAACCAATACCACACTCATCCCTAGAGCCGCTGGAACTTCCTTAGCAGGACAATGCGTTGGTGACGGTATTATTGTAGATATCTCTAAGTATTTTACCGGAATTTTAAATTTTGACAAAAAACTGCATACCGTCACCGTACAACCTGGGGTTATCCGAGATGAACTGAATATATTTCTCCAACCACATGGACTGTTTTTCGGCCCGAACACTTCTACTAGTAATCGCTGTATGATTGGAGGCATGGTCGGAAACAATTCTTCTGGAACTACTTCTATCCAATATGGGGTGACACGGGATAAAATTATCGCTTTAAAAACAATTTTAAGTGATGGTTCTGAAGCCCTTTTTAGCGACATTTCTAAGAAGCAACTCAAAGAAAAATCCGACGGAAACAGCTTAGAAAATTTCATCTATAAAAACATCACGGAACTCTTGCATCCTGAAGAAACACAACGAGAAATCAGATCAGAATTCCCCCATAAGAACATCCACAGACGAAACAATGGTTATGCCATAGACAACCTTATAGAAACTGAATTATTTGGCAATTCCACTAAAAAGTTTAATCTAGGAAAATTACTATGTGGTAGTGAAGGAACCCTTGCTTTTACCACAGAAATCACCTTGAGTTTAGATCGTTTACCTCCTTCTGAAAACATACTTATAGCGGCTCATTTCAACAGTGTAAACGAAAGCTTAAAAGCTGTAGTTATAGCTATGAAACACAATTTGTACCTGTGCGAAATGATGGATAAAACTATTTTAGATTGCACTAAAAACAACCGCGAGCAAGTAAAAAATAGGTTTTTCTTACAAGGAGACCCTGAGGCCATTTTAATGTTAGAGATTTGCTGTGACACCAAAGAGGAAGCCTCTCAGAAAGCCACATTATTAATAAAAGAGCTACGCACATTAAACTATGGTTATGCATTTCCTACACTTTACGGTAATGACATAAAAAAAGTCATAGAATTACGCAAAGCTGGGCTCGGTTTATTAGGGAATATAATAGGAGATAAAAAAGCAGTGCCTTGCATAGAAGATACCGCTGTAGCCCTAGAAGATTTACCGAACTACATTGTAGAATTCTCTAAGATGATGGACGATTTCGGACAAAAAGCCGTCTACTATGCGCATGCCGGCGCTGGAGAATTACACCTACGTCCTATCTTAAATTTAAAGAAAAAAGAAGACGTCGTCCTATTCAGAGAGATTACGCATAAAACCGCATTATTAGTAAAAAAATACAATGGATCTTTTAGTGGAGAACACGGGGATGGCATAGTCCGTGCTGAATTTATTCCCTTAATGATCGGAGCTAAAAATTATGAAATTTTACGCAAGATAAAAACGATCTTCGACCCCCATAATGTTTTCAATAAGGGTAAGATTACAGCTCCATTTCCTATGGATAAAAATTTGCGTTACGTAGAAGATTCGGAAACTCAGGAAATTAATACCATTCAAGATTTTTCCGATAGCTTAGGAATTCTTAGAATGGCAGAAAAATGCAATGGCTCCGGTGACTGTAGGAAATTACCAAGCGCTGGAGGCACCATGTGCCCAAGTTACCGAGCTACAAGAAACGAAAAAGACAGCACAAGAGCCAGGGCCAATACATTGCGTGAAGTACTGACAAACAATTCCAATAAAAACCCTTTTGACAGTAAAGAACTGAAAGAAGTCTTTGACCTCTGCTTGAGTTGTAAGGCCTGCGCCAGTGAATGTCCTAGTAATGTAGATGTCGCCGCTTTAAAAGCAGAATTTCTCCACCAATACTATCAGACACATGGCATCCCTTTTAGAACTAATATGTTTGCCCACAATGTGTTTTGGAACGGAATAGGAAGTATTGTCCCTAATATTACAAACTTTATACTCAATACAAAGCTCTCAAAAAAAGTAATGGGAATAGCCCTCCAAAGAAGCATTCCTGCACTCCAAAAAGTCACATTTAAAAAATGGATTTCCAAACAGCCTAAAAAAGACTCCAAGGGTCGTACAAAAAACCTTGTCCTATTTTGTGATGAATTCACCAATTATTATGATTCGAAAGTAGGAATAGATACCGTTCAGTTACTTGAAGCGCTCGGCTATACTGTACATTACCTAAACCATCTGGAAAGTGGGCGTAGCTTTATCTCCAAAGGACTCTTAGGAAAGGCAAAAATTATAGCCACAAAAAACATTGCCATATTCAAAGATATCATTCAAGAAAACATGCCATTAGTAGGCATAGAACCATCCGCTATTTTAACGTTTAGAGATGAATATCTCCGATTAGTTACTGATAAGGAAGCCGCAAAATCAATTTCTAAATTCACTTTTACCATTGAAGAATTTATTCAACTAGAAATTGAGAAAGGAAATATAAAGCGTGAACAATTTACCACCGAAAAGAAAGAAATAAAAATTCATGGCCATTGTCAACAAAAATCATTGAGTAGTATCAATCCTACTTTTAACATGCTAAACCTTCCCGAAAACTACACTGTCACTATTTTAAATACAGGTTGCTGTGGAATGGCAGGCTCTTTTGGCTACGAAAAAGAACATTACGATTTAAGTATGCAAATAGGAGAAGACACCTTATTCCCAAAAATAAGAAACACAAAAAAAAGCACGTTAATCGCAGCTGCTGGGACCAGCTGTAGGCATCAAATATTTGACGGCACAAAAAAAACAGCACAACATCCTGTGAGTATTTTAAATGACGCACTCTTATAAAGAGTCCGTTATTTATCCTCTAAGAACTGAGTTATAGAACGCTCTAGAGCATTATCGGTAATCACTAAGTACATGATATCTTCTGTCTGAACCTCAAGAGCCTCAATGTACTTTCCCTTGGCATTTGCAAAGCGGACCACATCTCTAATTCCATAACCATCAGGGAATTTATCAATCAATAATTGCAGTATTGTAGGGGTTAACTTTTTGTTTTTTACAATGACTCTTTTCATAATATTTTAAAAGGGTTTAATAGAATTTCAACTTGTTTTAAAGTCGTCCAAATTAAATAAACAATCTCTCAATAGTTCATTTATTATTCTTAATTTTTTTGTTAAATTTTCATTTCCCTTCCTGCCGACTAAATCTACTCACAGCGTATTGTTAAATACCATCCATTTCTAAGAGCAAAAAAAAATACACAAACTCAAATATAGCTAAAAAATACAATATTCAAGAATTAAACCCCCTGATATTAACATATAACTTAAAAAAAAGATTGTTTTAATAAAAATAACGCATAAAAAAAACCAAAGACGATGCTTTGGTTTTTTTTTAAAAAAGTATAAAATAGTTTACAACATGTGTAAATTAATCACTTCTTGTTCTGTCAAGGCTCTATAATGTCCTCTTGGAAGATTTCTCTTCGTTAAACCTGCAAAAATTACACGATCTAATTTCACAACACTGTAATTAAAGTTTTCAAAAATCTTACGTACAATTCTGTTTCTTCCAGAGTGAATTTTAACCCCAACTTCCGTTTTAGGCTCATTATTAATATAAGAGATATCATCTACGATTACACGACGTCCTTCTAACATAAATCCTTCAGACACTTTATGCAAATCTGACATTGCAAATTTCTTATCCAAAGAAGCATGGTAAATTTTCTGAATATCATGTTTTGGGTGTGTTAACTTTTTAGCCAACTCACCATCATTTGTAAACAATAGTAAACCTGTCGTATTTCTATCCAATCTACCTACAGGATAAATACGTTCCTTTGTAGCATTTTGAACCAAATCCATCACTGTCTTACGGCCTCTATCATCATCCATTGTAGTGATGAAGTTCTTAGGTTTATTTAGTAAAATATAACGTTTTGTTTCCTGGTTGATTTGAGTATTATCAAAACGAACTTCGTCTCCGGGCATCACTTGAAATCCCATTTCTGTAATGGTTTTCCCATTTACAGTAGCACTTCCAGCTTTGATAAATACATCAGCCTCTCTTCTTGAACAAATTCCAGCATTGGAAATATACTTATTCAATCGAATCCCATCACCTTCTCTTTTTACGGGAGTACTCGTTGTCTCCTTTTTAAAGTGTTTTGTATTATTTGGATTCGCACGGTAATTATTTGTTCTTTTTTTAAAACCTCCTTGAGTGGAAGGTCTTTTAGAATCAGTACCTTTTTCTTGTCGTCCTCTCGACGATTTATTATTTGAATTCATTTATTAAAATTTTGGCAAAAGTACTCTATTTATTTGACACTACAGCCGTGTTACACACATTGATATACAATCAATTAGTTTAAAAATGTAAGATACGACTTATCAGTACCGAATAATCAATCAAGCAAAGGCTAAAAACACCAATTAATAGCAGTAATTTCAATAATACATGCAATCTCAAGTACTGTTGTTTAGAAGTACTGAACCATAATGCGATAGTAAATACGATCAAAGACACGATACTCAGGTAAAAATAATATTTCATCCCTCCGACATCATATACTCGCAATAAAAAATATACAGGATTAAACGTGAGAATCACAATTAATGTCAACAACATTTTAGTGAAATACTCTCCATATTTTATAGGAATGGTCTGATAATCTTGGACAACATCTCCTTTTATTTTTTCTAAATCTTTTACCAACTCTTTAATTAGCAGGATAAAAAACAAGAATGAAGCATGGACAAAAATCACTTCAGAAAAATTTTTATAATACACAAAGACTGCAAAAAAGGGAAGCAATGCTAAAATCGCTGCGGAGAACATCCCTAGCAATGGGTATTTTTTTAGTTTATGAGAATAAAACCATATTAAAAAAATATACACAGAATAAAAGAAGGCCGCACGTAGCGAGACAAATATTGAAAAAAAGACTCCTAAAAAATTAAATAAAAAGTAAATTTTAAGTTTCGTTTTTTGATTGACCAAAGCATCCAATTTAGATTTCTCTGGTTTGTTTATCCTATCCGTTTCTGAATCGTAAAAATTATTAATAATATACCCTGCTGCTACGACACACATCGTGGCTAGAACTATTAAATATAAATGGAGATCTAATAGTACAAGTTTTAATGATTTTTCCTGAGAAAAAATAAAGAGAGCCGCTAAGTATTGCGCGACAACAATTAAGAAAATATTATAGCCTCTAACTACAGAAAGCATGCTCAACATCTTATATAAAAACGGTGCTTTTTCCTTATTATTCTTTTTGGTTATTTCTAATAAATCCATGGTAATAAACAAGCTAAAATGAGCTTTAAAAACATCAGACCAATAGTTTCACTCCTTAAAAGCGATAGACTAATTCTAATTTGTATTCTTTTAATAAGATTTTTGTTTTTTCGTAATCCTGGGTAAAACCAAGAATATAACCACCTCCACCGGAACCACACAATTTCAAATAATAATCGTTGGTATCAATTCCTCGTTGCCAAATTTTCCTGAAATTCGTTGGAATCATTGGTTCAAAATTTGTCAATACTACTTTAGATAATTTTTTAACATTCCCCAGTAGCGAGCTTATATTTCCTTTTAAAAAATCGTCAATACACGCATCCGTATGTACTGTAAACTCTTTACTCAACATGTTTCTAAACCCTTCATTTTTCATCTTATTCATAAAGATGTTTACCATGGGTGCTGTTTCTCCAACCATTTCTGAATCCAATAAAAACACGGCTCCTTCTCCTCCTTGTTGGGAAGGAATCCCTGCAGGCTCAATATTTGTTTTAGAATTGATTAAAATAGGCAAACTCAAATAACTATTTAAAGGATCTAACCCTGAACTTTTACCATGAAAATAAGATTCCATTTGTCCAAAAACTTCTTTTAACCCCAATAATTTATCACGCGTCAAATTCTCTAAAACCGTAATTTTATCAACGGCATACTTATCGTAAATCGAAGCGACTAATGCACCTGAACTTCCCACACCATACCCTTGAGGAATACTAGAATCAAAATACATTCCTGCCTTCAAATCTAACTTAAAATTCTCTAAATCAAACTTAACAAGAGAGCTTCCTGCATCTTGTAACTTCTGTAAATACACCTGATATTTAATCAAATTAGCATTTGATTCCTTCGCACTATCCGTAGTCTTATTGCTGTCCTTTAATGCACCTTGATACATATTATAAGGAATGGCCAATCCTTTCGAATCTTTTATAATCCCGTATTCACCAAACAGTAATATTTTTGCGTAAAAAAGTGGTCCTTTCATTTCATTTTCAAGCTTAAGCAACACAAAGATACTCTTTTATAATAATATAAAATTGCAGGACCCTAATTACTTATTCATAAGAACCCTCATAATAAAACTGTATCCACTCTCCTATCTTTTTTCCTCCCTCATACATTCCTGATGCTTTCACTTCTCCATCTTCGTAAAACACCCTCCATTTACCGCTCTTTTCTCCATTTACATACGCCCCTACTTCTAATTTGGCTCCAGAATCATAAAACTCAATATAATCTCCTTTTAGCACCCCCATCACATAATAACGCTGATTTTTAAGCCTCCCTGATTTGTAATACATTTTCCGTGTCCCGTTTAAAACACCTTCTGAATAAAAAATAGTCTGCTGTATTTTTCCATTCTCAAAATACCATTTGATTTCACCTTCAAACACTTCTTTTTCCAATTCTTTAGACAAACCTTCCATTTGGACAGCGCCCGAATTAAAATAATCGACCAACCAATATCCATCTGACATCTTTTCAGGGATAGGTCTGTAATACGTGGCATTTTCTTCATCTGTGGTATTCCAATTAGAATCGAACCAAATCGTATCTCCTTGGGCAAAGAGCCCATTTACCATTAGAAAAGTAGTTAGTACAAGTAATAATTTTCGCATCATCATATCATAAAATTTTAGGTTAATATTACAAATAACTATCCTCAAACTATGTATGTAACCGACTATTTATATCTATGAAAATAATTATTGTTTTTCTAATTTTGTTGCATTTAGAGCGTCTTCATTCAGAAGTTTCGCACCATTTCCTGCGCTATCACAAATATAATGATTTTTTTGACAAAAGACAACTAGCTCATTCTCAATAAATTCCAACACTTCTTTTTTCTCATTTGCTGGATACAAAACATGTACGTTAGCTCCCGCATCTAGGGTAAAGCACACATGTAATTGGGTCCGTGCTCTAAAGGCCCCTATTTTCTGAATGATTTCTAAGGTATTTGGTTTCATCAATATAAAATACGGCATGCTTGTCATCATCATGGCGTGTAAAGTCAAAGCTTCACTTTCTACAATTTCGACAAACCTGTCTAAATCTCCATTTTTTAACACGGTTAACATCACTGCTAAATTCTGACGCGCCTGTTCAAAACGTTGTTTCGCAAATGGATGTTGATGCATTAACTGATGTCCTACCGTACTAGAGACTACTTTTTCTCCTTTATCTACTAATAAAATAGTATCCTGATACTTCTTAAAAACAGGATGAACGTCTTGTTCTAACGTCACTCCGTACAAATCAGAGCTTCCTACAACTTCTGGATGCACTCCCCACACCACTAATTCTCCCTCAATACTTCTAGCCGCACTCCCTGAGCCCAAACGCGCTAAAAAAGAGGCCTTTTGATTAAAATAAGCTTGTTCCATAGAAGGATTCATTAATTTCTCCATGCTCATTAAGCACAAGGCGATCGCACTCAACCCACTGGCAGAAGAAGCGATTCCACTACTGTGTGGAAACGAATTTTCCGAGTGAATTTCAAAATGATATTCCTTTAGAAAAGGCATGTACACTTCTATACGCTCAAAAAAGCTTACAATCTTAGGTTTAAAAGCTTCTTTTTTCTTTCCTTCGAAAAAAACATCAAAACTAAATTGCTGATCCTGAACTTTCTTTTCCTGAAATTTCAAGGTCGTAATCGTATGACAGGCATCCAAGGTAAAGCTAATGGAAGGATTTTTAGGGAGTTGCGGATCGCTTTTACCCCAGTATTTTACCAACGCTATATTACTCGGAGACTTCCAAGTACACGCGCCTTTTTCTTGAATATTACTTAAATTCTCTGGGATAAAATTAGTTTCCGTCATGCTCAAATTGTTTCCGCAAATATACACGGATTTTATACAATTAAAAATAAAAGACTAATTCGTCTTTTACTAGCCAAATAGTACTATATTTGCTTCTTAAACTACATGATATGAAAACAACATCTTTATTAAAAGACTTAAGATACGACGATAATAAACCTGTGATTACTGCATTATTAGATACTGATACTTCTAAGGAAGTTCGTGTAGTGATGAAAGCAGGACAAGAAATGAAAGAACACAAAACTAAATTCCCTATAACCGTTGAAATGTTTGAAGGTACCATGGACTTTGGTGTATTAGGTGAAGTATTACACCTTGTAAAAGGAGACATCCTCGCTTTAGACGCTAATATTGCACATGATTTACTCGCAACAAGCGATAGTATCGTTAGACTTACATTGTCTAAATTAGATACCGTAAACCGTGTAAAAGATGTTGCTTCAAAATAATATTTTCAACATTTTTTTAATTCCTCTAAAAGCCTTTCATTAATTTGGAAGGCTTTTTATTTTTTTATAATCTCATTTTAAAAAACACTTTCGAATTTAAATTTTAGTTACTTTTACCTCATGGAATCAACTACAGCTTTTATTCTTCTAAACGGAACTCCTCCTTCTCAATTCCCAAACTTAAAAAACTACAAAATCGTTTGTGCCGTGGATGGTGCTTATAATCATTTTGTAAAATGCAAGATAGAACCGGATCTTATTACTGGAGATTTTGATTCTATAGATAACATTCCTACACACATAGAAACCATCAATACGGAAGATCAAAATTTTGCCGATTTCCATAAAACATTAACTATCTTAACAGAAAGAGGCTATACTAACATAGATGTATACGGTGCAAGTGGCGAGGAACAAGATCATTTTCTAGGAAATATCAGCACTGCTTTACAATGGAAAGACCGCATTAATCTTCAGTTTTTTGATGATTATGGTTGCTATACATTTATTGAAAAAACATTTAAAAAAAGAGATGTTAAAGGAAAAATAGTGTCTTTAATCCCCTTTCCCTCTGCTACAGAAATTATAACTAAAGGACTTTTATACCCTTTAAATAAGGAGTCTCTTACATTTGGACAACGCATAGGTACTCGAAACACCGCGATAGAAGACACCATCGAAATATCGTTTAGAGAGGGCGCTTTGTTAGTATATGTAGGAAAGTAAATACGCTGTCGCCTATAGACACCAATTCAAAGGGATACATTTCAGAAATATAAAGAGCTACAATGACCTGTTAAAACAGTGGTACGTTTTAAGTATCAAGCGTTTCTAATGCTACATCCTTTAGAAAACATCTAAAAGTCAAATTTAATTTTTAAGACAAAAAAAACAGCATGCCATTTAAACGGATGCTGTTTTCTCTTTTCTATATCTTTCTTTTCTATGCTTTACTCTTCCTTCATACCGACTTCCAATTAGCCTTGACTGAGTGAATCCGAAGCTACGGATTGAGCAACTAGCCACCCTCCAGTCCATGCATTTTGGAAATTAAACCCTCCTGTAATGGCATCAATATTTAATATTTCCCCTGCAAAAAACAAGTTTTCATGTTTTCTGCTTTCAAAACGTTTGAAGTTTATTTCTTTTAAGTCAATTCCTCCTGCGGTAACAAATTCTTCTTTAAAGGTGCTTTTTCCATTCACACGTAATTTACAAGCGGTTAATTGTTGTGTTAAGGATTCTAATTCCTTATGACTCAATTGTGCCCATTGGCATTGGTCTGGAATATTTGCTGTGAGCACTATTTTCACCCATAAACGCTTAGCTACATCTTCAAATGCTGAGCGAATGCTTACTTGCTTCTTTGGTTGTGTTTTCTTTAATCTTTTTAAGGTTTCCATCACATGTTCTTTACGTTTAGAAATCCAGTTTACCTCTATATCAAATTGATATTGTTGTTCCTCTAAGCTTCTCGCTCCCCAGGCTGATAATTTTAACACAGCAGGACCACTTAAGCCCCAATGAGTAATTAACAAAGGTCCTGATGCTTCCAATTTTTGACCCAATACTTTTACTGTAGCATAAGGCACAGATAATCCTGGAATCCCTTCTAACAAACGATGTTGAACATTGAAGGTAAATAATGAAGGTACAGGATTCACAATATGATGTCCTAAATCCCCCACGATATCCCACATTTTAGGAGTACTCCCAGTGGCAATCATTAAATAATCAGCCTCAAAACACTGTTCTGATGTTTTTATTTTAAAAGCAGTTCCATTTTTAGAAACTCCCTGTACACGGTGTTTTTTTAACACCTTAATTTTATGTTTTTCTACTTGTTGTAAAAAACAATCGATAATGGCTTGTGATGTATTCGCTTCGGGAAAAACACGATTATCAGCCTCAATTTTCATAGGCACTCCATGAGTATCGAACCACTCCATTGTATCTCCTGTCATAAACTGATGAAAGGGACCTAATAACTCCTTAGCTCCACGTGGATAAAACTTAATCAACTCTTTCGGTTCAAAACAAGCATTGGTTACATTACATCTTCCTCCTCCAGATACTTTTACTTTTTGTAAAACGTGTCCGCTTGCTTCCAAAATAGTGATGTCCAAGTCTGGGTTTAATTCTGCCGCATTAATTGCTGCAAAAAACCCTGCTGCTCCTCCTCCAATAATAACAAATTTCTTCATACTTCCTAAACTATCTATTTTTAAGTATCATATCTTTATACGACACCACTGTTTCAAATCCTTTATTTTTAAAATAAGCAGGGGTTTTTTCATTACCGGTAGCAATGATAAAATCACCACCCCATGCACCCAAGCTTTTTGTTTGTCCAAAATAATCACTAAACAGCAATTCTTGAACTGGTTTATTGTTTATCACTTGACCTATGATGGCTTCGTGTTCTTTTAATAATCTCTCAAAATCATCCAGTTTATTTACAGAAATCATCGCTTTTGTAATCGCATTAATCTCTTGAAAAACCTGAATCAACGCGCCTTCTTTATACTGTTGATACCTTCGAATCCCCGCCCTGCTATTTTGTTTTACGTTTAAATGTACAAAAAACAAGTTGTCTTGGAAGGTAGGGTTAAAATCCACCGTTTCAACTATCGGATCACTCCCATTTCTTTTGTAAACAATCGCCGTATCATTTTGAGCACTCGCAATATCATAGCCACTCCCTCCAAAGGTGTTTTCTAACAATTCAAAAGGGCTGACCTGCGCCCAATCTGCAACATTATTTATCAATGTAGAAGAACTCCCTAAGCCCCAATCTTTCGAAAACTCTAAAGTCGTCTTCACCAAAACCCCTTGTGCCTCCATTAAAAAATCGGGATTTAACTGCCTTGCAACTGTTAGGATTTCCCATAATTTCTCTGCTAAAGTATCCTTCCCATCATCTTCTTCAGATTCAAAATCTGCAGAGACAATACGTAGTTTTGGCAATTCGAAGGTTGCTTTTAACCAACAATTCCCTTGATGGTCGTAACTTTCCCATAATAATACAGGTTCTTTTAGTTTTTGAATTGTTAAATCCTGACCAAAAAGTGTAGGTAAAGCCAATGCTTTTGCACCATCCAACACCACATATTCACCAGTCAGTAATAATTTTCCATGGCTATAATATCTTTCCAACATAAAGGGATTTTACTGTTAATTTAGACTTTCGTCATGTTTTCGTAGGCTTCAACTACAGCATTATGTGTCACTGTTTTATTCTCAAAATAGGAGATTAAAAATTGTTTCTCTTCGGAGCTTGCACCTAATTGTTTGATTATATTTGTCAAGTGCATTTTCATATGTCCTTTTTGAATCCCGGTAGTTGTTAAGGCTCTTAAAGCGGCAAAGTTTTGCGCCAATCCTGCCACTGCTACAATCATCATTAACTCGTGCGCAGAAGGACTTCCTAATAACTGTAAACTGAGTTTAGACAAGGGATGTAATCCTGTTAAGCCTCCTACAGTTCCTACTGCCAAAGGAATTTCTATCCAAAACCTAAACACCTCATCTTTTATCTCACAATGCGTCAAACTTTTATACGAACCCGATTTTGCAGCATACGCATGTGCACCACTTTCAATCGCTCTAAAATCGTTCCCTGTGGCCAAAATAACGGCATCTACTCCGTTCATCACTCCTTTATTATGCGTTACCGCACGGTGAGGTTCAATGTTCGCAATTTGAATTGCCTGTTTAAATTTCTGAGCAAACTCCACCGAATTTTCGACATATAAATCACTTACAGGGCAACTAACCTCTGCACGCACCAAGCAATTAGGCACATAATTAGAAAGAATACTCATCACTACCGAAATGGTCTCATTTTCAAATTCATTCGCAATTGCTTCTAAACAAGAATTGATGAAATTTGCCCCCATACTATCCTTCGTTTCAAAGGTAATATGCAATTGATAATAATTCGCTAATTCCGTTGTTTTATCCCGCAATTCAATTTCTAAAATCCCGCCTCCACGCTTACGCATATTTTTAGTAATTCCTTCGGTAACCTTATATAAATCACTTTTTTTCTTCTCAAAATAGTCACGGAGTTCAGTCGCATCTCCTGCATACATAAAATGCACCTGTCCTATTTTTTCACTCGCTATAACCGACGCCTTAAACCCTCCTCTGGTACTCCAAAACTTTGCCACTAGAGAAGCCGCTGCCACTACAGAACTTTCTTCAGTAACCATAGGCACCGCATAATCTCTCCCATTGATTTTAAAATTAGGAGCAATGGCAAAAGGCAGGTAAAAATTACTCAATGTATTTTCAATAAAATCATCGTGTAAATCTTGTAAAACCTCATTTGAATTCCAGTATTGTTTCAATGTATTTTCAACACTTGCATCCTCCTTAAAAAACGAACTCAACATCCATTGTAATTTCTCTTCTTTTGAGAATTTTGAAAACCCGCTAACTGTTTTTGGCATTATATTATTGTATTTATAATTTACAAAGGTAATTTTTTCCATCAAAGGAATAATTAATACCGTCTTTTTTGTTAAAAAATGATATATCTAAGCACTAAAGTGCTAAAATTTGCTTAAACTTGGCATCAGTTAACGGACACCCATAGATGAAGAAAATCACAGCACTTCTAATTGCAATTTCTTTTATTGCAACAGCTCAAAAAAAAGATATAAGTTTAGAAAACATTTGGAATGGAGATTTTAGAACAACGCGTATGAATTCGCTCAATTCTATGAATGGAAATTTCTACACGTTGCTTAATTTCGATAGAGAAACACGCAGTACTTCTGTAGATAAATACAGTTATGCAACACTTAAAAAAGTGGCCACTCTTGTAGACAGTAAAAACCTAAAGGCTATTCCGTATTTCGAAACTTATACCTTTAACAACGACGAAACAAAACTTATCTTAGGCGTAGACTCAAAACAAATATACCGACATTCAAGTATCGGTATTTTTTATGTATACGATCTCGCTACAAAAAGTTTGATTAAAATTGACGAAACCCCAATTCAGGAACCTACTTTTTCACCAGACAGCAAGAAAATAGCGTATGCGAAGGGAAATAACATTTACATAAAAAACTTAGAAACGAAAAAAACGAGCTCCATCACATCCGACGGTCAGAAAAACGTCATTATCAATGGTATTTGTGATTGGGTCTACGAAGAGGAATTTTCTTTTGTACGTGCTTTTGATTGGAGTGCAGACAGTAAAAACATTGCCTTTATTCGTTTTGACGAATCAGCTGTCCCTACATTCTCTATGAGTGTTACAGGAACTAATTTATATCCAAGCCAGCAAGTCTTTAAATATCCAAAAGCAGGAGAAAAAAACGCCCTCGTAAGTTTGCATATTTTCAATCTAAAAAAGAATAAAACATCTCAAATTGATTTAGGAGATTTTGAATATATCCCAAGAATCCAATGGACTAAGGATGCCGATATTTTAGCAGCAACCACCCTTAACAGACATCAAAATAATTTGAACTTATTTTTTATTGATGCGAAGAGCAATAAAGCCACTGTAGTTTTAAACGAAACCGATAAGGCGTATGTGGACATCCACGACAACCTAACCTTTTTAAAAGACAATAGTTTTATTTGGACTAGCGAAACCGATGGATTTAATCATATTTATCATTATAGTGCTACTGGAAAATTAAAAAACCAAGTGACTAAAGGGAATTGGGAAGTGACTAATTTTTACGGTATTAATGACGATACAAAAACCCTGTATTATCAATCGGTAGAAGACGGTTCTATCAACAGGACAATCTATTCTGTACAATTGAACGGAAAAAACAAGCAACGATTGAGCAATGCTTCCGGAACCAACCAGGCATCATTCAGCAAAAACCTCCACTACTATATCAATACTTTTTCTGACACGAACACCCCTACAATATACACCTTACACAACGGAAAAGGGACGCTCTTAAAAGAAGTATTGAACAATCAAAAACTACAAGAAAAATTAAAACCATATACCTTATCCAATAAAGAATTCTTCACACTTACTACGGATGCAGGATCTTTCAATGCATGGATATTAAAGCCTGTAGATTTTGATGCGTCTAAAAAATACCCGCTATTTATGACTCAGTATTCTGGACCAGGATCTCAATCTGTTGCAAACAGCTGGAATAATTCCAATGATTATTGGTTTCAACACTTGGCTCAAAAAGGATACATCATCGTCTGTGTAGATGGTAGAGGAACCGGATTTAAAGGAGCTGCCTTTAAAAAAGTGACTTATTTAAACTTAGTAAAATACGAAACCATAGATCAAATAGCGGCAGCCAAACAATTAGCCAAACGCAGTTATATAGACGGAAATCAAGTAGGAATTTGGGGTTGGAGTTTTGGAGGACACATGAGCACTAACTGCTTGATGAAAGGAAGTGAAATTTTCAAAATGGCCATTGCTGTAGCTCCTGTCACAAGCTGGCGCTTTTACGATTCTATTTACACCGAGCGTTTTATGCGAACACCGCAAGAAAACCAAGCAGGATACGACGAAAATTCACCAATTAATTATGCAAATTTATTAAAAGGGAAATTTTTATTAGTCCATGGTTCTGGTGATGATAATGTACATGTTCAAAACACCATGCGTTTGACCAATGCGTTGATCGCAGCCGATGTCCCTTTTGACATGGCAATTTATCCAGACCGTACTCACGGAATTTACAAAGGAAAAAACACAAGATTACATTTATATAAGAAAATGACTTCATTTATCGAAGAAAACTTAGGTACCAAGGAAAAAGAAAAGGTTTCAAAATAAAAGGTTAAATCAATTAAAACTTAATTTACAATTATTATGACTGAAAATCAAATACAACAAGGACATCCAAAGGGTCTCTACGTACTATTTATGTCGGAGATGTGGGAGCGTTTCTGTTTTTATGGAATGAGAGGATTATTAACTCTTTATTTAATAGAAATATTATTAGTTAAAAAAGATGATTCTTTTTTAATTTACGGAGCTTATGCTGCATTGATCTATTTAGCTCCTGTACTAGGAGGTAAAATTGCGGATGCATTTTTAGGTTATCGGAAAGCTGTTATTTTTGGTGCCATCTTAATGTTTGTTGGAGAAATTTTCATCATCGCCGGAGGCATGGATATGTTGTTTTGGGGAATGGGATTCTTAATAATTGGAAGTGGGTATTTTAAAGCTAATATTTCCAGTATTGTAGGGAAGTTATATGAGGATAATGACCCACGAAGAGATTCTGGTTTTACCATCTTTTATATCGGGATTAATATAGGTGCGTTACTTGCCACTACTATTTGTGTATATGTAGGAGAAACCTACGGATTCCATTACGGATTTGGACTGGCTGGTTTCGGAATGCTTTTAGGATTGGTATTCTTTATTGCAGGACAAAAACACTATATAGAAAAAGCCTTACCACCTTCTGAAGAGAAATTAAAAGAAAAAGTACTCGGTATTATAACTACTGAATACGCCATCTACTTAGCATCTTTAGCTATTATTCCTGGGATTTACTTTTTAGTAAATCACAACGCACTTGTAGGGTATGTTTTAGGAGTTGTAGGGATAGGAATTATCATTTATTTATTAATTGAAGGAGTTAAAGGAGGTAAAGTATTACTTCACAGGATGATTGCATTCTTAATATTATGTTGTTTTAATGTTGTATTCTGGGCATTATTTGAACAAGCAGGGACCTCTTTGACCGTATTTGCAAATAACAATGTAAACAGGGAAGTTTTTGGATTTACATTAACGGCAGGAAACACACAGTTTTTCAACCCATTATACATCATCATTTTTGGATCTATCTTTTCTCTGATGTGGATTAAATTATCTGCAATAGGGAAAAACCCATCTATTCCAATGAAATTTGGATTAGGAATTGTTCAATTAGGATTGGGATACTTAGTCCTATTAATAGGAAACGAATTTGTAGACGAAGCTTTTAGAGTTCCATTATGGACCTTAGGTTTTTTATATATGTTACATACCACTGGAGAATTGTTTATCTCTCCTATCGGACTATCTATGGTTACTAAATTAGCACCTTCAAACCTTTCAGGAACCTTAATGGGTGTTTGGTTCTTATCTTTAGCTGGAGCGAATTACCTTGCTGGAATCTTAGCCACTATGACAGGAGGAGAAGAAAAAGGAGTGGAACTATCCGCTGCTGAAGGACTTGCGAAATATGTAGATGTCTACAGTACCATGGGATATGTTGCCATTGGTATTGGAATTACTATCATGATTATATCTCCTTTAATAAACAAATTACTACACGGTATTAAGTAGTAACAACAAGGAGTTTCAATTAAAATCCAAAAAACTCTTATAAGAAATTATAGGAGTTTTTTTTAACCATAAAAACAATCAAAATGAAATTTACAGACGTATTTAAAAAATTTCCCAAAGCATTTTGGGTGGCGAACACCATGGAGCTCTTTGAGAGATGGGCATGGTATGGATTATTTGCAGTATTAGCATTGTATTTAACCGGTTCTGTTGACACTGGAGGATTAGGTTTTACACAGATTCAAAAAGGTGTTTTAATGGGATCTGTTACGGCTATCCTCTATTTATTGCCTTTAATTACAGGTGCATTGGCTGACAGAATTGGCTATAGAAAAATACTAATTATCGCCTATTTGATCTTAGGATCAGGATACTTTTTAATGGGACAGGTTACTGAATACAGTATGGTATATGCTGCATTCTTATACATTGCTGTAGGTGCAGCCCTATTTAAACCAGTTATTTCTGCAACGGTTACCAAAACGACCACTGATGAGACTTCCTCTATTGGTTTTGGTATTTTTTATATGATGGTAAACGTAGGTGGTTTCCTAGGTCCTATATTCTCTTCTAAATTAAGAGAGGAATACGGCTGGAACATTGTTTTCTTAATGGCTACTTCTGCCATTGCAGTAAACTTAATCCTTGTCTTGTTTTTTTACAAAGAACCTGAAAGAGAAAAATCTACAGAAAGTTTAGGAACCACATTAATAACATCGTTAAAACACATTTGGGAAGCATTATGTGACCTGAAATTAACCTTGTTTTTAATTATCATGGTTGGGTTTTGGACCATGTTTAACCAATTATTTTACACACTTCCTAACTATATCGAACAATGGATTAACACAAGCCTATTGTATGATTCATTAAGCAATGTTTCTCCTTATTTAGCCCAAGCTTTTGGAACTAAAGACGGAACAATTGCTCCTGAAATGTTTATCGTATTGGATTCTGGGTTTATTATTCTATTCCAAATTTTAGTTTCTACCGCAGTGATGAAATTAAAACCACTGAGTGGAATTATTACTGGAATCTTAATTACTATTATAGGAATTGGATTGTCATTTGCTACAGGAGATGGAATGTATGTGGTAATTGGAATCTTTGTTTTCTCTATTGGAGAGATGGCAAGTTCTCCAAAATTCACTGAATATGTAGGTAAAATTGCGCCAAAAGGTAAGGAAGCTTTGTATATGGGAACTTCATTTTTACCCGTAGCTTTAGGAAACTTATTTACAGGATTCTTATCTGGAAATTTATACCAAGCATGGTCTGATAAATTAACCCTATTACAAGAAGAAGTGGCCAAGCGTGGATTAGAGATCACAGAAATCAGTAGTTCTTTTACTCAAAACGATTACTATGCGAAAGCTGGAGAATTAATGGGTATGGACCAATTACAATTGACTGAATTTTTATACACGAACTACAACCCATCTAAGATCTGGATGGTCTTTAGTGCTATTGGAGTTTTTACCGTAATCTGTTTGTTCTTATATGACAAATTTGTGATTGGTAAAGTTGCTGCCAAAGCTTAAAGGATTCTCAATATAATTTTATAGTTTTTCTTAAAAAACTATAAACCACTCGAACTGACGAAAATATAGGATTCAATTCCTATCGTCGGGTCGAGTGGTTTTTTATTGAATTTCATAAAGCATCTATTATAGGAATAAGAGTCCCTCATAATAGAAACACCTTCATTCACTAATAAAGGGAACATCTAGTTATCAAATTCACTATTTTCCGCTGAATAAACAGCGAAATCACTCACGCTAAAACATACATAAACCAAGCATTTACAGTGTATTTACAACGTGAAACACCCTTAAAAATAAACACCTATTTAAAACGCTTCTAAAATTATTTTGGGAGCGTTTTTTTGTACCTTGCCCTAATAACATTAAACATAAAACTTATCTATATGAGTACCTCCAAAAAAGAATTTTTCGACACCAATGTCTTCGGGCATCCGGCAGGCTTATTTGTCCTGTTTTTCACAGAAATGTGGGAGCGTTTCAGTTATTACGGAATGCGTGCCTTATTGATCCTTTTCTTAGTTGCAAAAATTGACGACGAAGGTTGGGGATGGGAACGTAGCGAGGCCATGTCTCTTTTCGGATGGTACGTAATGTTGGTTTATTTTGTACCTCTACTAGGAGGCTGGCTTGCAGACAATAAATGGGGACATATAAAAACCATTATTGTGGGGGCCTCTTCCATCACATTAGGACATGCTGCCATGGCTGTTGCTGATTTGGATTTAGCGATAGATACCAAATTTTTATTTTATATAGGAATTCTATTAATAATTGTAGGTACGGGTTTATTTAAACCAAATATGTCTGCAACTGTAGGTAAAATGTACCCTGCAAATAGTGACAAAAAAGATAGTGCTTATACTATTTTTTATATGGGTGTTAATTCTGGATCCTTCATTGGAATTCTTTTAGTCGGTTGGATTGGAGAAAACTTTAGTTGGAGTTGGGGATTTGGACTAGCGGGTATTTTCATGTTCTTTGGTTTATTACAATTTTATTTTGCGCGCTCTATTTTTGGAGAAGCAGCTAACAAGCCACAACCAAAAATATATGAGCTCTCCGAAGAGGAGCAAAAACTACGTGTCCCATATACTCAAAAAGATCAATTATTTTTAGCTGTTGGAGGATTTTTTGCCATTACATGGATTGTAGATGGTTTGTATTCTGTTGTCTCAAGAGGAAGTCACTTTTTAGCAAAAGAGGTCTTTACTTTTAACGTTTTCGGAACAGACATTGGAGTAGGAATGCCTGCCATATTTTTTATGTTATCTATCATCATCTTTGTGATTTTAGGAACAAGCCGTATCAAGCGTTTTACGAAAGTAGAAGGAGATCGCTTAAAAGTTGTATTTATCATTGCATTTTTTGTGATTTTCTTTTGGGCTAGTTTTGAACAAGCTGGAACCTCTATGACCATCTTTGCAAAGGATTATACTGCGAGAACATTGTCAGGAAATTGGGGGTTGATTTATAAAATTATCGACTTTGTATTGTCTATAGGACCCATGGTGATTTTAACCTGGATTATTTACAAATTGGCACAGTCCATTTATAAAAAATTCCCTTTAACAATCTTATTTACAAGCATCAGTTTTGTAATTATATGGGCCTTAGTTATCTTTAGAGTCTACGACAAAATCACAGGAGATTCTACCTTGGTAGATACCTCATGGTTTCAGATATTAAATCCATTTTTCATTATTACATTAGCACCATTATTTGCGAAGTTATGGAAGAAATACACCTTTAGTGCTCCTCAAAAGTTCGCGATTGGATTGTCCTTATTAGCTGCTGGTTTTGGAGTATTAGCCTTTGGATCCTTAAGCATTCCAAATGGCGCTGCTACAGCTCAAGTGAGCATGGTCTGGTTACTCTTAGCATTCTTATTACACACCATGGGTGAGTTGTCAATTTCACCTGTAGGACTGTCTTATGTGAGTAAATTAGCCCCTGCACGTATGCTAGCCTTCTTGTTTGGTATTTGGTATGTATTTACAGGGTTGTCAGGAAAACTAGCTGCGACCATGGCAGAAAACATGGACGGAATTACAGAAGCAACAGGAATGTCTGGTTTCTTCTTAATATTCACTATTATTCCATTAATAGCTGCCGCTGTTATCCTAATGCTAAATGGAAAAATCAAGAAAATGATGCATGGGATTCAATAAGATATTCTCTTAATTAAGCATTAAAATATAGTTAAAGACCTAGGATTTCCTAGGTCTTTTTTTTTCGATAAACAACAATTTTGAGCGACACTGTAACTCTATTTTGTCACGATAAAGACGCTTACACATTTAACTCATAAGAAGTATTTCTTCCTTCTCCAAAAAACGTTAAAACATCCAGCTCTAGTAACATCTCAAATCTCGCCATCAATTTCCAATGTTTTAATCGCTTCAGTCTAAAAAATGAATAAGGTTTTATCCTTATCATTTATAAATAATGCTTCTGTGTAGCCTTTTACAATACTCATTTCCACAGCGAAACTGAACAATATCTTTTTTACTATAAAAAAATTCTTTGCCATCGAATTGTTGCCAATTATAAATCATGAGCCGAATAACAAGTTTAATCGGCTCAATACCTATTCAAAAACACAAACCAACGTTATTTCATCAGCTGTAATTATCATTTATGACAGTATTTTCCTCTCCGATTCCATCCATTTCTATAAAAATGCATCCCATTCTATAAGTTATTATTATATTTGGAACACTTTTTGTAAACTTCTGTATAAATTACGACAGATTAAAAATGTTAAAACAAACACCGATGAAAAAATTAAGTTTCCTTTTTATTTTACTAATAAGTATTAGTATCAATGCACAAAAAATAAACTGGATGAGTTTAGAAGATGCCGTAGCTGCTCAGAAAACAAATCCTAAAAAAATTATGATCGATGCCTATACTACCTGGTGTGGACCTTGTAAAATGCTCGATAAAAACACCTTTGGGAATACCGATGTAGCCGCCTATGTAAATAAAAACTACTATGCCGTTAAATTTAATGCCGAAGGTAATAAAGAAATTACCTATAATGGAAATGTATATAAAAATCCAGGGTACGATCCTGCAAAAGCAAACAGACGTAATAGTGGCCATCAATTGGCTAGTTATTTTGGTGTTAGAGCCTACCCTACCATTATATTTTTAGATACAGAAGCAAAATTAATTGCTCCTATTACAGGCTATCAAAAACCCTCACAGTTAGAAATCTATTTAAAAATGTTCCACACAAATGCCTATAAGAACATTGAAACTAAAGAAGACTACTCAAAATACATGACAGACTTCAGTTATACTTTCAAAGAATAACTAATCATTCTTTGAATAGATAAGCTCCTTTTTTCGACGTGTCGTGAAAAGGAGTTTTTTGTTGCATACAAATCAGTTCCCATCGTTTTTTATAGGATGGATAATTGGAACCATCAGCAATGATAAGTCCCGGTTTTAAGACGCTAATTAAACGCTCTAAATTTAATTTAGGAGAGGCTCTTAACAATACGATATCAAGCGTAAAATATGGAACATTATACACTGCGTCTCTATCTACAACGAATAGTTTTTTATCTCCAAAAGAAAATAGAGTGGGAATTGAACACTTCCTAATCACCGTTGCTATACCTTTCTTATTTTGATAACTTTGCACTAAAAAATCATTTTTCATAGCAGTAGAATCTGAAGAGAAAATGATTACTTCTCCCCCTTTTCTAACCAGTAATTTGCTTTTTTTATACTGATGATATACGATCATCTCCAAACTGTTTTCAAGGGAGTATTTATAGTAAAACAAACTCATTTGCAAAGTAAAAATCAATAAGACGGTAAGGTAAAACAACCGCCATTTAAATTGATAAATCAAAAATATAAACACCCCTAAAATACACAGACTAATACTTAATTGCACTCCCGAAAAATGAATGTGTTGAATTAAAAAAAGCGATTGTGAACTTACCCAATTCACAATGGTGTTCATATAATAAATTAGGGCAGAAAACAGCGCAATAAACCACGACACGGGAAGTCCAAGCAATGAAAAAACAATGGAAAACACCCCCGAAAACAAGAGCAACGCCAACATAGGAATAATACATAAATTACTAATCAGAAACAAAATGGGAAACTGATGAAAATAAAACAAGCTCAATGGTAACACTCCTAATTGCGCGGTTAAAGACACTGTTACTAAATCCCAAACATACCTAGAAACCACATTTTTAGGCATCCACAAATCGCTCAAAGCTGGACGTAATAAGACGATAGACAATACTGCTGCATAACTCAACTGAAAACCTACATCAAACAAAAAAAATGGATTTGCGATCAATAAAATAAGCATTGAACTGAAAATAGTCTGTAAGATAAAATACCGCTTATTAAAACTCATCCCTATTTGCAATGCGGTAAACATGGTCACTGCTCTTACTACAGAAGCAGACATTCCAGCTAAAATAGCAAATCCCCACAGCAGTAGTACAATACAAAGACTACTTAACCATTTCCCATATTTCCAGCGGTCTAAAAACTGAAACACACCCCGTAACAGTAGTAACAAAACACCAATATGCAATCCTGAAATAGCCAAAACATGAATCACTCCTGAAGTAGCATATAGCTGGATTACATCCTTGGATAAGAACTGCCGTTTCCCCAATAATAGGGCATTTAAAAAGCCTAAATCCTCTACGGACATACCAGCCTCCTGTAACTCCTTGTTAATCTTTTTATGTACGAAATTAATGGCCCCTTTGAATGTTTGAGTCTGATCTTTAATAGAAATATAGTCCCCCTTCCTCACATAAAGTTGTTCGTAAATCTGTTTTCTATGTAGGTAGGACGAATAATCAAACACATAGGGATTCAATGGTTTTAAAAGTGAATCTAAGGTAGTTTTTACCAGTATTTGATCATCAACTGTTAAATTTATTTTTAAGCTATCACGCTGTACACTCAATAAGATAAGACCACTGGTAGACGTATTATTTAACTGTATAACTTCTGCATAAAACCGTTGGGTTTTCAGTGTTGATTTCAACACCTTATTTATCTTTAAATAATAAAGAGCCACTTCTTTCTGTTGGTGTATTGAACCAAGATGAGAATAATGTCCTCGATGATTTCGAACATCATGAGCCAACACCAATAACACCCCTACTATTACAACACAACAATACGTAAACAACTCAAAAACAAAACGGCTACTTTTTATTTTCCACCAAAGGATCCCTAGCAATAGTAAGCTTGAAAAAACGAGTCCGAAAACCACCATTAATTCACCTTGAAAAAATGTAGCCAACACAATTCCTAGACTTAAAAACAAGACAATTTGAAACGGTATATACCGGATTATTTTTTTCATAGCAGGATAAGTTACATTTTAAATAGCAAACCCCGACCTACGACAAGTTAATAAAAAAAACTATCTTCCCCTCTTAAACCAATAACTAACAACATCTTGAACCTCACAAATCCATTAGTATATGGAGCGCCATGCTTCTTGGCACTCATATTATTAGAATTAACCTATAGTAAAACACATCAAAAAAAAGAACTCTATAAATGGAAAGATTTGGGCTCGAGTTTATTTATGGGGGTTGGTTCGGCAATTATTGCTCCCTTAATTAAAACCATATCTGCCATTGTCATCTTTAATTACTTATATGATGTTTTCAATCCTGAGATCAATGGTGTTCACACCAATATAATGGGATGGACCTCTTTTGGTTATTCATGGCCCATTTGGTTTTTATGTCAGTTTTTAGATGATTTCACCTATTACTGGTTCCACAGACAAAATCATATGATTCGCTTTTTATGGGCCGCACACATTGTACACCATTCTTCTGACAATTATAATTTAGGAACAGCAGTGCGCAATGGATGGTTTACCATTTTATACAAACCCTTGTTCTACATGTGGCTTCCTGCCATTGGATTTCCGCCAGAAATGGTCGTGGTATGTCTAGGAATTGAAGCCTTGTGGCAATTTCAGTTACACTCTACTTATGTCCCAAAATTAGGCTTTATAGAAAAGATATTTAACACCCATACGATGCACCAAGTACACCATGCAAGAAACCTAGAGTACATGGATAAAAACCATGGTGGTTTTTTAAATATTTTTGATAGAGTTTTCGGAACTTGGAAAGAATTGGACGAAAATATCGCCATAGAATACGGGGTCTCACATCCTCCTAATTCCTACAATCCATGGGTGATTTTAACCCATGAATATAAAGATATTTGGAATGACACGAAGAAAACGACAAACTGGTTTCACAAATTTATGTACGTGTTTGGTCCTCCTGGCTGGAGCCATGATGGAAGTACCACAACGGTAAAGGAAATGCGAAAAGAAATACGATTAAAAGCCTCAAAAGAGCCTGTGTAAAAACAGGCTATTAGGGTGTTTATTTCCTAGAGCTATCAATGATTAAAGTGGCTACTTTTTGTGAAGCGCCCGTGCCACCTAATTTTTGTTCTAAATCGTAATAATCTTCAAACATTTGAGACCTAGTCCCATCGTTTAAAATACGATTCAACTCTATCTCTAATCTATTTTCATTAAAATCATCTTGAATAAGTTCAGTAACTACCTCTCTATCCATTATAAGATTTACCAAGGAAATAAATTTTAATTTAATCAATCGTTTTCCTATTTGATAGGATAACCAACTCGTTTTATAACAAACAATCTCTGGTAATTTAAACAACGCAGCTTCTAAAGTTGCCGTTCCTGAAGTGACAATAGCTGCATAAGAAACAGACAGTAAATCGTAGGTTTTATTACTGATAAAAGACACGTTATCTTGATTGATAAAAGGGGCATAAAAGTCATACGCTTGACTTGGAGCTCCAGCAATTACAAACTGGTAATCCGAAAATTTATCTGCCATCTTTAGCATTACAGATAGCATTTTTGTGATTTCTTGCTTACGACTCCCTGGTAATAGGGCGATAATTGGTTTATCGTTTAAACCATGTTCTTTTTGAAATTCATCTAACCTCACTTGAGTTCTGTCCGCAATGGCATCTATTAAAGGATGTCCCACAAAATGCACAGGAAACTGGTGTTTATTTTCATAAAAGCTCTTCTCAAAAGGAAGAATCACATACATTTCATCTACATCACGTTTGATGTTTTTAATACGCCCTTCTTTCCATGCCCATATTTGAGGTGAAATATAATACTGTGTTTTGTAGCCTTGTTTTTTTACAAACTCCGCTATTCGCATGTTAAAACCAGGATAGTCAATAAAAATAATCACATCTGGATTGAACTCTAAAATATCTGTTTTACAAAATTTTAAATTCCGTGCAATGGTTCTAAGGTTCATAAGCACCTCCGCAAATCCCATAAAAGCCAATTCCTTATAATGTTTTACTAAGGTAGCTCCAGCGGCTTCCATTAAATCACCTCCCCAACACTTAATATCGGCTTGCGTATCTTTTAACTTCAATGCTTTTATCAGGTTTGCTCCATGTAAATCTCCTGATGCTTCCCCTGCTATAATGTAATACTTCATTTATAAAATATTTATAATTACCATCACTACCGATAAACAAATCGTAGCCAACAATACGCCGCGTGCTCTGTATTCTCGTTTTTGTTTTAAAAAACCAAAAAATGCAATAAAATTAGCAATGGCTCCTATAGTCATTACTTTTGCTAGTAATTCGTTAGTATACATGCTCTCCAACGCTTCCATAATAGGCAAGTCAGAAAGAAATGATGTTGCTAACATAGTCCCAAAAACAGTTGCTATAATGCCTGTAAAAAAACCAATTCCTATCTCTTTTATCATCATTGTAAATTAAAAATTCAAATCTTCTAATGCGGTCATTGCCTTGTATGCTGTTAAATCAAACTGAACCGGAACCATAGAAATATAACCATTCTTTAACGCCCATTCATCGGTGTCTGTTTCCAAATCATGATTTACAAACTCCCCTTGTAACCAATAGTATTTTTTTCCATGTGGTGTGGTGCGTTCATCAAATTTCTCTTCCCAATTAGCCCTTGCTTGGCGGCATATTTTCACGCCTTTAAACGTCTCTAGTTTAGGGAAATTAACATTTAAAATAATATCTTTAGGAAGGCCTTGTTCTAATACCTTTTGTGTAATTTTTTTAATATCATCCTTAAGAGGTTCAAAATTAGCCTCCCACGAATAATCCAATAAAGAAAATCCAATAGATGGAATTCCTTCAATTCCCGCCTCAATAGCCGCACTCATCGTCCCTGAATAAATTACATTAATGGACGAATTAGACCCGTGATTAATTCCAGAAACACATAAATCTGGCTTCCTATCCAATAATGTACTCACAGCAAACTTAACACAATCAGCAGGAGTTCCCGAAAACTGATACGCCGCTTTTACATCCTGATCAAGAGATACTTTATCACAGTACAATGGAGCATCTAAGGTCACCGCATGTCCCATCCCACTTTGTGGACGGTCCGGTGCTACCACCACTACATCCCCCAATTCTTTCATTACAGAGATCAATGTTCTAATGCCTGGAGCTGTGATTCCATCATCATTAGTTACCAAAATTAAAGGTCTTTCTTTCATTCTATTTCTTTCCAACAAAACTACTCTATTTTACACCGGAACACTTATATATATAGCAAGATTTTCTCAAAATAATGATAAAATAAATAATACTAGCCTACCAAGATGTTAAAAAATATTAAAAAACAGGCATTATTTAAAAAATGGCATTATTTTAGTGCTGTTAAATAGACCATGTCGAATGAAAAAAATAATTGATTTTATGAAAAATAATAAAAAAACACTCATATCCTTTACCCTTATCGCTTGTCTCTTTTTTGGAATTAACATGCGTTCTAGTAACGACCCTAAAAACGACAAGGCTTTAATTAGCCTCTTACGGATGGCTCTAACTCAAGGTCATTATGAACCACATGATATTGATGACGTATTCTCTGAAGGTGTTTACACCCGATTTGTAGAACAAATGGACCCTACCAAAAGGTATTTTTTAAAATCAGACATCAAAGAGTTTGTTGTTTTTAAACACCTAATAGATGACCAGATAAAAAATGACGATTTATCATTTTTCTATTTGGTACATGACCGTTTTAACCTCCGACTAAAAGAGGCTGAAAACACGTATAAAGAAATTCTAGAACAGCCCTTTAACTTTAAGAAAAAAGAAACCTTAAGTGTAGACTATGAAAACATACCCTACGCCAAGTCAAAATCAAAAATCATTTTACGCTGGAAAAAACAATTAAAACACAGTACCATAAACCGCTTACATGACAAATTAACTATTGAAAATGATAAAAAAGAAAAGGACTCCACTTACGAAGCCAAATCATTCAAAACATTAGAAATAGAAGCCAGAGAAAGTACCGAGGAATTTATGGGTGATTTTTATGATCGCATGAACGAATTGGAACAAGCAGACTGGTTTAGCACCTATGTAAATGCCATCACTGAGGAATTTGATCCTCATACCGCTTACTTTGACCCCAAATACAAAAAACGTTTCGATCAAAGCATGTCTGGTAAACTCGAAGGAATTGGAGCCCGTTTACAACGCACCAAAGATTACACGAAAGTGGCCGCATTAATTTCCGGAGGCCCCGCATGGAAAGGTGGCGAATTAGAAGTGGGTGATTTAATTATTAAAGTGGCTCAAGGTGATGAAGAAGCCGTGGATATTGTAGGAATGCGATTGGATAAAGCCATTGAATATATCAAAGGAAAAAAAGGAACTACTGTAAGATTAACCTTGAAAAAAATAGATGGATCTATTAAAGTAATTTCTATTGTTAGAGATATCATTGAAATAGAAGAAACTTTTGTAAAATCATCTGTGATTAAAAAAGATGGACATACCTACGGATTGATAAATCTTCCTAAATTTTATATTGATTTTTCTAAAAGAAATGCTCGGAATTCTACGTCAGACATGATTCAGGAAATAGAACGCTTAAAAGAGCAACATGTGGAAGGATTGGTCATCGATTTACGAAATAACGGAGGAGGATCACTAAAAACAGCCATAGAAATCAGTGGTCTGTTTATAGAAAAAGGACCGATGGTTCAAGTGAAATTTAGAGGAAAAGACGCCACTATTAGAAAAGACACCGATAAACGGATCCAATGGGATGGACCTTTAGTCTTAATGGTAAATGAACTTTCCGCATCCGCTTCAGAAATTTTTGCTGCCGCTATGCAAGATTACAAAAGAGCCATCATTATAGGCCCCAAACACACTTATGGAAAAGGAACAGTTCAAAGTGTCTATGACTTGAATAAATTTCACAATCTAGATGTAGATTTAGGAGCTTTAAAAATGACCATCCAAAAATTTTATAGAATTAATGGTGGTTCTACCCAGCTTGAAGGCGTTACCGCCGATGTGATTGTTCCAACTCGCTACAGCTATATGACTATCGGTGAAAAAGATTTAGACAATCCTTTGAGTTTTGACAAAATACCTCCCGTATCATATGACCTATGGGAAAATTACTTGAATTATAACGAAGTCATTACTTCAAGTATCCAACGTATCGGGGAGAATGAACAGTTCCAATTAATTGATAAAAATGCGCAATGGCTTAAAGAAGCACAAGAAGACACTACCATATACCTGAACTACGAAGCCTATAAAAAAGACATCCAATTTATTGAAGATCGATCTGCTAAATATAAAAAGCTAATAGACTATAAAAGTGATTTCTCTTACGAATCTCCTTTATACGAAATAGCCTTGGTAGAACAAGATAGTCTCTTACTAAAAAAACGAGAAATTTGGCATAAAAACCTTCAAAAAGATGTGTACATCTCGGAAGCACTAATGGTCTTAGGGGAATTAAAATTAAAAAAGACCTATGTCCCCATCAAGCAATAGAAATAGCCCTTCAAAATAATTGTGTCCAGATTATTTTGCTAGTTATTTTTCTAAGTAAATAACTTAACGAGAACACTAATGATTGTTATATGTTCAAGAATGATGAAAGGATGTTTTTAACGTGGTTAAGTACCGCAAATTTATTGGAGTTATTGTTGATATAAACATTTTTACACGTCAATTTTAAAATAAAAAGAGCAACAAAACCATGAAGGTCTTGTTGCTCTTCAACAATTACAAACACTCATTATTATTCAATCATTATTTCTTAATTATTAAGAAAGAGTTAGGTAGCATTTCTGTAGCTCCCAACAGAATAGTTTCATTTGGACGTAATTTTATCGTTATAGAAACATCACTGAAATTAAAATAACAGCTAATTTTTTCTTTTTTAAAACTTCGTGTAAATCGAATTACATTTTTATCCAAGCTTAAAGAATCATAGGTTCCATATTGCAATACCTGCTCTGAATTCCGCATCGCTATAATGTCCTTATAGGTATTTAATATCGACTTTTTTTCAGCCTCTAGTGTAGCTACATTCGCACTTAAATAATCCTCCTGTACTTTTATCCATGGTAATTTATCAGAAAAACCACTATAATTGGAAGTATCCCATTGCATTGGACTTCGGGACTTATCTCTGTTCTTACTATTGGCAATTTTTAAAGATTCATCTTCTGACAAGCCTTTCTCTTTTGACAATTTATAATGTGTTTTCCCTTGTACATCTACAATTTCTTGATAAGAATTGGCCGTAATATTTTGCATTCCTAATTCCTCACCGTAATAGATAAAAGGAACCCCTTTTGCCGTAAGCATTAAAGCAGCCAAGGCAGAAGCTTTCGCTACATCGTTAGTGGCCAACCTATTCATTAAGCGAGGCATATCATGACTTCCAAAAAACAAGGTTGGATAATTACTCATGTGTTTCTCCATACTTTGCAACTCATCGAAAATACGCTGGGCAGAAAATTCCGGAATAGATCCAAAATTAAAATTAAATACAACATCTAATAATTCTTCTCCTTGATATTGTTTTAAAACAGCAATTTTATCACTTCCTATCTCTCCTACAATAAATCTATTTTCATATTCGTCTACCGTCGCTTTTATCATTCGCATGGCATCCTTTACTCCTTTTTGATTTAAATCGTGTAGATGCTCCTGCTCTCCCTTTTCATTCTTAGGATTATCTATAGTCATACCTTCGGTTGTTAAAAAATTGATAACATCCAATCGAAAACCATCCACTTTTAAATCCAACCAAAAGCGCAATACCTTTTGAATTTCTTTTCTTACTGTTGGGTTCCCCCAATTTAAATCCGCCATTTTCACATCAAACTGATGGTAATAATACTGATTAGTTATAGGATCTAATTCCCATGCTGTTCCACCAAATAAGGATTCCCAATTATTAGGAACATCTTCCCATATATAATAATCTCTGTAAGGATTATCTTTTGATTTCACCGCTTCTTTAAACCACTCATGCTCCGTAGATGTGTGATTTAACACCAAATCCATAATTACTTTAATATCTCGTTTATGCGCTTCGGAAATCAATAATTTAAAATCTTCTAAATCCCCATAAGTAGCATCAATGGAATAATAACTACTTACATCGTAGCCGTTATCTACCTTTGGAGACTCTAAAAACGGGGTCAACCAAAGTCCTTTTACTCCTAGAGACGCTATATAATCTAACTTGGAAGTAAGTCCTTTAAAATCACTAAAACCATCACCATCACTATCTTTAAAACTTGGCATGTATACCTCGTAAAACACGGTTTCTTTCCACCAGTTTTCCGTGAAGGTCTCTGGCTGTTTTTGTGCACATGAATTAAATAGTAGACTCATAATACTTGCTAAAATGATACTTTTATTTATGCTATGTTTCTTTAAGAATACCATGTAGTTAATTTAGTTCGTAGCGGTAATCGATCACTGTATCATCTCCATACAACTTGCCTTCTTTTATCGATATTTTTGCATTTGCAGGAACAAAAACTAATACACTTGCATTTTCAGCTGTAATTTCAAAGGTGAAATCTCCACTTACATTTTTAGCAATAAAAGCACGTTTTGTGGTATCATATACATCTACTTTTTGTGCTCCAATAGTGATTCCTACTTTTTTAAGCGAGGCATTAGGATTGAAATATAAGTAACTAGGAAATGCCTTATTTTTATAAAAATCAGTGGCCAACAAATCCAATTGTAAAATATTTTCTACGGAGGTTTTAGAAATAATTGCTCCTGCAATTCCTACGTGTCCACTTCCATACACACTAAACTGAGAAACCTTAGGATTCTTAGCATTCCAGTGCATTCCATCACCTATCGCGACGGGTGCTTTTATATGTTCGTATTGTGGATAATGTGCTTTTTTTATCAATCCCTCATAAGCAATCACCCCTTTCGTATGTTTCTTTTCCTCTGGAATTGTTTGATGCTCATCTGGAATTTCGTTTGGATAGAATAATCGGGACGTATTGGCTGCATTTAGCATCCATTTCCCAATAGTACTCGCATATCGTTGATCATATCTCACCATGGGAACCAAAGGCCACATCGTGTCATAAGTATTCATTAAAAATCCAAATCCTCCATTATGAGTGGTACTTCCAACAATCCCAGAAACATCATAACCATTCCAGTTATCGACGATAACTCCCCAACCTTCTCTACAAGAAGAATCACCGTCAAAAGTCCAATCTAAGACCTTAGAGAAATTATAATTAGTACCTTCTTCTGCATTTAATCTGGCTGCTACATAGGCTCCAAAGGGCATTAAAATTTCGTAAAAATAGTTATCCTGTTGATTTAGTAAAGCTTCCAAGGATGATTTAGCACCTTCTAAATATTTAGGGTCCTTAAATTTTTGATAGGCTGCATATAAAACCATGGCATGTCCAGCCGCTACGTCCTGTTGGGTACAAATCCAACTTTTTTTAGCTTCCATAGATGCATAATCAAAATAAGAAAAGCTGTAATTACCATTTAACACCTTGTTTGCTTCATAAAATTTATCAGCAATAGATTTTAAAATAGCATCGTTTCCCTGAATGCTCGGGTAAAAATCAGCTACTGCGTAATACATTAAATTCGGATATACATCATACCACCAATCTCTCGCATAGCCACCACCTAACTGGGCAACTTCTGGACAGGTATTATTCATAATAATATCCCATTTGGTTTCTGAATTAAAATAGTTTTGCAACATGGAAACATAATTCTCACCACCTTGATTTGACTTATCAATTCCTACTAAACTCGCTCCTAATACAGATCCGATAGTCGCTAAAGACTCATGAAAAATACCGTCATAATTTTCAGTTCCCTGTCGTACATCGCCCATGGCGGTATAAATACCAAAGGTCTCCTGTGCTACATTCTTTTTAGAGTTATCTTTCCATATCAAGGGCCAATATTCCCCTGTTTGATTAGCATCATAGACTTTTTCATCGTATTGTTTTGCCAAGGTATTAAAATCGATAATTTTAAAAGGTTTGGGTAAATTAGGCATTTGACTCACACGATTTATGTGCAATTGACTTACGGTATTTACCTCCTCAAAAGAATTAGAAATACACCCATTAAAAACTATACTTAGCACAAGTAGTGATCCAATTATATACTTATTTAGTCTCATTTTTATATTTTTTATGAGGTTTTACACCTCATTAATTATTCTTGTTTTTTAGCCTTCGAAATCTCATTTTCTAATACACCTTGTTTCTTTAATAATTGCTTAGTAATTACAATGGATATTAATTGCAATACTCCAATGATTAGTAATGCATAACGCAAGGCGATGTCCGCATCGGAAAAGTAGGCTAAGGCTAAAAATGTTCCTGCACCTAAGAACCTACCTACGAATAAACCAAACTCATGATTTAAAATATAAGAAAATTCGTTTCTATTCTCATATTCCGATAATAAATCTATCACTTTTAATTGAATTGGAAAATAGGCAATATCAAGAATCGGACGTGCGATTAATAATAAGAACATAAAGATAATAACACCCGTTTTATCGAACATCAATCCATTAAATAACGATGCTAAAAAGAACAATATCAATCCTGTACTAAAAATAACCATCCGATGTTTCGGTTTTGAGTACTTCCCTAATAGTAGCATAATCACAGCTGCAACTAAAGCACCTATAGACTGTGCGGTTCCTAAAGCACCTTCAGAACTAAAAAACTTCATCATTAACATGGCTGGAGCCGTTACAATAAACCCTTGAGCCAACCCTTTTAACAAGGCGAGTTGCAACATTTTTTTCCATAAAGAATGAAATTTAAAATACATAAACTTTTCACCTTTAGGTTTTGGATAGTTTCCAAAATGAAAAACAATAGAAGCAATTATTGTAATTAAAAACACCACTCCCGTAACTACCCTGTAACTGGCATTGATACTTTCCGTAGAGGCGTCGTTGCCCATTACCAAGTACCAACCAATAATTAGCGGTACTATGGATGCAATTATGGTATAGAAAAATGTTTCTAAGCCATAATAAAAATTTCGAGTACTATCTTTGGTCGTTGCCAACACTAAATAGTCTCTATTTGCCCAATAGAATCCAAAAGACATCCCCATAATTAATCCTGCGGAAATCAACCCTAGATATGTTATTTCTGGTAAAGACATCATATAGACCATGGAAATACCGCTCAAAATCATTCCTAATGAGAATAATTTCTTTACATCAACTTTATTTAATAAATATCCATTGATATAAAAAGTAATGGGAATCCCTGTATATATAGCCAATTGATACAACATCACTTTAGACGGATCATTGGAATTACGCATAATGTAGGCGGCCACAAAAATATCAATTACGGGCAATACAAATGCATAAATAACATTTGTAAGAATTAGAATTTTAGCGTTTTTAGAGAACTTATTGAGTCCTGTTTTTTCTAGTATATCCATTACTTCTCAAGTGTTTTTAATAATTCTTTAATAGAAAACGTTGCCAATCCGACTATTTCGTCGGCTGCTCCGTAATACAACTTCACCTCATCCCCAGTTACAATATGTCCATTTGTGAAAATTACTTCTCCAAAAAAACCAGTTTTTTCGTAGGGAGTTAAGGGTTCCATTATAGGCGTTTCTGACCGTGCAATTACTTTAGTCGGATCATTTAAATCCAAGAGTATTAATCCTAAGCAGTATCTATTTTCTTCGGTTGCTCCGTGATAAATCTCCAACCATCCTTGGTCTGTTTTTATAGGTGCCGCTCCTGCTCCTAAACGATTACTATCAAATTTACCTGCCCTAGTTTTAGCAATACATTTATGATTCCCCCAATGCACCGCATCTGGAGATTCTGCAATCCACATGTAGTTCCCTCCTAATTCAGGACTACTTGGACGATGTAAGGCATAAAATTTTCCGTTTATTTTTTCTTCAAAAATGGCACAATCCTTATTATGAGGACTTAGTATCATTCCTTTCTTTTCAAAATTCACCCAGTCCTTAGTGGTTCTAAGTCCTACTCCAACACCATTAGCAGACACCATGGTATAGGTTAAATAATAGGTGCCTTCAATATTGACTACTCTACAATCTTCTATTCCATATGCTTCATATTCCCCTTCACCAAATAAGGAAGGATATCCATCTTCTTCAGAAAAGTGAACACCATCACTACTCCATAATAATCGTAAATGAGAAATAGTGGTTAAGTAATCTGTTCCATCATAATTAATAACTCTAGAATCATCGGCATTTAATTTAGGATCATCCAATTTAAAATCGATAATTTTAACCGTTCCTTTAGCATCATATATAGGGACTGATAATTTTCCTTCGCTCTGTACAGTACGTTCTGCCACACGAACCAATAGTCCTGTTTTTCCTTGGTATTCAAAAACGCCAGGATTTAGTAAGCATTCTATGATCATGTTATGATCACTAGCGTTTAAATCTTTGGGAGACAACAATGGGTTATTTTTGTGTCGATTTAATGTATTTGTCATGTGATTATATCTTATTATTCGCTTGTAAAAAGCGTATTAGTTTGTTCTATTTTCTATATGTTGCAGGATAAATAAACTTTCGATAGTTGATTCGGCTCCTGAGTTTCTATTTACCTCACCAGTCCCTACAATACCATCAAAGCAAATTCCACTTTCCGGATTATAGATACTTGTATAGGCATCGTTTTCACCATATAACCAAGCGCTTAAATTTGTTGCTAAATCTAAATATTTAGACTCTCCAGTTATATCGTAAGCCTTATAAGTTGCAAACACCATAGGTCTTAAACCATAGGCTATTTGAGGGAATTGTTTGCGTTCTTTTTCTATAAATACTGAACCGCTTTTTTGAATATAAAAAGCTTCCATAAATCCATTTTTCAATAACAAAGGGTACAAATTATCTACCTCTTTCAAAGCACTATCTATATAGGTTTGATTATTAAAATACTCTCCTACAAGTAACAAAGCATAGGATTGATTGTTTCCCCATGCATGCCATAAATTAGCCCAACTCATAAAAGCACCATTAGGATAGGTTCCCTTTCCTCCTTTTTGAGTTAGCATAATTCCATCTGCCAAACTTTCAATTAAAAGTTTCACGTTTTCAGAAGTGTTTCTTCTGTAATTTTTTAATAAACCAAGCATTAAAAGTGATGCCTGATCTGATGCGTATTGCTGTGGAAGCCACGTAGGCAATTCCACTCCGTTTACGACTGTTTTTTCGGAGTTATTACTAGGAAGTTCTCCTACAATATTAGCAACTACTTTATCTATTGAATTTTTAATACGTATTTCCATAGCTGTATCAGATTCAAAAACTGGGAGTACAGTTTCCAAGGACCATAAGGCTCTTAAAGACCACCAATTTAAATTTGCTACAGAAGTTTTATACGTGGTATTTATACTACCATTTCTCCATACGAAATTATTGAAATACCCATTTTCATGTTGCATTTGCAATACAAACTCCGTTAGTTTCTTAATTTTATCTAAAGTTGGGTTGGGATTCTCTAAACCCTCTAACCTTCCCGTTAATAACACAATGGCTCTGGCCACATCATCTACACAAGTAAAACCTTCGTTTGGCTCAATTGCATAATTGTAATTTGGATATTCACTGTAAATATTAACCACACCTACAGCTACTCCATTAAGGCTAAAATCTTGATATAGGTAATTAAAATGGTTGAAGTTGACCGTTGAATTTTGCATAGGTAATAATGCATCATTGTCTGAATCACTACAGGATATAAACACAGTAAGTAGCAAGATAATGCCAATACTGTTCCTTCTCCATTTATTATTAAATACAGTCATATTCTTTTAATCAATAAGTATTAAAAAAGGTTTTTGTTTTATGAAATAATAATAAAACCATTGTAATTTAAATAAGTAGAGAAGTGAAAAGTACTCACTTCTCTACTTTTATAAAAAATGTATTACAGCAACTTAATCCTGTACTTTTTCTGCATAATAAAGACCTTTAACTTGTGAAGCAGTTAACACGGTTTTGTAGATTCTAATATCATCTAAAGCTCCTTGGAAATATCCACCCCAAGCTAAAGGAATAATTTTATCATCATCATAATTAGCATCCGTTGCAGCATATTTACTAGATCCAACACCAAATACTAAATCATGTCCTTCCACTTTTACAAAAGTTCCAGGAGTATCTTCCCAAACCTGACTTTGAACACCATTAATAAAGAAAGTGGTTTTCCCATCTCCAACAGTAACTGTTAAGTGGTACCAAGTATTTAAGTCTAATTCTGGGTTCGTATCTTTATCAAAAACACCTTCTGTAGTTGCACTTGTAAAGAATGCTTTATTAGCATCTTGTAACTGGAATTTATATCCATTCCAAGAATGCAATCCAATAAAACGGTTATTTCCTTTAATTACATCTGCTTTTACCCATACAGATATAGACATAACTCCTGGATTTAAAACCGTGTTATATGGCACTGTAATTTTAGCTCCATTATCAAAAGAAATGGCATTGTTAGCGTCTCCATGTCTATCTTCTGACCATTGTGGAGTTCCTTCACCAAATCCTGCTTCATTACCGAAAGTTCCAGTAAATTCATTTCCAGAAAAGTCCTGCACTGAAGTCCCTGTACTTGCACTAAATTTCCAATACCCTACTAAGTCATTAGGATCAATTGGTATATTTTTACTTTTTTCAAAAACTATTAAGGCATTATTAATTGCAATAACCGTATTATCAACAGCTCCTTGAGAAAAAGTATCATCGTCTAATACCGTTTGTGCTAAATCAATTTTTTTCTGTAAAATAGCTTTTGAGCCATTCATATATTGCCCCTCATCCAGACCTTCTACTGCAGCACCAATAGTGGTATTAGCAGTACTAATTACCGCTATTAACTCTGTAGTATCAACCTGAACTGGACTATCCTCATCGTCATCACCTCCACAACTTTGTAGAAGTGAAACACTTGCCATTATCATGGATAATACAAGTACTTTTGCTTTCATAAATTTAGTAATCTTCATAATTATTATTCTTAAGTTAAGTTAAATTAAATTTTTGTGTTTGTATCTCTTTCACTTTGAGGTATTGGAAAATACCTGTTATTTTCAAAAATAAATTGAGTGTCACTTAACACTTCCTCTGCGTAGGTGGCTCCATACCTCATCACATCATAAAAACGATGAAATTCTAATCCTAGTTCCACTCTTCTTTCATGTCTAATTACCTTTTTCATCTGTGATTGACTTGTATACGTTATGTCTGGTAACAAACCATTTGGAACGGTCCCAAACCCTGTTAAATTAACATCGTATAAATAACTTTCTCTGGCTCTTTTTCTAAGAGCATTTATAAACGCTACAGCTTCATTCCCTCTAGACAACTCATTCAAGGCTTCTGCTTTAATTAATAACACCTCTGCATAACGCATAAAAGTGTAATTCAAATCACCATCTCCTATTGAGTTATCCTCGGAAGACTGTGCATGTTTTTTACTCAAATATCCAGTTGCAGGAGACCAAGTAGGAGAAAACTCTTTTCCATCCACCCATAATGTACCTTCACGACCTACCGAATAATCCAAACGAGGATCTACAACTCCTTCCGAAACAACTTCAAACTCATTTACAAAACTTTCTGTTGGAGCATTAAAGAAATACCCATTTACCTTAACAGGAGAAAAATACTGACTTAAATAACTTCCTGAAAACGGAACCTGACCTGTAAGATGTTGAATCTCAAAAATGGCTTCTTTATTGTTTTTATTAAACACATCAAAATTCTGTGTATACAAATCCATTAATTTGTACCCTTGCCCTTCTATTTCCTCTGTTGCTTCTAGTGCTAATTGCCATTTCTCTTGGAATAAATACACTTTAGAAAGCAATCCTAAAGCGGCTGCGTTTGTGACACGTCCCTTTTCAGGGGTTTTATAACTTACAGGTAAAACCTCTTTAGCTTCTGAAAGATCAAGTTCTATTTGAGCATAAATATCAGTAACTGTAGCCAAGGGAACATTTAATTCCTCGGCTGTAAACGCAGGAGTAATCTTTAAGGGAACACTTCCAAAAACATTTGTTAAATGATAGTAATAATACGCTCTTAAAAATTTAGCTTCTCCAATGATACGATTCCTTAACTCTGGATCCATATCAATTTTTGCTACGTAATAAATCACTTTATTTGCTCTGGAAATTCCTTCGTAATAATGTTTCCAAAACGTTTCAATGGCTCCATTATCTGGATTTACATTGAAATCATTTATATAACCAATATCACTTTGATCTCCACCACCCCCTCCTTTTACAGTATCATCTGAAGCCACATCTCCAAATACCCAACTGTTATTTTTTGATGAATTAAAAGAGGCAATCTGATAGGTTGCATTGATCGCTTTTAGCGCATGTTCTTCTGTTTTATAAAACGTATCTGGGGTGTAAGTTCCTTCCAATTCAGTATCTAAAAAGTCATTACAGCTACTCACTATAACTAGCACTATAAATAGGACTATAATTTTATAAGTATATTTCATAGTATTAAAAATTAAAAGGTTAATTGAAGTCCTAGAGAAATAGATACCGCATTAGGATATGTCCCCCAGTCAATACCTGATGCCAAGTCTCCTTCATTTTTTGAATTATCACTTGTAGAAAATTCTGGATCCAAGCCAGGGTACTTAGTAAATGTTAAAAGATTGGATGCTGTCGCATAGATCCTTAGCCTCTCCATATTCAATTTTTCGGTAAGGTTACTTGGGAAATTATAGCCTAATTGTACATTTTTAAGCCTTAGAAATGAACCATCTTCTAAAAAGCGAGTAGAAGGTTTTGTATTATTAGATTTAGCACTCCAGGATGCTCGTGGCTGAGTATTACTAGTCCCTTCACCTGTCCAACGCTCATCATAATAACGCTTAGTTATATTAAATGGTCTGTAAAACCCTTCGGTATCCGTTGCTATTTGATAGTACAATTCTTGTCCAACAGCTCCTGCCCAAAACATAGAGAAATCAAAGTTTTTATAATTTAAATCCACATTAAACCCAAAGGTTACATCTGGAATAGGACTTCCTACATGGCTCCTATCTAAATCATTGATTACACCATCGTTGTTAATATCTTTGTATTTGACATCTCCGGGAAAAATATTATTACCTTGAAAAGCACTGGTAACTATTTCGATATCGTTTTGAAAGATACCATCCATTTCATATAAATAAAATGCTCCAATAGACTGCCCAACTTCTGTTTTTGTAGCATAAACTCCATTATCAATACGGCCTCCTAAAATAGGATTAGCAAGTTCTAATACTTCGTTTTTTAATAAGGCAGCATTTGCTTTTACAGAATAGCTAAAATCATCAGAAATACGATTATTGTAATTTACTTCAAATTCAAATCCACTATTCTGAACCTTCCCTGAATTAAAAATAGGCGCTTTCGCATAACCTCCAGAAGATGGTATAGAAATTTCCAATAACATGTTTTCTGTTGTTTTGTTATAGTAATCAAGTATAAACTTCAATTTCCCATTAAATAAACTAATATCTGTCCCTATATCTATCTGGTTACTTGTTGCCCATAATACATCTGAATTCCCCATAGCTACGGTAGCACTTCCCTGTTGAGTCTTTTCTCCAAAAGGATAATTAAAATCTTTCCCTATCAATTCTAAATAAGCAAAATTAGGTATTTCCTGATCTCCAACTGAACCATACCCTAAACGGAACATCCAGCTATTAATAACATCACTATCTTGGAAAAAATCTTTATCAATTCTCCAACCAAGAGAAGCAGAATAAAAAGTACCCCATCTGTTTCCATCTTTAAATCGTGATGAACCATCCCGTCTAACTAATGCACTCGCAAAATATTTTTCGTTATAGTTATAATTTACACGTCCAAAAAAGGATTGCAATTTATTTTCACTACTACTCTCATCGGTGGTTTTTACTCCTTTACCATTCCCTAATTTAACCAATAAACTTTTTTGATCCGTGAATTCGTGATCTGTAGAATACACAGCCTCTGATTTATTAACGATGGTTTCTGCACCTAGTAATGCGGTTATATTATGTATTTCATTAAGCGTCGTATTATAACTTAAAACGTTACTCACGGACCAGTTAGATACTGCTCCTGTAATAACAACTAATGAATTTGGGTCGTTAATTCTATCATTTTTTCCCCACATTTTATTAAATCTACGTTGTTTAGAATTAGATCTATCCAATCCAATTGTAGAAGTAAAAGAAAACTTATCTGAAAGTTTTATTCTAAAATTCACATCTCCAAAAATACCTTGGTTATCACGGACATTGTCTTGGTTATTTAACAAGCCTACAGGATTGTAACCATCCCCAAAGAAACCAGGGTAATCCGGTAAATCCATATAGTTACCTTCGGCATCGTACACTGGTATGGCAGAAGTTCTAAAGAACGCATATCTAACAGCACTCCCTCCATTTCCTCCATATCCATCACCCGAACTACCTACAATATGGTTTTCATCCTTGTATACATTTAAGTTTACTCCCGTAGTCAACCAATCTTTAAGTTCTGTACTTACACTTATCTTACCTGTAATTTTAGTATATGAGCTCCCTAATAAAATTCCCTCTTGGTCAAAATATCCTCCTGAGATATTAAAGGTAGATTTTTCAGAACTCCCGCTATAGCCTAAGTGATATTGATGTAACATAGCCGATCTGAAAATTTCATCTAAATGATTTACATTCCCTAATGTTTCCGCATATTCTGGAGTGATTTTTTTTCTAAACAAAATCTCTTCATCTTTTGATAACATTGCATTGTCATTATCAACAGCCTCGTTATACACTTGAATGTACTGTTGTGTATTTGCCATTTTTGTTAACCTACTGCTGTTTTGTATTCCAACGATAGAGCTAAAAGTAATTCTAGAAGCAGTTCCTTTTTTTCCTTTTTTAGTCGTAATAATTACCACTCCATTATTAGCTCTAGACCCATAAATAGCCGCAGAAGCAGCATCTTTTAATACACTAATATTTTCAATATCCATTGGAGACAAATAATCCATGGCATTTTTGGTAGGTACTCCATCCACAATATATAAAGGAGTATTCCCTCCGGAAATAGATCCGATTCCACGGATTCTAATTTGAGCTCCTTCTCCTGGCGCCCCCGTATTTGATATTACACTTACACCAGAAACTAATCCTTGTAAGGCTTGTGTTGCATAAGGTGAAGTTGATTTCTCAAAATCATCAATACTAACAGAGCTAATAGCCCCCGTAACATCACTTTTCTTTTGAGTTCCATAACCAACCACAACTACTTCATGCAACTGTTCTACATTTACCTCTAACACTACACTTAGCATTTTTCTTCCTTTTAAAGAAATTGTTTTTGTATGATAGCCCATATAGGTAAATACCAACATTGCATCCTCAGGCACTCTATTCAGCATAAAATTCCCGTCAAAATCAGACATCGCTCCTATTTTAGTTCCTTTCACTAAAATATTAACACCTATTAATGGCATGCCATCAACATCTGTCACAATCCCTTTCACCTCATCCTCTTGATAAATATAAGTCTCAGAAATGATGTTTTCTACATCAATGTCAGTCGCTCTAACACCATTTAAAAAAACTACTTGTAGTAATAAAAAGAGAAGTACAGCTCTTTTTATTAGGTTTAAATAACTAGTAAAATACACTTTCATTATAGTTAAAATTTAGTTTTACAATTTAATGAATTCGTACTATTTAAAACAATTACTTAACTGCATTAAAAGCACCTAACAAACTTAAAATAACCATTGTTTTTTAGTGTACACTATTTCACCAAAAGTGTACACTTAGCCTATATCACTAGCTAATGATAGTATCTACAAAGGCTATTTATACCTTTGGTTAATTTGAAAACTCTTAGGAGTACTCTTATACAACTTCTTAAACTCCCTATAAAAATAAGATCTATTATTAAAACCAGATTCATAACAAATTTCTGACACCGTTAAGTCACTTTTTCTCAAAAGTTCAGCGGCATGTTTCAACTTAATAGTACGGATTAAATCACCTGGAGAGAACCCAAATAATTCTTTAATAGTACGGTATAAATGAGAACTACTCATTCCTATTTCTTTTTCTAAGAACAAGCTATTTAACTGCTCATTTTTAATATTTTCACGAATTAACAGCATCACTTTCTTCATGAAATCTTTGTCATCAGATTTAACAGGTAAACTTGTCAAATCGTCTATAAAAGATTCTTTTTCAAAATGTTTTCTTATCAATTCTTTTTCTTCCAATAACTTTTTTACCCTTATTAATAAATGCGCTGGGTAAAATGGTTTAGAAATAAAAGAATTAGCACCACTCTCTAATCCCTCTATCTTATGCTGCACAGAATTACGCGCCGTTAACATAATAAAAGGAATATGGCATGTTGCTCTATTCTTCTTAACTATAGCACAAAACTCAATACCATCCATTTGGGGCATCATTACATCACTAATAATAATATCTGGGACTAGTGTTTCCATTATTTTCAATGCTTCTACTCCATTTACGGCTGTTATAAGCTTGTAGTTTTTTTCCAATAATGATTCAAGTAAGCCTTGAATTTCCTTTTCATCCTCAACTATAAGTATTGTTTTTTTACTTTCCAATGCCGTTTCTAAAGCCGCTATTTTATCTTTTACTGGAATTTCATTATCGGAAACATCCTCTAATATATTTTGAAGATGACTGGAGATGAACGTAGAATTCTTAGTGTCGCTAATTTGACCATTCTTAAAAGAACTTTGCTTACAAGGTAAATAAACGGAAAAACATGTAAGCTCATTCACTGTACTTTCCACGTTGATTCTCCCATTTAATATAGTTACCAATTTCTTAACATAAGCCAGTCCTATTCCTGTTCTGTACAAGCTACTTTGAGCATCGTGTTGCTTTTCTACCAAAAAGAATCGATCAAATAAAGAATCCATTTTCTCTTTTGGAATTCCAACTCCTGAATTTAGAATCTCAATGACTAATTCTTCTTTTGAATGAATGAACGCTTTTATTTCAATCCTCCCATTAACGGGGGTATATTTAAATGCATTTGACAATAAATTAAATACTATTTTTTCAATTTTATCTTTGTCAAACCACCCTTCTAAATTTGAATCCAAACGCACCTCGTATTTTATATGGTTCCCTAAGGCTAATTCATCAAATAATTCTGCTATTTGCTCCAGGAGATGCACTACATCAAAATTAGTTACTGACACCTCCAAATGATCATATTCTGCCTTCCTAAATTCTAATAATTGTTGGGTTAAAAACAATAAACGGGAGGAGTTTCGCTGAATCATTTTCACAAAACGATGGTTCGCATCCGTAAGTACATCCGATTCTGACAATTTCTGAGCAGGTCCTACTATTAAGGTAAGTGGTGTTTGGAGTTCGTGAGCTATGTTGGTAAAAAAAGTCAATCTATTTTGATGAATTTCTTCGTCCTTTTTTCTAAATAAAATGGTTTGTTTTAAGGAGTGTCGTTTTTGATAATAACTCACAAATAAAATCATCAATAATAGAAACAATAGAACGTACACTAGTATCGCAACATCAGTTTTCCAAATAATGGGTTTAATTTTTATATGAATCGCTTTTACCGGAGCTGACCATACACCATCGCTATTAGACCATTTCACCCACAAGGAATATTCCCCGTGAGGAACATTAGTAAAAGAGATTGTTTTTCGATTTCCGATATCGTTCCATTCCGTATTAAATCCTTCTAAATAATATGAATATTCACACTTATTTGCATTTAAAAAAGTAAGTGCAGACATTTCAATATCAAAAAAGTTTTGATCATGATTTAAGACTATAGAAGGAGCTGTGGATGTATTTGCTACCACACGTAAATGTTGATAATATGGTTTTTCTTGATGTTGCCCACTAATGCTATGAATAAATAAATCAGGGATATACTGGGACTGTTTTATGTTTTTTGGATGAAAGTAATTGAATCCCTTAATCCCTCCCATATAAATAACACCTGTCTCTTTATCCTTATAGAAAGCACCATCTGAAAATTCATTATTTTGTAAGCCGTCCTGTTTTGTGAAATTTACAAATTTGAGTTTGGTTGGATCAAATCTAGACAGCCCATAACTTGTACTCAACCATAATTTCCCGTCAGTATCACCAATAACCCCATGAATAGAATTATTAGGCAAACCATCTTTCACTGTATAGTTTTTAAATAACAACTCTTCATTCGCTGTGTTTTCAATAAGATTTAGACCAAAGCTGGTTCCAATCCATAGCTTTTTATCTACATCTTCAAACAAGCATAAAATATCATTATTTGACAATGACCTAGGATCGTCCTCTTTATTTTTAAATACTTTAAACGTCTCTTCTTTCTTATCAAAAACATTTAAACCACCTAACCGAGTCCCTATCCACAACTCATTTTTACTTTTAGGAATAACAGAAAACACAATATTACTACTTAGCGCATTATCACCGATTTCACCCGCTTTATAATTTCGGAAATCTTTAATTATCAACCTATTCCCTTGCCTATAAATAGTACATTTTATTAAACCATATCCGTTAGTCCCAATCCACAACACCCCCTTATCATCCTGATAAATAGCGTAAACAGCTGCAAAATAAGGATATCGATCCGTCCCTACTATTTGATCCCATTCGATAATGGTTTTCTTTTTTTGGTCGTAAATACTTATTCCAGCTCCATCTGTCCCGATATAAACCAATTGATCTTCCCCTTCAAAGAGGGAAAAAACTGCATTATCAATGGCACTATTATTTTGATTGTAATTAGTGTAACTCCCGTTTTTTAATTGATCTTTAGAAGAAAAGACAAACAACCCTTTCCCTTTAGTCCCTACAATAAGTTGATCATCTTTCGTAATGCTAAATGTTCTAACAATTCCTTTATCAAATGCTGGAATCGCAATATTAGAGGCTACCTCAAACATCTTTTTAGGTTGAAACATCTTAAACAATCCATCACCATCTGAGCCCGTCCAAATAAAATGGTCCCTGGTTTCAAAAAGCGTAGTAATAGGACTCTTATTAACTTGAGAAACCCAAGCTTCCTTTATTTTACTTCCGGTAAAAGTATACGTATATATTCCTTCATTACTAGAAACCACAACGCCTTTAGATGTTTTTCCTAGTATTTTTTTTACGCCAGTTCCTATTTCAAAAAAGCTTCCTTTTACAAAATTATAGCATTCTAAAATACTATTAGCCTTCAGGCAAACAAGTTTATTTCTAGTAAAGACCGTAAAATCTTTTAGCCCACTATTTTTATGTTGCACACTGAAACTTACCATTCTTCCCTGCGTATTCAACCGAAAAGACAACATAAATAAATCACCATTATCAAACAATAAAATTAAACGACCATCGGATGTAAAAGACATCTTTTTAACGGCACTATCCGGTAAGTTCCGAACTCCTATTCTTAAAAAGGAACCCTTGGCATAATAACCAATCCCCCAATCCTTGACTGCACAAAATAAATTACCCTTAGGGCTTATCGCCATATTGTACTCGTTTTCAGAAAACGTAAATTTATTCGAACTTTTAAATTTAAATTGCTGGAACGAGTTTGTTTTTTTATCATAACTATTAATGCCATTCATAGTTAAGACCCATAAAAGCCCTGTATGATCTTCTTCAATTTTAAGAATCACTTGATTGCTCAAACGTTCCTTGTTATTGGGTTCTGGACGGTATATTTTAAAATTATTCCCGTCGTACCTATTTAATCCATCCCAAGTACCTATCCATAATAAATTTTCTGAATCCTGAAAAATTGTATTTACAGAGCTATTGGAAAGTCCTTTCGTATTGTCTAGGTTCTCTACTGAATAGGGCGTATTTAAAGAAACAATGGTCTCTAATTCAGGTGAATTATTGTTTTTATCTTTAGTTTCATTTAATAGTTCCATCCGAGGGGTCGAACTATCTTTAGTACACGATAAAACCAGAAATACGATGAATAGGATGAAGAATGAGAGGTGTTTCAAAAGGTGCATTTTATACGTTCCAAAAAAATATTGTTAAGTGTATTCGGCAATAAATTTAATCATTTTTATCACATTACTCGTAAACTTTTAAGTATATGCATAGAATGCAACTAAAACTATATGTACATTTGTTACCAAACAGAATATTTTCATGAAAATTTACACAGAGACTTTTAAAACTATTTGGGCTAATTTTGACCCTAATTTACATATGCGCCATACGGCTTATAATGATTATGCAGCAGAGGTGAGAGCGCGATTTTTCAAAGCACATGGTTTTGACTTAAAGGCTTTTTCTGAAAATAATTTAGGCCCTATATTATTCAAAGAAGAAACTTCGTTTTTAAGAGAGATTCAGTTAGGCGATGATATTACTATAGATCTACAATTAGAAGCCGTTTCCAAAGGTGGAGAACGTTGGAAATTAAAACATAACATCTATGATAAAAACGGGAAATTAGCAGCCGAAATTAAAATTTACGGAGCCTGGTTAGATTTAAAACTCAGAAAACTAACAAGTCCTCCTAGTGAAATGGTCGTAATTTTAAATGGATTGGTGAAAACAGAAAGTTTTGAAGAAATAATTTTAACAAGTAAGTAGGATAGAAACAGGACACTATGAAAAAGAGAGGCCCACTGTATACCATTATAGCCATTGCTATCGCTATTGGTTATTATTTTATAAATAACTATTCTAAAGCCACAGACGATAATTCTAAGCAAACTTCTAGCAACGTTTCTAAGACACCTAAATCGGTAAACTCTGATGGAAAAACGGGTCCAAAAACGCTCAACACCACCGAGACAAATCACCTTAAATCCTTTGACTATTTACCTACATCTACCACCAACCAAGTGGTAAAACATGATTATTATACATTATCTTATAGTGAAAAACATGAACAGGCTGAATGGGTTGCTTATGAATTGACAAAAAATCAAATTTCTAGTAGCCATCACGAACGTCCCTATTTTTCAAATGACACAAAAGTAAAAACAAAAAGTGCTGCCTGGTGGAATTATAAAAAATCTGGCTACGACAAAGGACATTTATGCCCTGCTGCGGATCGTAAATTCTCAAAAAAAGCCTATGATGGTACTTTTTTAACCTCTAATGTCAGCCCTCAAAAACACGATTTTAATGCCGGAGTTTGGAATAGATTAGAGCAAAAAACACGTTATTGGGCCAAAAAATATGACAAATTATATGTGATTACAGGAGGTGTTTTAAAAGATGATTTAAAAACAATCGGAGATGAAAAAGTGAGCATCCCTACTCATTTTTACAAAATACTACTGGATTATACACAGCCTGAGGTCAAAGCCATTGCTTTTCTAATCCCTCATAAAGAAAGTAAAAAACCCTTGTATGAATTTGTGGTTTCTATTGATATGATTGAACTAGTGACAGGAATTGATTTTTTTCCTGGCCTACCTAAAGACTTAGAAAAACGATTAGAACAATCCACTAGCTATAAAGAATGGAGTTTTAGATAAGCTTCTATACATATAAAAAAAGAGTCTTCGGTACATGTTGTACCGAAGACTCTTTTTTTTATAAAATAGATTTTCTTCAAAAGCGCCCTCCACTATGCCTTAAATGAGGCTTATTTATAGAGGAGTAACACCTTGTTTTCCTCGCCACTCATTGTCTTTTATATTAAAAAATACTAGCCTCCAACTGACGCTTGAATTCCGTATTCTTTAAAGAGTTTTATCATCTGATTAAGTTGCTCTTCCGTCGGTTCTTCAAACCGTGTAAAACCTTTTGAATTTCCTAATTTCTTATATTTATTCTCCGCAATACTGTGATAAGGCAATAAATTAATAATCGTACGATTTCCTTCTAAAGATTTTATAAACGCAGCCGTTTCTATGGTATTTTTATCAGAAGTATTTACCCCTGAAATTACTGGCATCCTAAATAAAATATCAACTTCCATTTTAGCAATTTCTCTAATATTTCGATGTATTTTTTGGTTGGAAACACCTGTTAATCTTTTATGTTCCACAGCATCCATCAATTTTAAATCTATCAAAAACATTTCTGTATTAGCCGCCACTTCTAATATGGTTTCTAAACTAGAAAACGCCGTAGTATCCACTACTCTATGGTAATAACGCTTCCCACATTCTTTCAGTGCTTCTATTAGATATTCGGAATGCACTAATGGTTCTCCTCCTGAAAAAGTGACACCTCCATCTGACTGATCAAAAAATATGGCCTCATTGTCTATGATTTTCATCAAATTATCCAAGGGCTTAAATTCCCCCAGCATTTCAAAGGCTTTCGTTGGACAAACATCCGCACATATTCCACATAAATTACAGGCATTTACATCGGTTACGATCCCGTTTTCTGTTAATACTAAAGCATCATTAGGGCAATTTTCCAGACATTTTTTACTGCCTATACATTTGGTTTCATTGTACATTTTTTGCCTTTTCACAGAAATACTCTCTGGATTATGGCACCACTGACAGGCCAAATTACAGCCCTTAAAAAACACCGTTAAGCGAATTCCAGGGCCGTCATTTATGGCATATTTTTTAATGTCAAAAATTAATCCCGTACTCATTTAAAAGGAATCATTTTCTGTCCTATCAATTACTTCCTGCTGTAAATCGGCATTCATATCGTTAAAATAATCACTATATCCAGCCATACGAACTAATAAATCCTTATAATCTTCTGGATTCTCTTGGGCAGCATATAAAGTCGCTGTATCCACTATATTAAACTGAATGTGATGTCCTCCAAGTGCAAAGTAAGAACGAATTAATTGTACTAATTTTTTCAAATCTTGATCTCGTTTTAACAAGCTTGGTAAGAAACGCTGATTTAATAAGGTTCCTCCAGATTTAACATGGTCTAATTTAGTCAAGGACTTAATGACCGCAGAAGGACCATTGGTATCCGCTCCATGAGAAGGTGAAGTCCCATCGGAAATAGATTTATGAGCCAAACGACCGTTCGGTGTAGCCCCCATCACTTTCCCAAAATAGACATGACAAGTGGTAGATAACATATTTAAATGAAAGGATTCTCCTTTCGTATTTGGTTTCCCATCAATAGCATCAAATAAATCATTATAAACCCTCAAAGCAATATCATCTGCATAATTATCATCATTTCCATAAAATGGTGTATCATTTAAAATGGTTTGACGCATTACTTCATCATTTTTAAAATTTTCTGACACCGCTTTTAATACGGCCTCCATGGAAAAGTTTTTATCCTCAAAAACGTGTTTTTTTAAGGCCGTTAAACTATCAGTCACCGTCCCTAAACCCGTACACTGAATATAATTAGTATTATACCTAGGCCCTGCATCGTAATAATCACGCCCCTTAGTAATACAATCTTCAATCACCACCGATAAAAAGGTAGCGGGACTGTACTTTGCAAACATGCGATCTATATAATTACTGACTAATATTTTTTGTTCAATTATAAAATTCAATTGTTTTAAAAAGGCTTGGTATAATTCTTCAAAATCTTTAAAATCACGCGGGTCTCCTGTTTGGATTCCTGCCATTTTACCCGTTACTGGATTGATTCCATTATTCAAGGTAACCTCAACAATTTTAGGAACATTTAAATAGCCTGTGAGTACATAAGCCTCTTTCCCAAAAGCTCCTACTTCTATACATCCACTACATCCTCCTTCACGAGCATCTTCTAGTGATTTCCCTTGACGCAACATTTCTTGAATGTAGACATCGGCATTAAAAACAGAAGGATATCCATGGCCCTGACGAATTACTTTGGCGGCTTCTTTTAAAAACCGGTCTGGTGTTTTTGCACTCACATGGACAGAATTCCCAGGCTGTAATACGTGGAGTTCCTCTACAATTTCTAACATCATATAAGAAACCTCACTGACACCACAAGAACCGTCGGTTTTTACACCTCCTATATTTATGTTCGTAAAATCGTTATAAGTACCACTTTCTTTCGCAGTGATTCCTACTTTTGGAGGTGCGGTATGATTGTTTACCTTGATCCAAAAACAACTTAATATTTCTTTTGCTTGGTCTCTCGTTAAAGTACCATCCGCAATTTCTTTTTCGTAAAAAGGTGTTAAATGTTGGTCAAAATGCCCAGGATTCATCGCATCCCAACCATTTAATTCTGTAATGGTCCCTAAATGTACAAACCAATACATCTGAACTGCTTCGTGAAAAGTTCTCGGTGCATTTGCAGGAACCCAACGGCAAACTTTTTCTATTTTTAATAATTCTAACTTTCTGTTTTCATCCGTTTCAACAGCGGCCATTTCTGCTGCTCTATCCGCATGTCGTTCTGCAAAAACAATAGCAGCATCACACGAATGTAACATTCCTGTCAACTGCTCTTTCCTATCAGTAGCATGCATGTCATTTAAGAAATCGAGTTTGTCTATTTCATATTGGATATCCACTTTAAAATCGAGCATTCCTTTTTTATAAATCTTTCCATCCAAGGCCGTATGCCCAGGAGCACGTTGCTCCATAAACTCGGTAAACAAACCAGCTTCGTAAGCACGTTTCCACTCAATTGGAACATGACTAAATATACGTTCTCTAATGGTTTTCCCTTCCCAATACGGAATGATCTCACGCTCATAAGTGTCTATATCCTCTTGAGAAATAGTATAAGGTTGCATCTCCCTCTTATTCAATACATTAAAATCCTCTACACTATGACAGGTCAACTCAGGAAAAGTAGGCACACATTTAGGCGCGGGACCTCTTTCTCCTACGATCAATTCGTCCTTTCCAAAATAAATGGTTTTCTTTTCACAAATATTAAGATAATTCAGACCTCTTAATATAGGAATAGCGTATTTTCCGTAGTTTATTTTATAAAAATCAGTTTGAATTTGTGCTCGCTCAATAGATAAACTAGGTGTGGCATCAAAACTTAATTTTCGAAGCCTTTGAACGCGCCCATTCATTCCTGGACCAATGTTATTTTTTAAAGGTGTATAAAAATTTCCTTCTGCAGATGCAGGTCTTTCTGGTTGTGTGATCTTGTTAGAATTGTGTACGGTTTCCATGTTGTTTTATGAATACAGGTGATGCCAGATAAAGTATCTGATCAATTAATAATAGGTGTGTATTTAGGGGTCGTTTAGAGACAGACGTCAAAAAACATAAGGCACTCAAACAATCGCCTGTAAGACTTTGAGAAAGAATTAGAAGTACTTTGTTTGATCATGTTTTTTTGACTTACTCAAAGATAAGAATTTCAAAGCAATCCCACTTGAAATGTGAAAATACGTGTGTTATATGCGAATATTGTATTAATTACTAAATTTTAATACGCCTTCTAGGCAATAAAATCAGTACAATTAAATAATAACAGCCAATTAATCATGACTCTTACCTGCTATTATCCACTAGACCTAAGGAATCTGTAATTATAGCGAAGAATACAGCTGTTTTTTTAGGAGATTACTTTAACAATTTTATCCATGAACAAATAACAACGGGAAGGTTCACTTCTGCAAGTGAAGTTATCAGAACTGCTTTACGATTATTTGAACAAGAAGAAAACAAGAAAAAAGAGTTGATAGAGGAATTAAAAAAAGGTGAAAATTTCGAGTTTATCAAGAATTTTAACCAAAAAGAATTCCTAAACTCAATGTTAAATAAATATGCTAGTGACGAATTATAAAATAAGCATTGAAGTTGGAATAGATCTTGATAAAATCTGGATATATACATTTAAAAATCGGTCTATTGAACAAGCCGACCGCTATATAAACCAAATCATTGAAGAAATTGAATAGATTTCCCTTAGACCTGAAAACGGAAAAGATATTCGCGATGTCAGCAATGGGTATTTTAGAACTAAAGTTATATTTTATAAAATAAACTAAGAGAATTATAAAGTTGAGATTATTCGTGTGCTACATCAACGAATGGATATTGAAAACAGGACAACATAGCTATTAAATTCCAACGCTAACTTACTGTTAATTTTCGTGAAGTCTATAAAAGGTAAAAATCAGGCTCTGTACAAAACGTATTCCCTTTAAAACAACAATGATTCATACCTCTTATTAAGCACAGTACTTTTCTGTTTCTTTTATATTTTCATTCAGTTTCTTATTCCTACTCATAAAACGAACCAAGACAATTCCGTATAATAGCACAGTAGGTAATTTCATGTAATTCCAATAAGGATTATTACTATCATATATCATTTTCACAAACACCATAAGCATGATAATGACACCTAATACTAATTCAATCCAACCATTTTTCCATCTATTATTTATTTTTTCAATTAGAATTTTCAACTCTAAATTTAGTGCATCAAGCCCCTTAAAATCGGACTTTGAATTAATGTTTTTAAGGTGTTTCGATAATTTTAATTCATACCATTGATTTGGAAGGTTTAACATAAAACTTACACTTAATAAAACCAACAATGCAGATTTTTTCCATATAAGAAACTCGTAATCAAATAAACCTAAGAGGATTGACACAATTATTGCTCCTACACCCAACGAGACAGCTATTAAATTACAAACAACTGAGATTTTAAGCTTACGAATTTTTTTCTCAAGCCCTTTATGATCCTCTTTCAGTGTTGGTTTAAAAGAAAGTATCGTGTTTTCCCTTTCGTTAATTTTTGTTTGCATATTACTGTTGCCTTTTACGTCCAATGATTTCCAAATATACTAAAAATCTAGTGTTATAGCATCCAAATTATCTCCATGTAGTAATTGAGTACTTGGACTATATTTGTCCAAATAGCGTTTAAAATACCCAAAAGACTCCCGTGCTATTATTATATCATCCCCAGGCATTTGATTGTAAATAACCGTGTGTAAATACACCCCACGTTGTAGGCATAAGTCAATACTCAACAAGGTATGATTGATACTTCCCAACTTAGAAGAACTCACTAAAATAAGCGGTAAATTATATTCCTTTATATAATCTATGGTCAAGTAATTTTCGGTGATGGGCACCATTAAACCACCAGCTCCTTCTGCTAAAACCAACTCATAATTAGCACATAACTCCTTTTGTGCAGTACGTATTACCTCAAAATCAATACTTCGTTTATCTATTTCCGTAGCCAAATGTGGCGATGCAGGAAATGTAAACACAAACGGACACGTAGTACCGTCTATATCTTCTGGCAATAAATCCATTTCCATCAATCTTCGATGCTCAATGATATCTTCCGACACTCCGACACATCCTGTCTGCACTAATTTTGAGGTGATCACCTGAACACCAGAATTCTCTAACTGCTTCGCCAACAGGCCTGTGATATATGTTTTTCCACAATCCGTATCTATACCACTGATAAAATATTCGTTTTTGTTCATTTCTTTTTTGCTATAATGATGATTGGGTTGTAAGTCAAATTTACAGATTGGTCTTTATTTGAAAAACGCGCTTGGTATGTTTTGATAAATGCTTGTAATTTTTCTTTTCCGAAAAATGATTTCTTTAACCCCGTTACTCCGGTTAATTTCATATGTCTCAACACTTCTATCGGATTTGAAAACTCTTTTTCTACCAACCACTCTTTCGCTTCTAAAATTTCAAATGATGGACTTAACAATTGCTCTAGTTCACACAATGATTTATAGCTCAAACCGATCTTAGAGACTTCCTTAATTTCCTTAAAATTATGAGGACCAAAAGTACTAAAGGCAAAAAGTCCTTCTTGATTCAAAGCCTTATTTACTTTTTTAAAAAAAAGAGGCAATTCATTAAACCATTGAATGGTAGAAGTAGAAACTACGGCATCCATCTTTTCAGGAAAGCTTATTTTCTCCGCATCTCCAGGGACATGAACAAATTTCTGTTCCTTCCCTGCATTTAACAAAGCCACATTTTCAGAATAAGCAACTTCCGCTAAATCATTTAAATAATAATGAGACACTCCTATATCAGTAAGCATGTGCTGGGTTAAAAAACCAGTACCACAACCTATTTCCAATACATTCTGAATAGACTTCGCACCTAAAGCTCTTAACATTTCTGTTAGTTTTAAAGCTATTTCCTGTTGTACTACCGCTTTTTCATGATAGGTTTCAAAATTCTTATTAAAACATCTTTTTACCAGTTCTTTGTCTGTACAATCCATACTACATACTTATAATTTGTTGCCAATTTTTAAAATAATTAAAAGGGTAATGCGGTAGTTTTAATTCAACCACCATTGCCTTTCTTTTCCAAAAACGCCATTGATTAGTCGGGGAAAATATCAAATCGTCTTGTCCAATTAAAGCCGTGTCAAAACAAAAATTGATGTTTTTTTTCTCTTTGACCAAGCCTAAAATAATTCCCAGTTCCACTTGTTGCTCTTCGATATCTCGAGAGGCTAATTTATGTTGATCTAATTCAAAGGCTACTTTCCCTCCTAAAACACGCCTGTTAAATCTATTCCTATTGGTTTCACCCCAATTAGCATAGGTGTTTTCAAACACTGATGGAGGAATTCCACAGCTTAAATCCACTGGCATTTGTGTTCCATTTATAGCAATGGCTTTCGTTATATTCAGGTCCAAACTATCGAGGATACAACTCGCTGCCCACACGCCTAGAGACCATGCGACCACATATACTTTTGAATAGCCCGACACCTCTATTTTCAAAGAATCTATTGCTTTGTAATCATTCAGCATACACACATCATATCCTTTAGTTTCTAAATGATTGATGACACATGCATCCATTCCCCAGCCGTTAAAGAACAAAATACAATCGTTATTACCGTCCTTATTTAACCATGTTATCTTCATAATCTTTAAGTATATCTATCATTGGAATTAAACTTTTTAAGCGATGATCTGCCGTCAGAGAAAATCGCAATCTCGCCGTGTTTTTTGGTACGGTAGGGGTTCTAATGGGAAGCACATTAAATCCTTGTTTTTTTAAATTGTTAGACAAAGAAATCGCATCGGAATTACTTCCTACGATATACGGTATAATATTACTTTGAGTGTGTACTCCTAATCGCTTTGAAAATTCTAGGCATGTTTTTTCTAAGGTCAATCTCCGTGTTCTAAAATCAGGCAATCGTTCTACTACAAAATGCGTCCATGCAATATTTATCGGAGGCAAAGCCGTGGAATACATAAACGAACGTGCATGATTTACTAAAAACAATTTCATCAAAGCACTGCAAATAATAAAGCCGCCTACAGAAGCCAATGCTTTTCCAAATGCACCGACTATAAAATCGACTTGGTGAATCAAATCAGATGCTTCCAAACACCCCAGGCCATTACGTCCCCTCACTCCCACTGCATGTGCTTCATCCACATACAAAAACGCCTTATAGGTCTGTTTTAAACGGACTAATCTCTCTAAATCAGCCACATCACCATCCATACTAAAAACACTTTCTGTAATGATATAAACATTTTCATAATCACCTCTGTACCGAAGTAATAGCTGTTCTAAATGTTCATAATTAAGATGTTGATACCGCATCAACTTGGCCTTGCTTAACAATGCTCCATCGATACAACTTGCATGTACGAACTTGTCCGCGAGTATCAAATCATTTCCAGAAGCCAATGCCGAAATAACCCCCATATTACATTGATAGCCACTATTAAAAACCAAACACGCTTCTGCATTGTAACTGCTCGCTAGTAGCAGTTCTAACTTATGATGCCCTGTCGCATTTTTTAATAATAACCTAGAGGAACTCGCACTAAACGGAAAACGACAATGTTCTTGCTCTTTAAAAAAGGAATCATACAATCTCACATCACTGCTAAGTCCTAAATAATCATTCGTGCTTAAATCAAGTGTATACTCCGACTTATCTGAAGAGATACACCTCAAGTTATCTTGTGATTTTAAGGCGGTTAAACAATCCTGAAAATTATTATTTTTGTCCATATACCGTTTCAATAGTCGTACAAATACCTGTACACAACTGGGTTAATTCAGTCTCTGAAATAATAAAAGGTGGCATGGTATAGATTAATTTCCCAAACGGACGCATCCATATCCCTTGCCTTAGAAATTCAGCCTGTAGTTTTTTCATATCCACATTTTCTTTCATCTCCACCACTCCTATGGCTCCTAACACACGGACGTCCTTTACGGCATCCAACTTTTTTAACGGTCCCAATTGATTTTTTAATTGTTTCTCAATTCTAGCAACAGTTAATTTCCAGTCCGATTTCAATAATAAATTGATACTCTCCAAGGCCACGGCACAGGCCATTGGATTCCCCATAAACGTAGGACCATGCATAAAAACACCAGGACTCGCATTTGAGATCACTTTGGCCACATTTTCCGTGCACAGGGTCGCTGCAAAAGACATATAACCACCCGTCATCGCCTTTCCTAAACACATAATATCTGGCGTAATACCCGAATATTCACAGGCAAATAATTTGCCAGAACGTCCGAAACCAGTCGCAATTTCATCGACTATTAACAAGACATTATATTGCAAGCACAAGGCTTTTACTCTTTTCAAATATTCCGGATGATAAAAACGCATACCACCTGCCCCTTGTACAATTGGTTCCAAAATAAACCCCGCCAAATCCCTATGATTTTCCTCAAAGAAAGCAACTACTTCTTTCATTTCACTTGCATCAAACTCGTCTTCAAAACGTGTTTTAGGAGCAGGTAAAAAATGCTGAATCGCTAGTTTATTGTTAAATATATGATGCATTCCTGTATCTGGATCACAGACAGACATCGCGTGCCAAGTATCCCCATGGTATCCATTTTTTACAGTAACAAAGGTGTTTTTACCACCCTTATCTTGGGCATGCCAATACTGTAAAGCCATTTTCATAGCAACCTCAACCGCCACCGATCCAGAATCACTATAAAAAACATGCGCTAATCCCTTTGGAACAATACGCAATAATCTCTTTGTTAATTCAATAGCCGGTTTATGTGTCAATCCACCAAACATCACATGGGCCATCTGCTCCATTTGATCACGCATTGCCTTATTTAAAACAGGGTGATTGTAACCGTGAATAACAGACCACCAAGAGGACATTCCGTCTATCAATTTTTGACCATTTTCCAATTCAATAAAAACACCCTTCGCACTTTTCACCAACAGGTTATCCATTGGATTTGTTGCCGAAGCATAGGGATGCCAAATATGTTTTTTATCAAATGCTATTAATTTATCTAGTTGCATCATGGACTAATCTATGGTAAAACCAGCATTTTTAAAATCTCTAATATCCTCGTCAATATTAGAACCAATGGTCGTTAAATAATCACCTGTTAATGCCGCACTAATCCCAGCATGTAAAGCCTTATCCTGAAATTCTCTAATTTGCATACGACCACCTGCAAAACGTAAATTAGCTTTTGGATTTAAAAATCTAAACATAGCTATAGATGTTAAAATCTCTTCTTCTGACAACATTTCTGTTCCTTCCAGTGGCGTTCCTTCCACAGCATTTAATAAATTTAAAGGAATAGACTGCACCCCTAATTCTTGTAACATTATTGCCAATTCTACACGATGCCCCATATTTTCACCCATTCCGATTATACCTCCAGAACAAATTTTTATATTCAAGCTTTGAGCAATTTTTATCGTCTCAATTTTTTCGTCAATGGTATGTGTGGTCACTAATTCTTTAAAATAAGAAGGCGCTGTTTCTAAGTTACAGTGATAGTGTTCTATCCCTACCTCATCTTTTAAACGAGACAACTGTTTTTTATTAATCAATCCCATAGACGCACACAAACTAATATCTGTTTGCTTTTTTATCTCCTTGTAAATAGGAATTAGCTTGTCTAAAGTTCTATTGTTCACACGTCTACCACTGGTGACTAAAGAATGACGTTTCACCCCTTTTTTAGCATTTTCTACTACTTCTTTTACGGTATCTTTCAGATCTACAATCTCATATTCATCTACCTTTGTTTCGTAATGTCTAGACTGGCTACACCATTTACAATCCATGGCACAAGCACCCGACTTCGCATTGGTAATGGAACATAAGTCCATTACATTTCCACAGAAATGTTCTCGGATCTCATCTGCAGCCTTATACAACGCCTCTTTATCAGTGACTTGCGTCAATAATAATCCATCTTCGTAACTTAATAACTCTCCGTTTAATACTCTTTGTTTTAATAATCCTATCATAATTTCCATAAAAAAAAGTCCGTATACTACAGGATGTAGCATACGGACTAGGTTTAGTTCATATATTTAGTGGTTAAATAACCTAAATTATTTACCCTTAGTAATTGTAACAATATAGCTGTTTCCAGCATTTTATGTAAGGCTGCTTTTTCTCCATAATCATCCTCGCTGATCCCTCCATTTTTCTCTAAATTAAATAAACGGATCGCCGATTGCTTTTTACTGTGAGACGATTCGCATAAATCAAAAGACAAACGAACGATATTTACCACCTTTTTCAATACTGTAAATAAAGCATAGCCGTTCCTAGTCCATCTTGAAAAGACAACTCTATCGAACACTATGTATTTTTGGTATTTCATTTCGCGGACAAAACTAGTTTATTTTATTTATATCAAACAAAACATTTATCATAAAATTAATGTGACACTTGACGAAGTCAAAGGCAACTATTTTTTTCAAGGGGCTATTAAGCTAAAAAAGAGGATTTGTCATTTGATCTTAGGCAATCCTAAATTCATGAAAATATGTAGATAGCCCCCTTAAACTAAATATATTCAATAAAAAAACAAGGGAGAATTAATGTTATTTCTAAACGATTATTTTAAAACAGCATTGGTACAACAGGAATTCACACGGAATCCAACATCTTCAACAACTGCTATCACGTTACGAAAAACTAAATCTATCCCAATGGATTCAATTATTTCTCTCAAAACATTCATTCGCAAACGAAAATTACTAATAGCATCACATTTAGTTAATTTTCAATACCATCTTATTGCTACTATATAACGAATCATCCCATAGTTTTCTTGACTTCCATTTTTTATGGAATACCCAGAGATACGAGTTTCACCATTGTTATTTTTGTATTGCTAGTATCAAAATTTATGGACTCACCTTTTCCAGTCCCAAATAATTATTTCACCACTTTAAACACATTTTAATATCATATCAAATACTATAGATTTTACTGTTATATCCGTATGAACAGCTCCCTCTTAATACTTTTTCCTGCGTTCCGCAATAACCACAGATACCTCTAAAAAAACAAACCTACTATCAAATCGTTTAAACGAATCCAACTCTTATTCAATATTCCTTTTATCTCATGAAATTTTGCAATACCTTCGTGTCCTCGCGTGTTTTACACATTACATGTAAGAACTTAAAACACCTAACAAAACCAATGGTTTAACTTGATTTTTATGCTACTTGTTTTTAACAAACCCTCCATAAATAGTGGAGCTTAAAAATAAAATAACCGCATAAAAAACAACTAAAATACAGCTTGTAAACTCAAAAATAATAAGTTTTTTTCCATCCCTTAGAGCGCTATAGAAAAAGAAAAACAGTAACGAATAACAAAGAAATATGAACACAAATTACCCTATAAAATTCGAGCCAATTTTAAAAGATAAAATTTGGGGAGGTGACAAATTAAAAGCATTATTCAATAAAAAATCTACCCGAGATGACATTGGCGAAAGCTGGGAGATATCAGACGTAAATGGAAATATTTCTGTAGTAACAAATGGCGTTTTAAAAGGGCTAAACCTACAAGAGATTTTAACAACTTATAAAGGAGACTTAGTCGGAGAAAAAGTATATCAAAAATTCGGAAATAATTTCCCCTTACTCATCAAATTTATAGATGCTAAAGAGGCCTTAAGTATTCAAGTCCATCCAGATGATGTCTTGGCAAAAGAGCGTCATAATTCATTTGGAAAAACGGAGATGTGGTATGTAATGCAAGCCGAGGATTATGGAGATTTAATCGTTGGATTTAATAAAGACGTCAGTAAAGAATCCTATGTGGAACATTTAGAAAGCAAGAAATTGATGGAAATAATGAACCAAGAAAAAGTAAAAAAAGGGGCTTGTTATTTTATCCCCACGGGACGTATCCATGCTATTGGCGCAGGAGTTTTACTAGCCGAAATTCAACAAACCAGTGATATTACCTACCGTATCTACGATTGGGACCGAGTGGATGATCAAGGAAATGGACGTGAATTACATACAGAAATGGCCTTGGATGCCATTGATTATAAAGCTTCAGAAAAGTACACCACCGATTATGATACTGTGGTAAATGCGTCATCTCCAATGGTAGATTGTGAATATTTCACTACAAATATGGTTGCGGTCGATGGAGAATTATCTATTGAGAATAAGGACAGAGATTCATTTGTAATCTATATGTGTGTGGAAGGAGAAACAAGTATTCATTTTGGTGAGAACCAATCTGAAACAATCTTAAAAGGAGAAACTATTTTAATACCAGCAAGTTTAAAATCGTACCAACTAAAATCTACCGTATATTCTGAATTATTAGAAGCGTATATAAAATAACAGTAACTATATTTAGAAATGAGGTGTTTAAATAGAATTAATTAGAGGTCTCTGAACTTTTTCTTCCAACGTCAACTCTTATTAGCAATTCCTTTTTTATTGAATTCCTATGGAAACATCGTCCTATTACGGCCTGTTTCACCTATTATTTATAAACACTTAAACACACTACAAAACCAAGGATCCACCTTGGTTTTGTCGTTACAAAGCATCACGTATCTCAAAAACACCTTACAGGTAACATTTAGAAGAATTATTACATAGGAGAAACGTAAAAAGAAATTCAAAACCACTAGTTTAGAAACCGGTAGTATAATCCTCAAAAATTGATTATTTTTGCCCCATGATTAGAGAGATTCAACTACGAATACGACTTACCGATGCAAAAAAGGAAGGTATTTTAATAAAAAAGGCCTCACATTATATAGATTGTGACCCCAAGGACATTACCGGAATTAAGGTATTGCGAAAATCTATAGATGCGCGTAAGCCTGTTATATTTTTCAATTACAAATTAGCCGTGTATTTAGAGGAAGAAATTCCGGTACAACAATTTGATTTTGATTTTAAAGAAGTAACTACATCTAAGGAAGTTCATATTATAGGTTTCGGGCCTGCAGGAATGTTTGCTGCCTTACGCTGTTTAGAGTTAGGTTACAAACCTATTGTATTAGAACGCGGAAAAAACGTACAAGAACGCCGAAGAGATTTACGTGCCATCAACCAGTTTCACGATGTGAATGAAGATTCCAATTATTGTTTTGGAGAAGGAGGAGCAGGAACTTATTCTGACGGAAAATTATATACGAGAAGTTTAAAACGTGGCGATGTGCGCCGTGTTTTTGAAAATTTTGTGCATCATGGAGCTACGGAGGAGATTTTAATAGATGCACATCCACATATTGGAACCAATAAACTACCTCAAGTAGTTCAAAATATCAGAAAAACCATTTTAAAAAATGGTGGAGAGATTCATTTTAACAGTCGCATGGTCGATTTTGAGGTCAAAGACAATAAAATACGATCTATTATTTTAAATGATGGTCGGGAAATGAAGGTAAACGCCGTTATTTTAGCCACTGGACATTCTGCCAGAGATATTTATTACCTTTTAAATAAAAAAGACATCGCTTTAAAAGCAAAATCTTTTGCTATGGGCGTACGAGTGGAGCATCCACAGTCCATTATTGACTCTGTTCAATATCACTGTGACGGAAAAAGAGATGAATTATTACCACCTGCAGCCTACAGTTTAGTGCAGCAAGTAAATCAACGTGGCGTCTATTCTTTCTGTATGTGTCCTGGAGGATTTATAGTTCCGGCGGCAACCGCCAATGGGGAAGTCGTTGTAAATGGAATGTCTCCCTCAAAAAGGAACAATCATTTTGCGAATTCTGGAATTGTAGTAGAGATCAACCACGAAAAAGATTTGTTCAAATACGAATCATTTGGAGTCTTAAAAGGATTGGAATATCAAAAAGATTTTGAAAAATTAGCATTTAATGCGGGTGGACGTTCACAAACAGCCCCTGCACAACGATTAACCGACTTTGTAGAAGGTAAATTCTCCAACAGTTTGAATAAAACATCATATCAACCAGGATTAAAATCGGCCCCATTACACTCTTTATTTCCTAAATCCATTGGAGGTAGACTTCGTAAAGGATTTAAAGCCTTTGGCGATAAAATGCATGGATTTTACACTGCTGAAGCCAATGTTATCGGGGTAGAGTCTAGAACCTCATCACCCGTAAGTATTCCTAGAACCGAACAATTAGAGCATCCAGAGATAGAAGGTCTATTCCCTTGTGGAGAAGGTGGTGGCTATGCAGGAGGTATTGTATCGGCTGCAATGGACGGTGAACGCTGTGCAGAAGCTGCCATTGCCTTGATGAAAAAATAACTATTAGTATTGAGGAGTAACTATTGAAACAATTAATAAAAGAAAAGCGAAACAAGTAAAATTGTTTCGCTTTTCTTTTGTCTTCTACTTAAGTATTGAGCAAAAAAAAAGCATCCTAATTAAAGGATGCTTTTTAGATATTTTTATTAAAATTAAAGAGCTGCTACAAAGCGAGTCAATTTAGATTTTAAGTTTCCTGCCTTATTGGCATGGATTACATTGTTTTTTGCTAATCTATCTAACATAGCTACTACTTTAGGTAATAAAGCTTGCGCTTCAGCCTTTTCAGTAGTTGCACGTAAATCCCTTACAGCATTACGTGTAGTTTTATGTTGATATTTATTTCTCAAGCGTTTAGTCTCGTTACTTCTTATTCTTTTTAATGCTGACTTGTGATTTGCCATTTTTAAATTACTTTGTAAATTGATAATTCTTGTAGTCCGTAGGGGAATCGAACCCCTGTTACATGGATGAAAACCATGCGTCCTAACCCCTAGACGAACGGACCGTTATTTGTTTTTCCGAGTGCAAATATATAACTTTAAAACTACTTACACAAGCTTTATTTTCTTGTAGTCCGTAGGGGAATCGAACCCCTGTTACATGGATGAAAACCATGCGTCCTAACCCCTAGACGAACGGACCTAATTTTGCAACGTTGACTTAAACTCTAAAGTTTGTATCTCTGATTGCGGTTGCAAAACTACACTCTTTTTTCAATCTAGCAACACTTTTTTACAAAAACTTTTAATAAGATTTTGCAAACAGCACTCGATGCTTTGATTTCTTGCCTGAAAACACACAAACACCCTCCTCCTGCACTACATCTAAAGGAATGCAACGTATTGAGGCTTTGGTAATTTCGGCTATTTTATCCTCTGTTTCGGTAGTTCCATCCCAGTGAGCAGCAATAAATCCACCTTTTTCCTTTAACACTTTCTTAAACTCATCAAAAGTGTCCACTTCGGTCGTATGATCCTCTCTATAGTTTAATGCGCGTTGGTATAAATTGTCCTGAATCGCCTCTAAAGTTTCTTGAACAAACGGTACAATTGTATCAAAATTGATCGTCTCTTTCTTCAAGGTATCTCTACGTGCTATTTCAACAGTTCCATTTTCCAAATCTCTTGGTCCTATTGCAATTCTTAAAGGCACCCCTTTAAGTTCGTATTCGGCAAATTTAAATCCAGGCTTATGAGTGGTTCTATTATCAAATTTAACAGACACTCCTACTTTCCTTAATTCTTTTACCAGTCCATTTACTTTTTCAGAAATAGCATCCAATTGATCATCGTTTCTATGAATAGGAACAATCACCACTTGTATCGGCGCTAATTTAGGCGGTAACACCAATCCTAAGTCATCCGAGTGCGTCATGATCAATCCTCCGATTAAACGTGTAGAAACCCCCCATGAGGACGCCCATACAAATTCTCTCTTCCCTTCTTTAGACGTATACTGTACATCGAAGGCTTTTGCGAAGTTTTGCCCTAAGAAATGAGACGTTCCCGCTTGCAATGCTTTTCCATCCTGCATCAGTGCTTCGATACAATAGGTATCCAGTGCTCCTGCAAAGCGTTCACTTTCAGTTTTCACTCCTTTTATTACTGGCATGGCCATAAAATTCTGCGCAAACTCTTCGTAGATATCTAAAATCAATTTTGTCTCTTCGACAGCTTCAGACTCTAAAGCATGAGCGGTATGTCCTTCTTGCCATAAAAATTCTGAAGTACGCAAAAACAACCTTGTACGCATTTCCCAACGCACTACATTCGCCCATTGATTAATTTTTAATGGTAAATCTCTATACGATTCAATCCATCTTTTATAAGTACTCCATATAATTGTTTCAGAAGTAGGCCTAATAATAAGTTCTTCTTCTAATTTTGCATCAGGATCTACAATAATACCACTTCCATCCTCTGCATTTTTTAATCTATAATGTGTCACTACGGCACATTCTTTTGCAAAACCATCTACATGCTGTGCTTCTTTGCTTAAATATGACTTGGGTATAAGCAAGGGGAAATATGCATTTTCATGTCCTGTCTCCTTAAACATTCTATCCAATTCTGCTTGGATTTTTTCCCAAATTGCGTAACCGTAAGGCTTAATCACCATACAGCCTCTAACACCAGAGTTTTCAGCTAGATCAGCTTTAACAACTAGCTCGTTATACCACTTGGAATAATCTTGATCTCGTTTCGTTAAGTTCTTGCTCATATATTAATAAGTTTGGCATAAATATTGTGTATTTTCACAATATAAATACTAATTTGCAGCAAAACTAATTATTTTTAGATTGTTCAACTAATAAAAAACACACTGATTATGGAAGTTTTTACATTTTTAATTAACAAACACCTCAAAAAAGGCTTGTTTTTAATGCTTTTTTCAATGCTAGCATCTTGTGGAACTTACCAAAGTGTGTACAACACGGATGACGATGGTATTTACACTTCCGCTACTCCGGTGTACCAACAAAGAACGATCTCTACCCCTGAGTTCAATGACCAAGCGAGTCAAATTTCCGCACGTGAATACTTTAGTGGATCTGTCTCTATGGATTATAGCAATCTAGATACGGAAGATATAGTCACCAATCTGGAAGACATAGATTATGAAACCAACTACGAGTCTGACACGAATTACAATGAATACAACACGCCTTGGGAACAAACAGACAATGTAAGCATCAGTGTTCACAGTTCTCCTTATTATTACGGCTATAATTCTTCGAATTACCCTTACTATTACCCCTACGGGTCTTCTTATTATTATGGAAGCAATCACTACAATACTTGGAGAAATTATCACCCCTACCACAATCCTTACTACGCTTATAATTATGGGAATTACAATTCCTATTATGGAGAGTATTATGGAAGTTATTACGGAGGATACAACTACTATGGATATAACAACCTGTATGGGCACAACTCGTATAGCCCCTACTATTCCAAAAGTAACAGAAACTACACTACCTACGGAAAACGTACAACTTCATCTACCAAAAGAAGAACCACTCTAAATAACAAAAAATACACTACGAATAAGCGCCGTACTCTCAGTAGAAGAAGCGTCTCTACAAGCCCTTATTCAACAACAAGAAGGAGTAATTCAACCAACAGACGAGGCGTCTACGATAACAGCCGTAGGACCCAATCTTCTGGAAATACCATCAGAAGGAGCAATAGTAGCAATACGAATAGGAGAGCCACCTCTTCTTCTATCAAAAGAAGCACGACCAAAAGAACCTCTACAAAAAGAACGTACACCCCTAGAAAAAGTAATTCTTCTAACAATAATTCGTACTCAACCAACAGAAGAAGTAGCTCTAGTAATAGATCTTACAACAGAAGTTCTTCTAGAAGTTCATCGAACAGAAGTAGCGGGAGATCTAGTAGTGGCTCTAGAAGACGAGGCTAAGCCACAGCACTTAACGAATTTAAAACCCTTTATCCATCTATTTACAAAATCATTACTATGAAAAAAATATTTTATATTGGGCTTTTATGCCTTAGTTTTTCCCTAAGCGCCCAAACATTGAGCTATGGAGATATGGGTGCTTTATTAACACACGAAAACATTAACGGAACTGCTAGATTCAATGCTTTAAGTGGCGCTTTCGGAGCCCTTGGAGGAGATTTATCAGCAGTGGACATTAACCCCGCTGGAGCTGCTGTGTTTAAAAATAGTGAATTTTCTACATCTTTAAGTTTTAGAGACGACGCCACCACAAGTAACTATTACAATACAATTACTGAAAACGATTACAATTTTACCAATTTTGCGCAAGCAGGTGTTGTTTTTGTATTCAATACCCCGAATAACTCCGAGTGGAAAAAGATAGTCTTAGGTTTTAACTATAGCAGATCTAATGATTACGATGGTAGCTGGATAGCACGTGGAAATAGTGGAGTTGCCACTTGGACCGGTGATGAAATTGACAATGACTCCTACCCATACACCAAAACTACAGGACAAGCGTTTGGAAATTTTACAGAAGGTGAAAATAAACGCTATACTTTTTCCGTTGCTTCTCAATATAATAAGTTCTTATACGTTGGAGCCTCCATCAACAGCTACGACGTAAAACACGCTCAACAAACAGTCTTAGAAGAGTACAACCACGATGGCAATGCCAATGAATTAAACGCGTCTTACATTCAAGAACTTTCTACCTACGGTGATGGAATATCATTCAGTGTCGGGGTGATAGGAAAACCTACTGAGAATATGCGTATTGGACTGGCCTACCAGTCTCCTATTTGGTATAACTTAATAGAAGATTCAATAGAAGAAGACTCCGTTCTCGCCTATAGTAATACAGGAAACTCTCTTCCCTTCTACTCAGGAATCAATAACTTCACCTATAAACTAAGAACTCCAAGTAAACTAACTGCGAGTTTCGCTTATATATTTAACAAATACGGTTTAATAAGTGTCGATTATAATTATAAAAATTACAGTAATATCCATTTTAAAGGAAATGATTTTTACACCGATAATAATGCGATTAAAAATGACCTAAACAGCACTTCAGGAATAAAAATCGGTACAGAATGGCGCATAGACAAACTATCACTTAGAGGTGGTTACCACACCGAAAAAAGCCCTTACAAAACAGCTATTTCATCTGATGACATTCGTGGATTTTCATTAGGAGCTGGATTCAACTTCAGAGGTTTTAAAATTGACATTGCCTATCAAAAGGATAACAATACCGCTGCTTATAATTTTTACCCAAGCGATGATTACGCCGTAAACGCCGCCAGTTTAGATATTGACACTTCTAAAATAACAGCGACACTTACAATTAAATTATAACACCAAACACCTCAAAAAACTGTTTGTAAATAGTATTATTTTTTATCAAAAAAGAACTAAAAAACGCTCCAAAAACTTGATCGGAGAACCTATTTACATACAGCATTAATGTTCCTATTAGAGAAGTAAAAACTCCTCCTAAAACAAAAGAGCAACGTTTAAAAACGTTGCTCTTTTGTTTTATCCTGTGTCCCGTCCTGAAATAGTGATATACTAAAACAATAGTGTAGTAAAAAAAATGTATACCTAAGGCGAACTACTATAGACGGACTTATGCAAGAAACACATCTCAATACAATTTTTAGATTATATTTTATCTAAAAACAATCCAAAAACCACTCAATGTAACGAGAAATTAACGTCAATATTTATAGTTGTTTTTTAAAAAATATCTTCTCAAAAAAACATCCCCTTTCTTTTAACCATCCATTAATTCCCACGTCTAATCAGACTAAAATTCCCTTTTACAACCCTCGTTTTCCCTTTCAGATCTACCAGTGTAATCACATACCAATAATCTGAAGAAACTACACGATAACCATTGAAACTTCCATCCCAACCAATATCATTCTCATCAAAAGTTTTCAGTAACTTTCCAAACCTATCAAAAACAGATACTGTCGCCTTGGAATACCTGTTTTTACTCAATCCTTTAATATTCCAATAATCATTAAATCCATCATTGTTAGGCGTAAAAAATCTTGGAAAACCAAGTACTGATACTTCTAACTGGGCAATTCCACACTGGTTTTTATCTCTTACATATAAGGTGTAAATACCTGGCGCTATATTTCCAAAATAAGAATCCTCTTGGTAATCTCCATTTATTTCGTCTAAAGCATATTCATAATCCCCAGCTCCTATAGCTGACGCATCCACAAGAATACTATTGCTATTACTATTACTATCTACTATGGTAATAGCACTTAGACTAAGTAACGCCATCTCTGATAGCGACATTTCAATAGTCTTAGGACTCGACTCACAGCCACTTGCATCTACTCCTACCACTGTATATTCACCTTCTTTTGAAATCTCAATAGCACTTCCTGTCCCTATATTTGAACCACTAGCATCTACCCAATCATACACCAGTAAAGGGTTCGGGTTTTTAACAGCAATGGTTTTAGGAGAATTATTTCTACAAAAAACACCCGCAGAATCTAATGACACATCAGGAACCTTCGTTACAATTAATTTTATGTGTGGACCAAAACCAATACAATCATTGTTCAAGCCGCTATCTACACGCACATAAATAAACTGCTCATTTGGACTGTCAACATTCCTGTAATTTGAAATGTCAATAATTTTATTTTTTTCAGCCAAGGCGTCAGCATCATTTTTATAATAAGAGATGATTGGCTGTTGTCCTACAGGGAAAAAACCTGCTGCTAGAATAGTAGCATCCATACTTGAAAAATCAAACACAGAAATACCATTCGTATTATCACCATCAGCAGTATCATCACATGTTCTAAATTCCTGTAAAAATGAAGAAGGAATTAAGGTAGTTGACACAATTAAGGTCACTTCTGAAACCCTAAAACAGCCTTTATCCGATTCAACTCGTGCCCATACTGTAGAAATACCACTTGTATAGACCGTCACATTTGTAATTTCATCTACGGCTTGTAAAGCATCACTTTGCGTTTTAAAATAGGTAAATACCTCATTTTTATAATTTGATGAGATTTCCGCATCGGCTTCGTGTAAATTAAAATCACTAATCCCATCTGAGTCATCATCACACTGTTTTAAAATTACACTACCCATGATCACAGGGAGTGGCTCTACAACTATAAGGAACGACGTACTTCCTTCACATGCTGCATATGCCCCCGTCATTTTTACGTAAATGGTTTGGGATCCTATAGTTGTATTAACATACGTCGTAGGATTTAGAATTTCAGAAGCACTCGTCATGGCTACATCCGTATAATATGAAAGTGTGAATATCGCATCCTGACCATTTAAAATAGCCATTGCTCTTTCTGTTAAATCAAATATATTTTTACCATCTGTGTCAGTTCCAAAAATAGTACTGTCACAATAGGCTAAATCAATAATATCACCACTGGATTTTGGCATTGCTGTTGGGTATACATTTAAAGTAAATGAAGAGACCACAGCACAACTTGTCTTGTCTTTATTTTCAATTCGAAACCATATTATTTCAACAGGTAAGCTACTTGTATAGCCTCCCAGAATCTGGTTAGTATCCGCAGACGCATCTGTTTCTGTGGTATAATATTTAACCTCAAAAACCGCTGTTGCTTGCCCGTTTAAAATTTCGACATCTTTTAAATTAGAAAAGTTGAACAGGTAAGTTCCATCATTATCATCATCACATTGATTAATTACAGTCACGGGATTTAATACAGGACTCTCTTCCACCTTTATTTCAAAGGAAGTAACCTCCGCACAAGCGACAAACAACTCATTATACATTTGAACATAAATAGTCTCTCCTCCAGGGATTTGATTTACATAACTTGAAGGATCACTAATCTCCGTACTTACAGCCATAGATGCATCCGCAAAGAAACGAAGACTAAACCCTGTATTTTGTCCATCTAAAATCTCCGAAGAACGCAAGGTTAAATCAAAAACTATTTTCCCGTCTACAACGGTTCCATAACTTGTATCATCACAGAAAACAAGTGCTCCAATATCTGCCGCTACTTTGGGGCTGGCACTTTTATATACATTCAATTCAAAAGAGCTTGTTTTAAAACAATCGATCTTGTCTGTATTGTGCATTCTCACCCAAATAACTTCAGAGGCATTGGTATTCGTATATGTTCCTGATATATTATTCTGATTGGAAATAGCATCTGCCTCAGTGGTAAAATACAAAACATTAAAAACAGCGGGTAATTGCCCTCCTAATACTTCTGTATTCTTTAAACTAGGGAAATCAAAAGTGTAAAAACCATCATTTATTCCATCTGTATCACATTGATCAATTCCTGTCAATACCCCTATTTCTGGTGCTTCTTTTACAATGATTACAAAAGAAGTAGATGCGGCACACTCTGTTGCTAAATCATTCCTCATTTTCACATAAATAGTTTGACCTCCTGGAATCGTATTTTCAAAATTTAGAGGATCTACAATAAGAGACAGTGCCGTAAACAACGGATCTGTATAAAACTCAAGGCTAAATCCTGTATTTTGACCGTTTAAAATATCGGAAGAACGCTGGGTTAAATCAACACTAATTAATCCATCAAAAAAAGTACCGACACTTGTATTATCACAGCTAATTATAGGAGAAATCGCCGCAGGTGCTTTAGGGAATGCCCCTTCAAACAATGTCAAATTAAATGCTACTTTATCGTAGCAGTAATCCGCCAGTTTATTTTCTATCCTCGCCCAGATAGTTTCTGTAACATTCGTATTTATATAGGCCGTTGCGGACAAAACATTCGTATTCCCCTCTAAATCTGCCTCTGTTGGAAAATACCTCACCTGAAAATCAGTGGTCGATTGCCCTGCTAAAATCTCTACATCTCTGGAACTCAAATCAAAAGTAAATGTTCCGTCATTATCTAAATCACATGCTGAAATATCAGTCACCGTTGCTGGCGCTATTGGCTTATCTACAAATTCTACCGTGATTTCACCTTCCATTACACAGCCCGAAGAAATTTCTATTTGTAATTTATACGTTCCTCCACTTGTTACGGTGTAATTAACCCCTGTTTCTCCCGCAATGTCTTCAAAAACGGTCCCATTCCATTTTTTCCACTGAAAATCACCAACACTTAGTTCTTGATTTGATTCTAACTCTTGTACTCCTCCACTACATACTGCATTCCCTGATGTAACTGTCTGGTCTTCTCCAATATCAACTCCAAGATTAAAACTCCCTGCCTCTAAAAATACGGCTGAATCAAAGGCCGCATCATCCCTGTCAGCGATCACTAATTTAAGTGTATATAATTCTCCCGGAACTACTGTCATTTGCACATTTAACACCGTAGTTTGGGCATTAAACTGAATAGCAGTACCTGTGGATGCACTAAAATTCAACGGCATATTAGATTCATAATATTGAGAATAGGCAGTTGCAGGAATGCATAAAGAACTATTATAAATAGTCCCTATACTTACTGGCGTAGATGACCCAGGAATTAAGGCTATATTCTTCCACTCCTTTGACTTCGCAATAAATTCAGCATCCGGTGTAATCCCAGGGCCTTTAATTAAAAAAGCAAATCCATCTTGCACTGTATTCTTAGAGTTTGGACATTCGAAAGATCCACTCTCCCATTCTTCCGAAGCAAAAACATAATTAAAACTTACAAGGTTATTTTTCGGGATAAAATCAAATTGTATAAAGGTTGCATTATGTGTGTCCTTTTGATCTTTAAACCTCTCATCTAAGATAATTTTAATATCATCATCACCTGCCCAACCATCATCCATCTCCCCGCCACTTGTACCCGTTTGATTATTAGGTCCAACAGCCATACTCGTATTTCCTGTACTGAGAATAATCCCTTTTTCAAAAGGGAAATTCGGATTTAGATTTGTAAAATATCCATAACTTTTAAAGCTTCCCACTTTACTAGAAGTTTTAAAGTTATTTACAGTAGCACATCCTCCACTGATTAAAACACTCTCTATTAATTCTTCTAAATTATCCGTGGATGGCCCCTCTCCAGAAGGGTCCACAATAATTGACTGAGAATACAGTGAGGGTGCAAAAATCAGAAAAGAAAAAACGAGCCCTTTCATGAGTTTGTTCATTATTTCCATCGTGTAGCGTTTCTTTTTTTATAACAACGTTACAAAGTACAAATTTATTTCCTTTTCTTTTAGTACTTTTGCCCAAACATTCAATATCACATGAGCAATTTTAAATTCACCATAGAAAAAACCACACAAGAAAGCATTATTAAGTTCACTTCCAACGAGGTACTCACTAGTGGTAGCTATCAATATAACAATATAGACGACGCAAAAGCATCTCCTTTATCTCAACAATTATTTCATTTGCCTTTTGTAAAAAGAATTTTTATAACGGCTAATTTTATTGCTATTGAGCGCTTTGATATTATTCAATGGGCCGCTGTACAAGACGAAGTAATGGAACAGATTGAAGCCTACTTAAACGATGGTGGTGTTTTAATTCAAGAAACTGTCACCAAAAAAGTAGCCATTGAAGTCTATGCAGAATCTACGCCGAATCCAGAAGTAAGAAAATTTGTCACTAATAAATTGCTTACAGAGGTAGATGTAGAATGTAAAGACAACACAGAAACAGCCAATTCTCCCATTGCAGTAGAATTATTTACACTTCCTTTTGTAAAGCAAATTTTCATCTCAGAAAACTACATTTCAATTACTAAAACTGAAGAAAGTAACTGGGAAGAAGTAACCTCTACAACAAGAGATTTTATCCGAAATTACATTGCTGACGGAAAAAGAGTTGTTTCTATTATAGAAAACATAACGACCACAACGAGTACTACTGTTGACCCAAAGGATTTAGACGAAACATCTTTAGCTATTATCAGCATCCTAGACGAATACATAAAACCAGCAGTGGCCTCTGATGGAGGAAACATTGCATTTGAATCTTACGACCCAACTACACAGGTAGTAAAAGTAATTTTACAAGGCGCTTGTAGCGGTTGTCCATCCTCTACCCTGACTTTAAAAAGCGGTATTGAAAACACCTTAAAGCAATTAATTCCCGGAAAAATATCCGAAGTAATTGCCATCAACCAATAAGACATCATTCATCCGAATTTAACGCAAAAATCATTTTAAAAAATGGCTAAAAAAGTGACTCCCTATAAAGACTCCTCCTTAGGAAAAAAAGAACAAGTTACTAAAATGTTTGATAATATTTCCGAAAATTACGACGGATTAAACCGAGTAATCTCCTTTGGAATAGATATTCAATGGCGTAAAAAAGTTGTCAAAATTGTAGCAATGTCTAATGCCGATAAAATATTAGACATTGCCACAGGGACAGGTGACTTAGCCATTAACCTTACAGAGACCAATGCCTCAAGTATTATAGGACTAGATATTTCCCCTGGAATGTTAGACGTTGGAAAAAGAAAAGTAGCAAAACTTAAACTAGAAGGAAAAATAGAAATGATCTTGGGTGATGGAGAAAAACTGCCCTTTAACGACAATCATTTTGATGCAATAACCGTTGCTTTCGGCGTTCGTAATTTCGAAAATCTAGACCAAGGACTTGCAGAAATCCTACGTGTTTTAAAACCAGGAGGCACTTTTGTGGTACTAGAAACCAGTGTCCCTACAAAAACACCTTTTAAGCAAGGGTATCATTTATACACTTCTAAAATAATGCCTTTTATAGGGAAGTTATTTTCTAAAGATGACGCTGCATATAAATACCTATCAGATTCTGCACATGTTTTTCCTTATGGAGAAGCCTTCAACAATATTTTACGTAAAATCGGGTTTATAGATATTGAAAATCGTCCTCAAACATTTGGAGTGGCATCTATCTATATCGCTAAAAAATAAAACATGTCTAAAAACCTATTATTTATACTCGTAATTCTATTAGGAGCGCAAGCTACTTATAGCCAAAAGAAAGTGATAGAACACCTTCAGGGATGGGACAATCAGAAAATGTACTGGGGCTTTTATTTAGGAATCAATAAGAAAGATTACAAAATCACCTATAAAACGGACAATGTTTACATCCGTACAGAAGCTACACCCGGCTTTAACGTAGGTTTAATAGGTGATTTAAAATTACATAAAAACATAAGCTTAAGACTGGAACCAGGATTATCTAGCAATACTAAAACTCTTTATTTCACCAATATTCCCGGCGGAAAAAGAGACAGTGTCAGAACCCTAAGTTCCACCTATTTAAGAATTCCTCTATTATTAAAGTTTAGCACTAACAAGTTTAGAAACATCCGACCTTATGTAATTGGAGGCGTTTCTTACGACTATAACTTCTCGAGTAATCAAGACAATCCAGACGATAATTTTGAAGGAGAATTCAGGATGAAGAAGAACAACTTTACTTATGAAGTTGGTGTAGGGATAGATATTTACTTATACTACTTTGTATTCTCCCCTTCTATTAGAGGTGTTTTTGCCATTAATAATGAGTTAGTGAGAGACCACAACGCAAATAGTCCATGGACAGGACCCATCGATTATTTTGGAACTCGAGGTGTTTTTCTCAAACTAGCGTTCCATTAGCTATTGCGTTTAAATTCACTCAATAAAATAGCCGTTGCTGTAGATACATTTAAACTTTCCGTTTTTTGACATGTTCCAAACCTTGGAATTGTCAAAAAATTCGAGACCGTATCGGATACTTCCCTACTGATTCCATTGGCTTCATTTCCCATCACTAAAACCGCTGCGGAAGGCAAGTTACTTTTATACACATTTTCACCCTGCATTTCAGCAGCAAAAACAGGTATTTTCACTTGAGCCAGGTAGGCTGGTAAATCCAAATAACTGATAGTGACTCTAGTGATAGAACCCATGGTAGATTGTATCACCTTCTGATTGTAACAATCCACTGTATCCTCTGAGCATACTATTTGACGAATTCCAAACCAATCACATAAACGAATAATAGTTCCTAAATTACCAGGATCATTTATCGCATCTAATGCGACTGTAATTCCTTCTGGAGCAACGAAATTAGATACTGGTATTTTAAACAAGGCCAGCACTTTATTAGGCGATTTTAAATTGCTTATTTTTTTTAGCTCTTTTTCTGATATCTCTTGGACCTTACTTTCCAATCCACTGTTAAAATCAGGGGTGCAGAAAAGCATAGAAAGCTGTAAATCTGACGCTAATAATTCCCGAACTACTTTCACTCCTTCCGCCACAAATAGCCCGTGCTCTTTACGATACTTTTTCTTAGTTAAACTCGTTATTAATTTAATTTGACCTTGTGATAAACTCATAATTTTAAAAAAATATTATACTTCTTAAATATCCGATGGCAAAATTAGTAAAAAACTATTCTAATTGTGTATATTTAAAAATTGATATGAAAATGAATTGTCTTATTTTTGGACAAAATTAAACTCTTATTCTTGAAAAACAAGATTCGTATAACATTATTGGTCGGATGTATTTTACTGCTTATTAATAGCTGTAAGAGTACAAAATACGTGGGTGAAGACGAATTCTTATTGACTAAGGTTAGTATAAAAGTAAATGACAAGACCTCTATTGACGACTCTATAAATGATTATTTAGCCCAACGACCAAACAACGCCTTGCTAGGGATACCAATGGCATTGCACTTTCATAACACCGGAAATAAATACTTTGATCCTAGGCTAGAAGTCTGGCATAAAGAACACCCTAAGAGTGCCAAGATATTTACACGTATTTTTTCAGAAAAACAAGCCATTGGCTACCGTAAATTTAAATACAAATTTAATCAGTGGTGGCTAAAAAACGGAGAATCACCTATACTTTTAAGTGGTTTAAAAACATCCAAAACCAAAGCTAATTTAGCCCAGCATTTTATACAACAAGGGTATTTTGATGTAGCAGTCACTTCTACGACAGTAAAAAAAGAAAAAAAAGCATCCATCCTTTACGAGGTAAAGACAAACAAACCTTATTTTTTAGGTAAGATCACAAAAGACATCCCATCGCCCGTCATAGATTCTATATACCAACTCCACGCGAACAAAAGTTTTGTGGTCTCTGGAGAGCAGTATAGTTATTCAAATATGTTGCGAGAGACAAAACGTCTCACCAACTTATTTAGAAATTCTGGAGTCTACCGATTCAACAAGAACACTATCGGGTTTGAAGGAGATAGTCTCCAAAAAATAATACATACAGAACTCGTCATAGGGAATAACGACCCCAACAAGCCCTACAAGGTTCAATATATAAAAAAGATAAATATATTTACAGACTTCTCTTACAGAGATAGCCATTTAAAACCGTATAAAGATTCGCTTGTTTACAATAATTATCATTTTTATGCCCATGAGAAAATAGCATACAACCCTAAACTTTTACTAAATGCCATTTTTATCACTCCCAACAGTATTTACAAGGATACCGACAGAGAATTAACAAGAAAACATTTAAGAGGTTTATTAAACTTCAGTTTAGTCGATGTAAAATATGTAGAACTCGAAGATGACTCCCTTGAAGCTTCTATCATATTAAAACCACTGTCAAAATACAATTTAGGTTTTAGTACGGAACTCACCCATTCTAACATCCGACAATTAGGAGTCTCTGCTAAAATAATTTTCTCCAATAGAAATGCCTTTAAAGGTTCTGAACTCTTTAAGTTCTCTATTCAAGGTGCTTTTTTAGACTCCAAAGAAGCCTCTGATTCTAAAGGACTCCTAAATGCTTTTGAGGTAGGAGCAGATATATCACTGGAAATACCCCGTTTTCTATTGCCGTTTAATTTCGGAAGTATTGTTCCTAAGAACATGTCTCCTAAAACAGAATTATCCTTAGGAACCAGTTTACAAGAAAATATAGGACTCGACAAGCAAAAATTTAACGGAACCATGAGTTACCGATGGCACCCGAATAAAAAAGTAACACATAACATAGAATTACTAAATATTCAATTCATACAAAACTTAAATATCGGCTCCTATTTTAATATTTATGCTTCGGAATACCGCGATCTAAAAAACATACAGAAAGACTACTTCCCTACGGCAGATTTAAGCCAACAGAGTGCCATTTCTTTTATTGACCAACATATAAATGGAGCATTTAAAACGACCAATCCCATTGAATATCAAACAGCCTTGAACATAAAAAACAGGCACAACATTATTACGGAAGATTTTGTAATTCCTACCATTGCTTATTCCTATACGTATAACAACAGTGAATCTTATAAAGATACAGATTTCTCTTCTTTTAAAGCACGACTTTCCTTTGCAGGAAATTTATCAACCACGCTTTCTAACAAGAAAAATGACAAGGGAATTAAAACAATATTTAAGACACCCATTGCACAATATGTCCGCGGGGATTTTGAATACAAGAAATTTTGGGATATTTCCTTCAATTCTATGCTGGCCTTTAGAAGTTCCTTAGGAATTGCTATTCCCTACGGAAACACCAAAACCATCCCTTTTTCTAAAAGCTATTTTGTAGGAGGCCCCAATGATTTACGTGCTTGGAAAATATACGATTTAGGACCAGGATCAAGTAAAAGCGGGCTCGAATACAATATCGGAAACCTAAAGTTTTTAACCAGTATAGAATATCGATTTAAAATATTAAACAGTTTTAAGGGAGCCTTTTTTATAGATGCAGGGAATGTTTGGGACCTCTCAAACTCCGAAACAGCCGTTGACGAAGACACTTTTAATGGATTTAGTTCCCTAAAAGATATCGCTGTAGGAACAGGAGTAGGAATGCGATATGATTTGAGTTTTATTTTAATTAGAATAGATCTTGGCTTTAAAACTTACGAACCTTATTTAGAAGGAAATAACAAGTGGTTTCAAAATTATTTTAGAGACAGAGTAATTAATTTCGGAATAAGTTATCCTTTCTAGTACCGCTTCTAAAACGGTTTCGTTAATAGCCCAATTCCATTTTCTTGATTCCGCTAATAATTTAGTACTTTTGTTGCAACTATAATATAATAAAGTTATTATGAGCAACACAATAAAAGCAGGAGTAGCCACTGGCGATACTGTACAACAAATATTTAAATTAGCGAAAGAAAAGAATTTTGCTATCCCGGCAGTAAATGTAGTTGGATCAGGTACGATTAACGCGGTAATGGAAACGGCAAAGGATTTAAATGCTCCCGTTATTATTCAATTTTCTAATGGAGGTGCGCAATTTAATGCAGGAAAAGGATTGTCTAATGAGAATGAGAAAGCTGCTATTGCAGGAGCGATCGCTGGAGCAAGACACGTACACACTTTAGCCGCGGCTTACGGAATTCCGGTAATTTTACACACAGATCACTGTGCTAAGAAATTATTACCTTGGATCGACGGATTATTAGATGCTGGTGAACAATTCTACAAAGAAAATGGAGTGCCATTATTTAGCTCTCACATGATTGACTTATCTGAAGAGCCTTTAGAAGAAAACATCGCAATTTGCAAAACATACTTAGAGCGCATGTCTAAAATTGACATGACATTAGAAATTGAGTTAGGAATTACAGGTGGTGAAGAAGATGGTGTAGATAATTCTGACGTAGATGTCTCTAAATTATACACACAACCAGAAGAAGTAGCTTATTCTTACGAAGAGCTTAAAAAAGTAAGTGATCGTTTTACTATCGCTGCATCCTTTGGAAACGTACATGGTGTTTACAAACCAGGAAACGTTAAATTAACTCCAAAAATCTTAGACAACTCTCAAAAGTACATCGAAGAAAAATACAACACAGAGAAAAATCCTGTAGATTTTGTATTCCATGGTGGATCAGGTTCTACGATCGAAGAAATTCGTGAAGCGATTGACTACGGAGTTATCAAAATGAATATTGATACGGATTTACAGTTTGCTTTTACAGAAGGTGTTCGTGATTATATGGGAGCGAAAGTTGATTATTTAAAAACTCAAATCGGAAATCCAGAAGGTCAAGAACAACCAAACAAGAAGCATTACGACCCACGTAAATGGCTTAGAGAAGGTGAATTAACATTCAAGACTCGTTTGAAAAAAGCATTCGAAGACTTAAAGAATGTGAACACCTTGTAACATCAAGATACAAAGTTTTATGAATATGAGATCGCGTTTTAGGACGCTTTCTCATATTTTTTTTATTTATTTGTAGCAACTATTAACTAAAACTTATATCATATGTCATCTTGGTTCAAACGAAAAGATAAGGGAATTCAAACCCCAACAGAGGATAAAAAAGACGTACCTAAAGGATTATGGTACAAAACTCCAAGTGGTAAGATTATTGACACGAAGGAACTAGAGCAGAATTTTTACGTGAGTCCAGAAGATGGGTACCATGTAAGAATAGGAAGTAAAGAATATTTCGAAATCTTATTTGATGACAATACATTTAAAGAACTAGACAAAACATTGACGTCTAAAGACCCTTTAAAATTTGTAGATACTAAAAAATATACAGACCGATTAAAAGAAGCTAGAAAAAAAACCAAGCTGAACGATGCTGTACGTACCGCTGTAGGAAAGTCCATGGGGAAAGACATGGTAATTGCCGCAATGGACTTTAGTTTTATTGGAGGATCCATGGGAAGTGTTGTCGGAGAAAAAATAGCAAGAGCTATTGATTATGCCATCAAAAATAAATTACCCTTTGTAATGATTTCAAAATCTGGAGGAGCGAGAATGATGGAAGCATCACTTAGCTTAATGCAATTGGTAAAAACATCTGTAAAACTAGCACAACTAGCTGCTGCTAAATTACCTTACATCTCTTTATGTACAGATCCAACCACGGGAGGAACGACTGCTTCCTACGCCATGCTAGGTGATGTAAACTTTGCAGAACCTAATGCCTTAGTCGCATTTGCAGGACCTCGCGTCGTAAAAGACACTACAGGGCAAGAATTACCAGAAGGATTCCAACGTTCAGAATTTTTACTAGAACACGGTTTCTTAGACAAAATAATAGAACGCAAAAAACTAAAAACACAGTTAAATTTATATTTAGATTTAATTCAAAACAATCCGTTGCGAACAGTCTAATTTAAAAAAGCGAGCAATGCTCGCTTTTTTAATGCCTTCTCACCAAGTAATAAAAACTAGACCTAAGTTCCTGTAAATCAATAAAACCTCTCTTACTTTTTAAAACACACCTCGTTCCATAAGTAAGAAATATAACATCAAACATACCACAGGGTAATAGTTTATTATTAAACAGATTAGAAGCTAATGACCACAATAAACATTACCTTCTTTTATCCTGTATTCTTATATCATTCAAAATAATAAGACTATCTTTGCGCCTTTGGTATTATCAATTGATATCACTACATAAAAATTATTAATAAAAATTAATGTTAGCATGTACTTAACAAAAGAAGTAAAAGAAGGAATTTTCGAAAAACACGGTAAATCAACAAAAGATACCGGTGCTGCGGAAGCTCAAATTGCGTTATTCACTCACCGAATTAGCCACTTAACTGAACATTTGAAAAAAAATCATAAAGATTATAATACGCAACGTTCATTGGTAAAATTAGTTGGTAAGAGAAGAGATCAATTAGATTATTTAATCAAATCTGATATTACACGTTACCGTGCAATTATCAAGGAATTAGGATTAAGAAAA
>JAESRX010000024.1 GCA_016764435.1 Flavobacteriaceae bacterium | reverse complement strand
TTATAAGATCTGTGAAAACGGCGCTGTTCCAGAAAATTGTGACAGCACTACGGTGACTATCTTGGTGGAAAATCCAATAGATGCTGTTGAAGACGATTTTACCACAACACCACTTACAGGAGGAGATAGTACTCCAGACATTACGGACAATGATACCTTGGACGGAAGACCAGTTGTTATTGGCACAGGTCCAGGAGAAATAACAGTATCAGGAGTTACAGTTCCGAGTGAATTGACTTTAAATGAAGACGGTACTATTAGCATTGCCGAGGGAGCACCTTCCGGAACATATACCTTAGTTTATAAGATCTGTGAAAACGGAGCTGTTCCAGAAAATTGTGACAGCACTACGGTGACTATTTTGGTGTTAAATTTAAGCTTAGACTCAGATGGTGATGGAGTATTAGATTATATAGAAATAGAAAAAGGAACAGATCCAATGGACCCCTGTTCTTATAATCTAGATGATATTACCGAAATAATTACTTCGCTAGTAGACTGTGATGGTGATGGAATGTTGGATAGCGTTGAAATTTCAAAAGGTACGAACCCTAAAGATCCGTGTGATTTTATTGGTATAAATATAACAGAGACCATAACTGTTGATACTGATTGTGACGGTGATGGTATTAGTACCATGGATGAAGATTTAAACAATAACGGGGATCCAGATGATGATGATAGTGATGGAGATGGGATTCCCAATTATTTAGATGTTGATGATGATAATGATGGTGTTTCTACCGAAGAAGAAACAGCGGAGGGGGATTGTGATAGGGATGGAATACTTAATTATTTAGATCCGGATAGTTGTGAAATTATTGTACACAATTTACTTACTCCAAATGGAGATGGTAAAAATGATTATTTATACATCACAGGAATACAATCTCATCCAGATAACACCTTAGAAATATATAATAGATGGGGAGTTTTAGTCTTTAAAACCAAAGGATATGGTGTTGCAAACAGGGTTTTCCGTGGTGTTTCTGAAGGAAGAGTAACCATGGAAGTAAATAAAGAATTGCCTGTAGGGACGTATTATTATATTTTAGTGTATACGAATAGTAAGACGACTAAAGTGGTGAAGAAAGTAGGACATTTATATATAAATAGATAATAAAAACAGACCAATAGAAGGATATCTATTAGGTAAAAAAAAGAAGACTATGAAAAAATTAATAATTCTAACGACTCTTATTTTGAGTTTTTGTGATGTTATTTCTCAGCAAGATGCACAATATACTCAGTATATGTATAATACGGTGGGGATAAATCCGGCCTATGCTGGGTCTAGAGGGACCACAAGTATACTTGCATTACATCGTTCACAATGGGTCGGAATTGAAGGTGCTCCAGAAACACAGACCTTTTCAATTCATACCCCTTTTTCTAAAAGTAAAATAGGGTTGGGTTTGTCTTTTGTAAATGATAAATTAGGAGTTGTTACAGAGCAATATTTAAATATAGATATATCCTATACGATTCCAGTTTCTGAAAAAGGGAAATTAGCTTTTGGAATAAAAGGAGTCCTTAATATGCTAAATGTAGATTTTACAAAATTAACAATTGATGATGAAAGCGATCCCTATTCATCTAATATTGACAATAGGTTTACGCCTAATTTTGGTGTTGGTTTGTATTTTTACACTCCCAATTATTATATAGGACTATCGGTTCCTAATATATTAGAGTCGGAACATTATAAGGATGGTAGTCCTCTCATTTCTAATCTTGCGAAAGAGCGAATGAATTATTACTTGATCGGTGGGTATGTTTTTCAGATAACTACTAATATGAAATTGAAGCCAGCGTTATTGACAAAATATGTGGCTGGAGCTCCCTTACAAATTGACCTCTCATTGAATGCATTATTCCATGAGAAATTTAGGATCGGACTCGCTTACCGCTGGAGTGCAGCTCTTAGTGCAATGACTGGGTTTCAAATAAATGAAAATCTATTAATCGGTTATGCCTATGATTGGGACACAACTGATTTAGTGAGTTTTGATTCAGGATCACATGAGGTGTTTTTGAGAGTTGAATTGTTTAATACAAAAGTAAATTTGGTCTCACCACGTTTCTTCTAAATATAGTACTATGAAAATATTTTACATGACACTGGCATTATTACTTACGGTGATCTGTCACGCACAAGAGAATAACGATATATATTCGATAGAATTAGCTCCTTTTAATACGACAGTATCTGATTTTGGCGCCTCATTTTATGAAAATGGAATTGTTTTTGCGTCCAATAGAGATTCTTCAATCGTTATTAATAGACGTCATTTTGTAAAGGGAAAAAAGAGACCGTTTTATCAATTATTTACGTACAACTCAGAAAGAGGTGTGACGAAAAGAATGAAACGAGTTGTGAATAAAAAGTACCACGAATCTACCGTGGCGATTACAGCAGATGGGAATACCATGTATTTTACACGAAACAATTATTTTCATGGGAAATTTAAAACTGATGATGAAGGACTGAATCGATTAAAGATATATAAAGTAGTAAAAGTAAATGGAGCATGGGAAAATGTAGAAGAATTACCCTTTAATAGTGATTTATATTCTACCGCACACCCGACACTAAATTCAGACCAAACTAAATTGTACTTTGCTTCTGATAGGGATGGAACCTATGGATTGTCTGATATTTATTATGTAGAGATTCATTCAGATAATAGTTATGGAACTCCTGTAAATTTAGGTGCTGTGATCAATACAGCAGGGAATGATACATTTCCCTTTCTCGGAGAAAATGGGAATTTGTATTTTTCTTCTGATGGTCATGCTGGACATGGAGGTTTGGACGTTTTTGAATCTAAAGCAACTACTGGTTTTACGACAGTTCGTAACCTTGGATCGGAAATAAATGGAGTTTCAGATGATTTTAATTTTATCATTAAAGAAGATTTAAATACAGGATATTTTTCATCTAATAGAGTGAATGGAGTTGGAGATGATGATATCTACACGTTTGTACGTGAAAAAGCAGTAGAAGAAAAATGCATACAGTTTGTAACTGGAAATATTGTAGATGAAAGTAATATGCAACCTATTTTAGGAGCTCTCATTACCTTGAAAACAGCAGAAGGAAAGCAAATTGATCAACAAATAAACAAGGATAATAATAGCTACAAGTTTAGCATCGATTGTGATAAAAATTATACGGTTTTTGCAACGAAGGAATCGTATTCTTCAAATTTCACATTCATTAAACAACAAGATGAAAAAGGGATCCTTGCAAATCTAAGTTTAAGTAAAATGATTGTTAAAAAAGAGGATGGTAGCGTACTGGTGAATATAAATCCAATTTATTTTGATTTTGACAAAGATAATATTCGTCCCGATGCTGTATTGGAACTTGAGAAAGTGATTGTTATTATGAATAATTATCCTGAATTAATTATAGAATCAGGTTCTCATACAGATGCTAGAGGGAATGATGCTTATAATATTGACCTGTCTAGTAGAAGAGCAAAATCTACTGTCGATTACTTATTGAGTAGAGGTATTGACAGTAATAGAATCTCAGGAAAGGGATATGGAGAGCGTATGTTAACAAATCATTGTGGTAATTCTGTGAAATGTTCAAAGAAAGAACACCAGCTGAATAGACGTACGGAGTTTGTGATTTTAAATCCAGAAACTTTAAGAACCCCTTAAAAAGCAAGCGTTTTTAAAACGAATGTTTGTAATTATAGTGTTTTAAAAATTGGTTCCTACTATGAAAAAAATAGTTCTTTTTTATAGTAGGAATTTTTTTGTAGTTAAGTGTTATGGAAGCAAAGAAGTATACCTATTCAATTTTCAAATGATCGTTCATAAAAAGAATCTCTTTTTTATTATGATGGAAAAAGAGAAGGTATCCATAGCTAAAGTTTTTTTTCTAAAAACCAATGCTAGGTGTGACTCAACGATTATACAGGTCGTTTTGATAGCTGTGTTTTTTTAAAAAAAAAGTTGAAATAATGATGTTGTATTCTCGTCAAGTCGAGAGGTTTTTTTATTGGTTTTTAAATAAAAAATCAGCAGAAAATTATATTGAGATTTTTTCCTGCCTAAAGCATTAATGGGAGTGAATTATTCATTCAAAAATTCATATCGAATAGCAGGTTTAATAAAAAACATCGAGACTAGTTTAATCTACGAGTCTCCTATTAAAAAGTACTTAAGACTAAAAATGATGTTGTATGAAAGCATTCCGGGGTCAATATAATTAAAGGGAATTTACTTGATGATAAATTGTTTTAATTTTTTATCAAAGGCAATGAGGTCAGAAGAAAATAATTGTTCTAATTCATTGTTTTTAATGATGTTTTCAAGACTATCTGCTATAATAACGCCTTCTTTCATTAGCCATAATTCATCGGCAAGTTGTAATGCTATTTGAATTTCATGCGTAGAAATAAGAATGGTTTTTCCAAAATCTCTCGCTAGTTTTTTTAGAAGTGAAAAGGTTTCTATCTTATGATGTATGTCTAAATGAGCCGTAGGTTCGTCTAGAATAATTAACTCGGTATCTTGTGCAATAGCTCTTGCAATCATTACTTTCTGTAATTGACCATCACTCAACTCACTTATTTTTTGATCGCTTAGATGCGTGGTATTTGTCTCTTTTAAGGCTCGGGCTATAAAATCCTTGTCTGTTTTAGTAACTGTTCCTATCCAATTCGTATATGGTTGTCTTCCTAAAGCGACTATTTCATAGACCGTCAAATTACTTTCGGGCAATCTTTCCGTTAATACCAAACTTATGGTTTTTGAAAATGCAGCAGGACTGTAGTCTAAAATAGAAATATCTTTTATAAGGATATCTCCTGATAAGACAGGTTGAACATTGGTTATACTACGTAATAAGGTGGATTTTCCAATACCATTTTTTCCCAATAAACAAACGAGTGTTCCTTGGTGTAACTCTATATTGATACCGGAAGCAATGACGGTTTTTTGTTTCCGTGATTGATATCCAATACTTACATTTTTTACAGCGACAATAAGTTGTTTTGAATTTTTCATATTAGCTTAAAGTACGTTTTCTTATTAATAACCAAATGACTATTGGAGCTCCAAAAAGAGAAGTGATAGCGTTAATTGGCAATGTGAATTCACTACTTGGAAGCTGTGCAATACTATCACAGATAAGCATAATTATAGCGCCAGAAATGGCGACTGCAGGTAATAATAATTTGTGATTTGAGGTATCGAACAGCAGTTTTGTGAGATGAGGAACTGCTAATCCTACAAAGGCAATAGGTCCAGAAAATGCCGTGATTACACCTGTAAGTAAACTGGTAGCTATCAATGTTATTCTCCGTGTTTTTTTGATGTTAACGCCCATGCTCTTCGCATAGTTTTCTCCAAGAAGAAGGCTGTTAAGAGGCTTTATTATAAATAATACCATAAAAAATCCGAGGCAGGAAACTCCCGTTAATACCATTATTTCTGTCCAGCTTAAATTCCCTAGACTACCAAAACTCCAAAACATATATTGTTGGAGTTGGTCTGCAGAACTAAAATAGGCCAGAACACTAATTAAAGCAGAGGATAAGCTTCCAAACATCAATCCTATAATCAGAATAGACATGGTGTTCTTTAATTTGTTAGCCGCGAGCATTACCGCAAAGAGTACAGAAAAAGCACCTAAACTAGACGCCAATGCAATACTCCAATTAAAACCAATACTCGCCAAGATACTTCCGCTAAAAAACGAAGTTCCTAAGACTAAAAGTGCCACACCTAAACTTGCACCAGAACTAATTCCGAGCACATAAGGACCTGCTAAAGGATTTCTAAATAAGGTTTGCATGAGCAATCCGCTGACCGAAAGTCCACTTCCGACGATAATGGCAGTAATGGCTTTTGGGACACGGTAGTCTAAAATAATAAACCTCCAAGAAGTCTTTACGGAGTCAGCATCTAAAAAAGTATTAAAAATATCTTTTAATGGAATGGAAACGGAACCTAAACTAATATTAAGAAGCAATGCTAAAAACAGTGCACACCCTAATAATATAAAGGTTGTATTATATGATGATGGAGTTTTCAATTATAAAAGTATTTCATTTAAATGTTGGACTAGTTTCTGGATGGCTAAACCACGATGGCTAATTTTTCCTTTGGCATTCATATCCATTGCTGCAAAGGAAAGTGTGTGATTTTCAGGTCTAAAAATAGGGTCGTAGCCAAAACCAGCATCACCTTGTTTTTCTGATAAAATACTTCCTTTGCAAACCCCTTCAAATACCGTTTGGCTTGCGTTTAAATTTAAGCAGATGGCGGTTCTGAATTGTGCAGTTCTATCTGTTTTTCCCTGTAAATTGTCCAATAGTTTTTGCATGTTCTTTTCGGAGTTGTTTTCGAGACCAGCATATCTCGCAGAATACACACCTGGTGCATTATTCAAGGAGGTTACTTCCAGACCAGTATCATCTGCAAAACAATTATATCCATAGTTTTTTGTGACATGATTGGCTTTTAAAATTGCATTTCCTTCTAAGGTATCCGCTGTTTCTGGAATTTCTTCTAGGCAGTTGATGTCTTTTAAACTTAGGATTTTTATATGCTTAGGAAGCATGGCCTGAACTTCTTTCAGTTTGTTCGCATTATTGGTTGCAAATACAATTTCCAATTTATTCATGGTGGTAAGGTTCATTTTTTAAGATGGTAAATCCGCGGTACAATTGTTCCACAATAATCATACGAATCATTTGATGTGAAAAGGTCATTTTAGAGAGCGATATTTTTCCTGTAGCTTTTTTGTACACTGTTTCTGAAAACCCATATGGGCCTCCAATAACAAGCACTAATTGCTTGATACCACTGTTCATTTTTTTTTGTAAAAATTGTGCAAACTCAATTGATTTAAACGTCTTTCCATTTTCGTCTAATAGTATCAACTGATCAGAGGGACCAATTTTTTTTAAGATTAAATCGCCTTCTTTTTCTTTTTGTTGAACTTCACTAAGGTTTTTTACGTTTTTAATATCAGGGATTACTTCTAGATCAAACTTTATATAATGTTTTAACCTATTCTCATACATTTGAATGAGTTGAAGTAGGTTTTTATCGTCGGTTTTACCTATAACCAGTAATTTTATATTCATGTAGCAAAGATACTAAAGATTTCCCCTAGGAGTTTTAAAACAAAAAGTTATTTTTGTAGGTATAATAAATTAGAATATGATAAGTAACGCTCAATTTGAAAAAGAATTAGAACTGATAATAAAGAATGCAATTCGCGAAGATATTGGTGAAGGCGATCATAGCTCTTTGGCTTGTATTCCCATTGATGCTGAAGGGAAAGCAAAGCTCTTAGTAAAAGATACAGGGATCATAGCAGGGATAGATTTTGCGAAGCGTGTCTTTAAACAAGTAGATCCGAGCATGCAAATTGAAACTATTCTCAAAGATGGTGATGCTGTGAAACATGGTGATATTGCGTTTTATGTTTCAGGAAAATCACAATCTATATTGAAAACAGAGCGTTTGGTACTAAATGCCATGCAACGTATGAGTGCTATTGCTACTAAAACACGTGTGTTTGTAGATTTATTAGAAGGAACAGCTACCAAAATTTTAGATACAAGAAAAACAACCCCAGGGATTCGTGCACTCGAAAAATGGGCTGTAAAAATTGGAGGAGGAGTAAACCATCGTTTCGCCCTGTATGATATGATCATGTTAAAAGACAATCACATCGATTTTTGTGGTGGTGTTACTAAAGCCATTGTAAAAACGAATGAATATTTAGCCAATCATAAGTTAGATTTGAAAATTATTGTAGAGGCACGTAGCTTAGAAGAAATTGCTGAGATTATGCAAACACCTGGAGTGCACCGGATTTTAATAGATAACTTTGATTATGCGACTACGCGTAAAGCAGTAGCATTGATAGGAGACTATTGCCAAACAGAATCTTCAGGAGGGATTAATGAAAATACCCTTAGAAAATATGCGGAATGTGGAGTGGATTTTATTTCCTCAGGAGCTCTAACACATTCTGTTTACAATATGGATTTAAGTTTAAAAGCCGTATAAATGACCAAACCAATAGAAGAGAAATTATTAAAAATCCCGGTGGTTAATTTTATCGTTCGATTGTTGAAATCGATAAAGATTCCAAGTTTTGAAGGACTAACCTTGTACGATTTATTAGAAATGTACAGTATCGGTATTTTAAAAGGCGCTTTGACCAATAGGGCGAGTGCCATTGCCTTTAGTTTTTTTATGGCAATTTTCCCTTTTCTATTGTTTATCTTAAATGTAATACCTTATTTACCGATTGATGCTTCCGATTTTATGGGAACAATGTCTGGATTTTTACCTCCAAAAACATCTGAATTTTTTGATACGATTGTAGAGGATATTATTACCAATAGAGGGGAAGGAGTCAGTTATACTAACCTTGTTTTTGCCATATTTCTAATGGCAAACGGTGTGAATGCTATTTTTGCTGGTTTTGAGTTTTCTTATCATGTGAAATTAACAAGATCTATTATTTGGCAATATATATACTCTTTATGGGTTGGTATTACACTCGCCTTATTGTTATTATTAACGATTGTAGTTTTAGTGTATTTCGAATTTTATGTGGTGGAATATTTAAGTGATTTAGCCGAGAAAACCATGCAATTTGACCACCTGAAAGGAGATATTATTGGTGTGAAAATAGGACAAATATTATTCTTCACCTTGATGATTTATATCGGAACATCCTTTTTGTATTATTTCGGAACTAAGGAAGGGAAAATCACCAAATTCTTTTCTCCAGGAGCGCGATTAACCACCGTGTTAATATTAGTAACTACTTATTTATTCGGTATTTATGTAACGGATTTTGCCAGGTATAACGAGTTGTATGGATCCATTGGAGCCTTGTTAATTTTGATGCTATACATCTGGCTCAATTGTATTATTTTATTATTAGGCTTTGAATTAAATGCCTCATTAAACAGATTAAAACTTAGAAATGCAAAAAAATAAAAATAAAATTATTGCGATGATTCCAGCGCGTTTTGAAGCGAGTCGTTTTCCTGGGAAATTGATGAAAGACCTTGGAGGAATGACCGTAATTCAGCGTACGTATGAAGCGACAGTAAATACTCAATTATTTGAGGAAGTGTATGTTGTTACGGATTCAGATATCATTTTTCAAGAAATAGTTTCTAATGGAGGAAAAGCATTGAAAAGCAGGGCAGACCATGAATCTGGAAGTGATAGAATAGCCGAGGTAATTGTTGATTTAGAAGTGGATATTGTAGTAAATGTACAAGGGGATGAACCATTTACTCAAAAGGAATCCTTAGAGAAATTACTACGTGTTTTTGAGCAAAATGATGCCCATAAAATAGATGTAGCCTCTTTAAAAATCGAATTGACAGACCTAGGAGATATTCAAAATCCAAACAATGTTAAAGTAGTGACAGACGCCAATGATTTTGCAATGTATTTTTCTAGAAGCCCTATTCCTTACCCAAGGGATGAGAGAAAAGGAAGCTGGTACAAGCATATTGGTATTTATGCCTTTAGAAAACAAGCTTTATTAGACTTTACGAAGACTCCGATGACGATGTTGGAAGCAACAGAAAAGCTAGAAAATCTTAGGTTTTTAGCCCATGATTTAAAAGTGAAAATGGTGGAAACATCCCAAATAGCTATAGGAATTGATACACCAGAGGATTTAGAAGAAGCGCGTACATATTTTAAATAAAAGGACTTTTAAACACCTCTTAAATAGTACGAAATATTTTGTCTAAAAAATGTAGAATTCTTGTTTACAATCAAAAACTGCTTCCTGATAAAGGGAACCCTTAAGAACTTATAGCATTTTGGGGACTGTCCTTTAATTGAGATATTAATTAAAAATGCTCCATTTAAAAAACGCCTCTAATTATGTTGAAGGGGACGCTTTGGTGTTGGTTTGTTTCTGCTTTAAATAGAAGGATAGAGGACTGTCCTTTCGTTTTTCGCCTTGATGAAATATAACATACTTTTTATAAGCGGTCACTTTAAAAATTAGTTGATGTAATAGGATGATTATTCATCTTAATGAAGTCGACTCGAAGTAACCTTATCGTTGAGTTTTAAGTAGCTTCTATTGGTAGGGGTGTTTTCTTATTCTCTGTAAATGAGAAATAAGCATATAAGAAAGGATGGGGTTTCCTTATGGAATGCAAAGGGGTTAACACAGGAAAGTGTACCTATTATTAGTTGCGAATTTAGAGTTGTTTTATTCTTTCTGTTTTGAAAAAAGGCAAGGACTATTGATGGATATTTATAAAAGATGGTACAGGAAAAAACTAAGGGAGGTTTGTTGCTATATATTGCTAATTAGGCTACATTTGTAGGGTAAAACTATCTATTTTATGGAGGGAATGAACAGTGTAATCCGACAAGACATGAAAATGTCTGAAATTTTATTAAGGAACCATTCCTTAATTTTAATTTTGGAAAGGTTTTCTATAGAATTAGGAGTAAAAGAAAAGACAATTTCTGATATCTGTGAGGAAAGTAATGTTAATACAGATGTTTTTTTATTTATTTTTAATCTTCATAATGATATTTCATACCTATCAAAATCTTCCTTTCAAAAACTGGACATCCGAGTGATTATTAGTTATCTCCGGAAATCACATATATATTATACACTTGAGGTTTTTCCTGAGATTATAAAGAACATTCGGGGGATGACTACTTCCAATAAAAAACCGGAAAATTTAATGCTTGAACGTTTTTTTGAAGAATACAAAAAGGAAGTAGACGAACATTTTGCGTATGAAAACAACATTGCTTTTCCATATATTCTGAGCTTATTAGATGTCGGAAATAAAACTAAAAACCAAACCAATTACACCATAAGTGAATATAAAGAACATCACGATAACTTAGAAGAAAAACTAGATGATTTAAAAAGATTATTAATTCAGTATCTACCTCCTCAAAACGACAGTGTTATGCGTCGTAAATTATTAGTATCTCTATGTAATTTTGAAAAGGATTTAATGGTTCATGCTATGATAGAAGATAATATTTTAGTTCCTTTAGTAGAGAAGTTAGAGAAAAAAAACAGTTAGGTAGTGAATAAAATTGCACATATATTAATTATTGAACCTTCATGTATTATTAGGGAAGGCTTGTCTACTATTATTTCTCAAAAGAATCCTGCATTTACTTTTGTTAAAAAAACGTCTGTAAAGGATGTCTTTAAAAAAGAGGATACAGCTGTTTTCAATTTGATTATAGTAAATCCCTTGGTCTTTAATTGTTCAAAAAAAATGAAAAATAGGTTTTTTTCTTATTTTAAAGAAGTAAACATACTGGGGCTTATTTCTTCTTTATACGACAGGAATTTTCACAATGGTTTTACGGGCTGTCTTTTTTTAAATGATTCAAGTACTTCTATTCTCATAGAAATAGAAAAGCACTTAACCATAAAGTTAGAGAAAAACAGGGTTAGTGATAATACATTAAGTGATAGAGAATTAGATGTTTTGAGGTTGTTAGCGCAAGGTAATTCTCAAAAAGAAATAGCAGAGGAGTTATTTATTAGTATTCATACCGTAGTAACTCACCGTAAAAATATAAGTCATAAATTAGGCGTAAAATCAACAGCTGCTTTAGTTATTTACGCCGTAGCTAATAATATTATTGATATAAATGATTCCTTAAAATCTTCGTTGTAATTTAGTATTATGCTTTTTTAAGCTATATGTTTAAGTTGTTTTAGACTATAATAATACTACGGAGTGCTCTTTACTATTGAATAGTTTTCATTACTTTGGTTCGTTTTTAGCTATAAAAATGGGCGAATCCTTTATTGAAAATATAATTTATATTGTTTATTCATGAAAGATAAGGACTTAAGAATTTCTTCCCTTTAATAATACCTTCCAACATGCTATTGTAAAAAAAAGAGTCTTGTTGAAACACGCAACAGGAGTGTTCTTTTACAATTTCGAATATTCGTAAAAAGCACTTTTTATATCCCTTATTTATGTGATTTATGCATTCATTAAAATCCCATAAATAGGGGATTGTACATTTTGTATAAAACCCTGAATTTTGTCTTTTATAGATTTATATAATAGATGAGATTAACAACCACATTATTGATGTTGCTTTTTGTATTTACGATAAATGCACAAAGTACCAGTAGTATTCGGTCAGATGTAAATCCCGAATATGATTCCTATAGGATTGGATCCTATGGAGAACTTTTATTTCAACAGATGGACTATGGTCCTAATAGGTATGCGCATGAAAATGGTTCACCTTCAGACAATAGATCCATTATAGATCTTCCTCGATTGGTATTGGAATTCAATTATAAACTACGAAAAGACATAGAGTTTGTAACAGAAATTGAATTTGAACATGGAGGCACAGGTTCGGCTTTAGAACTTGAGTATGAAGAAATGGGAGAGTATGAAATGGAAATGGAAAAAGCGGGAGAAGTTGTCTTAGAACAATTTTTTATTAAAAAGAGTTTCTCTAGAGCTTTCAATGTTAAAGTTGGTCATATGTTAGTTCCTATTGGAATTACAAACGCTAGACATTTACCAACTCAATTTTTCACGACAGTAAGAGCTGAAGGAGAAATGAGCATGTTACCCTTGACTTGGCATGAAACGGGTATTTCTGTTTTGGGAGATTATAGAAGATGGTCTTATGAGTTGCAATTAATAAATGGTTTGGATGCCAATGGGTTTTCCTCAGCAAACTGGATTGTAAATGGGAAACAGGGGATTTTCGAAACAATAAAGATTACGGACCCTGCTGTAGTGTTACGTATTGAAAATAGAACGATTAAGAATCTAAATGTAGGTGCCGCTATTTACTATGGAAATAGCACTGGAAATACTGCTAAACCAGAAAAAATGGAACATATTTTAGGAACTGTTTCTGTTTTTAATTTCGACGTAGAATACAAAAATAAGAAAGCGGTAATACGTGGAAATTTTGTGTATGGCAATATAAGCGATAGCGAAGAGATTTCTAAAATTAACAGAAGTATATCAAAAAACATACAATATTCAAGAACACCTGTGGCTCAAAATGCGATGACATATGCTATTGAAGCAGGTTACAATGTTTTTGGGGGAAATCCGAATGGAGAAAAATTAATTCCATTTGTAAGGTATGATTATTACAATACCATGGAACAAACTTCAGGAAGTGTTTTTAAGGATGCACGCTATAAAAGAGAAGTGTTTACGATAGGGATTAATTATTTTTTAATGGAAAATCTTTGTCTAAAAGCTGATTATTCTAGTCGCAAATTTGATAATTTAAATTCAGAGCATACTTTTGGTCTTGGTCTTGTATTTAATCATTGGTTTATAAAGAAATAAGTTTATAAGTAATTTAATATATATATAATGAGTGTATTTAATAAAATTTTAGTGACCATACTAGTAAGTAGTATGGTGTTGGTCTCGTGTAGTGAGAGTACTAATACGGATACTATAGAAACAAAGAATTATGATTTTACAATGATTTTAGAGCAGTATGTGGAGCATACTATTGTTCCTACTTATACAGAGATGAAAGACAATGCAAAATTGTTATTATCTGAAGTAGAAAAATTTAAAGAATCTGGAGCACAAGTTGATTTAGACGCATCCTGTGAATTTTGGAAAGCAACTAGAGCTCCATGGGAAAGAGGAGAATCATTTTTATTTGGTCCTGCAGCCTACAATAATTTAGATCCATTATTGGATTCTTGGCCCTTGGATAAGAATCAATTAGATCAAGTGTTGGCTGGTGATCAAATATTGACAGCTGATTTTGTTCGTGATGGTTTGGGAGCTGTTTTAAGAGGTTTTCATACAGTTGAATACTTATTATTTGAAGATGGAGCTCCTAGAGATGCTACTAAATTTACCCTAAGAGAAAAACAATATTTAAGTGCAGTGTCGGAAGTGTTAAGGGATGATACACTTAAATTATGGGCTTTATGGGAAGGAGGATCCTCTGAAAAAACGTTATTGGACGCTTTGGGAATTGAAGTAGGTACACCTTACGGAGAAGAATTTAAAAAAGCAGGAAGTATAGGAAGTCGATACTTATCTCAATCTGATGCTGTCGATGAAATCTTACAAGGGATGATCAACATAGGAGATGAAGTAGCTAATGGGAAAATAGCAGATCCGCATACTAGTAATAATGTATTGGAAGTGGAATCTTGGTTTAGTTGGAATTCTCTGATTGATTTTCAAAATAATATTAGAAGTATTGAAAACTCATATTTAGGAGGAACTACAGATGCTACAAGAAAATTAAGTATCTCTACTTTTGTAAAAGAGAGAGACCCTTCACTAGATACCGAGATAAAAATATTGATTACAGATGCTATTGATGCAATTGGTCTGATTCCTTCTCCATTTAGAAATAATTTACAAGCAACTCAAGTTCAGGGAGCTATGGATGCTGTAAATGAAGTAAAGGAAATTATTGAGACAAAAGTACGTCCCTTAATTGTAAACTAGTATTACGAAATATGAAGAAAGGAATACAAATTAATAAAGGAAGGAGCCATTGGTATGGTTTCTTCCTTTTAGTGGTTATCTCTCTTGTTTCTTGTGAGGAAAATGAGTATATGGATATGTATACTCCAGGAAATCGGTTAGCGAAACAATCGGAATTATCAGCTGGAAACTCTACAACTTTCACTTTTACAAGTGTCGCCTTTGATACTCCTGCGGCTTGGGTTACAGGAGCTTTAATGGATAGGTTTCTTTCAGGAGACACCTTGTACGACACTCCAAGGGTTGCCGACGGAAACCCTATAAATGGAGGTTTAGGTCCTGTGTATTCTGGTTATGCATGTGGAAGTTGCCATGTGGGAGCTGGAAGAACCAAATCTCATTTGTTAACAGAAGGAGGTTCGGGTCCTTATGGATTCTCTGCTTTTTTAACGTTTATGAGAACGCCTAATAATCAGTATCATAGAAATTATGGTAGAGTTCTACATGACCAAGCTATTTATGGAGTTAGTCCAGAAGGGAAGTTAAAAGTGTCATATTCAGAGGTTTTCTATACTTTTTCTGATGGTGAACCTTATAGTTTAATTACTCCTACCTATACAATTACTGATTGGTATGCAAACGAAATTCCAGATGAAAATCTTGAAATGAGTGTAAGAACTCCCTTAAGGCATGTGGGATTAGGATTAATGATGGCCCTGGATCAAAATGAAATTTTAGCATTGGCAGGTATAGAATATCCAGAATATGGAATTTCTGGAGAGGTAAATTGGGTGATTGAAAGAAACCATAAACAGATGGGGCTTTCAGGGCATAAGGCGCAGCATGCAGATTTGACGGTAGAACTTGGTTTTTTATCAGATATGGGAGTGACTAGTGATAGGTTTCCTCATGAAATTTCCGAAGGTCAGTCACAGGTAGATGGTGATTACGGCATTCAGATTAGTACTAAGGATATGGGTGATGTAGATTTTTATTTACATTCCTTGGGGGTGCCTGCACGTAGGTATGTAGATAATCCAGTTGTAAAACAAGGTGAGGAATTATTTTATCAAGCCAAATGTAATCTTTGCCACACACCTACTTTACACACAAAACCTGGAGGGGTTAAATTAATAGATGGAACTAATATGCCTTGGTTAGGCAACCAAACCATTCATCCGTATTCAGATTTTTTATTACATGATATGGGACCGGAATTAGGAGATGATTTTTCTCAATTTAATGCTTCGGGTGATGAATGGAGAACTACACCTCTATGGGGAATTGGTCTTCAAAACGTAGTCAATGGACACACTACTTTTTTACATGATTCAAGGGCTAGAAATTTTGTAGAAGCCATTATGTGGCATGGAGGTGAAGGGGATGTTTCTAGACAGTTGTTTAAGCAAATGCAGAAGAACGATAGAGATGCACTAATAACATTTTTGAAATCATTATAACAATGGAATACAATAAAATTACCAATAATAAAACACATCTAAGTGAAGCTGTTTTTAAGAATAACAATGTAGATGAAACTCATGTAATGATTGAAGTAAATGATTCAGATTGTTTTGAAAATCAATTGGAATTGTTACTTGAAGCATTAGAAAGCTACATGGGAAATAGAGATATTCCAAAGGAATCGTTGGTTTTTACTCGCTTTTTTGTCAGTGATTTTGCCAATCAAGAGAGCATCCTAACTACTATGAAAAAATGGACTGGAAATGGGATTCAACACTGTGCATTGTCTGTAGTACAGCAACCTCCTCTTAATGATACCAAAGTGGTGCTCTGGGCTTATATTATTAACGATAAGAACCAAAAAACTCAAAAAAACCTCGGAAAAGAAAATGAATTAGTAGTTAAACGAAATGGATATACACATGTTTGGTCTACCTTATTAACTTCAGATTATAAGACCTTAACTTCTTATAATCAAACTTTTGGTGTTTTTGAAACTTTAGATAAAAGTCTTGAAGATAAAGGGATGAATATCAAAGATAACTGTATTAGAACATGGCTTTTTGTTAAAGATGTAGACTTTAATTACGAAGGAGTCGTGAGATCAAGGTCTTCATTTTTTGATAAATTGGATATGAATATTGATTCCCATTTTATTGCAAGTACAGGAATTGAAGGGAGACATGCGAACCCAAATGTAAATGTCTTAATGGATGCTTATAGCGTAGGAGGAATAGCGGAGGAGCAAGTGAAATTTTTAGTAGCACCAACACACTTGAATCCAACTCACGAATACGGAGTTACCTTTGAACGAGGGACCAGTGTAGATTATGGAGATAGACGACATATCTTTATTTCAGGAACGGCGAGTATTGATAATAAAGGAGAAATTGTTCATACACATAATGTAAGTGCTCAGATTGAAAGAGCCATATTAAATGTAGAGGCTTTATTAAAAGATGCAGATGCCACTATGGAGGATGTTTCTCAGCTTATAATTTACTTAAGAGATGTCGCGGATAAAAAAGTAATTAGCAACTATTTTGAATCCAATTTTACAGACATACCTAAAGTAATGGTATTGGCCCCTGTGTGTCGGCCTGGTTGGTTAATCGAAGTAGAGTGTATGGCTATAAAAAAAATAGAGAATAAAGCACTAAAAAACTTTTAAGAAATAGAATAAATAAATAATCAAATGATACAATTTTTAAAATATACATGCATTCTGACAGTAATGCTTTCCTCTTTTTTTACTTTTGGACAAAATGATACACTGACAAATAAATATATTGAAAGTGAGCTAATCTCTTTAGCTGGAAGAGATGGTATTGCTTGGAAATCTAAGGATCAAAATTTTCTATTTAAACCGTATGTGTTAATTCAAACACGTGCAAATTTTAATTATTATGATGATGAAGGATTGAATCTTGCAGAACAAGATAATGTGTTAAATTCAGGGTTTTCTGTTCCTTATTCCTTAATTGGTTTTGCGGGAAAAGCTTTTGAAAAAATCACCTTTAATTTGGCCATTAATGCATCTGCTTCAGGTGCAAGTTTATTAAATCAGGCCTGGTTTGATATTAATTTAAAGGACGAATTGAGATTCCGTATTGGAAAGTTCAAAACTCCTTATACACAGGCATACCTTGTGAGACTTGGACAAACGCTGTTTGCAACCCCTCCAAGATCCTTAACAACTAGAGTTAATTTAGATTTTGATATTAATGCTGTGAATCCAACCATTGCCACAGGATTTGATATTGGTGTACAAGTACATGGTCTTATTCGTAATAAATTTGAATACAGAGTTGGAGTTTTCAATGGAACGGGTATAAATGTTAACAAGGCAACAAGTTCTACAAGTGATGATTTAGGAATTCCAGCACTTTTATACGCTGCTAGGTTTGCTTATATGCCTTATGGTCCTATGCCTTTACATCAAGGGGATCCATCTGATCTTACAGGAGAGTATTTTATGATAGCGTCTAGTGTCTCGTATAATGTAGAGGCAAATTATGAAAGTACCAATGATTTAAGAACAGGGTTAGAAGTGTCATACATGATAAATCGATGGTATCTATCTGGGGAAGCCTATCTGTTAAATATGGATTTTGTAGAAAGACAACAAATTAAACCTAATTACACTTATTTTGGTAGTTATATTCAAGCAGGATATTTTGCAACAGACAAGTTACAAGCTGCTTTAAGGTTAGATGTTATGGATAGAAATTCAACAGATAATGATGGCCTTTTATACATGCCTGCCATAGGTTTTAATTATTTTATTGTTGGACATAATCTAAAATTGCAAACCATGTATCAGTATTTAGGTAAAAATGGACATAGTTCTATTTTTAAAGAAAATGATGATGATAATGGTATGGCAGAACACATGCTCTCTGTACAATTACAATTTGCTTTTTAAAGGAATACAATAAAAATAATTATTCCCCATATATATTAACTTTAATATAGAAAGAATGAAAAAAATAATATGCCTAAGTACTTTAATTTCCCTGATTTTTATTACGCTAAGTTGTAGTGGAGGAGGAGATGATGAAGTAGTAGAAATGTTTACTGTAACTGGAACTGTTAACTTTACAGATCCAGCGTATTGGTCTGATCAGGAGGATATCCGATTTGGTGTTTTTAAAATAGGAGAGTCTCAAGCATTATCCAGCGTTAAAATTATAAAAACAGCTACTGGTAAAGGAAGTTTTACATTAAAAAACATCACCAAAGGAACCTATGATTTTAAAATATACTTGGCTAAAAATCAATTGAACATCCTAAATTTGATACCATATGCAACCCAAAGTATTAGTAAAAACAGTGTTCTTGACGAAATAAATATGACCTTAGTTTCTTATGATAGAGTTCAAAAACAAGTTTTTAATTCCTGCATGTTATGTCATGGTGCTTCCAGTGGAGAAATAGCGGCAAATTTAAATTTGACCAAAAACGAAAGTTATAGTAACCTGGTGGGGGTTTCTTCTAAGAATTCTAGTTTATTAAGGGTGAAACCATTTAGTGTGACTGAAAGTTTTATGATTAATGTACTACAAATGAAAGGTCTTAATTTTGACCATCCAGCAAGTGTAAATGTCAGTGAAGGGTCTTTAAAGTTAATTGAAAATTGGATTCAAAAAGGAGCATTGAATGATTAAATAATAGGATGTTTTTTGAATGATATCAATAGTTTATGGGATTTCCTTTACTTCTTCTAAATAGGATTTAATTGAATATTCTGATGTTAATCTTTATATAGCCATTAGTTTTCGTCAGCGTATTCTTTTCCTATTTAAATAGTATTGAATGTTATATTCTATCAATGCAAACAGTCCTTCTCTTTTAATAGAATAATGGAGGCTTTAATAAATCTAAAAGAAAATGAAAATATTTATAGCGGTATGTACTACTTTATTCCTTTTAGGATTTCAAGGAAGTATGGAGGAAGTGACTAAGAGTGAATTAAAATTAATACCGCATAGTGTTTTATATAATGATATGGACTATGTGCTGCAACAAGCAGTAGATCCTATGGGAGTTTCACAATATTATTTTATTGATATTGCTGCATTTCCATGTAAATCAAGTAAAGAATGTAAGCTGACACAGTTCCGTATGTATTGGGATGTTAATGGTTTTTTTTTAAGTATTGAATTAGAAAGAGACACACCTCTCACTAAGTTGAATCATAAAGAATTTACTACGAAAGATTATCTAAAATTACACCGTATTTTACTAGATGATTCCTCGGATTTTAAGTTTTTAACTTTGAAAGATTTAACGGAACGTCAAGCAGAAAACTCCTTTTATCAAACTGACGCTACCTCTGGAGCTACTATAAATTCAAGAGATTTCGAATGTATTCATGGAGCAGTCAAAACAACCTATCAGTTATGGCATTTTGCCAATGGAAGCCTTAAGGATCGTATAAAAGAAATAGAGGAGAAGCAGGAGGACTGGCATCTAAATGCACGGGGAGATTTTAAAAAAAATGAAGAGAAAATTATTAGAGGAGATTCCTTAATAGACGAAAATATTCGTGCTTTTACAGAATATCTTTCCAGTGTGAAACTGACTACTAAAAAAGAACAACTTGTTTTAGAAAATGTAGCTTCCCATATATTGTTAAAGGGAGGTAGACATGGGGTTATGATGTATAATTTCCTTGTTCGTAATGAACTGAAAATGGCTAAAAGAGCGAAACATCATTTTTTTAAAAGATTACTGATTAAACAAATAATGTTATAGTTTCATATTTTAGACATGTAAATTAGTTTTAAAAATTAAAAATCCGGAAGATTTCATGTTTAATTATATGTGTATTTTTGAAAATGTCACAAATATATTTTTTTCAAAGAAAATAGAAGCTGTGTTGTTTTAAAATGGATTATTGAGTTCATAACTACGTATTGTTAATTACTTAAAACAAAAGTCCTTAGAAAGTTACATGTTAATGGTGACATAGCCGTTGTAAGATGAGGATGGTGGTCTAATGATAGGGGCATCTGCTCACATACACCTCCGTCGTATTTATTTTAACTGTCCTTATGGTATAAAAAGTTGCGGTTCAGATAGGAGCTAGTTTTAGGTTTAATTTATTCTAAAAAAGAATCTGTATTCTCCTAAAAATCCCATAATTTCGCCGCATGGAAACACTAGATCAATTTTTTAAAACGGCCTCTGAAAGCATTGCCAATGATAATTTTGTAAAATTAACTTTAAGCAAGCCTATTCGGAAGGCGGAAGGTTTTTTAAATGTATATGTTCGTTTGGTGACAATCGATCAAAAACAGGTACTGCGTTTTAAATATCGTTATACAGAAACCAATGAAATTAAAATATTTACTTTTTCTGAAGCGTTTGCAGAAATCACAAAATTACTAGACGAGAAATTTAGATTTGCGACTATTTTTAGTTTGGATCAGGATTTAATAGTGACGGTTTCTAAAAAGAAAAACCTAAATTATAGAGAAACGGCTCCTAGTTTTAAAAATAAGTTGCCAGAAGATACGGATATTCAAGAGTCGTAAAAGTGCTTCTAAAAAATTGGGGCTATATTTAAACCATGAAATATACTATAGTCCTATTTTTATTAAGTTTTGTATCGTCTGTAATAAATGGACAAACCCCTTCTCAAGTTTTACCAGTTTTTGAAACTTTAGGTCAGTTTTCCAACACTAGGGATATTGCTATATCTAGTGTTGGAAACGAGGCTTTTATTACCGTTCAGAGTCCGCTAGGAGAAGTCTCTGTACTAGTGCAAATACAGCTGATAAATGGAGAATGGAAGGCTCAAGAAATACTTTCTTTCTCTGGAATGTATCAAGATATGGAACCCTTTTTATCTGCAAACAATTTGACCTTATATTTTGCGTCCAACAGACCTTTATCTATGTCTGATACCGCTGTAAAAGATTTTGACATTTGGAAAGTAGAACGTACGAGCTTATTCTCTCCATGGGGGAATCCTATAAATTTAGGAAAGCCCATTAATACGGAATACAATGAGTTTTATCCTTCTTTATCTGCTAATAATACGTTGTATTTTACGAGTGATCAACCATCTGAATTTGGAAAAGATAACGTTTGGTTTAGTGAAAAAGATAAACATGGATATAAGATTCCCAGAACACTTCCTAAGGCTATAAACAGTGATGGCTATGAATTCAATGCATTTATAGCTTCCGATGAATCGTATCTTATTTTCAGTGGTTATAAGAGGGAAAAAGGATTTGGTAGTGGCGATTTATACATAAGTTTTAAAACTGAAAATGATACTTGGACTGAGGCTAGGAATATAGGAGGAGAGATCAATTCTAAGTACATGGATTATTGTCCTTTTGTAGACCAGAAGACCAATACCTTGTATTTTACTAGTAAGCGAAGTGACTTTAAAAATAACCGTAATTTTAGAAGCTTAGAGACGTTAATGCGTGCTTTAAATAAAAATGAAAATGGACAAAGTAGGGGGTATAAAGTGGCTATGAAAAATATTCTTTTGATGAAAAATGAATACTAATTTCACTAATCCCCGTTTCACAGCATGCTTTTAGTTGCCTTTATTACAATTCAATTAGAAAAGAATTAACTTTATTGCGAGTGTAGGAGCGCAAAAGGACACTGTTTTTCTACGAAATCGTATGCGTGAAAACTTGCTTAATTTTTGAGCGTGAGTAGGCTAGAGTGTTTTCGAAACGATTACCTTTGTAATTCACCAAGAGCTAGGGATGTTTTTTGTTAAGTCCTCAAGTTCTTATTTTTTTACTCAATAGTAGGTAGGTATGAAAACAGGAAACTCCAGTACATTTATCAGTGATTTTTTTAATGAGTCATTACGTCGTAATTTTTGGCGTTATCCAGTACGTATGCGTGCTTTTAAGGCGTCGGCAAGCATGGCTTTACTATGTGTGCCTTTTGTGCTATTAGGATATTCAAATATTGGAGTAACCTTAGCATTAGGAGCCTTGGCAGGTGCATTGTCAGAAACAAATGACCATCCGAAAGGTCGTTTAAAAGCGTTATTACTTACCGTGGCTAGTTTTATAGTCGCCAGTTTGTCTGTAGTTTTATTGCGTCCTTATCCCGTGCTATTTGGAGTAGGTTTAGTTGGTTCTACGATTACTTTTATTGTCATAGGAGGTTTGAGTGACCGGTATAGAGGAATTAGTTTTGGCGCAGTATTAATTGTTATTTATACCATGTTAGGAGCAGAATTAAGTCCTGTCTGGTACCATCAACCATTATTTTTACCCTTGGGAGCCTTGTTTTATGGGACTATTTCTTTGGGCTTATTATTTTTACATCCGTTTAGGTTATTGGAAGAGGAATTGGCCAATGCATACCAAGCATTAGCAGCATATATGAAACAGAAAGCAAAGCTGTTTCCGAGTGATGCACGTGTTCAAACTAAAATTAGAAATAACTTAGCGGTGTTAAATATTCAAGTAGTTAATTCCTTGGAAGAATGTCGTAAAGTGATGAATAGCTATGAAAATGCAGTACTTGATTTGGAGGTCATGCGTCCCTATTTACAAAAATTTATTCTAGTTCAGAGTTTGCATGAGAGAGCGGCCTCTAGCCATGAAAAATACGATGTATTGAGTCAGGAAACTCACAATACGGAATTGATGGAGGGTTTAGGACAATTATTACTCCAGCTTTCATTGGCTTGTACGCTATTTGCTGATAAATTATTGACTAGAAATACTTACAAGCATCCAGTATCATTATCATGGACGGTGAAAGCGTTGCAAGATCAAATAGATACGAGAAAAGAATTTTTAAACGAAAGTCTCATCTTATTATACAGAAATTTAAAGCAGTCACATAAATCATTGAAAAACTTAAATTTTAACATGACATTAGATGCCGTGCCTCGTATCAAAAGAGAGGAACGTAGTGTCTGGGTGAGGTTGAAAGAAATACTAACATGGAATCATCCTCGTTTGCGTTATGCTATCCGATTGAGTGTTTGTTTTTTATTAGGCTATATCCTCTTACAATTTGCAGATTTAGCGAAAGGAGAATGGGTGATTTTGACTAGTTTATTTGTATGTCAACCAAGTTATAGTGAAACTAGAAAGCGCCTTTTTCAGCGTATTACAGGGACTATTGTTGGTGTTGTTGTCGGGGTTTTAGTAGTTCAATTATTACCAACTGTGATAGGACAGTTATGTTTTTTAAGTGTGGCAGCCTATTTGTTCTTTGTCTATTTGAGGAAAAATTATTCCATCGCTGTTATTTTTATCACCTGTTTTGTTATTGCAGCCTTTAATTTAATTGCGAATGAAGGAGTCGCGATGATGGGACCTAGGTTAATCGATACCATTATTGGAGCTACCTTGGCTATTTTAGTCGTGCGTTTATTATGGCCGGATTGGCAACATAAAAAATTACCTGGATTATTAGCTACTGCCTTGAAAAACAATACCGAATATTTTAGGGCTATCGTACATGAATATCATAAAGCGAGTACGGATGATTTGAGCTACAGAGAGGCACGTTTTAAAGCACATCAGGCGGATAATTCCTTAACTTTAGCGTGGCAAGGAATGAAAATGGAACCTAAAAGACATCAGAAATCACAAGAATGGGCGTTTAGATTGACTTATTTAAATCATGCGTTAGTCTCGTATCTATCCGCTTTTGGAGCGCATAGAACGAGTACTTTTGAATTGACAGATGATGTGGAACGTATCCTATATCAAGTGGACAAGGCCTTGGATAAAACAACTAATTATTTAAAAGGTGAGAGTAATGATGAGGATGCCTCTAATCTTCCTTATTTATTGAATAAATTATCCAATCGTTTGGATGAAATGGAGCGTGGTTCTCAACGTCAGAAAATGGTCTTGCTCTATAATATAGCTGAGGTAACCAAACAATTGAGTGATCACGCAAAAAAAGAATAGCAAGTGTTGGTATTCGACCTGTTTTAAATTTTTATATATTTATAAAAAAAAGCATGGATGATATCGCCGGAATAATTTTTAGTATACTCTTAGGGATTGGGCTAGCAGCAGCTGTTGGTTTTAGAATTTTTGTCCCTTTATTTTTTTTAAGTATCGCGGCTTATTTTAAGTTAATTCCTTTGAATGAGTCTTGGGAATGGGCAGGTAGTTTTTTAGCAATTGTTATTTTAGGAGTGGCGACACTCGTAGAAATTCTAGCCTATTTTATCCCCTTTGTAGATAATTTGTTGGATACTATTGCAGTGCCGTTGGCTGCAATGGCTGGAACAGCGGTTATGTTGGCGACCATGGTTGCTGTAGATCCCGTGATCACTTGGACATTAGCTATTATTGCAGGAGGAGGAACCGCAGTGGCCATTAAAGGAAGTACGAGTAGTACGCGATTGGCTTCTTCGGCTACTACAGCAGGAATTGGGAATCCTGTTATTGCAGCTGTGGAGACAGTAGGCGCCATCGCGATGTCTATCACAGCATTATTTTTTCCGATTCTTGGAATTATTTTTGTCGTTTTCATTTTTTGGTCTATTTTTAAGCTTTTAAAAGTAGTTAGAACTAAAATCAATTAAATGAACACCTTTAACCTTTCAACGTTTTTTAAATCTCTGCAAGCCATTCATGGCGGTAGTATGTTAAGTGTAATTTTCATAAGCCTTCTTCTTTTTATTAATATAAAAGAGGATTTACAATTGAATTTTGAAGGAGACAGGACCTTTATGTTTATGGCTATAATTATAGGATATGGGGGTAAATTTGTCGGGAAAATGATGTTTATTAGATTGATGCGTCAACTTCCTTTTAAAGCGGGATTGTCTTTAAAAACAGAAAAATACAAAGTGGCACATATTGTTCGTTTGGTTTTGTTAAAAATCCCCGCATTTATGTGTTTGTATTTTGCCTTTGTAACGAAAAATAGTTTTTATTTTATCGTGATAGCGTTGCTTCTTTTTATGATGTTGACTGTTTTTCCTTCTCGGAATCGTTTTAGTGAGGAAGTTGCATTGAATAATGATGAAAAAACACAACTTTTTCGTTAGAAGTCCTGTAGATTTTTGATATTTTTGTAGCTTCATACAGAATTCGTATTTATAATGGCACAAAAACCAGGCATCCCAAAAGGGACGAGAGATTTTTCTCCAACAGAAATCGCAAAGCGTACTTATATTTTTTCAACCATACGAGCTACTTTTGAAACTTTCGGGTTTCAGCCGATAGAAACTCCGTCTTTTGAAAATTCGTCTACCCTTATGGGGAAATACGGAGAAGAAGGGGACCGGTTGATCTTTAAAATTTTAAATTCGGGAGATTATTTGAAAAAAGTGGACGCTAGTTTATTGGAAGCAAAGGAGAGCACAAAATTGATCTCTAAAATTTCTGAAAAAGCATTGCGTTACGATTTGACCGTACCTTTTGCAAGATACGTTGTCCAACATCAAAATGATATTGTATTTCCTTTTAAAAGATACCAAATACAGCCTGTTTGGCGTGCAGACAGACCTCAAAAAGGGCGTTTTCGTGAGTTTTTTCAATGTGATGCTGACGTAGTTGGAAGTAAAGGACTATGGCAAGAAGTGGAGTTTGTACAACTTTATGATGCCGTATTTACAGCCTTGAAATTAGTAGGTACAACGATTAAAATGAACAATAGAAAAATTTTATCTGGAATTGCTGAGATTATTGGTGCCAAGGATAAATTGATTGATTTTACGGTAGCCTTAGATAAATTAGATAAAATCGGAGAAGAAGGAGTGACCAAGGAAATGCTTTCCAAAGGAATTACCGAGGACGCTATTGAAAAAATTCAACCCTTGTTTCGTTTTACAGGAACCAATACGGAGAAATTAGCACAATTGGAGACTATGTTAGCGGCTTCTGAAGAAGGCTTAAAAGGAGTCCAAGAATTAAGATTCATTATAAAATCTGTGGAAGAATTAGGCTTGCAGACCACTAATTTGACTATTGATGTTACTTTAGCGAGAGGACTTAATTATTATACCGGTGCTATCTACGAAGTGGCAGCACCAGAAGGGGTGAAAATGGGATCCATAGGAGGCGGTGGTCGTTATGATGATTTAACTGGAATTTTTGGATTGAAAGACATCAGTGGTGTTGGAATTTCATTTGGTTTAGACCGTATCTATTTGGTACTGGAAGAATTAGGATTATTGTCCGAAGTAACCTTAGCAAAACCAACCGTGCTATTTGTTAATTTTGGTGAAGAGGAAGCCATGTACTGTATGAAGGCAATTGGGAAATTGCGTAGTATAGGAATTAAAACCGAATTATTTCCAGAAGCTGCTAAACAGAAAAAACAACTAAATTATGCGAATAAACGTATGATTCCTTATGTTGTATTTGCGGGGACTTCAGAAATAAATGAAGGTCAGTTTAAATTAAAAAATATGGAAACAGGTGTCCAAGAGACCTGTAATTTAGAAACATTGATTTCTATTATTAATCAATAAATAAAGCTTAAACAAGCCTATAATTTGTACTGCATTTTATTGTACATTTGTGGGCTAATTACTAGAACATGTTTGAAGGTAAAAACGTAATGAAAAACGATCAAATAGAAGAAATGGGCGAAGACCATATCGGAACATCGGCTACAACTCCGTTAAGAGCGGATGCTTTTGACTTAACTGATGCCGAAAAAATAGAAAAAATTCAGGAAAGTGTACGTGATATTCTGACAACTTTGGGAATGGACTTGACAGATGATAGTTTGCAAGGAACTCCTAGACGTGTGGCAAAATCTTTTGTAAATGAACTTTTCTCTGGATTAAATCCAGCAAATAAACCTAAGTTATCAACCTTTGATAATACGTATAAATACGGCGAAATGCTGGTAGAAAAAAACATTATTGTTTATTCTACTTGTGAGCATCATTTATTGCCTATCGTGGGAAGAGCGCATGTTGCGTATATTTCTAAAGGTAGAGTGATAGGTTTGTCTAAAATGAACCGTATTGTAGACTTTTTTGCAAAACGTCCACAAGTACAGGAACGTTTGACAATGCAAATTGTACAATCTTTGCAAAAAGCCTTGGGAACAGAGGATGTTGCTTGTGTAATTGATGCCAAACATTTATGTGTGAATTCACGTGGTGTTAGAGATATTGAGAGCAGCACAGTAACTTCTGAATTTGGAGGTAAGTTCAAAGATAAAGATGTACGTCGAGAATTTATCGACTATATTAAATTATTCTTTACCTTTTTCTCGGTCGCAATGGGGTTCTCCTTACATAATTCAGTGGCCGTTATAGAGGGCCATATGGGCAAGCGAAGCGATTTTGTTCGTACACCCAAGTTCAATATCAACAACCTTACCGATAGCTGGAAAGGCAATAAATACATCGCCAAGAAACTCTCGGTGAATATGATTTTGGAGTTTGGCCTTATGATCTATTTTCTCTTTGGCATGTACTCCGCTATTCCTTTGAATGATTTCGGCCTGTTTCCTTTTCACCTCATGTTATTTTTAGGATTCGGGTTTGTCTTCTTCAATTCGCTTACGGCAAGGGCTTAACATTCTTTCGATTAACTCGTTTTAATTTCCTATTTTTCAATTGTTGAAATTAATTCCGAAAATCAATGCTAAAAAGGGCTACCTCTTATT
>JAESRX010000023.1 GCA_016764435.1 Flavobacteriaceae bacterium | reverse complement strand
TCATTGCTTGAGGCACTACCAAAATATCAGAAAACAAAATAGCAGCATCCATTCCGTATCTTCGGATTGGTTGTACTGTAATTTCAGCCGCTAATTCCGGAGTTTGACATCTTGTAAAGAAATCGTATTTTTCTTTTAACACCATAAATTCAGGTAAATAACGTCCTGCTTGACGCATCATCCAAACTGGTGGTCTGTCTACTGTTTCTCCTTTTAATGCTCTTAAATATAAATCGTTTTTAATCATTTTCTTATTAGTTGTTGGTTGATAGTTGCTTGTTGTTAGTGATAACCTATACGTTATGCATTTTACAAAGAACTATAAAATTAAATTGCCTTTTCAGCAACTGCTTTCATGGCAATTTTGATGGCCTTTCCTATGGTTTTCAAATCCTTTTTAGTCAATGCGCTCGTCAAGAACCAAGATTCAAATTGTGATGGTGGTAAAAACACTCCATTTTTGGTCATTGCCCAAAAGAAGGTTGCGAATTTTTCTGTATCACTTGTTTGAGCCGATTTAAAATCAACTACTTCCTCTTTAGTAAAGAAAGGATTGAACATAGAACCGAATCTATTTACTTGTAAATCGATCCCGTTTTTATTGGCGGCATCTAACAACATTCCTTCTATTTTCTCTGCGGTAGCTTCGAATTTTTTATAAGGATTTTGTTTTTTCAATTCTTTCAATGTTGCCATTCCACAGGCCATTGCAATAGGGTTTCCAGATAAGGTTCCCGCTTGGTACATATCACCTAAAGGAGATACGCATTCCATAATTTCATTACGAGCTCCATAAGCCCCCACTGGGAATCCTCCACCAATTACTTTCCCTAAACAGGTAATATCAGCTTCAAATCCTAAGACTTCTTGAGCTCCACCATACATAGAACGGAATCCTGTCATTACCTCATCAGCAATTAACAATACTCCTGCCGCTTTTGTCAAGTCTCTCAATTCTTTAATGAACTCATCAGAAGGCTGAATCACTCCCATATTCCCCGCAATAGGTTCTATAATAACCGCTGCAATATCGTTGTGTTCCGCTAAGTGTTTCTCAACTGAATCTATATTATTAAATTCCGAAATCAAGGTGTTTTCTACCGCTTGGGCAGGAACTCCTGCACTTCCAGGAATACTTAATGTTGCCAATCCAGATCCTGCTGCTACTAATAAAGCATCCGCATGTCCGTGGTAACAACCCGCAAATTTGATTATTTTATCATGTCCTGTAAATGCTCTAGCCAAACGAATCGCACTAAATACGGCCTCCGTTCCAGAGTTTACAAAACGTACTTTATCCATTCCTGGAAAAGCATCACACACCATTTTTGCCATTTTAATTTCACCTTTGGTTGTTGCGCCAAAAGTATACCCTTTTTTCAAGGCTTTTTCAATCGCTTTTTGTACTTTTTTATGACGATGCCCAATAATAGTTGGCCCGTAAGACAATACCATATCTACATAATTGTTCCCATCTACATCTGTAATAGTACTTCCTTTTGCTTTTTCAATAAACAACGGATTCCCTCCTACTGATGAATAGGCACGTACAGGAGAATTTACTGCTCCTACAAGATGTACTAAACCTTGGTTGTATAATTTTTGTGATTTTTTAAAACTCATTTTATGAATCGTTTTGGGTATATATTTAAGGAGCATCTCCTTCCTTTTTATTTTTTTCTTGCCAATACTTTAGCAACCTCCTTAGCGAAGTACGTAATAATAATATCTGCACCAGCGCGTTTCATAGAAAGTAAACTTTCCATCATCACTCTTTCTCCATCTATCCATCCTTTAGCAGCGGCAGCTTTTACCATCGCATATTCTCCACTTACATTATAACATGCAATAGGGCGGTCGAAATTATTTTTTAAATCTCTGATAATATCTAAATAAGACATGGCAGGTTTTACCATTAAAATATCTGCTCCTTCGGCATCATCAAAATTGGCTTCACGCATTCCTTCATCTCTATTAGAAGGATCCATTTGATAGGTTCTTCTGTCTCCAAAAGTAGGTGCAGAATCAGCGGCATCACGGAAAGGTCCGTAAAAAGCGGAAGCGTATTTTACAGAATATCCCATAATAGGTAAATCGTAAAACCCAGTATTATCTAGTGCTTCGCGAATGGCCTGTATGGTACCGTCCATCATCCCTGAAGGCGCAACCATATCTACTCCTGCTTTTGCATGAGAGATCACTTGCTTCGCTAAATTCAGTAATGTAGCATCATTATCTACATCATTATTGTGTATCACTCCACAGTGTCCATGACTGGTATATTCACAAAAACACACATCGGTAATTACATATAAAGAAGGATAGTTTTTCTTGATATAACGAATGGCTTGTTGCATGATTCCATTATCGTCCCAAGTTTCTTTCCCTATTTCATCTTTTTCTGTTGGAATCCCAAATAGTAAAACCGCAGGAATATCTAAGGCGACAACCTCGTCTAATTCTTTATGCAATGTATCCAATGACCAACGTTTAATCCCTGGCATAGAAACAATTTCTTTTTCTATGTTCGTTCCTTCTTCTATAAATAAAGGATATATTAAATCGTCTATGGTTAACTTATTTTCACGTACTAGGCGTCTAATGCCTTCAGTTTTTCTGAGTCTTCGGGTTCTATTCATCTTCGTAAGAGTGTATGGGTGGTTCTATGTCAAAATGATCTTTTACTAATTCTAAAACACTATTTACAGTAGATATTTTAGACGTCAATACTTTGTCAAAATGCTCACTTGCAGCTTTAGCCGTAGTCTTTCCAATACAAAATGCTACACCTACAGTTTCTGGATTTTCTCGTAAATAACTCTCTACTCCAGAAGGGCTGTAAAACATAATCCCATCGATTGGTGGTTTTACTACAGTCGCACTTAATATTGTTTTATAAATTTCAACTTCTTCTAATCGAATATTACTTGCCGCTAATATTTCCGGTAATTCATCCCTGCGAATATCTCCACAGAAATACGTAAATTCCTTAAGATCCGTTGTCAGTAAATGTGCGGCTAAATCTTTGGCTGTTTTGGCTTTAAAAGTTACCGTACCTAATGCTTCCTCAATGTATTTTTTAGTCACACGTCCTACACAGAAGATATGATCAAAAGACAAGTCTTTTTTCTCAAAATTATGCATTAAGGCTTGCAAGCCATTTTTACTGGTAATAATGAAATTTTTCGGAAGTTTTTTCAACATAACCGTAGACAAACGATTGTATCGTATACTGATAAAATCACTGTCTTTTACTTTGGCTCCATCCAATATTCGTTTTTGAACTTTACTTAAAAGTTTGGTTGAAACTATTACTTTTCTAACGTCATTTTCAAACTGCTCTACTTCCTGCTCTTCCATTATATTTTTGCTTCTTTTTTTATTTTCTTCATTAATACTGCGCCTCCTTCGGCTATAATCTCATTGGCACACGTTGCCCCAAATGTTTTATACTCACTTAAAGGTCCTGATTTCTGAACGGTTAAATTAGTTTTCCCGTCCAAATCACTTAAAATTCCTTTAAAATGAATTGTGTCTCCTTCAATTTTTGCATTCCCTCCAATCGGAGCGGTACATCCACCTTCTAAAGTCCTCATAAATAAACGCTCTACCCACACTGCTTTTTCTGTCGATTCATGGTTTATTTTAGCACATAAGTCTAACACTTCTTTATCATTCCCTAAAGCGGTAATCATGATAGCACCTTGTGCTGGAGCAGGAATCATCCAATCTAATACCACATGATTTTCTGGCAATAAATTAATGCGTTGTAATCCGGCACCTGCAAAAACAGCTCCATTCCAATCATTTTCCTTCAGTTTACGTAACCTCGTGTTTACGTTCCCTCTAAGTCCTGTGATCGTATGCGTTGGATATTTAGCCAACCATTGTGCTTTACGTCTTAAACTTCCTGTAGCAATAGTAGCAGTACCTTCTTCGGTTAAAAAGTCCGTATTGTTTTTATAGACTATTACATCCAATTCAATGGCGCGTTTTAACACAGCAGCTTGTACAATACCTGCAGGTAATTCTGTAGGTACATCCTTTAAGGAATGTACAGCAATGTCTATTTCTCCACGGAACATAGCATCGTCTAACGTTTTTGTAAATAAGCCCATTCCTCCTATTTGGTGTAATGGTTTATCTAACACTTCATCTCCTGTAGATGAAATTTCAACGATACTGGAATCGCAGCCTAATTCTGCTAACAATTTCTTTACTAAATTGGCTTGCCATAAAGCAAGTTCACTGGCTCTTGTACCTATTCTAAGCGTCTTCATTTAAACAGAGTTCTTTCATGTTAAACACTTTACTCATGACATCAATACTCAGGTTTACCGTCGTATCATCATGCTTGAGGTGTTTTACAAATTGGGTTGTTATTTTTTGAATCATACGGTTGGTTACTGCCTCCGCGTGTTCTATATTTAAGTCTTTTATCTTCCTACGTTGAAAATCTATTTCCTCTTGTTGAATCACTTTTAAGGATTCTTTTAAAGCACTAATAGCGGGTACAAATTTCCGATGGTTAATCCACTCATCAAATTCACCCTTGTATTTTTCAAGAATTTTTTCTACTGCAGGAATTTCATTTTTTCTAGCTTCTAACGTACGCTTTGTGATTTCAGAGAGTTCATCTACATTAATCAGCGTTACTCCATCCACCTCCAGTACGTCTCTATCCACATTTTCTGGCATGGCCAAATCAATAATTACCAATGGTTTTTTTTGATTTAAAGATGCTTTATTAATCGTAGGAATACTTGCTCCTGTAGCAACAATTAAGACATCAGCCTCGTGTATCACCGTACTCAATAATGTTTCATCTACTACCGTAATCCCATCATTTTCTTTTGCAAATTCCTCTGCCTTGGATTTGGTTCTGTTGACTAAATGAATATTTCTATTCCCGGTATATTCCAATAAATTTTTACTGGTATTTTTTCCGATTTCTCCTAAACCGTAAACCACTATTTTCTGTGCATCTACCTCAGGGAAGTGGCTCATTAAATACTGTACCGCCGCGTAAGAAACCGAGGTAGTACCACTACTTAAATTAGTTTGATTCTTAACCGCTTTACTCGCTTGAAGTACACTATTCATCAAACGTTCTATATAGGCATTTGTAGTTCCTTGGTCTTTGGCTTGTTGATAGGCTTGCTTTAACTGACCTACAATTTCATAATCACCTAAAATTTGACTCTCTAGACCCGTACCTATATTAAATAGATGCCTTACTGCTTCGTTGTTTTTAGTTACACTTGAGACTTTAATAAAGTCTTCAACATTTCCATTTGAATACTTTACCATTAAACTAATTAACTCAAAGGGGTGTTTAGAAAATCCGGTGATCTCTGTCCTATTACATGTAGACATGACGATTATTCCATTGATTCCTTTAGACTTAGCCTCTTGTAAAAGCAATAGCTGATTCTCTTTGGATATACTAAAAGCACCACGCATTTTCACGTCTGCTTTTTTATAACTTAATCCAACATTATAAAATTTCGTTGGGATTTGCTCAGAATTCATATATAATCTTTTAATAAGTGTCGACAAAAGTACAAATATAAGATAGTTAAAAACAACGCTAAAAGAACTATTAATATCGAACAAGGAACATCCCGTAATTTAGAACCAATCGAAATAAGAACACCCCTGAGTTAGAGGATGACAAATATCAGTAAAACCACATTACCAGCATAATAACCAGCTTGTTAAAAAATAAAACATTAATAATTTTAATAGCCTATTTTTTTAATGTAATTTTGACTAAAATATGATTAATATCATAAAAGTATCATATGAAAGCCACTAGTAACAGTTATAAAAACATCGAAAAAAGCACTGTTGTTTTTTTCAAAGCAGAAGATGAATTTAAAATTATTCGTTTCCAAAATGACACCGAGGAAACCCAACAATTTTTATATCCATTAAATGAAAACTACATTCACCTTTACTTTTGTACACAGCAAAATTGTATTGTAGCATTTAACATGGAACATTGTGCCGTAAATTTAAATAAGGACGACTCGAGCATCATTTATTTCAATGATGACAATATGAATGTACTCCATACCCTACCCCCAAAGGTAGAATTAATAGGGGTGTTAATTTCTATTTCGTATTTTCATTCTTTATTTTCTACAGAAGGAAACTTTTTATTCAATTTCAGTAATTTTAAGATTGGAAAACCAATTATTGAACAAAAACCAACTTCGGCAGGAATTAAAATTGTACTCAATCAATTGTTTACAAAAAAACTTCCGGACTCTTTAAGACCTATTTATCTAAAAGGAAAAGTTTTTGAACTCTTAAGCCTGTACTTTAGTTCCTCTAGCGAATCGGAATCAGAAGACTGTCCATATATCGCTAATGAAGAAACGGTCACCAAACTCAAACAAGCAAAAGACATCATGTTACTCAACATGGCAAACCCTCCTTCACTAGAAGAACTTTCAAAATCCGTTGGACTCAATATTAAAAAACTAAAAGAAGGATTTAAAGAATTTTACGGAGCACCGGTATTTACATTTCTTTTTAATTACCGCATGGAGATTGCTAAAAAACTACTCCTAGAAAAGGAACTAAACGTAAATGAAATTGGCGCACATGTAGGATACACGACCTCGAGCCACTTTATAGCCGCATTTAAGAAAAAACACGGAATCACCCCCAAGCAATTTTCCAAATTATAAAATAAGACATGAAAGGAATATTACTCATCAACTTAGGCTCTCCTGAAAGCCCAAAAGTAACAGACGTAAAAAAATACTTAACTGAGTTCCTTACGGATAAGTACGTCATAGACATGCCGTACCTACTACGTCAGTTTTTAGTCCGAGGGGTTATCATTCCTTCTCGCGTAAAAAACTCTGCAAAACTATACGAATCTATTTGGACCAAAGACGGTTCCCCTTTAATCGTACATTCTAAAAACTTAACAGATAAGGTACGCTTAAAATCAGAAAACCACGTTGCTTTAGGAATGCGCTACGGAAACCCTTCTATTAAAGATGCCGTTCTAGAGCTTACTGAGAAAGGTGTGGATGAAATTACCGTACTACCTCTGTATCCACAATATGCGATGAGCACAACTCAAACCGTATTAGAAAAACTATACAACGTAGTCTCAGAAGTTGCTAAAAACGTCAAGATAAATGAAATAGATCCGTTTTACAACAATAACAAGTATATAAATATATTGACAGAAAGCATTGAAAAATCTGTAGACCTTAAAAAAGTGGACCACCTATTATTCTCTTTTCATGGAATTCCAGAACGTCACATAAAAAAGACAGACCCTACAAAATCTCATTGTAAAATAGACGGATCCTGCTGTGACACCCCTTCGGATGCACACAAGAACTGCTACAGACATCAATGCTTTGAAACCGCCCATTTAGTAGCTAAAAAACTAAAACTCACGAAAGACTCTTATACCATTGCCTTTCAATCTAGACTGGGAAAAGACCCTTGGTTGCAACCATACACAAGCGCTACCATAAAAGAATTTCCTCAAAAAGGCATTAAAAACATCGCGGTAGTTACCCCTGCATTTGTAAGTGATTGTCTTGAAACCATTGAGGAAATAGGCATGGAAGCAAAAGAAGATTTCTTAGAAGCTGGCGGTCAGAAATTCCATAGAATCCCCTGCTTAAACAGTGATAACGACTGGGCAGACTTAATCGTAAACTGGGCAATAAACACAAAGTAACATGGCATACCTATACATAAAAGCACTACACTTAATTTTTGTAACTACTTGGTTTGCGGGTTTATTCTACATCATTCGCTTATTCATCTACTTTAAAGAAGCAGCAGAGAAACCTGCCTTAGAAAAAAGCATCTTACAGAAACAGTATACTTTAATGAGTAAACGACTCTGGTATATTATCACTTGGCCATCCGCCATCCTCGCTACTGTTTTTGCTTGCATATTATTGTACTTATATCCTGCATGGCTTACCCAACCATGGATGCACATAAAACTTACTTTTGTCCTTGTATTATTTGCCTACCATGCTTCCTGTCAGTATTTATTAAACCAATTAATAAAAGGAACACTTAAATATTCAGGGTTCGCTTTAAGAATATGGAACGAAGTAGCCACTATTATTTTGTTTTCTATCGTTTTCTTAGTCATTTTAAAAACTAGTTTTGGATGGGTTTTTGGCGTTGTAGGTATTGTAGGGGTTTCTATATCTCTAATGCTAGGGATTAAACTCTATAAGAATATTCGACAAAAAAAGAGCTGGGACAAGTAGTCTTAGTACGAAACTAAAAAAGAGGCTTGGATTCAATTTCAAGCCTCTTTTTTTTATGTTATTTTTAACTAAAAACCCCCACTAACTTCTAACTCTCGAAAACGTTTTAGTTAAAAAACTGAAAATCAAGAAGCAAGACTCTTATTCGGAATATGAATACCATAATTTAAGCTCAATTTACAAGCCTATTTTACATAAAACACATAAATAAAACACTTTCTTAAGAGGTTTTTCAAAAAACGACTTGTTTTATGATTTAAATCATATTTAAAAGCGACTATAAATCATAACTTTATGCCGTAAAAAAAAACTAGCATTTCAATTATGAAAAAACTTTTTTTAGGTAATGAAGCTTTAGCACAAGGAGCCATTGATTCTGGTATCTCAGGTGTATATGCGTACCCAGGAACTCCCTCAACAGAAATTACAGAATACATCCAAAAATCTGACATCGCAAAAGAACTAGGCATACACAGCCAATGGTCTGTCAATGAAAAAACAGCGATGGAAGCTGCTTTAGGAATGTCTTATGCAGGAAAAAAATCAATGGTGGTTATGAAACATGTCGGGCTTAATGTAGCTTCCGATGTTTTTATGAACATGTCGGTTTCAGGAATTAATGGAGGTCTTGTAGTAGTGGTCGCAGATGACCCTTCAATGCACTCTTCTCAGAACGAACAAGACTCTCGTTTTTATGGTAAATTTGCCATGGTTCCAATTTTAGAACCGACTAATCAACAAGAAGCTTACGACATTACTCGCTATGCTTTTTCATTATCAGAAAGATTCAAATTACCCGTTTTACTACGATTAGTCACGCGACTTTCTCACTCTAGAGCTGTAGTAGAAACGTTTGAACGCATTCCTCAAAACAACCTAAAATTCCCAGAAAGCCCTACTCAATTTCAATTAATTCCGATGAGAGCTCGAGGACTTTATCAGGACCTTTTGGACAATCAAAAAAACATACAAGAAAGTGCCACCAACTCCCCTTTTAATAAAGTAACAGAAGGAACAGACACTAAATTAGGGATAGTCGCCTCGGGAATTGCTTACAATTATGTAATGGAAAATTACCAGGACAGCACGTGTCCTCATACCATTTTTAAAGTATCCGAATACCCATTGCCTAAAAAGCAAATCAAACACCTATTAGACACCTGCGAACAAGTCATTGTTTTTGAAGATGGTTATCCATTTATAGAAGAAATGATCGGAGGTTTCTTTAATGAAGACCAAAAGGTAATCGGTAGATTAACAGGCCACGTAAACAGAACGGGGGAATTAAACCCGGACATTGTAGGAAGAGCCTTAGGATTTGACATTCCAACCGCACAAGAAGTCCCTGACATTGTTTCAGGACGACCACCTGAACTATGTACAGGTTGTGGACATATCGATTTATTTGAATCCATAAACACCCTTATCCCAAGCATCGGAGACAGACGTGTATTTGGAGATATCGGATGTTCTGCTCTAGGAGTGCTACCTCCTTTTAACACCATAGACACATTAATAGAAATGGGTGCCTCTGTAACGATGGCAAAAGGAGCTACAGACGCCGGAGTAGAAAATGCGATTGCAATTATAGGAGATTCTACTTTTACGCATTCTGGAATGACCGGATTGTTAGATGCCATTTATGAAAAAACCGCTTTAACAGTTATTATTTCTGATAATTCAGCAATAGCAATGACGGGAGCACAAGACTCGGCAGCTTTAGGTAAAATTAAGCAAATATGTTTAGGACTTGGTATAGAAGAAGCGCATTTGAAAGTCATAATTCCACTTCAAAAAAACCACAACAGTAATGTGGAAACCATCCAAAAAGAACTTGATTACAAAGGTGTTTCTGTCATAATTTCACAAAGACCTTGTGTTCAAATTCCTGCAGAAAAGAAAGCACAAATAAGAGCATTTTTAAAAAATTGTCAAAACTAATTTAATATGATTACAAATATAATATTAGCCGGTGTCGGAGGACAAGGAATACTAACCATCGCTGCAGTTTTAGACACTGCCGCATTGGCGAACAATCTCTTCGTTAAACAAGCCGAAGTACATGGAATGAGTCAACGTGGAGGTGCTGTACAATCCCATGTACGAATTTCAGATAAAGAAATATTTTCAGATCTAATCCCTGAAGGAAAAGCGGATCTTATCCTTTCTGTGGAACCAATGGAATCCCTTAGATACCTTCCCTTTTTAAAGAAAGATGGATGGTTAATAACAGACTCCAGCCCATTTATAAACATTACAGACTATCCGGAACAAGAAGCATTGTATCAAAAAATAAACGAACTTCCAAACAGTATTTTGGCCAATGCTACTGATATCGCAAAGAAACTCGGAAATGCAAAAGCAGCAAACATCGTATTATTAGGTGTTGCTTCTAACTTGCTTTCTTTAAGTGAACACAGTATTATTGAAGCTATTACATCATTATTCAGTCGTAAAGGACAGCGTGTTGTAGATAAGAATATTGAAGCCTTTTTTAAAGGCAAAGAAATTGCTACAGAAGTAGCGACATAGTAGCCTTCCCCTTATTCAAATTTCAAATACCTTTCTAGTGAAGGTATTTGAAATTTCTTTTTAACAAAGGAAACTCCAAACAAACACCATTCATCTAATTCACTAAGAACCTCAACATATTTCACCCATGTTACACACTTCCTTATTAAACCCAAAAAGCATTGTCGTTATAGGCGCATCTAACAATAAAAAAACCCCAGGAGGGAGCGTTTTAAACAATCTACTTACACATAAATTTAAGGGTGATATCTATGCAGTAAACCCTAAAGAAACGGAAGTTCAAGGTGTAAAATGTTACCAGGATATTTCTGATGTCCCTTCCGTAGATTTAGCCATTATAGCCATTGCTGCCAAATACACTTTAGCAACTGTTCGAACTTTATGTCGCGAAAAAAACACCCGTGGTTTTATTATTTTTTCGGCAGGATTTAGTGAGAAAGACACAGAAGGAGCTGCCTTAGAGAAACTACTATGTGAAGAAATAAATACCGTAAACGGAAGTTTATTAGGCCCCAACAATATAGGGCTAATGAATTCTAATTACGCAGGTGTATTTACCCAACCCATCCCTAAATTAGATCCAAAAGGCGTAGATTTCATCTCAGGATCTGGAGCTACTGCCGTATTTATAATTGAAGCTGCCATGGCGAGTGGACTTACTTTTTCTAGTGTATTCTCTGTAGGAAATAGTGCCCAACTTGGAGTGGAAGAAGTATTAGAGCATTTAGATGAAACTTTTGACATCAACACAAGTTCAACAACAAAGCTTTTATACATTGAAAGCATTTCAAACCCTCAAAAATTACTAAAACACGCTAAATCACTGATTGCAAAAGGCTGTAATATTGCGGCTATTAAAGCAGGAAGTTCTGAAGACGGAAGTCGAGCTGCATCTTCACATACAGGAGCATTAGCAAGTTCAGACCTGGCTGTAGATGCTTTATTTAGAAAAGCTGGAATTATCAGATGCCATGGAAGAAATGAATTAATAAGCGTAGCTTCTATTTTTTCTTACCGAAAATTAACAGGTAAAAACATTGCCATTATTACACATGCAGGAGGACCTGCCGTTATGCTAACGGATGTACTTTCTAAGAATGGACTCAGTGTTCCTGAAATTACAAACCCCAAAAGCGAAGAACTGCTAACTAAGCTATACCCTGGCTCCTCCGTCACCAACCCAATCGATTTTTTAGCGACAGGAACGGCTGAACAACTGAGTGATATTATAGATTATTGTGAACATGAATTTGATGAAATAGATGCCATGGTTGTAATTTTTGGAAGCCCTGGATTGTTCGAAGTTTATGATGTTTACGACGTTTTAAGTGATAAAATAAACAGTTGCCGTAAACCTATCTACCCTGTACTTCCATCAGTTGTAAATGTAAAAGACGAAATTAATTATTTTATAAATAAAGGACATATTAATTTTTCGGATGAAGTAGATTTCGGGAATGCATTAGCTAAAGTATACGACACAAACATGTTAACTATAGATGACAGCATTGTTAAAACAGAGAAACAGCAACAGATTAGAAGTATTATAGACGGAGCCTCCGATGGATATTTAACACCTGAAAATGTAAAAGACTTACTAATCGCCGCAGACATTCCTATGGTCCAAGAAAAAGTATGTTATTCAGAATCAGAATTACTTACCGCCGCAGTGGCTCTTGAATTTCCATTAGTGATGAAATCTGTCGGTCCTATTCACAAATCAGACATTGGTGGTGTTGTCTTAAATATCACGAACAATAAAGACCTTTTACAGCATTACTACACACTCCTTAAGCATCCTGAAACCACCGCTGTGTTAATACAGCAAATGAAAAAAGGGATGGAACTCTTTATTGGAGCCAAAAAAGAAGGTGACTTTGGACACCTTGTCTTTTGTGGTTTAGGAGGAATTTTCATAGAAGTTTTAAAAGATGTTCAATGTGAGCTCGCTCCTTTTTCCAAAGACACAGCAAGTGAGATGATTCAAAATTTGAAAGCATACCCAATGCTTAAAGGCATCAGAAATCAAGAAGGAGTAGACATCGAAGCATACGCATCTATAACCGCAAAAATCGCATCACTCGTTACTATCGCTCCTGAAATAAGCGAATTAGACCTCAACCCATTACTTGGAGAGAAAACGGGTATCTTAACAGTAGACGCCAGAATCTGTATCGAAAAATAACACTCAAATCAACGTTAGATCGCTATGAAAACAATCAATTTATGGATCTCATTTTTCTCCAGTATCAAAAACAAGAAAAATACCTCTAAAATAATCGGTAAATGGAAAATGTCCACTCAGGAAGATGATTTTTTCACAGAAAGAAGACCTTCTGAAACTTATGAATTTAAAGAAGATGGTCAGTTCATACATGTGTTCTACGAAAAAAACGATGTCAGAAGTTATACTGAAAATCACACCTTTGGAAACTGGAAACATATAGAGCAATTAAATTTCAGTTGTGCTTTAGAAAACAAAAAAACGCTGCGTTTAATTGTAAAAGAATCCGGTAACTCTTTACTTATAACAGGAACCACTATAAAATTTAGGAGAGTACTTTAACACTCCTAAATTTTACTTCTTTTTTTTATAAGATTTTTAAATTCCTTACGTTTGTATTTTACACCCCTAAATGAACCTAAACCTTATGAAAAAATTACTACTATTCAGTACACTTTTAGGCATACTCTTTACAAGTTCCTGTGCAAAGGATGATGACATCTCTGATGAAACCGCCATTATAGGCACCTGGACTTTAGTCAGTTATTTTATAGAAGGAACAGCGCTAGAATTGGACGATTGTGACAGAAGTTCTTCTATCACGTATGATCAAACGTATAATTACAGTAAAAACACCTATCAGACTATTAGTAATGACTGTAAAAACACCTACCAAGAAATAGGTCTTTGGAAATTTTTAGGAAAAAATGTTTTCACGACAACTCCTGTCGATGGAGAGCCTTATAAATTCACGGTAGGTTTTAGTGGAAACACCTATACTACAGAGGACTTAGTAGAAACAAACGGCCTCAAAAAATTACACCGACTGACCTATACCAAGAACAACTAATCGTTGCATTCTTTTTTTTTTAAAAAACTCACTGCTTTTATGTGACCCTTTAATAAATACGGTGTCCTAAGAGTATCGTTACGTTTTTACAGACGTACGATTATGAAAAAGAAAAAGAGTGCTATGAAAAAGTAATAAGACTTTCCTCGATTTAGAAGAAAGTCTTTTTTTATTATAAGGAATTTTCAAAAGGAATCCTATTGACAATACTTCTTCCTAATGTTATTTCATCGGCATACTCCAACTCATCCCCCACGGAAATTCCACGGGCTATGGTAGACGTTTTCACCTTATAGGCTTCTAATTGTTTAAAAATATAAAAATTGGTAGTATCCCCTTCCATCGTGGAACTCAATGCAAAAATAATTTCCTCTATTTCTTCATCTTTCACTTTCGCGACTAAACTGTCGATCATTAAATTTTGAGGACCTATCCCTTCCATGGGAGAAATTTTACCTCCCAACACATGATACAACCCTCTAAACTGTCCCGTATTTTCAATAGCCATCACGTCTCTTACGTCTTCTACGACACAAATAATATGACTATCTCTTGATAAATTTGAACAAATTTCACACAATTCTACATCGGAAATATTATGGCATTTTTTACATAATTTAATGTCATTCACTAAACTATTTAACGCATTGGTTAAATGCCCTGTATGCTCTTTTGGTTGTTTTAATAAATGCAATACCAACCGCAAAGCTGTACGTTTTCCAATCCCCGGTAATTGAGAAACTTCTCTCACTGCATTTTCCAATAATTTGGACGAAAAGACCATAAATCATTTATTTTTTGTTCACCACAAAAATACTATAATTATCACAAACTAAATTAAAAGTTAACAGCATCCTTTGAATAATTACATTCCAAACTTAAAAAAAATACGTTTATTTGCAACAAAAAAAATATGACCCCTTTATTTATAGCACTACTCATTGGAAGTTATTTTTTAGCACTCATAGGGATCTCTTATGCCACTAAAACAGACAATTCAAATACCACTTTTTTTACAGGTGATAAAAAATCACCTTGGTACGTGGTTGCATTTGGAATGATTGGTGCCTCACTCTCCGGAGTTACCTTTATTTCGGTACCAGGATGGGTACAAAGCAGTCAATTTAGCTACCTACAAATAGTCTTTGGATATTTTTTTGGATACCTCGTGATTGCCTATCTATTAATCCCATTATACTACCGATTAAACATCACCTCTATTTACGAATTCCTCCACGGAAGATTTGGAAAAACAAGCCATAAAACAGGAGCTTTATTCTTTTTTATCTCTAGAATATTGGGGGCCTCATTTCGGTTATTCCTTGTAGCGTCTGTTTTACAACATTTTATTTTTAAGGCTTGGGGTGTTCCTTTTGAACTTACCGTAATAATTTCCGTGTTATTTGTCTGGCTCTATACAAAGAGTGCTGGAATTAAAACCATTGTATGGACAGATGCCTTGCAAACTTTTTTTATGATCGCAGCAGTAATTATTACATTGATTATTCTACTGCATGAATTGCAATGGAGTTTAACGGACTTATTCACCTCTACGGAATTTAAAACATACAGCCGCGTATTATTTGCGGATGATTTTAATGACAGGAAATACTTCCTGAAATCCTTTTTTGGAGGAATGTTTATTGCCATTGCCATGACAGGACTTGACCAAGACATGATGCAAAAGAATTTAACCTGTAAAAACACCAAAGAGTCACAATGGAATGTACTATCACTGGGCTTTATTTTAATTTTTATCAATGCTCTATTTTTAGTATTAGGAGCTGTCCTATTTATCTATGCATCAAAAACAGGTATTCAAATCCCACTAGTAAATGGCGCTATTAAAACCGATTTATTATACCCAGAGATAGCCCTTAATGGCCAAATTAGCCAAGTCTTATCTATCGTATTTATCTTAGGTTTAATAGCTGCAGCTTTTTCAAGTGCTGACAGTGCTTTAACATCATTAACGACCTCCTTTTGCATTGACATCATAGACATTAAAAAGAAGAAAGAATCGATTCAGAGAAGTACTCGAAAAAAAGTACACATTGGAGTTTCTCTATTACTCATCTTAATTATCATTGTTTTTAATCATTTTTTAAAAGCCAATGTTATTAGTAGTTTATTACAAATAGCCTCTTATACGTATGGCCCATTATTAGGATTGTTTGCATTTGGTATTTTCACCAACTACAAGATTAGGGATAAAGGAGTATTGTTAGTCTCTATAGTAGCGGTCATCTGCACCTATATTATCAATGATAACAGTCTCAATTGGTTTAATGGCTATGTTTTTGGATATGAATTATTGATAGTAAATGGACTGATCACTTTTATAGGACTTGCACTTCTAATAAAAAGAGATAAAAAAGCATAACATCCTTACATTCATTTAAAAGATGTGTACTTTTGTCCTATGGAAAAAGACCTCAGCAACTACCGTAAAACATATAATAAAAGTAACTTACTTGAATCAGAAGTTAGTGAAAATCCCCTACAACTATTTCAAAAATGGTTTTACGAAGTAGAAGAGTGTGGAGGAGAAATAGAAGTAAATGCAATGACCATCTCAACTATTGGAACAGATGGCTATCCTAAAAACAGAATTGTATTGTTAAAAAAATACACTTGGGAAGGTTTTTACTTTTACACCAATTACAATAGTGAAAAAGGAAAGGCAATCGCAGCGAATCCAAATGTTTGTCTCTCCTTCTTCTGGCATACGATAGAACGTCAAGTTATTATAAAAGGAACCGCTGTAAAAATAGCAACGAATATGAGCGATGGTTATTTTGAAAGTAGACCTGACGGCAGTAAATTAGGGGCATGGGCCTCCAACCAAAGTGAGGTAGTGAAAGACAGAAAAGAACTAGAAGACCAGCTTCATCATTTTGAAACTAAATTTGAAAACTCAGAAATACCGAGACCTAAGCATTGGGGAGGATACATTGTGCATCCTACTTCTATCGAATTTTGGCAAGGAAGACCTAACCGATTACACGACAGAATAAGATACACACTGCAGGAAAATTACGATTGGAAAATAGAACGTCTGGCTCCTTAATAAAATAATTCCGTAACTTGTATGCAAAAAATAAGGGGAGATTTACTCCCCTAGCATCCGAATACAACACTCAACAACAACAACTAACAACGATTTCAAAAGGACAAACAATGAAGACCCTTTATATAGTAAGGCATGCTAAATCATCGTGGAAATACGAAGGAATAGCAGATATAGATCGCCCTTTAAAAAAGAGAGGAATACAGGATGCTTATTTAATTTCAAAAATCCTTAAAGAAAAAATTACACGACCGGATGTTTTTATATCCAGTAGTGCCAACAGGGCTTTACATACGGGGCTTATATTTACAGACACGTTTAGCTACCCCTTAGCCAATTTAAAGATAAGCAGGTCCTTGTATAGTTTTAGTGACGGCTACCTTATCAAAACAGTCAAGGCATTAGACGACAGTTTTGACAGTGCCATTATTTTCAGCCATGATCACGGAATTAATAGCTTTGTAAATAAATTTGGAAATATAGAAATAGACCATGTTCCTACCTGTGGGGTGGTCGGTATTCAATTTAAGACAAAACACTGGAAGAACATAAAAAAAGGAATTACACTTCTTACAGAGTTCCCAAAACACTATAAATAAATTCATTTTGAAGTTAACCATTAAAAAACTTGCGGCGATAGACATTGGATCTAACGCCATACGTTTATTAATCTCCAATATTATAGAGGATCCCTCTTTAAAAACTCCCGTTTTTAAAAAATCTGCTTTAGTAAGAGTCCCTATTCGCCTAGGAAGTGACACCTTTTTAAAAGGAGAAATTTCTAAAAAAAACAAGGAACGTATGGTAAAAGCCATGCACGCTTTTAAGTTATTGATGGAAATACACGAGGTAGAAGACTACAAGGCTTGTGCTACTTCTGCCATAAGAGAAGCCAGTAACGGTAAAGATATTGTCAAATATATCGCAAAAAAAACGGGCATCAATATCGATATTATTGACGGTAAAGAAGAAGCAGCCATTATTTTCTCTACAGATCTAAGTCATTTTATAGAAAAAGAAAAATCTTATTTATATGTAGATGTAGGCGGAGGAAGTACTGAGTTTACGGTATTTTCAAAAGGGCAGATTATCAATTCAAAATCCTTTAAAATAGGAACTGTACGTTTACTGAAAATAAAAACTCAAACAACACCACTCTGGGAAGACATTGAAGTTTGGATCAAATCAAACACCGAGCACCTAAAAAATATTTATTTAATCGGATCAGGAGGAAATATCAATAAAATTTTTAAACTTTCAGGAAAACCGTATGGAACACCACTTTCTATACAGTATATGAAAGCATATTACAACTATTTAGAACAATTGACTTTCGAGCAAAGAATCCTAAAACTAGGACTAAATTCAGACAGAGCTGATGTAATTCTCCCCGCTACTAAAATTTACATAAACGCCATGAAATGGAGTGGCGCACAGGAAATATTTGTACCAAAGATCGGATTATCAGATGGCATCATCAAAGGACTTTATCATAAAAACACATAATTAATGCCATTATTTTGATTTTTATGTAATATTTTAACTATATTAAGAGGGAATTGTGACTATTTATATAAATAGGTGTCTAAAAAGGTAAGACTTACATTTATATATTAAACATCAATCTTATTATTAATTAAATTACTATAAAATGAAAAAAAAACTACTTTCCTGTATGCTTTTTATCTTAGCAGCATCCGTAACCGTAATGGCTCAAGATTTACCGTCTAACCCAGAACCTGGAAAATGTTACGTACGTTGTAAAACTCCGGACGTATGGAAAAACGAAACCGTATCAGTACAAGTTGCACCGGCATACAAAACCATCAGTACAAGTCCAGCACAGTACGAAAGCGAAAATTTCACAGTAATAGGCAAGGAAGCCGGACAGACATTACGCGTGGTTCCTGCATCATTTAAAAATGAAAATTTCCAAGTAACCACAGAGGAAGCTTCTTATAGTTTACAAATGATTAAACCGACTAAGAGAACCCCTGAAACTCAAACAATTGTCACTGAAGAAGACTCTTACCGTTTAGTGATCGTACCGGCAGTATATGAAAATAAAAGTTTTACTATTGAAATGCAACCTGCTTACAAAAAATTAGTAATAGTACCCGCAGTCTATAAAACTAAAACTCAAACCGTCGTTTGTCAGATCGCATCGACCCGTTTAGAGGTTATTCCTGGAACTTGGGGGACTGAAAAAGTTTCTTACAGGGCTAAAGAATTTGGGACAACATTAAAAGTAGTTCCAGCAACTTTTGGAACTAGCTCTAAAACTATTGAAGTTAAACCCGCAACAGCTGTATGGCAAATGAGCGATGTAGCTCCTGACTGTCAATCCAGTGACCCTAATGACTGTCGTTACTGGTGTTACAAGCCTATTGCTTCAGAACACACCACAATCCCTCAACAAACATTAGTAAAAGACGCTACAGTTGTGAGAAATAATATCTGTGATGACCCCGACTGTGGACAAGCTACGTATACTAAAAAAATAATGACGAGAAAACCTAGTACTAGGGCTACTGATATCCCAGAAATTGTTAAAACTTATACGACTAGGGTTATGGTAACTCCACCTACGACAAAAGAAATAATAATTCCTGCAATCGTTAAAACTTTTACTAAAAGAGTTATGGTGACTCCTCCTACAACGAGAAAAGTAACCATTACCGGTAAAACTAAAACCATTACTAAAACAGCTTATAATTCTGCTAGCACTCGAAGAATTGACTATCCTTCTAAGTCTAAAACAATGATTAGAACTAAATTAGTTGCGGCTGCCACCACGATCCCTACAAGTATACCTAGTCAAAACATAACACTTAAAAGAAGAAAATTAGTAAAGGATGCCTGGTCTAACGAAGTTTCTATAGCTGCTAAATACTCCACCGTTACTAAGGAAGTTTTAGTAACTAAAGGGGGATTAACCACCTGGAAAGAAGTGGACTGTAAGTTAACTATTAACAGCCCTTTACCTATAAAATGGAACTTAGGAAGTGCCACCTTAACTGCGACTGCCAGAGGACTTATTGATACACGTTTATTACCTATATTAAGAAACGGTGTCGCTGTAGCGATTGAGTCTCATACAGATGCCAGAGGAAGTAAAACGAGCAACCAAAACTTATCTGAACGTAGAGCAAGAGCCGTTGTTAACTACTTAATTTCAAAAGGAATTAATGCGAGTAAATTAACTGCTAATGGATACGGAGAAAATAGATTAACCAACAGATGTTCTGACGGAGTTTCTTGTAACGAAAGAGAGCACCAACAAAACAGAAGAACTACTTTTAGAGTGATTAATCAATAAAATATTCTTTATACAGTATTTAAAACCCGTCTTTTTGACGGGTTTTTTTATTCAAAAACAACTCAGTAATTCACTTCCTAACAACTCCTCTTTTCGTACCTTGGTTTTTTATTTAATCATCCCCTTAAAAAAATGAAAAACAAGAATAAGTCGTTTTTCATTCCCTCTACTTTATGCGAAAAATTTATTTTGTAAGACATGGTGAAAGTAAACACAATGCGGCAAGTATATACGCAGGAACGATAGATTCTCCCTTAACAGCATTAGGGAAATCTCAAGCAATTCAAACTGGAGAACTCCTGAAGAATAAAAACATAAGTCATCTAATTACTTCCCAACTGAAAAGAGCACAGGATACAGCCTGCGCAATTAGTGACATACTATCCACTAAGCAAAAAATTACCCTGCAGAACACTCCTTTACTTAACGAAGTTAATTTCGGAGATATTCAAAATAAGAAAATCCAGCAAATAGACGGATTAATTTACGGTGTAGAAAGTGGCACAGGAGAAAGCTTAACCTCGCTTTACACTAGAGCTAAACAGGTTATAAAAATAATCCAATCCATAAAAACGAAGGACTGTATTTTAGTCGTTGGGCACGGTGCATTTACCGCGGTGATATTTGCCGTTTACGAAGGAATATCCCCCGAACATTTTTTAGATTACAAAAAAAAATGGAGGTTTCAGAATGGAGAAATCAAAAAAATTCTTTCCTTCTAAATAAGGTTTTAAGAAAACATTAGGACATACTTTCACCCGTAACACACGCCTGTAGATACAGGTAGCTATTTAGACTGTAAATACATTTGAGGCTAATAACAATAGTCAAACAAAACTGTAATTCAATAATATATAAAAATAAGTAATAGATAAAGATGTCTTTTTTATGATTTTTTAAACTCCATATTTTAATATAAATATCCTTCATTTAATATCGATTTTTCTAATATATGAAACTCATATTCAATGAAATTATTCATGATTTTAATTGTCTCCTCAAAAGTAATGTCTTTTATATGCGTCATATAACTCGGATCTTCTTTTTCTTGAGCTGCCCCAAAAAATCTCTCAAACCTAGAGGTCTTTACTTTTTTTGACCGCATATATTCTATAGAAAAACGAACATCTTTTTCTGAAAAATCAGTATCCATCGCATAATTAGGTACCATGTTAATTATTTGTTTTTTTCCTGAATGGAATACCTCTATAACAAAGCAGCAATAGTCGTTATACACATACCGCTCTTCTTTATTTCTTGACACGTTATGATGACTATAATAAACCTCCATTATGTTCTCATGCCAAGGAATATTAGAAAATTCCTCAATAATTTTATGATCTCTTAATCCTCTTATTGTCTGTTCCTCCTTATTAAATGGGTCTAGAAACTTTACTGTAAAATTATTCATTTTTTAAATTATATTATATTAAATCCTTTTTCACGAAAGAATGTATCGAAGAAAACATTCGGCTTTTATTACTCTCTTTAGATGCTTTGTCAAGATAAAACACTTCTGATAATTCATCAAATCTATTCTTGATTATTTTAAGGTATGCTGTTTCATCTTCATTTATAAAAATCTCAAAAAATCTATTATACCATACTTATAATTCTCTTAATAGCTTATCACTATCTGCTGTATTATCAAACCCTGCTTCTTGGCATGCTGTAGTTTTTACGTCCTTAAGATTGATAGTAATGATTTTAGGGCTTAGACTATTTCCTCCTACATATTATAATATTGAGGTAGGATAATTATCCAAACATCCATCATCATCATCATGTTGTTTTAAAAAAGTAATGGAGGAACAAGTATCATCTATCGTAATTTCTGTATAGCTACATTCTTCATGTTTTTGAGTCACCAAGGTAGCTTCTTTTATTTCGGCTATTTGAGCGATCCATTCTTCTTCATCTTGGTCTGTATTCCATTCATCTTTATAATTTATTGTAAAATAAATATTATATTACTTTTGACTACCACATTTTCAACTCCTTACTGCCTTTAGGCATATATAAAAAAATGGCGTCACCAGATTCATATTTCCTTGTAAACCCTTCCGTGTTGGTATGCGTTCCTTTTACATATAACATGGGGTTTAAATCTTTTTGCCATAATGCAACGATTTTACCCTCAGCATAAAATTGAATAATATAATTCTCTATTGGTAATACTTCTTTATTTTCTAATCTAGAGTCTACCATAGATAAAATAGTACTTTCAGATTTTTCTATTTCTTCTATAGTATTTTCATAACTTGTGTTATAAACTATGATTGAAGAATGTATTTGACGTTTATTATAATCTATAACATCATTATTAATACACATCTCCCTAAGTTCATTGTATTTTCTAACTAATTTTTTTTCTATGCTTTTTAATTTCTCTATATTAACTGCGTCCTCTAAATCTTGGCTATAATCAAAAGGAACCTCTGCTTTAAAAGTGATTACACCCTCGTAATAAGGTAGTTTTTGCTCTGCAATATCTTCTGGTAATTTAAAGGTAGCTATTTTTTGGTAGTCTTTTAATCTACTATCTTTATCTGGCGAAAAATAAAGTATTAAACCTACTTGTGTATAGCTACTTAAAAACACCTCTCCTTCTTTAGGAAACACCCTTATTTTTAGTTCTTTTATCCCGCTATTAATTAACATATAATTAAGTGGAAGCATCATTGATTCTCCATTATTTTCTAATAAACGATAATCCTCTCCTTCCATTTCTAAAATTAAACGACAGCCACTTTTGTTAACTTGTACGCTATATACAGGACGTTTTTCATATTGTTCTACATTATTATATATTTCCTCAATGATGTCTTCCATAGTTGTAATGTTTTTATTTGATTTTATTTGTCCTTTGCAAGCGAAAAGACTCAATAAAATCAGGGTAATTAGTATTTTATTTTTCATGTTTTTTTACTATATAGTGTTTATCGCTTTTTAAAATATTTGGTTCTGCATCCATAACTGGATAAATTTTATTTTTAAACCCATATGTTCTTTTCTTAATTCTTGCATTAGCAGTAAAGTAAGCATTCAATCCATCAAACCCAGCACTTGCTTGTATATACATACCTGTACTGTCTAGCCCCGCTTTTAGCTCTGTAGAAAATTTGGCTTCTCCTTTGGCAGAAACTTCAAAACCTGCTTTTCCTAAAGCATTTTCTTCGGAGTCTTTGGTCAGATTTTCTCCTGTACTAGAAAAGAAGGAGGCTTTTTTTATTTCGGTACTTGCTGCTACTCCTAGTCGTATTCCAAATGCCAGTGAGGCTTTCCCTTTTAGGTCAATTACTTCTTCTTTATTAAAAGAAACGGTTCCTGTAGCACTTACTTCGCCAATAGCGTAAATATCCAGCCAAATATCTACATCAATATTTAAAATAAGTTTTGCGCCAACCTCTGTAGCAATATCTAATGCTTTTATTATGGGGCCCACATAAGGTATATAACTAGAACAGGCAATTAAATCTATGCTTCCTTCCGCCTTTATCAACGGATTAAACCCTACTTCAATACTTCCTTCACGGACTACCTCTCCATTATTATTTTGACCATATTTCCAACTCCCTTTTATTTCTATTACAGGATAGTCAACCTTAAGATCAAAAGGAATTTTACCAAGCTTTTTCATAAGCTTACTCTGTATTTTGGGAGCACTTAGTTTTTCTACATGTGTAAAGCTGTCTACTTTTTCTTTGACTTTAAATAGGAAAACTAATATTTGTCGAATTTGTTGTTCGTATTTAGCTGAAACTACGGGAGTTTCCTCATTATTGTTATATTTAGCATTGAGTTTCAATTCGAAATACGCGTTGGCAGTGAGCCATTTTCGTTTACTACCATCTTTTTTAAGTCCATTATTCTGACTTAATGCGTGACGGTTTTGTCCTGCTTTAATAGCTTCTTTATAGGTAGTGGCATTTCGGTTACTAGTTGACACTACTTCTTTCGCAGTATCCTTGTCTACCTGCATAATCTCGTATGCTTTACCCACAGCCTTGGCGTAAGTTTCATCTTTTTCATCACTTAAATTAGGCATTCCTGAAACTGTTTTTAAAAAAGCTTCACTAGAACCTACACTTAATCCTAAAAACCACTCAATATCCGCATACATTTTTATAACTGGTGTCCGAATATACCTACAGGTTTGTATGATTATTGGGAACTGGATATGCTTCCCTCCAAATAAATAGTTAGAGAACATGTCCCATTTACTTTTAGCCTCGTATGGAAACTGTAAATCTAACACCAGCTGACTATCTGTTTGACTCACAATTTTCACAGGTATTATGCTGCCAAACAACTTGCTATTTACTGGTTTTATAGGCAGGTGTGCAGTATTAAATACATTATCTGTATGTGACTTACTAGTATCTGTTGTATTGTCAAATCCTGCTTCTTGGCATTCTGTAGTTTTTACGTCCTTTAGGTTAATAGTAATGATTTTAGTGCTTAGACTATTTCCTCCTACATATTCTAATATCGAAGTTGGATAACTGTCCAAACATCCATCATCATGTTCCTTTAAAAAAGTAATGGGGGAACAAGTATCATCTATCGTAATTTCTGTATAGCTACATTCTTCATGTTTTTGAGTCACCAAGGTAGCTTCTTTTATTTCGGCTATTTGGGCTATCCATTCAGCTTCGTCTTGGTCTGTATTCCATTCATCTTTATATTTTATGGTAAACCTTATCTCTTTTGTAATACTTTCAAAAGAATAAATCCCTTTGACATCTTCCGTTGAGCAAAGACCTAACGTTATACGTATTACAACGATTTTTTTGTAGCTACTTCATGTTTAAGTAATGAAATCCATTGTGGCAATAAATTAATTTCTCTAATTGTTAAAACTCTACCTATTGTAGTTGGTCTGCTTATAAAGTGTTTTTCGCTGAATTCTTGAGTATGTAAAATAGTTAAAAATTATTGCCAACTAAAAGTAGCGATTATTAGTTGAACTTAGGCTTGATTATTATCAAGAAAACAACAAAAGGTTAATAAGAAAAACTGGAAATATCGCTCTTTTTTCAAACTACTGATTAGTTACAAATTTCCGAATGGAATACCGCTGTCCTTGACTTTTAAGATATAGTATTTAACGGTATTTTTACTCACACAAAGTGTTCTTGCAAAGATTTCAATACCAATGCCATTGTGGTGCATTCTTAATAATTGTTTTACGAGACTCATACGTGTTGGTTTACCTGCCATCTATTCTCATTTAGTGATTAATTACCCCTAAGTAAAACCAAAATCGTTTTAGAGGTCACATGCTCCCTCTCAAAAATGAGCTTTCTTAATAATTAGAGGAGGCAACTTGCTCCTGAATATCCACTGACCCAATGAAAGAAGATATTTTTCCGCCTATTTTCACTGAAGCATCAAAATCTATCAAGTAGTATTTTGCTTCTAATTCCCCCTTTAAGTTCGGCTTCACCTTTCACTTTAAAATCCATACGTATTACATCACAATCTATAAATACTTCGCCATCTATAACTTCTAGAAGTGACGGAGAAAAACTGAAACCTCCACTAAATTTAAGATTTTAATACATAGGTTTTAACGCAGTACTGTCTTTATGCATGTGAAAATAAAATTGAATAGGATTTCTAAAAACATCACTCGAATCCTTTGGGTTAATTGCTGTAGCTATAAGCGGTGATTTACCCCTAAACTCTAAATCACTGCTCTTGCTCTCAAAACAGACTAAACGACCCTCATCATAAAAAACCAATTCGTAATTTTCTATTGCAGGATAAGTCATCTTATTGTAATACAATTCGCCTTCTTTTATAAAGTCTTCTATATCCTCTTTTGTAAAGAGATTTGCCTTCACAAAATAGGCTCCCTTATTATAATACATCTCCCAGTACATTTGTTCATTCTTGTTTTTAACGCTATTAGCAAAAGCTTGATATTGCGCAAGCACTTTTTGCTCTAAGGCATGAGTATTTAGCTTGCGTAAATCTTTGCTATTTTGTAAGGCTTCGTTTTCAAAAGGGATTTCGGCATCAAACTCAAACTCTTTTTCGAAATAAGATAAGCCTTCTATATTTACTTTACGCACAAAACTATTATCATCATCAAGAAAAGGTGAACCATCAGTGTTCTTTTTAAGAACATCTGTACTATATTCAATAAAATAATCTTGTTCATCAAACCTTTCACTAAGTAATAGCTCTTTTGTAAGAAAACTTAATTCAATTCTAAAACTTGAATGTTTATCGAAAACGTCCCCCTTTGTGGGATAAATATTTATTTTTACTTTTTGATTTTTTGATTTTAATAAAAATTGATTTATGTACTTGTTTCCTTGAGAATCTCTAAAATATTTATAACTTTTCACTAATAACTTATCATTAACGTATATTTCTATTCTACATTTTGTAGAACGATATTCCACAAAAAAAATAGAATTACCTTTTACATCCTCTTTATTTACAGCTAACTCTTTTAACTCTTGTTTATAATCTATCCTATTTTTATCTTTTGTATTTTGCCCACAACTTATTATTACAATTAACATGATAAAGAGAAGTGTTTTTATTTTTTTCATGATTCTTTATTGAAATTTCGCATAATATACATACGCTGAGTTTTATAATCGAACGATTCTATTAAGTTGCCTTTATCTTCGAATTCATCGTTAAGAAAGCTTGGGTGATATCCAAAAACACCAACCTTATATTCAGCTTTAATTTCATATTGTAAGCCTGAGAAATATATCCGTTCTTAGGTGTATGGCCCTTTTTGGTTATCGAAACCGATAATACGCTCAAACTGGCATGGTCACTTTCGCATTCTACTCTATTTAAACCTTCTATATTTATACTTATTTCGGGTGTGTTACTTTTATCGCCTGATATGACGGAAAATGTTGGTAGATTTCCATTATTAATTAATCAACCAATTCTTTCAAAACAACAATAATCTACCTTATCATTTGTAATTTTCCGTTTTGCGTAGGTCTATGAAGTAAAAATTCAAAAGACTGATATTCATTTTCTTCATAATCTTCCAGTTCTTTTTCTAATATCAAAGGCGAAAAGTTTTTATATTTTTCATCAACTCTAATTAATGAGACTAATTTACCATTTGCATAGAATACCAATTTATAATTTTCAAAAGGTAGAACTTTAGTGTTTTCCCAATAAAGTAAATCTTCTTTTATCAATATATTATCTTTTTTTATTTCTTCTTTTGAATAATATTCAACAGTATTAATCTCATCATAAAAATGCTTTTTTTCCTCCATGAAACTTATACTCTTTCCTTCTATTAAAAAACGTCCCATTTTTTTATAAAAAGCTACAACTTCTCTTTGCAAATTATTTTTATTCTCGTTTTTTAAATTTATACTATTTTTCCAACCCTGAATCTCATAAGGAAGACTATCAATATTAAAAGACCAGTTTTGCTCTAACTCAATTGGAAATTCTTTACTAATTGAAAATTTTTGTAAAATCCCAAAATTTTTGGCTCTACCTAAACCTGATTCTCTTTGCCTTTCCCATCTAGCTAATTGAACCCTATAATCCATAATGTCTTTTAGTAATTCATCTACAGAATCTGAATTCGGATAAAGTTTTAATGTTATTTTATGTTCTCCAGATTCTAATAAGAATTCATTAATATCTACAACCATAATAGTCCTTGACTTTTCAAATCTACTTCCAACTAGTATGTCATCAATATACAATTCAAACGATAAATCTAACATTAAATCTATACCATACATATACTCTTTTTCAGTTTTTAAAATATTGCTCATGTTTTTTTCCTTTTGTTTACAACTATAGCCTATTAATAATAAAACTATTATGATTATTGTTTTTTTCATTATAATTCAAATTCTGTTTTCAATCCTTCTAAAAACTTAATAGGATCATTTTTTTTAGGAGTACTAGACCTTCCATTTCTTCTACTTCTTTTAATATATGCTTCTACCTTTATTTGAAACCCATCAAATACAAATTCAATAATTTTTTTATCTTCATCTTCATTATACCTTCCTTCTAATTTGAATTTTGCTCTCGCTTTAGCTGACAAAACAGCTTCACCAGAAATGAACCAAGTATCAACAGCCACACTTCCTCCAACATCAATACCCATTTCTACTTCAGATGTAAAACGGGGGCTTTTCCCACTCCATTTTTTATCAAATGTATGATATGATACTTCAGCTATATTAAAACTCAATTTACCATATACAACAAAGTCTGTAACTAATCAGTTCTAATTACATCACCATCTATAAAAGGCTCTCCATTTTTTGGGCAGCTGTGTTATTTTGTTTTACCACATGTAAAGCTTTGTTTTGGTCGGACTGGTGTAACTCTCTTTGTGGGCACGGATTGCAAATCCGCGCTATCACGTTCGTGGTATGTCCGCGCCATCTGGTTTATAAATTTTTCTTTATAATTAGTGACACCCGCGCTGTTCTTTTTTTGTGAATTACAAGACATACTGATAATACACATAAAAATAAACCCCAAATATTTAATATATGACATTATTGTGTTTTTAATACATTATTTTTAGCTCATCACTATCTTTTGGCATGTAAAAATAAAATTGAACTGGGTTCTTGAAGACATCACTAGGATTCTTCGGATTTACCGCCGTTGCAACGAGCGGTGATTTACCTTTGAACTCTAGTTCATTACTTTTACTCTCAAAACACACCAAACGTCCTTCATCATAAAACTTCATTTCATAGTTTTCTATAGGTAAATAAGACATCTTATTATAATACATCTCACCTTCTTTTATCAAATCATCGATATCCTTCTTTGTTAAAAAATTTGCTTTAGAAAAATATGCAATTTTACTATAATACATTTTCCAATAGATATTTTCTTCTTTATTTTCCACACTATTAGCAAAACGTTGATATTCTAATAATACTTTTTCTTCAAGAGTTTTTGAATCTAATTTACTTAGTTCTTTCCCATTTAACAAGACTTCGTTTTCAAAAGGCATTTCTGCTTCAAATTCAATTTTTTTCTCAAAATACAGCAAACCTTCAATGTTTACTTTACGCCTAAATTTTCCGTTTTCAGTTAATGGAAAACCATTCGGTTTTTTTTTGACATCGTTTGTATTGTACTTCAATATTATTGTTTGTTGATTATCATCAATCCAGTTATCCCAATTATCTTTAGATTCAAACTTACTTAGCTCTAACGAAAAACTAGAATTGCTATCAAACTTTTCAGAGACTGGTGGAAACATTTTAATTGAAACTTCTTGTTTATTATTTCTTTTTAACAAATGATTTATAAACTCGTGCTTTTGAGATTTAACACTAAATTCATGATTTTTTAATATTATTTTTTTATTAATACTTATTTCTAATAATCCACCAGAAATACTGTGCCTAATTAAATATAATGGTGAGCTAATAAGTTCATATGTTGCTAATTTTCTAATTTCTTTTTTATAATTAACCATTTCTCTATTTTTTTTATTTTGACCACAACTTATTGTGATAATTAACACAATAAAAAGCAGTCTTTTTATCTTTACTTTTTTCATAATTATTAATTAAATATCTGCATAATATGCATGCGTTTAGTTTTATAATCAAAAGGCTCTAATAAATTACCTTTATCCTCATAATTATCATTAAGGAAATCAGGATAATATCCAAAAGCACCAACCTTATATTCAGCTTTAATTTCATATTGTAAGCCTGAAAAGTATAACCGTTCTTGAGTAAAAGGTCCTTTTTGATTATCAAAGCCAATTATCCTTTCTACCCCTATAAACGAAGATACTTTTACATCTAACTTTGCCTCAGCCTCAATAGGGATTAAATGATACTTTTTACTTAATGTTCCATTAATAAGTACATCTCCTCTAACCTTCAAATCAGTTCTAATCACATCACCTTCAATAAAAGCTTCGCCATTTTTTACTTCTTTAGGAGGCGGTGAACCAAAAAGTTCTTTCACTTTTTGGGAGGCTGTCTTATTTTTTTTTAC
>JAESRX010000073.1 GCA_016764435.1 Flavobacteriaceae bacterium | reverse complement strand
TGGTTTTCGTACGATCGAATTTTCGTTTGTAACGTTTTAACGCTCTATCGATATTTTCTCCGTCTTTTACTGGAATAATTAACATAATTTATCACCTCCTCTCAAAATCTTCCGTTTAAATTGGATGCAAATATACAATTAATTTCAACTCAACATCACTTTAAACAAAAAAAGAGTCAATTATTTTATCGCTGATTTGTAGGTCTTTTTATCGATCACCATTTTAGCGATTATTTCGCATAAAATCTCCGAGGTTCCTCCTCCAATAGGTCCTAATCTGCTGTCTCTAAATAACCGCGCCATCGGATAGTCTTCCATATAACCATAGCCTCCTAATAACTGCAAACATTCGTAAATCACTTTATCGGCTATTCGCGTCGCATTTAACTTCGCCATGGTCGCTTCTTTTACGACATACTCCTTATTATCTAAACGATGGGCAATGTTGTAATTAAACACTTTACACATTTCTACTTCGCTCGCCATTTCAGCTACTTTATGACGCAATACCTGAAACTCGTCTAATTTTTTTCCAAAAGCAGTTCGTTCACTCATATACTGGATGGCATAATCCAAGGCATATTCTGCCCTCGCATGTGCATTTACTCCCATCACCAATCGCTCTAAGGCAAAATGTTCCATGATATAAGAAAACCCTTTATTCTCTTCGCCCATTAAATTGGCCACAGGCACCTTTACATTATCAAAGGATATCTCTGCTGTATCCGAGGCTCTCCAACCTAGTTTATCCAACTTAGTAGAAGCGATTCCTGGGGCATCTCTATCCATGATTAAAATACTCATCCCTTTATGTGCTAGGTCCGGGGACGTTTTTACTGCCACCACTAAATAATCGCTATAAAGACCATTCGTAATGAATGTTTTAGAACCATTAATGATATAGTGATCTCCTTCCCTAACTGCAGTGGTTTTCATTCCTGCAACATCCGATCCTCCAAAGGGCTCTGAAATACACAAACACCCCATTTTTTCTCCGTTGATGCTCGGCACCAAGTATTTTTGACGAATGGCTTCATTTCCTTCTTTCATGATATGAGTCATCGCTAAATAGGTATGCGCCCACATGGCGGCCGCAAAGCCTCCTGAATTAATTTTCTGAAGCTCTTCTAAAAAAATAACGGTATAAAATAAATCCAAGTCTAAGCCTCCGTATTTCTCTGGGTAATGCAGTCCGAAATAACCCATTTCACCGAATTTCTTCCAAATAAAACGTTCTATCTTCCCGTCCTTTTCCCATTTATCAATATGTGGCACGACTTCGCGTTGTAAAAATTCTTTAAAACTTTCCCTAAACGCATCATGCTCTTCTGTGAAATATGATGTCCCCATTTAATTTTCCTCTTTGATATTAGTATCCTTTATTTAGCTTCCAAATATAATATTATTCTATTGAATTTATCTATTGGAAATCCTGGTATATTTTTTAATTCCTCTAAAGATTGGTATTCGGCTATTTCATCACGATAATTCATAATTTTTTTCGTCAATTCATAATCTATATACACTATCTTCAGTATTTCTTTGAAACTTGCCGTATTCACATTTACTTTTTTCAGTGGTACAGCGACTAAAACCTTAAAGTGTTTCAATATTTTGTCTGCCAAAGGCTTTTTTAAATACCAAACCTCGTACAATTGTTCATTTACACTGTATTTAAACAAGCGTTTTCTATAGTTCACTATCCGTTTAGCCAATGCCTCAGACACCCCATCTACGCGCATCAACTCTTGATAGCTTGCCGTATTTAACTCTCGTACTCCTACGAGTGCTTTCCTCCCTTTATTCCTGTGCGTCACTCCTTGTTTATTCGTCACCCAAGCTGGAAACTTAAAATAAGGCTTTAATGTGGCTAGCAAATCATCTCTAACACCACTCACTTGTTGGAATTCACGGGAAGAATTAATATACTTTCCACGTTCTCGATGCTTTAATATTCTATTGATCTCTTCCGTACTCATTCCTAATAACCCTCCTTTATAATCACTTAAAAAACTCGGGTTAAACGGGAATATTTTAACTGATTTTTTAGTTTGAGAAATCCCTTTCAAGGAGTCCATTTCCTGAAGGAACATTTTTACCTCAGTACTTTGAGGAATCGCTACCTCAGCAGTCCCAAAATCAACATAAATATAGGCTATTTGAATCCCTATTATAATAAGGAGTAGAAAAAAGACCCCACTCTTCTGGCTTTTGGAAAACCTAAAGTGGGATCTTTTTTCTGTCATTTTTATACTAATTAGGCCTTACTTGCCTTTATCGCTTTCATATACTTGGTCAATTCTCCCTTCACTTTAGGAGCTAACAACACCAATCCAATCATATTAGGGACCATCATGGCAAAGATCATGGCATCTGAGAATCCTATCACGGATCCTAAACTAGCGGCTGCGCCAATGACAACAAATACACAAAACAATAATTTATACGCGTATTCCATTCTTTTTGTTCTTCCAAATAAGTAGGCCCACCCTTGGTATCCATAGTAAGACCATGAAATCATTGTACTGAATGCAAATAACACAACGGCTATGGTCAATACGTAAGGGAACCAAGAAATGACGGATTCAAAGGCACCTGAAGTTAATAAAATAGCCTGGGCATCATTTAACGAAGCGTTATCTGCCGCTACATTTCCAGTTATAATTAATACCAATGCAGTCATCGTACACACCACAACGGTGTCTATAAATGGCTCCAATAAAGCCACCAATCCTTCTGATGCTGGGTATTTAGTTCTCACGGCAGCATGTGCAATAGACGCCGATCCAATCCCTGCCTCATTCGAAAATGCTGCACGTCTAAATCCTTGTACCAATACTCCTACCACTCCACCGGCAATTCCTTCTGCTTTAAATGCACCGTCAAATATTTGAACAAACGCATCTCCAATCATATCATATTTGGCAATCAACACAAACAGCGAAGCGGCCACGTAAATAACCACCATAAAAGGCACTATCTTATCCGTTACTTTTGCTATTTTCTGAATCCCTCCAATAATCACAATTCCCACAAATACGGCCATAACAAGCCCAAACATCCAGCCTCTTCCATGTAAAAAGGAAGCTTCTCCTCCCGTAATACTTTCTACGAGTTGAAATGCTTGGTTCACTTGGAACATATTTCCACCTCCAAAAGATCCTCCGATTACAAAAATCGCAAAAACAACAGCCAATACTTTTCCTAATTGCTCCAGTCCTTTTTCCTTCAATCCTTTTGTTAAATAATACATAGGACCTCCATACACGGTTCCATCACTATCTATATCTCTATACTTAACCCCTAAGGTACACTCCACAAATTTGGAAGCCATCCCTAAAAAACCTGCAATCACCATCCAAAAGGTAGCACCTGCACCTCCTATAGAAATCGCAATAGCGACCCCTGCAATATTCCCCAAGCCTACCGTTGCAGATAAGGCAGCTGTCAATGCTTGAAAATGAGAAACTTCTCCTTCATGCCCCTCTATCCTAGCCGTCTCTATCGCATCACCTCCCGGTGTGGAATCACCTGCCATCACATCTGAAGTCACATGGTCCAAGGCATCATACTTTCCACGTACAATGTTTACGGAGGTCCAAAAACCTCTGAAATTTATAAAATTAAAATAGATGGTAAAATAGGAAGCCCCTAATATTAAAGGGAACAATACCCAAAAAATCTCTACGTTTTCAGAAAAAGGAATTTTATAAAAAATAAATTCAACAAACCACCCCGTTGCATTGCCAAAGGCTTCATCTATCTGTTTGTCTAATCCCTTTTCTTGCGCAAAGGTTATAAATGGAATAATAAGGGTTAAAATAGTCAGGAATTTTTTCTTCATAAATCAATGATTAAGTTCTATATTCGTTTTAACGAACTGCAATATCATAAAAAAATGAAGGTATCACAAGTAAACCTATCATAAATATCAAAGAACCTTCTAAAAGGTGTGATATTCTAATATAACTCTTGTAATTTTTGAATTTGTTTTAATCGCCCTAAGACTATTAAATAGGTATCTGGTTCTAAAACCGTACTTGCTTCTGGATTGATAATATACTCCTGATTTGCTTTTTTAAATCCAATCACTGAACAGCCCGTTTGCCTGCGTAAATCTAAATCACGAATGGTTTTATTTAAATACTGACTTGGTAAATCATTGATTGCAATCTCTTCTAAATTGGTAGATCCTTCTTCAGAAATAGTCAATCGCTGTACAAATTCTACTAAATCTGGAGTCACCACTAAAGAAGCCATGTGATCGCCTCCTAATTTATCAGGCATGATAATATTCGTAGCGCCTGCGATTCTCAACTTACTCACGGATGTCTCATTGGAAGCACGGCTAATAATCGTAAAGTCTTTATTAATTTGTCGTGCTGAAAGCACAATAAATAAATTATCAGCATCTGACGGCAAAGCTGCGATTAAACTCTTCGCTTTAGAAATCCCTGCCCTAAGTAAGGATTCGTCCTCGATGGCATTCCCTTCCACATACGGAACACCCAACGCTTCTAATTCCTTAAAAACGACCGGATCTTTATCAATCACCAAACAAGGCATATTAAATTCTCTCAATTTAGCGACTGCCTGTTTTCCGTTGCGTCCGTAACCACACACCACCGTGTGACCTACTAACTTATCTATTCGTTGTTGCACTCTCTTTCTTTTAAATTGTTCAAAAATGACACCGCTTGCCAAATATTCAGACAATACAGTCACTGCATATCCATAGGAACTAATACTAAAAACGATCAATCCTATGGTAAATAATTTCCCGTTACCATCCAAAGAATGCACTTCGGAAAAACCAACAGTTGTCATGGTTATTATAGTCATGTACAAGGCGTCTACAAAGGAGTAATCCCAAAAAACAGTATAGCCAAAAACACCAATAGCAATAATCACCCACAATAACAGCACCGCTCTATATAACTTACTTTTTATGAACATAACTATAAATCAAACACAGAGGTTCTTTTGGTATATATTAAATCTTTTAATTTCAATAAAAACGCCAAGGTCAAATAGACTCCAAAGGATAAACCTACTGTAACAAAGGAGATGTAAATAAAAAACAATCGCACATTTGAAACACTTATCCCTAAGCGATCTGAAAATCGTGAAGACACCGCAAAACCATGCCTTTCAAAAAAGTGACGTAGGGAATGAATCCACTTCATAGTATTAAATTTTAGTGCAATATACTATTTTTAGTGAGTTCTCAGGGACGTAAGCGATTGTAAAATGCCATTCTCGTCTTATTTACTTTTATTAGTTAGGTACAAAATCGCTTCATTTAATATGGAATCTTCCCCTTTTATAAAATCATCTAAATGAAATTTAACTACTTTGTCAATTTTTACACCCTTTCTTTGTGATTCATTTCCATCGGGATACAACACACCTACACCCGTAAAAGTAGTGCGATATCCTCCTACAAATTCCACACGGCTCAACTCTCCATCTGAACCTGCCGTTTGCCTTCCTATTGTATATACGTTTTTTAAGGATTGTAATGCCATGGCTAAATACTCCCCTCTACTTATTGTATTTTCATTGACCAATATAACAACAGCGCCTTTATAGTAGTTTTTATTCTTTTTCCCGCTATAATTTTTTGTTAAATTAAATTTTCCCGGGTATGATATGTCTGGGCTAATGTGTACCGAAAAAGGTGACCTATCCTCCGATAAATAGTTTAAAAGAACCTTTATAAGATAGCTAGGATAATATCTAATGTCAATAATTAAACCTGTTGTTTTCTCTAAATTTTTCATCATTAAAGAAACTTCTTTTATCCTAACATTCGCTGTATTTACATACCCAATGTTATTCTTTAGAATCTTCCATTTGACCTTAGAGCCATCCCCATACTTATAATATTTAGGATCATATAACGCTATTTTATTCTCAATCTTTTTCCCTTTCCGTTGCAACTCAATAATAACACTATCGGTACTCCTCAAGGATGTATTGGATAACTTTCTATATTTGGCATTCACAGAGGATGCCTTGATATACTTCTTCGTATTTTCAAAAATAGTAGCAATTTTCGACCCCTTAAATTTAAGTAATAAATCGCCACGTTCTATATGATTCAGTGTTGCCAATGAATCATTAAGGATTTTAGTGACAACTGCATTGCTGTTTTTGTCATAGGTCAATAAAAACGGCAAATACTTAGGCCCAAAATAGTCCTTAATTTGTGGCGTAGAAAAATACACATGTCCATCATCAAGGCGACTCACTAACTGATTCATAGCAAGGTGATATTCTAAACGAGTTGCTGCATTCCTAAATAAAGGCATCATCTCCTTTAAAGTTACATTCCAATGTGTGTCCATCAAATACTTATGGGGATAAAAATAGTTTATTACATTCCAATACCTGAATAAATTTAACAGTCTATAATCTTCCTCCGGATAGTCAACTGTTTTATATTTTTTCTCATTTAGTATCTTAATCTCACCATACTTACCGAGTTTTACATACTGTGATTTACCCTGATGTCTATTCCTTTCTATATATTTTAAGTTGTTTTTTAAAGAGTCCGTTAAGAAACTAGCCTCTCCCATCCATGTCAAATCAAAATTTTTATCGAAACTATCTTTAGACGGTTTAACCCTGCGTTTTTTTATAGTTCCAAGACTATGAATCCATTTTATGTAAAAATTTGACAAATCGACATTGTTGTCTATTTCTTTTACTGTTGGCAAAACCTGAAGCAAGGCTGCATCCCAATCAAATTTTCCTTCGGCAACATTTGGGTGGTAATATTTTAAAAACCCCCATATTTTACATAAACTCTGCAAGTTATTAGTTTCCGTTACAGCATCCTGAGCATAGTTATAACATGGGATTAACAGGATCCATAGATATAAGAAAATCGACTTCATACCCCCTATATATTTTTAGTGAAACATCTTAATTTAAAACAGTAAATGTAACTTTAAAATTTCATTGCCCTCCTTTTTTCAATATAAAAAGAGACAGTCGTTCCTAGATATTTTGGATACACAATCGCCTTTCAGGCGCAATTCATTAAAGAAAGAACCACCTTTAGCTACAATTTCAGGGTCGGCTTCTGCTGAAAAAAGTCTAAAAACCACTCCCCTTCACGTTTTTTATGAAAGCCCTTATTTTCGCTATAAATAGTTGACTAAAGAACTCACTCCCATTAATGCTTTAGTTCAGGAAGAATACGATACAATTTTCTACTGATTTTTTTAAAGATCCGTAGAAAACGACTCCTTCGTAAAGAATCTATACACTTACACCTCAACCTTGCCACTATAGCTCTAACGTGACAGGGCGAACCCCCTAAACATAAGGTCAAAAAACACGATCACTACTCGGTGTTTTTGACGCATTTTTTCAAATAAGAAGCCCCTTCTCTTATTTCTAAATTCATTTTGTATAAATTTGCCCTTTTGACAATTTTTAAATGGCTAAACAACAAGAATATATAGAGGTACTAGGAGCACGTGTTCACAACCTTAAAAACATAGATGTAAAAATACCCCGTGAGCAATTAGTTGTCATCACGGGATTGAGCGGTAGTGGTAAGTCTTCCTTGGCTTTTGACACTATTTATGCAGAAGGACAGCGCCGCTATATTGAAACTTTTTCGGCCTATGCCCGTCAGTTTTTAGGAGGCTTAGAACGCCCAGATGTCGATAAAATAGATGGCTTATCTCCTGTCATTTCTATCGAACAAAAAACAACGAGTAAAAGCCCGAGATCTACCGTAGGAACCATTACAGAAATCTACGACTTCTTGCGCTTATTATTTGCCAGAGCTTCTGATGCCTATTCCTACAATACGGATAAAAAAATGGTCAGCAATAGCGACGAGCAAATTCGAGCGTTGATTTTATCATCCTACGACTCCCAAAAAATAATGGTTCTCGCGCCATTAATTAAATCCAGAAAAGGACATTACCGCGAATTATTTGAACAAATAGCCAAACAAGGTTTTGTAAAAGTACGGGTAGACGGAGAGATTAGAGAGCTAGAAAAAGGCATGCGCTTAGACCGATACAAAACACATGATATAGAAGTAGTTATCGATCGATTAAAAATAGATACAAAGTCTCAAAAACGGCTGGATGAAACGATTAAAACAGCTATGTATGCTGGGGACAACATTCTAATGGTTCTCGATTTTAACACTGAAACACCGCGTTATTTCAGCAGGGATTTAATGTGTGAAGAAACCGGAATTTCCTATCCAAACCCTGAACCTAATGCATTTTCTTTCAATTCACCTAAGGGAGCTTGTGACAGCTGTAGTGGTTTAGGAAGAATCAACGAAGTGAATATTGACAAAATTATTCCTGACAATACGCTCTCTATACAAAGCGGTGGAATTGCGCCATTAGGCCCTCAAAAGAACAGCTGGATTTTTAAGCAACTGCAATTAATCTCAGAACGTTATCATTTTGATTTGGCGGCCCCCATGCGTAAAATCCCTAAGAAAGCCATGGAAATCATCCTGTATGGCGGGAATGAAAAATACGATGTTTCCTCTAAAGCCATGGGGGTTACACGTTCTTATGAAATAGATTTTGAAGGAATCGTTCATTTTATCGAGAGTCAATATAAAGACAGTGAATCTACCTCTATTAAACGATGGGCAAAAGCGTTTATGGATGATGTCTCTTGTCCAAGTTGCCAAGGAAAACGTTTAAAAAAAGAAGCCTTATATTTTAAAATAAACGGAAAAAACATTTCTGACTTAGCGCAGATGGACATTGACGAATTGGCCAAATGGTTTGACAATGTCGAGAAAAAACTAAGTTCTAGACAATTAAAAATTGGAGGAGAAATACTGAAAGAAATAAGGACTAGGATTCAATTTTTACTCGACGTAGGACTGAACTACCTCGCCTTAGATCGCAGTTCTAAATCCCTCTCTGGAGGAGAAGCACAGCGCATTCGACTGGCCACACAAATCGGTTCTCAACTGGTAGGTGTTCTGTATATCTTAGACGAACCAAGCATTGGATTGCATCAGCGAGACAATAAAAAATTGATTAATTCTTTACTTAAGCTTCGCGATATAGGAAACTCTGTCATTGTCGTAGAGCATGATAAAGACATGATAGAACATGCAGATTACGTATTAGACATTGGCCCTGGAGCAGGACCTCACGGAGGTGAAATAGTCAGCGAAGGGAGTTATAAGGAATTATTAAAACACGATACCTTAACGGCAGATTACCTTACAGGAAAGCGTAGCATAAAAGTTCCAAGCAAACGAAGAGAAGGAAACGGAAAAGAAATAATCTTGTCCGGTGCCAAAGGAAACAACCTAAAAAACGTAACCGCCAAATTCCCTTTAGGAACATTTATTTGTGTGACCGGAGTTTCTGGAAGCGGAAAATCTACCTTAATTAACGAAACCCTCTATCCTATTTTAAATGCACATATATACAATGGTGTAAAAGTGCCGATGCCTTATAAAAAAATAACAGGACTGGAACATATAGATAAGGTCATTGCGATAGACCAATCGCCTATCGGAAGAACCCCTAGATCCAACCCTGCCACCTACACGGGTGTTTTTGGAGAAGTGAGAAGTTTGTTTACAAAAACGACTGAAGCGACTATTCGCGGATATAAACCAGGACGTTTTTCTTTTAATGTAAAAGGAGGCCGTTGTGAAACCTGTCAAGGAGGAGGTGTCCGAGTGATCGAAATGAATTTTATGCCAGACGTGCATGTGACCTGTGAAACCTGTCAAGGAAAACGTTTTAACCGTGAAACCCTAGAAATCAGGTACAAAGGAAAATCCATCTCCAATGTCTTAAATCTAACGATTAATGATGCCTGTGAATTTTTCAAAAGCATCCCTAAAATATACAGAAAGCTAAAAACAATCCAAGATGTAGGACTGGGATATATTACCTTAGGACAACAATCTACTACATTATCAGGAGGTGAAGCCCAGCGCATCAAATTAGCGGCAGAACTCTCCAAAAGAGACACTGGGAATACCTTTTATATTTTAGACGAACCTACTACAGGATTGCATTTTGAGGATATTCGTGTGCTCATGGAGGTCCTAAATAAGCTGACGAACAAAGGAAATACCGTATTGGTCATAGAACATAATTTAGACGTTGTAAAAATGGCGGATTACATTATTGATGTAGGTCCAGAAGGCGGAAAAAACGGCGGAAAAATCCTCTGTACAGGCAGTCCAGAAGAAATTATTAAACATAAAAATAGTCATACTGCAACCTTTTTAAAAAAAGAACTATCTTAGCGAGTTCTCAAATTTAAAAGCTAATTTAACAAAACAGACGCTATGATCACAAATGAAGATAGAAAAATACGCAATAAATTCAAGCACAAAACTTGGAATGAAATAAAAACAAACGACTCTTGGGCGATCTTTAAGATCATGTCCGAATTTGTCGATGGCTATGAAAAACTAAGCCGCATAGGTCCTTGTGTCAGTATTTTCGGATCGGCAAGAACCAAACCAGGAGAAAAATACTACGAACAAGCAGAAGCCATTGCTTACCAATTAACCCAACACGGTTACGGAGTGATCACTGGTGGAGGTCCTGGAATTATGGAAGCAGGAAATAAAGGAGCACATCGCGGAAAAGGAGTTTCTGTAGGTTTAAACATAGAACTTCCTTTTGAACAACATGACAATCCTTATATAGATAAAGACAAAAGCTTGGACTTTGATTATTTCTTTGTTAGAAAAGTGATGTTCGTAAAATATTCTCAAGGATTTGTAGTGATGCCAGGAGGTTTTGGAACCTTAGACGAACTCTTCGAAGCCATGACTTTAATCCAAACAAAAAAAATAGGCAAGTTCCCTATTGTTTTAGTGGGGCGAAAATTCTGGGGAGGCCTAATGGACTGGATTAAAACTACCTTGGTCGAAGAAAAGAACATTAACCCTGCCGATTTAGCCTTAATTTCTTTAGTAGACACCTCGGACGAAGTACTGGAGGTTATCGATACTTTTTACAATAAATACAGCTTAAGTCCTAACTTCTAATCCCAACGCATTAAACAACTAATTACCATAGCGTTTCTATTTATATCTCTCAATTTTATGTTTGCACAGCAGCATAAAATTGAGATAAACGCTGTGCTTAATACACATACCCATGTCTTAGAAATACAACAAAAGACGACCTATATAAATAACAGTAACACTTCATTAGACACCCTTTTATTTTACAACTGGGCCAATGCTTACAAGGACAAACACAGCCCACTCGCTAAACGTTTTATAGAAGACTATTCCAAGTCTTTTCACTTTGCCAAAGAGAAGGACCGAGGATATGTACAGATTCATTCGCTATCTATAGATGGTATTTCCACCCCGTGGATGGTCCATCCTAAAATTCCTGACATCTTAAAAATCGCCTTAAAAACGCCTTTAAAACCACAAGACTCGCTTCAGATAAAAACATGGTACGCCCTTAAGATTCCTAAAAACAAATACAGTAAATACGGTTTTCATAAAAATGGCTACGATTTAAAATATTGGTATTTAATTCCCGTTCCTACAGATGCCAACACAGAAAGCCTCAGTAATTTAAACATGGATGATATGTATGTAGACTATATAGACTACTCCATTGACATTTCTGTACCCCTAAAGTATGAGCTCCATTCAAACCTCCATAGCCAGCATTCTTTTTTTAATAATTACAAGAATTACCGCCTTAAAGGAAGTCACAAAACAGGGGTAGAAATAGCCATCTCTAGCCAATCGAAATTTGAAAAGATTACAACAAAAAACCTGACCCTAGTCACCAACCTAAGCGCAGGAGAACTAAGTACAGATCTCAAAGAAAAAATAGTACAAACCCAGCTGGATTTCCTGCAGCAATACCTAGGAGATTACCCTGATAAAAAGCTGTTTATAAACCGAATCTCATACGATAAAAACCCCGTATATGGATGGAACCAACTCCCTTCCATTTTTGCGCCATTTAGCAATGAATTCGAATGGGATATTAAATTATTTAAGGTCCTAACTAAAAAATACATAGACCAGCTAGTTCTTGTAAACCAACGCTACGACTATTGGCTAACGGATGGTTTACAAACTTATTTAATGATTAAATATGTAGAAAAGCAGTATCCAAATCAAAAAATATTGGGCAAACTTTCCAAGGTATGGGGCCTTAGGAAATTCAACATCGCCCATGCCAACTTTAATGACAAATACCCTTTTGTCTATCAATTTTCAGCACGTAAAAACCTAGACCAACCACTTACAACACGTGCAGACTCTCTCTCTACTTTTAATCGGAAAATAGTAGGAAAATACAAAGCAGGTCTCGGCCTACGTTATATCGATGCATATCTTGGAGACTCCATTGTTCCGCAGGAGATACTTACTTTTTTTAAGAACAATTTGTCAAAAAAAATAAAGCCCTCTCTTTTCTTAGCACAATTGGAAAAACGAACGGATAAAGACCTCTCTTATTTTAGTAATTATTACCTCAACACTTCTAAAAAGATTGATTACACCATAAACAAGGTTGTCGATATGGGAGATTCCCTAGCGGTAACCATTAAAAACAAGCGTGCTTTTAAAGCCCCCGTATTACTTTACGGAATCCAAGACCAAACAATCAAATTTAAACGATGGTTGCAACCGATAGATTCAAGTGCGATTGTTTATGTCAAAAAAAATGGATTCAATAAACTCTCTTTAAATTACGAATACCTATATCCAGAATACAATAACCGAGACAATTGGAAGAGTAGCCGTTCAAAACTTTTAAATCGCCCGATACAATTTAAACTATTTAAAGACTTAGAAAACCCCTATTTTAATCAGGTTTTTCTAAACCCACAAGTGGATTACAACTTTTATGACGGTATGCTACTCGGCCTTTCATTTTCCAATAAATCATTTTTAAACAAAGAGTTTAACTATATCATCACCCCTACTTACGGAAGTAAAAGCGGGCAAATAAACGGGTCTTTTTCTGTACTTTATAAGTACTCACCTAAGACTTCTTCTATTGAAAACTTTACTATTGGCTCCAACGGGAACAGGTATCAATACGCTCCTGGCCTAAGGTATACACGGCTCAGTAATTTCGGGTCTATTTCATTCAAAAGAAAAAGCTTTCGCGATGTTGGAGGAAGTAGTATCATAGCCTCTCTAGTCAACGTAAATAAACAAGCCGATCCTAGTAAACCTATTGTAAAAGAAATAAACAACTATCACATTCTCAATATTGGCTATAAATACACCAAACCAGAGATCATTAATGATGTTCGGTTGTATTCAGGATTTCAATTTGCCAAAAACTTTTCAAAATTCAGTTTTGACGCTCGTTATAGAAAACTCACAAACACGAACCGTCAATTGGATTTCCGCTGGTATATCGGCGCATTTATTCATAACAATACCACGTCTGATTTTTTCAGTTTTGCACTCGATCGTCCTTCAGATTACTTATTCCAATACGGCTATTTAGGAAGGTCTGAAACCAGTGGTTTTTTCAGCCAACAACACATCACTACCGAAGGAGGATTTAAATCAAAGCTAAACACATCCTTTGCCAATCAATGGATCTCTACTTTTAATACCAGTATCGGCGTATGGCGTTGGATAGAAGTCTACGCTGATGTTGGACTGATAAAGAACAAAGGCGCAAAGATCTACTTTGCCCACGAAAACGGCATCCGACTTAATTTCATCCATGAAATCCTAGAGGTATACTTTCCTATTCACTCCAATTTAGGATGGGAAATACAGGAAGCACATTACACTACTAAAATACGATTCGTTTTAACAATTCAGCCTAAAAAAATCATCAACTTTTTCAGGAGAGGATTTTATTGATATGTAAGTTAAAAGAGCTTGCAATTATCTATTTGTTAATGATTCCGTATTTTAAGCCTTATTTATTCTTGATTATTAGATTATATTTAAAAAAATTAAAGCATTTTTAAATATCACTTAAAAAAACTATCTTTGCGAAAACTAACAAATCCATATATATATATGCAGTTAAGCCCTTCACCCGAAAGTAAAGATAAGTTATCCTTCATCGATTTTAAAAACGAAGTTCTAGCCGACTACCGCACCGCAGTAGTCAGTAGAGAATGCAGTTTATTAGGTCGTAGAGAAGTCCTAACTGGAAAAGCAAAATTCGGGATATTTGGAGACGGAAAAGAAATCCCTCAATTAGCCATGGCTAAAGCCTTTAAAAAAGGTGATTTTAGATCCGGTTATTACCGTGACCAAACCTTTATGATGGCCATTGGAGCCCTAACTCCACAACGTTTTTTTGCAGGACTATATGCAGATCCAAACATCCATAATGAACCGATGTCTGGTGGTAGACAAATGGGAGGACACTTTGGAACCCATAGTTTAAACGAAGATGGAAGTTTTAAAAACTTAACAGAACAATACAACTCAAGCTCTGATATCTCTCCTACTGCGGGTCAAATGCCACGTATGCTAGGATTGGCGCAAGCCTCTAAAATGTACAGAAACATTGAAGAGATTAAAGGACACACCCAATTTTCTATCAACGGAAATGAAATTTCTTGGGGAACCATAGGAAATGCAAGTACCTCAGAAGGTGTGTTTTTTGAAACCTTTAACGCTGCAGGTGTATTACAAGTCCCTTTAATTATCAGTGTATGGGATGATGCCTTTGGAATCTCAGTTCCTGCTAAATACCAAACGACAAAAGAAAATATTTCTGAAATTTTAAAAGGATTTCAACGTGATAATGATACCAAAGGATATGAAATCTTTACCGTAAATGGATGGGATTACGTACAACTGGTAGAAGTGTATCAACAAGCCGAAAAAATAGCAAGAGAAGAGCATGTACCTGTACTGATTCACGTACAAGAATTAACACAACCTCAAGGACATTCTACTTCTGGAAGCCATGAGCGTTATAAGAGTAAAGACCGCTTAATCTGGGAACGTCAACATGATTGTATCTCGAAGTTCAGAGACTGGATCATTCAATTTGAATTGAAAGACGGAGAAGGAAATACCTTGTCATTTATAGACAGTGAAGACGATCTTATCCGAATAGAAAAAGAAGCAAAAAAAGAAGTTAGTCTCGCAAAAAGAACTGCCTGGGCTGCCTTTTTAAATCCTATTAAAGAGGAACGTTTAAAACTAGGTGTCTTATTAGAAAATGTAGCAAATAACAGCAAGCAAAAATCATTTATCCTTAAGTTGCGTAATGACCTTTTAGCAATAGGAGATCCTGCACGATTGGATTTATTATCCCGAGCACGAAAAGTGATCGTACAAGTAAGAGATGAAGAATTTCCTGCGAAAACAGAACTTAGACACTGGGTCGCTACTTATAAAAACAAACAACAACCACGCTTTAGCTCCCACCTCTATAGTGAGAGTCCTCAACAAACTAAAAACAGTAAGGAAGTACTCCCTACCTACGATGAAAACTCAGAGTTAGTAGATGCTAGACTTATCTTAAAAAATAATTTCGACTACCTTTTCGAACATAACGACAATGTGGTCATCTTTGGAGAAGACACCGGTAACATAGGTGATGTAAATCAAGGGCTAGTCGGAATGCAAGAGAAATACGGAGAACTAAGAGTCGCAGATGCGGGGATTAGAGAAGCGACAATTCTTGGACAAGGAATAGGAATGGCCTTAAGAGGACTACGTCCAATCGCTGAAATTCAATATTTGGATTATTTATTGTACGCCATCCAAATTATGAGTGATGATTTAGCAACACTTCATTACAGAACGGTAGGAAAGCAAAAAGCACCGCTTATTGTACGTACACGTGGACACCGTTTAGAAGGAATATGGCATTCAGGATCTCCAATGGGAGCTATTGTTCATCTATTGAGAGGAATGAATATCTTAGTTCCTAGAAACATGACAAAGGCGGCAGGTTTTTACAATACGCTGATGGAATGTGACGAACCCGCATTAATTGTTGAAAACTTAAATGGCTATCGTTTAAAAGAGAAAATGCCAACAAATATTGGGGAATTTAAAACACCTATTGGCCTTGTAGAAACCGTAAAAGAAGGAACAGACATCACCATCGTTTCTTATGGATCTACCCTGAAAATAGTTGAAGAGACAGTTCAACAATTAACAGAAGTAGGAATTGACATTGAAATTATTGACATTCAAAGTTTACTCCCTTTTGATTTAAACCACGACATTGTAAAAAGTATAGAAAAAACAAATCGATTGATGGTAATCGATGAAGATGTTCCAGGTGGAGCTTCTGCTTATATATTACAAGAGATCATAGAGAACCAAAACGCCTATGATTTCTTAGACAGTAAACCGACTACAATTACAGCCAAAGAACACAGAACGGCCTACGGATCTGACGGAGATTACTTTTCTAAGCCAAATCACGATGACATTTTTGAAGCTATTTACGCTGTAATGAGTGAATCTGACCCTGAATTGTACAAAAAACTGTATTAAATACGCTTTTTAACTCATTCTAAATAAACTAAAAAAACCACCGTATGGTGGTTTTTTTATGGCCTTAAGTCAAGGCGACCTGTTGATAAGTAAGGGCAAATCATGACAATAACCAATTATATTGATAAATATCATACTATATACATTTTAATGATTATATCTTTGAGAATAACAAAAAATACCCCTATTAATCACCCCCTAAATTATCAAAATGGCAAAAGTTAAAGGTGCGATAGTAGTAGACAGTGAAACATGCAAAGGCTGTGAGGTCTGTATCCCTGTTTGCCCAGAAGACGTTATTAGAATGACGCCAGAAGTAAATAGAAAAGGTTATCACTATGCTTATATGGAAAATCCAGAAGCATGTACAGGATGTACAAACTGCGGAATCGTTTGTCCTGATAGAGCCATCTCGGTATACCGCGTAAAAGTATCCTAATTTTATCTTTTTAATTAAAATATATGTCAGAAATAAAATTGATGAAAGGTAATGAAGCATTAGCCGAAGCAACAATTCGTGCAGGAGCAGATGCTTATTTCGGTTATCCCATCACTCCACAATCGGAAGTGATTGAATATTTAATGGCCGAACAACCTGAAAAACGTACTGGAATGATAGTGCTACAAGCAGAGAGCGAGTTAGCCGCTATAAATATGGTCTACGGAGCTGCAAGTACTGGTAAAAAAGTAATGACCTCCTCTTCAAGTCCAGGAATGTCTCTAAAACTAGAAGGTATTTCTTATCTAGCAGGAGCCGAATTACCATCGGTTATAGTAAACGTAGCACGTGGAGGACCAGGTCTAGGAACCATACAACCCTCACAAGCAGATTATTTCCAAGCCGTAAAAGGTGGTGGACATGGGGATTACAAATTATATGTATTGGCTCCCGCATCTGTACAGGAAATGTCAGATTTTGTAGAGGATGCTTTCGAGATTGCTTTTAAATACAAAGCTCCAGTATTGATCTTATCCGATGGGTTAATAGGTCAAATGATGGAAAAAGTAAAATTGAGACCACAAAAAGCACGTAGAACAAACGAAGAACTAATTGCCGATGAAGGCACTTGGGCATGTACAGGAAAAACACCTGATCGTGAACGTAATATTGTCACCTCTTTAGATTTACAATCTGAAAAACTAGAAGAGCGTGTACATCGTTTATATGCCAAATACGCACAAATGGAATGTGAAGATTTACGCTACGAAATGATCAACTGTGAAGATGCAGAATACATCATGGTTGCCTATGGATCTAGTGCACGTATCTCATTAAAAGCGATGGAACTAGCAAGAGAGAAAGGACATAAAGTAGGTTTATTAAGACCGATTACTTTATTCCCTTTCCCTAAGAAACAATTATTTGATTTGGCCGACCGTGTTAAAGGATTCCTTAGTGTGGAATTAAGCACAGGGCAAATGGTAGAGGATGTACGTTTATCTGTGGAGCACAAAGTACCTGTAGAGCACTTTGGACGTACCGGAGGAATTATACACACACCAGAAGAAATTTTAGAAGCATTAGAACAAAAAATCATAAACAATGGAACTGTTAGACATCATAAAACCAGAGAACAAAGTATTTAGTAAGACCGAAGCAATGACGGATACGTGCTTGTCCTACTGCCCAGGATGTGGACACGGAACCGCGCATAATATAGCCATGGAAGTAATTGCCGAAATGGGTATTATTCAAGACACTATCGGAGTTGCTCCCGTAGGATGTTCTGTATTGGCTTATGACTTCATGAATATTGATATGACACAAGCGGCCCATGGTAGAGCACCTGCTGTTGCCACTGCCATTTCAAGATTGTGGCCAGAAAAATATATATTCACTTACCAAGGGGATGGTGATTTAGCAGCGATCGGAACTGCTGAAACTATTCACGCTTGTAATAGAGGTGAAAACATCGTCATCATTTTTGTAAACAATGGAATTTACGGAATGACAGGTGGACAAATGGCTCCCACCACTTTAAAAGGAATGAAATCCTCTACTTCTCCTTTCGGAAGACAGGAAGAATTAACAGGAGCTCCTATTAAAATGACCGAGTTAGTTTCCAATTTACCTGGTGTTTATTACGCGACCCGTCAAGCGGTTCACACACATAAACATGTACGTAAAGCAAAGAAAGCATTGAAAAAAGCCTTCGAAAACACCCGTTTACACAAAGGAATCTCTTTTGTAGAAATCGTATCGAACTGTAATTCTGGTTGGAAAATGACTCCGACAGAATCAAATATATGGCTAGAAGAAAACATGCTTGCCTACTATCCATTAGGTGATATTAAAGTGAATGGTAAACTAAAATAAATCAGGATGACAGAAGAAATTATAATTGCAGGATTTGGAGGTCAAGGTGTACTTTCCATGGGTAAAATATTAGCCTATTCTGGCATCATGCAAGACCAGGAAGTAAGTTGGATGCCTTCTTACGGACCAGAAATGCGTGGAGGTACCGCAAATGTAACCGTTATACTAAGTGACGACCGCATTAGCTCACCTTATCTAAAGATATTTGATAGCGCCATTATTTTGAACCAACAAAGTATGGATAAGTTTGAGGAAGCTGTAAAACCAGGAGGTGTCTTAATTTACGATCCAAACGGAATAACAGATCACCCTAAACGTACTGATATTAACATCTTTCAAATAGAAGGAAATAGATTGGCCACCGAAAAAGGGAATTTAAAGATTTTTAACATGGTAATTCTAGGTGCATTCCTAAAAGTAAAACCGATTGTTAAATTGGAGAACGTTATTGAAGGGTTGAAAAAATCTTTACCAGAACGCTACCACCACTTAATTCCATTAAATAAAGAAGCCATTGATTTAGGGATGGAAAATGTAAAGACATTAAAATTTGAAGATGTTTTTAATTTAAAGTAATAGCACTTTCTACAAAACAATACTTTCCCGTTTGTTTTGCCCCATAGAAAAGTGTCAAATTTCCCCAATTTTTATGTACACCCAGCTATTTTGTTTTTACAAATAGCTGGTTTTTTTTATCATACTATACAAGTAAATGATTGCCGATTTTATAGTACTTATTTAGACTATAAATATTTTATAAAACGCATTCTATTTCCAAGAACATGCACTATAAGTATCCTTCCTCCCAATGGGTACTAAAACACTGTATGTGCTTTAAATCTAAATCTTTATAGCACATACCCTTTAATTGCAATATATTCTCTTCCAATTTCAAGAGTTTCACCGAAGTCATTTAAAAATGACAATAATCCTTTACGATAAGTACCCGCTTGGTGAATTCCAAACTTATCTATGGAGAACTTTACAGCACCTCTTATATCTTCAGAGGCACGAACACTTAGAAGGTACTTATTTTGTAGTTGTGAAATGGTTGGTTTTTTAATGTTTTATTTCCCTTAAAAAAATGCATGAATTATATATTTACAAAACCTAAAGCATTCATTTTAGGTACTTCCCCTATTTACTTAATACGCATATAATACACCTGCATACGTTATAGGCGTGTTTTTCAGTGACGTAGGTTTTTTTAAAAAACACAAAAAAACCGATGTTTGAAATAAATTAACTGTCAATAATTTATTTGAACAATACTTTAAACACAGCAATAGTTATAGTCGCTATATTGTTGCTAACAGAAAAACGGATATCACCCCGAGGATCATCCTGTTTCCTGTAGAATATAAGTTGTAAACTTAGCTGTATATTTACAAGAAAGCGAAATCTTTTATGGAGAACAAAATAGTATTAATTACTGGAGGCACTGGACTTATAGGTAGCCAATTATCAAAACTACTTTTTGATAAAGGCTATCAAGTACGTATTTTAAGTCGTGCTAAAAACAGCGTACAGAAGAAGGCGTATCACTATTACCACTGGAACATCGAAACAAAAGAAATAGACATTGCTGCCCTTAAAAGTGTACACTACATTATCCATTTGGCAGGTGCCGGTATTGCAGACAAGCGATGGACCGCAGCACGAAAAAAACACATTCTTGATTCTCGTGTAAATGGAGCAACACTTCTATTAGAAACACTGAAACAACTAAACCACCGTCCACTAAAATTTATCGCAGCTTCTGGTATTGGCTTTTATGGCGCTATAAACTCTCCAACTATCTTTACAGAAAAAGCCCCTCCACAGAACGATTTCTTAGGAAACGTCTGTAAGACATGGGAGCAATCTTCATTGAAATTTGAAAAAAGAGGCATTCCGACCAGTATTTTAAGAACCGGAATTGTCCTTTCCAAAAATGGAGGCGCCTTAAAAAAACTATCTCAAACCTTTCTATTTAATTTTGGAACAGCCTTAGGCGATGGACGGCAATACATGCCTTGGATCCATATAGACGATTTGTGTCAACTATACCTTCTGGCTATAGAAGCCCCTGAATTTATAGGGATCTACAATGCTGTTTCCCCAGAACACACGACTAATTCCGAGTTCACTAAAGCCATCACCAAACGTTATAAAAGATCCTTTTTACTCCCCAACACCCCTTCTTTAGTCCTAAAAATAGTCCTAGGAACGATGAGTGAAATGGTTTTAAATGGGGCTCGAGTTTCTCCTGAAAAACTCATACAATTTGGATTTAAGTTTCAGTATAGCACCTTAAAAAAAGCATTGGAAGATCTCATAAAATGAGGTAAATACTCCTACTTTTAAGACGGATTACTACCTCAACTTCGCTATTGAACCAAAATATAAGTCCTTCAAAAAAAAGAAAACATCAAAAAAACCAACTATATTTTAAATTTTCACCACGAGTAAGTATAAGAACATAACAGGCTATCATTATCAACTCCACCCCTTTAGAAAAGAAATACGACACCAACGATTGCCTCCTAGAAATACCCTGTATTTTTAAGCACCCCTTTACTTCCACTTTCTAAATCTTCATATATACACCATTATAAACACTAAAGCTCTTCCGGTAATATACACTTGAAATATTTCTTATCGCATTATTTTCAACCCCTAATTAACCAAGCAAAGGACTTCATTTACGGTAGTATCTAAAACACACTCGAAGTACCACTCAAAAACAAAAAAACAATACAGACCCTAAGCTTACAAAACACGTACCGACTCACACACAGGTAGTTGTGTCTTTTTTTTATTATATTTACATAATTCAAAAAAAAAAAAACTATGAAAGTAAAACACATTATACTCGCGGCTGCCGTGAGTATTTTCACGCTGTCATGTAGTGAAAACGAAACAACTGAACAACAACCAACAATCGAAACAACAGTCACTAATGATGAACCCTTAAGCGAGGCTAAGATTAATGCAATCATTGAAGAATCTCTTTCTACACATGGAACTTTTAGCTGGAAGAATGTAGACGACCATACCTTATGGAGTGCGTTAGTACATGGAGAGAAAATTCTTTCCATAGGTTATGGTAAAGAAGAAGCGTATTTTTCTTCCAGTCCAGATGCTCAATTAACAAGTCTTAAAAACAAATTACTCGCCATTGTAACTAAGAACGAAGGGCTCAGTAAAGAAAATGCAACAATCACAGACTACGACGTAATTAACGTCTTGGACGTACAAGTAGGAAAACTAAGTACGATCAAAGAACTTCGGAATACGGAAGGTGTTCGCTACATAGAACCTATAGGCTATTCAACATTCACTTCCACAGCTACGTCTTCTTTATTCAATGGATCTGGATGTTCCCAGGAAAGCGATTACATCTATGGAGCTGATTACACAACCACCTCTCCAAACAACGCTAAAATATCTTGGCATCTTAGCAGACACAACGTCCCGAGCGCTTGGAGATACTCCACAGGAAAAGGAATTACTGTAGGGCTTATTGACACGGGCGTCTCTAGAAGCCAAACACTTCTTAACAGCTCAGGATTCAATGATGGATACTCTTACGGTAGAACGGTAGAAAAATACGGAACCTTTATTGATTCTTCTTGGTGGTGGTCTTCTAATTATGATGGACCTCATGATTTATGTGGACACGGGACCTCCATGGCCTCCATTATAGCAGCCCCAAGAAATGACAATGGACAAGCAATAGGAGTTGCATACAATTCAAATTTAATTGCCTACAGAGCTACTGAAGACGTAGTTCTAAATGATTACCACGAGCGAAAGGGAGTCACTAAAGCGTTAATCCAACTTGCAAACCGCAGCGATGTAAAAATAATATCCATGTCTGTTGGATACTTATGGAGTATTGGGAATATCCGAGATGCCATTAAATATGCTCACAGCAAAGGAAAATTAATTTTTGCTGCTGGTGGAACTTCTACTTCTTTCACAACTTGGTATGGTGTTATCTTCCCTGCTTCTATGAGTGAAACCGTAGCGGTTACAGGAGTAAAAGACGGCCAAAGCTATCAAGACTGTAAAACATGCCATAGTGGTTCTAAAATAGATTTCACCATTATTATGGAACGTGCTAGCAATACAAACCGACATGTACTTGCATTAGGTTTTTACAATGGTCAAGAAAATTATGTGGGAGGTTCTTCTGCGGCTACAGCGACCACTGCAGGAATTGCTGCTTTAGTATGGGCCAGACACCCTACATGGACAAGGAGTCAAATTTTGCATAAACTAAAACAATCTGCTGATTTTTACCCGTATAAAAGTTCGAGATTCGGTTATGGAAATATCGATGCTTTACGCGCGGTTCAATAATAATAAACACATTGTTAATAAAACAGGAAATACTGTGTCATATTTTAAAACCATTGCTTGGTCTGAGCCAGTAATTAATTGGAAATAGAATTGGCTTCCGAACAATGCAGTAATTGAATACCTGTCCGAAAGAGGAATTATTATTTTTAAAATAAGTAAAAATAATGATGGATTCTTATCATCAATTCGAGTGAAGTTTTATTTTTTTCATTCAAAATCAGGATCGAATAGCGACTTAAAAGAAAAACGTCAACGATAGGACACTCAACACAAGCTCTCCAAACTACAGGGCATAAAAAAAGCCTCCCTAATTATAGGGAGGCTTTATTTTTATAAAAAATCAGTAAAAGATTACTCTTCTTTTACTTCTTCAAAATCTACATCTTGAACATCATCAGCTTCAGCTTTTGGTGCTTCTTCTGTAGCGCCACCTTTAGCGGCTTCTTCTGCTTTGTACATCTCTTCAGAAGCATTTTTCCATGCTTCGTTGATAGCTTCCATTGCAGTATCAATTAATATGATATCCTTAGCCTCATGTGCTTTTTTCAATTCAACTAAAGCAGCTTCGATAGGTGTTTTCTTATCATCAGATAATTTTTCACCAAACTCTTTTAATTGTTTTTCTGTTTGAAAAATCATAGCATCAGCTCCGTTGATTTTCTCTGCAGATTCTTTCGCTTTCTTGTCAGATTCAGCATTTGCTTCCGCATCTGCTTTCATTCTTTTGATTTCTTCTTCTGTCAAACCTGAAGAAGCTTCGATACGAATATCTTGCGACTTACCAGTTGCTTTATCAGTAGCAGATACTTGGATAATTCCATTTGCATCAATATCAAAAGTTACTTCGATTTGAGGAGTTCCACGTTGTGCTGGTGGAATATCTGATAAATGGAAACGTCCGATTGATTTGTTATCTGCTGCCATAGCACGCTCTCCTTGCAATACGTGAATTTCAACCGATGGTTGGTTATCAGCAGCCGTAGAGAATACTTGAGATTTTTTTGTTGGAATCGTAGTGTTAGACTCAATTAAGTTCGTCATTACATTCCCCATAGTTTCGATACCTAAAGATAATGGAGTTACGTCTAATAACAATACATCTTTTACATCTCCACTTAAAACTCCACCTTGAATCGCTGCTCCTACTGCAACAACCTCATCAGGGTTCACTCCTTTAGAAGGTGATTTTCCGAAGAATTTCTCTACTGCTTCCTGAACTGCAGGAATACGAGTAGATCCACCAACTAAAATAATTTCGTCGATATCAGAAGTAGTTAATCCAGCAGCATCTAAAGCAGTTTTACATGGCTTGATTGTTCTTTTTACTAAATCGTCGATTAATTGCTCAAATTTAGCACGTGTCATTTTACGTACCAAGTGCTTTGGTCCACTTGCAGTAGCCGTTACATAAGGTAAGTTAAATTCAGTACTAGTTCCAGCAGATAATTCAATTTTCGCTTTTTCAGCAGCTTCTTTCAAACGTTGTAAAGCCATTGGGTCTTTACGTAAGTCAATTCCTTCTTCTGCTTTAAACTCTTCAGCCAACCAGTCGATTAATTTTTGATCTACATCATCTCCACCTAAGTGAGTATCTCCATCCGTAGCTAATACTTCAAAAACACCATCTCCTAATTCTAATACAGATACATCATGCGTACCTCCACCAAAATCAAAAACAACGATTTTTTGGTCAATTCCTTTTTTGTCCAATCCGTAAGCCAATGCAGCTGCAGTTGGTTCGTTGATGATACGACGTACTTTCAATCCTGCAATTTCAGCTGCTTCTTTCGTTGCTTGACGCTGTGCATCATTAAAATATGCCGGTACAGTCACTACTGCTTCAGTAACATCTTGACCTAAGTAATCTTCGGCCGTTTTTTTCATTTTTTGCAAAATCATTGCAGATATTTCTTGTGGCGAATACATACGACCATCAATATCTACACGTGGTGTATCATTATCACCTCTTACTACTGTGTAAGGAACACGTCCTGCTTCCATCGTACATTCAGAGTATTTGTTACCCATAAAACGTTTGATAGAATACACAGTCTTTATTGGATTTGTAACTGCTTGACGTTTTGCAGAATCTCCAACTTTACGCTCACCACCTTCGATAAATGCAACGATAGACGGTGTTGTTCTCTTTCCTTCTGCATTAGGGATTACCACTGGCTCATTTCCTTCCATTACAGAAACACAAGAGTTGGTAGTACCTAAGTCAATTCCAATTATTTTACTCATAATATATAATTTAATTTATGTATTTTTAATTTTATTCAACACAGGTAATTTGGCAATGATTATGCCAATAAAAAATTACTGACATCTTGACAGAAAAGAAAAAAACAATTAAGAATTCAGGTAGTTTCTGTCCCGTTTATTGAGAATTATGACAGGTTTACATCCCGCTTTTATAAAAACTTCAAGGTTTATTTTAAATGAATTTAATTGACAAAAAATCTAGTCGCACGCCTATTAAATAGCCTATATTTGCCTTAAATCCGACAAAACCGAAAACGTTTTCGATTAGTACTACACGGGAATTTCCCACTTTTAAATTTTAAATTATGGAATGTATTTCAATTTTTGACATGCTTAAAATAGGAATTGGTCCTTCTAGTTCACATACCTTAGGTCCATGGCGAGCAGCTGAACGGTGGATAAAAGAACTCAAAGAAACAGGTGACTTTAAACATATAACACATGTAAAAGTAGACTTATATGGTTCCTTATCACTCACTGGTATCGGCCACGCTACAGATCTAGCCATTATATTAGGTTTGACTGGGGCAGATCCCGAATACATTCCTGTAACTGAACTTCCTAAAATCACGCAGGAGGTAATGGACAATCATACCTTAAGTTTTAATAATGAATTTGATATTTCCTTCCATCCTAAAGTAGACATCGTTTTTAATAAAGAGTTCTTAAAATTTCATTCGAACGGACTCACGTTCACTGGAATAACAAAAGACTTAAAAACAATTAAAACAACTTATTATTCTATAGGAGGAGGTTTTGTAGTCAAAGAAGAACGCAGCAATAGTAAATCGAAAGCCACACTGCATAATAATTTCCCCTTCCCCATACAGACAGCCTTGGAACTCTCCAACTACTGTATTACAGAAAATAAAAAGATCTCAGAAATCGTATTAGAAAATGAACGTTCGTTAAAACCTGACACCGCGATAGACCATGAAATCAAACGGATCTGGGACACCATGATAGAATGCATGTATATCGGTTGTCATACAGAGGGAATACTTCCTGGAGGCCTTAATGTAACCCGACGTGCATTTGTTATGCATCAAAAATTATTAACGAATTCCACCTATTCAAACCCGAACGAATGGCTAAGTTCCATTAGAAATACCGACGTTAAATTTAGACAAATATTAAAATGGGTCAGTTGCTTTGCCTTGAGTGTAAATGAGGTGAATGCAAGTTTAGGACGTGTGGTAACTGCGCCCACCAACGGAAGCGCTGGAGTTATCCCAGCCGTTATCATGTATTATTTAGCCATCGAGAACCACGATGCGGGCTTTAAAGAAATAAAACAATTCCTTTTAGTTGCTGGTGAAATAGGAAGTATCTTTAAAAAAGGTGCGACTATATCCGCCGCCATGGGAGGCTGTCAAGCAGAAATAGGTGTTTCTTCCGCGATGGCGGCCGCAGGCTTATGTGAACTGTTAGGAGGAACTCCTGAACAAGTTTTAAACGCTTCAGAAATTGCCATGGAACATCACTTAGGGCTTACGTGTGACCCTATTGGGGGACTCGTACAAATTCCTTGCATAGAACGCAACGCCATGGGAGCCATTAAAGCTATAAGCGCTGCAGAACTCGCATTGGACACCACGAACGCTAAAGTACCGCTAGACAAGGTGATAGAAACGATGTGGAATACGGCAAAAGACATGAATTCCAAGTACAAAGAAACATCTGAAGGGGGGCTCGCAGTAAGTGTAAATATAGCAGATTGCTAGAAAATAGTTTTGTTAGTAACAATTAATTCCTATATTTGAGTATTGAAAAAAAAATATTTAATCTACTAAAATTGTTACAATGAGTAAATTTGATGAAAAAATAGAAAAATACGAAGAATCAATGAAGAAACTAGGTTTAAGCTTCGATGCTGCTTTACTTAGAAAGGTTACTAAAGGATTAGGCCCTTCTATCTATAAAGCAGACGCAGAAACTGTATCTGGATCAGATGAAAAAGAATTAGCGACTGTAAAAAACAACTTCTTAATTAAAAAATTAGGATTAGCTGATGGACCTAAATTAGATGCTGCTATTGCAACAGTTATTGAAAAAATAGGAAAATCTAATCGTAATAAATACAGAGCTATTGTATATTACCTATTAGTAATAGAATTTGGAAAACAAGCTATTTACGAATAAACAAGTATCCAAACATAAAAAAACCTCGCAATTGCGAGGTTTTTTTATGCGTATATTTTAGAGTTATTTACCTTGTAAAAACCAATTCCATATCTGTAGATAATTTCTGATCAAACCCGTAACCACCACTATTAAACGTTTTCAGCCCCTCTACTGTTTCAATATTATTATCCAAAATAAAACGTACCATAAGACCTCTTGCCTTTTTGGCAAAAAAACTAATCACTTTTAGCTTCTCATTTTTATAATCTTTAAAAACTGGCGTAATAACAGGTACTTTTATGTTCTTTACCTGAACCGATTTAAAATACTCATTACTTGCCAAATTCACAAAAACCTCCTCTTCAGTCAGCTCAGTATTCAGGGCTTCCGTAATTTTTGTTCCCCAGTATTTATACAAATTATCCTTACTGCGTATTTTTAATTTTGTCCCCATTTCCAATCGGTAGGCCTGCATTAAATCCAATGGTTTTAGTACTCCATATTGTCCTGACAAAATACGTAGCTTGTCCTGCAATACCAGAATTTTATCTTCCGATAACGAATAAGCATCCATGCCAAGGAAGACCTCTCCTTTAAAAGCAAAAACAGCTTGCCTTGCATTCTCTAAGTCAAAAGGCAATCTCCAATCCTGGTTTCTTTGCCAATTTAATTCTGACAAGGCAGTTGAAATATGCATCAACTCCCCTATTTTCTCAGGAGATTTCTTTTTGAGTATATTACTCAATACTTGCGCTTCTTTTAGAAAGATAGCTTCCGTATATTTTTGCGTTGGTACCGTAGTCTCAAAATCCAATGATTTTGCGGGAGATATAACTATTTTCATAGATGTTAGGTCTTTATTTAGAGGTGTAAATTACTATATCTTTTTAGATAAATTACATTTAAAAACGCGTCAGAATTTCTAGTATAAAAAAATCCTCAATTAAGAGGATTTTTATTTTTATACGATTCCTATCAGAAAATTAAGCTCTTTGATTTTCTGTATAGTTCATCCATTTGTCTAAACATTCCTTCATATCTGCAGGGACTTCTGAATTAAATTCCATAAATTCTCCTGTAGTTGGATGTACAAAACCTAAGGTCTTAGCATGCAAGGCTTGTCTAGGTAAAATATTAAAACAGTTGTCTACAAATTGTTTGTACTTCGTAAACGTAGTTCCTTTTAATATTCTTTCACCTCCATAACGCTCATCATTAAATAAGGTATGTCCAATGTATTTAAAATGCGCACGAATCTGATGTGTACGTCCTGTTTCTAACTGACATTCCACTAAAGTAACATAGCTAAAACGATCCAATACTTTATAATGTGTGACTGCATGTTTCCCGAAATCTCCATCTGGAAAAACACTCATTTGTAGTCTATTCTTTAGACTGCGTCCTACATTTCCTTCAATCGTACCCGTATCTTCTTTTACATTTCCCCATACCAATGCATGATAAATACGCTTGGTAGACTTATCGAAAAATTGTTTTGACAATTTTTCCATGGCCAATTCTGTTTTCGCAATCACTAGTAAACCACTGGTATCCTTATCAATACGATGTACTAAACCTGGACGGTCGTTACTGTTCATTGGTACATTTTCACAGTGATGAATTAATGCGTTCACCAATGTTCCACTATAATTTCCATGACCGGGATGTACCACCATTCCTGCCTTTTTATTAACGACTAATACTTGGTCGTCTTCATACACTATATCCAAAGGAATATCCTCTGCCACCAACAGTTGTTCTGGCGTAGGATATGCTAAAACTAAACGAACTACATCGTTTGGTTTTACCTTATAGTTTGATTTCACAGCAATATCATTTACTAAAACGTTTCCATCTTTTGCTGCTTGCTGAATTTTATTACGAGTTGCACTCTCCATAAAATTCATCAAGAATTTATCTACACGTAAAGGCTCTTGACCTTCGTTAGCTACATATCTAAAATGCTCGTGTAATTCGTTTTTTTCTTCTGGTTGATTCATTAGTTTTCTTGTTCGGTAAAATTATAACGTCCACTTCCTTTTCCATCTCCTAAAACCAATGTTAATAATGAGTTTTTAGGTATTTTATCTCCTTCCTTAAGGGTTTTCCCTTTAAATTCCACACCTCTTACTACATCCAAGGCAATATCAGAAACATAACGATACTCGCTACTGATTCTAAACCCTTTTGCGGTAAGGACTGGAAATATATTCCGTTTGGTTTTCCCATAAAATACGGGAATCACAACGTCTCTATAATTGGACGGATTTAATGTCAAATATATTTTTCTGTTTTCTTTTACAAAATCTCCTGCTTCCGGACTCTGCTCAATTACAGATTTTGGCGGAAAATCTGGATTGTAACTTGCTGAATCGATGATTTTATAGGCTAATCCTAATTCACTCAAGGTATTTCCTACTTCAAACAGTACTTTTTTGCTTAAATCTGGAACTTCAATTTTTTGATTGTGATTCGTCGAAACATTTAACCATTTAAATAATAAAAACACAAAAACAATAATCACAACGGTTGCAAGCGTTAATTGCATTAAAAAGCGTTTACTTTTTAAAAAATTTAAAAAATTCATAGTTTGTTTTTAGAATTGACAAAGATACTATAAAATGTACGGTTACAAAATACATTAATTTTTAAATGTTTGCATTTTAGCGTATGTTTGTATTTGCACATCATAAATACAGAAACAAAAAACAATGAGACAACATATTGCCATCGTCATGGGCGGTTATTCTTCTGAGGTCGCCATTTCTATTCAAAGTGGAAATGTAGTTTACAACGCACTCAAAAACACGAATTTTATTCCCCATAAAATCCATATTTTGAAAGACAAATGGGTGCTTGTGGATGAAAATGACAAAGAACACCCCATTAACAAGGACGATTTCTCTGTACTCATAGCGGGCAAGAAATTAACTTTCAGCTGTGTCTTTAACGCCATTCACGGAACTCCAGGAGAAGATGGTAAACTATTAGCCTATTTTGAATTAATAAATTTACCCCATACCTCAGCTCCGTTTTATCAAATGGCAGTTACATTTAATAAAAGAGACTGCTTGAGTATTGTAAAACCATACGGCATTCAAACAGCTGTTTCCTACTATTTAGATTTCGGAGAGAAAATAGACACCAAGGCCATTGTTAAAAAAGTAGGGCTTCCCTGTTTTGTAAAACCAAATAATGCGGGTTCCAGCTATGGAATATCGAAGGTATACAAAGAGGAACTATTAGTCGCAGCCATTGAAAAAGCCTATAAAGAAGATTCACAAATTCTGATAGAAGAATTTTTAGACGGCCGTGAAATGTCCGTCGGTATTATTGAATACCAAGGCGAAATAAAAGTACTTCCAATTACCGAAATTATTTCAGAAAACGACTTTTTTGATTATGATGCTAAGTACCATGGAAAATCCAACGAAGTGACTCCAGCCGTTATCACCGATAAGGTAGCTGCAAGAGTAAGAGAAGTCGCGAAATTAGCCTATAAAAGTTTAAATATGCGTGGTTTTTCAAGGTCGGAATTTATTTTAATAAATGAAGAGCCTCACTTTTTAGAAATGAACACTGTACCAGGACTTACAAATGCTAGTTTATTACCTCAACAAGCATTGGCTGCAGGCATATCATTAGAAGAGTTGTTCTCTAATGCTATTTATGCATCTTTAAAATAGACGGACACAACCAATAGAACAAGCGAACCATCGCTTTAAAAACATAAAAAATGAAAATCGCAATTTTCCCAGGGTCATTTGACCCGATCACAAATGGACACGTAGACATCATAGAAAGAGCCTTGCCTTTATTTGATAAAATTATTATTGCTATCGGCGTAAATTCTGACAAGCGCTATATGTTCCCTTTAGAACAACGCAAACAATTTATATTAAATACATTTAAAAATGAAGCCAAAATCAGCGTAGATACTTACCAAGGATTGACCATTGATTATTGCAAAAAAATAGGTGCCAATTTTATTTTGAGGGGCCTTAGAAATCCTGCAGATTTTGAATTTGAAAAAGCCATCGCACACACGAATAGAGAACTTTCTCAAATAGAAACTATTTTCCTATTAACTTCTGCACAAACCTCCTTCATTAGTTCAAGTATTGTACGTGACATTTTAAAATACGAAGGTGATGTATCTAAGTTTGTCCCTTCCTGTGTAAGTGCGAAATAAAACAATCAGTTTTACCAAAAGGGGTGCCTTTTTTTGACATCCCTTTACTATTTAAAAGAAAAGTCACTATCACTAAAACCCGTTGACATTAAGCAATTATAGCATAAAAAAAGCCACTACTAATTAACAAATATACTCCTGTCACTATAAAAAAAATCTTACTTCCTCTAAGATATTTTTTTAAACGTAAAACAATTCCAATAATCATAAACAAAATAGCGGGACTGATCATGATGACAAATAAATAAATCATTAATCCATCTAAATTGGCTACTAAAAACATAAGTAAGGACATCATACACTTTCTTTTTAAAGTTTTTCTAAAAAACTAGATTTCTCATCACAATATAGCAAATTCATTGTTTTATAAGAGCTTATTTACAAAGTGCACACCTCTTTTTTTCCAGGAATGACATATGATTTTTCTTGGAGGGTTGGTTTTGCATTAATCTTTTTTATAAATATGAATATAATTAACCGTATTGGTCTCTTTTAAAAGCCAATCCCCACTGGTATAGAGATGGCCACTACCAAAACGCTCGCGGTATAATTTTGATCCTATAACATAGATTAATGTATCCTCCCCGCAACGGTATTGTTGTTCATAACCATTACCTGATAGCAAAAAATCATTAAAACTAAAGCCTGCTCTTTTTATATACTCGTGCATTTTATCCGTTTGAGATAAAATTGCCTCGTTTACTATGATACTTTGATTGCCTGTTAGAATTATTAATTCTTGAAAATCATCATTTTTCATATATACATATATATCTCGAAGTTTATGGTTTTCAATTAATGCCATAACCCCTTTTTTAGGATAGAATAAATAGTAGGGATCAATTTTATAATTATTTATATTTTCTTCATTAATATTATCTGTCCCAAATGTTTTCTGAAGGTCTTTTAAAGGCATCCCAATATAAAATGGTTTTTCGTTATAAGTAAGCTCGCATTCATTTAACACAAAACGATGCTCTTGGGTTAAAAAAGCTTTATATGCTGGACTGTTTTTTGTTTGCTTACAACTT
>JAESRX010000006.1 GCA_016764435.1 Flavobacteriaceae bacterium | reverse complement strand
AAGTTGCTAGTTTTTAACCGTTTATTATTGTTTTATTAAAATATGTTGATTTTTATGAGAATTTGATACCGTTTTAATACTTCAATAAAGTAGGATATGCATTGAATACTAAGGTTGAAATTAGTTTTGGAGTTTAGATTTGCACTATTTTGAAAGGGGAAATAGGGTTTTACTAGGAACCTAAATAGGCCTATTATGACTTATTTAAACTACCTACATATGAGATTGCTTCTTTATTTGGCTTTGTTTTATTTATTGTTCAATACTCCATCTGTTTTTTTAGATAGAACTTAGGTTGTATAATAAGGTACTAGCTGAAAAGAAATAAACATATGTTAAAAGACCACCTTATATTTTTAAAAATAAGATGGTCTTTTATTATTTTAACACTTGTACCGTGAGTTTAACAGATGTATTTTATGTCTATTTTTTTTTCTGAATCACCAATTGATATACACAAGGTATAACCACCAAATTTAAAATAGTAGCAGATAACAATCCTCCTAAAATAACTACCGCCATTGGGCTTTGTATTTCACTACCAGGCTCACCTCCTTTTAATGCTAAAGGTATTAAAGCCAAACCGGTTGTAAAGGCAGTCATTAAAATTGGGTTTAACCTATCTAAGGCACCATTTTTAATAAGTTGAAAGCCTTCTATGCCTTTTTTTCTTAAATCTTCGTAGCGTGATACCAATAAAATACCATTTCTAGTTGCAATTCCAAACAGACTTATAAATCCTATTGTTGCAGCAATACTTATAATCCCAGAAGTGAAATAAATGATAAGAATACCACCAATTAAAGCTAAAGGTAAATTTATTAATACAACAAAGGCTAATTTTACATTTTTAAATTCGAAATACAACAGCATAAAAATAATTCCTATTGCTATTATAGCTGTAGCTAGAAGTAATTTTGAAGCTTTTGATTCACTTTCAAACTGACCTCCATATTGAACTCTATATCCTTCAGGTATTGAAACGTTGCTTGCTATTGTTTGCTTTATTTCATTTACCGCACTTCGTAAATCTCGTCCTTGTACATTCGCTGCAACTACTATTTTTCGTTGTACATTTTCGCGATTGATAGTATTAGGACTACTTACAGATTCAATAATTGCCAATTGACTTAACGTTGTATGGGCTCCGTTGGGTAAACTTATTAAGGTAGTATTAATGTTTTCAATGGTGTTTCTAGATTCCTTTTTTAACCGAACTACCAAATCAAAATATTTTTGTCCTTCATAAATTTCACCTGCTTCTTCACCTGCAAAGGCAATGTCTACTTGCTCCATTAAGTCTCCTACTGTCATTCCGTAGGCTGCCAAAATTTGACGTTTTGGTTTTATACGCATTTGAGGAACTTCTATTTGTTGATCTACAGCAACATCTGCCAAGCCATCAATATTTTTAATATTTTGCTCAATATTCTTTCCAATTTCAAACAAACGTTGTAGATCTGGGCCGAAAATTTTTATTGCAATATTAGCTCTTGTTCCCGATAACATATGATCTATACGGTGAGCAATTGGCTGACCTAAGGTGATATTTACGCCTGGTGCAATACTTAATTTGGTTCTAACTTCTTCAAAAAATGCCTCTTTGCTTTTCCCATTTAAAGTAAACGGAACATCAATTTCAGCAGCGTTAACGCCTTGTGCATGTTCATCTAATTCGGCTCTTCCTGTACGTCTAGTAACAACATCAACCTCAGGGAATTCTAACAATAATTTTTCTATTAATCTTCCTGTTTTATTGCTTTCTTCTAAAGACATTGCTGGCGGACCTACAACACTTATAACCAAAGAACCTTCATTAAATTCAGGTAAAAAACTTCGTCCAAGTTGTGTTAAAATTAAGATGCTTATTATAAATGCACCTATAGTAGTTCCAATAACTGTTTTAGGTATTTTTAATGCCTGCTGTAATATTTTAGAATACCATTTTTGTAGCCAACGCTCAGTTCGTGTTCCCTCTAGTCTTTTGCTTAAAACCTTATCATTAGTAAGCAAATAAGAACATAAAATTGGGGTAACTGTTACTGCAACAATTAAGGATGTTAATACCGATGTTACAAATGCAATACCTAAAGGTTGTAATAGGCGACCTTCCATTCCTCCTAAAAAGAATAATGGAATAAATGACACAATTATAATAAGAGTTGCAATAATGATAGAACTTCTTATTTCTACTGAAGCTTCACGTACTACTATTAAGGTAGGTTGACGCTCTTCTTTTGGTTTTCTAATATTTTCTCGTAAGCGTTTATATACATTTTCTACATCAATAATTGCATCATCAACCAAGGCGCCAATGGCAATAGCCATACCACCTAAACTCATGGTATTAATTGTGTAGCCCAAAGCTTTAAGAACAATTATAGATACTAATAATGAAATTGGTATTGCTAGTAATGAAATAAATGTTGTTCTCCAATTCATTAGAAAAATAAAGAGTATAATTACCACAAAAAATGCGCCTTCTAACAGCGTTGCATTTAAATTACTCATGGATGCTTCAATAAAATCAGCTTGTCTGAAAATATGACTTTTTATAACAACTCCATCAGGAAGTGTTTTTTCCAAATCTGCAATGGCTTCATCTAATCTATCCGTTAGTTCTAATGTATTTACATCGGGTTGTTTAGAAATGGTTAGTATTACCGCTGGGGAACCGTTTAACGAACCATCTCCAATTTTATCTGAAGCACCTATTTGAACAGTTGCTACATCTTTAATTTTAATAGTTTGTCCGTTTTCATGTTTCAATACCGCTTCTTGTAAATCTTCCAAAACATATGCTCTACCACTACCTTTTAAGATATATTTGTTTCCATATTGACTGATAACACCTCCTGGCGCATTTACATTTGCTTCTTTAACGTGGTCTACTAGTTCTTTAAAACTAATACCATAATGTTTCATTTTTTCTGGATCAGCAAATACTTGATATTGCTTATAATCTCCTCCAATAACTACTACATTAGCAATACCACCAATTGCTTTTAAGCGGGGTCTTATTGTCCAATCAGATAACGTTCTTAATTCCATTGGAGAAAGTTTTTCGGATGTTATTCCTAACAACATAATTTCTCCCATTATAGAAGAAATAGGCGCCATAGTTGGAGCTCCAATTCCTTCAGGTAAATTTTCACGAACCATTGGTATGCGTTCACTTACAATTTGCCTGGCTCGATATATATCTGTTCCCCATTCAAATTCTACCCAAACAATAGAAATTCCGGCAGCCGATGATGAGCGGATTCTTCTTACATTGGGAGATCCGTTTAAGGCTGTTTCTAATTGGTAGGTTACTAATTTTTCTACTTCTTCAGACTCCATTCCATGTGCTTCTGTTAGAATTGTAACCGTAGGAGCGGTTAGATCTGGAAACACATCAACATTCATTGTTCGGGCAAAATAAATCCCCACAACACTTAATGCTATAGCACTCAATAAAATGAGTAACCTATTATGAAGTGAAATTATTAATATTTTATTTAACATAATTGTACGTTTTTAATGTTCGTGACCGTGGGCAGGTGTTGAGCCTGACATTGAAGCCATTTTAACTTGGTATGCTCCTTGGGTAACCACTACTTCACCAACTTCTAACCCTTGAAGTATTTCAACATTTTCACCATTTCGTCTTCCAATTTTAACAGGTCTTCTTTCAAAACTTTCTCCTGAAATTTGAACAACAACAGAGAATCTTCCATAGTCTTCTAGTAAGGTGTTAACTGGAATTGTTACGCTTTTATTGGTATTTCCAAAAGCAATTTGCATTTCGGTAATACTTCCATTTACCCTATTTACATTGTTATTTACTTGAGTAAATACAGAGATTAGTGGTTTGTTATACGTAACATCTTTTTCTATAGAAAGTATATTACCTCCTGTTTCATTTATATCTATCCAATTTCCAGTATTTGACTTGTACCCAATCTTCTGAATATTATCTAATGTAAGTCCGTAAGAAGGGCTAATTTTAGCTTCTAGTAAAGTTGTTTGTTTTGCACCTAACAACATTAAAACTGTTCCTTGCTCAACATATTCACCATTTGAAACATTTATGGTTTTAATATACCCATCAAATGGCGCTCTAATTTGCATTCCTTGGGTTGAAACTCCAATTGAAAGATTTTCATAAATAGATTTAGCAATTAAAAAATTACGTTCTACTTTTTCAAATTCTGATTTAGAAACAATTTTAGAATCAAACAAATCTTTCTTTCGTTTATAGTCTAATTTAACCTGTTGATAGGTTGCTTTAGCTTTGGCTAAATCAATATCCAAATTATTTTTAGTAAGTCCTTTGCTACTTATATTTAGAAGTAATTGTCCTTTTTTTACTGTTGATCCTTCTGTATTATTTTTAATTGAGAAATTTACAATACCATTAGATTTTGAAATTAACGACTTTGTAGAGCCAAGTGATGGTTTCCAAACACCAGAGGTGTTAATAATGTTAAATATTTCACCTTTTGTAACGGGTTCAGTTTGAAAATCAATTTTCCAAGCTTGTTCTTTTAAAAATGAAATTCCTCCATTAGCTGCATCATTTCCTAAAGCGTTAATTGCATCTTCTATTGAAGGGTAAACGATAATATCGTGAATAATTACTTTATCACTAAAATTAGGTGTGGTAATATCAAAAACCAATTGATAATTCCCGGCTTCTTTTGGCTGTAATGTAGGTGAAAATATACCAGGAGATGATGGTGATTGTACGGTATTACGTATTCCTTTTCCGTTTTTAATTAGGCTAACAGTTACCGCACCATTTTTTACTGGTTGATGTCCTTTTAAAACTGTAAAATGAGCTGCAAAACGGCTAGATTGATTTACCACCAGAGCAGGGAATTCAACAAACAATTCTGTTTTATTTGTCCAAAGTGTTAAACTTTTACTTGGAATAGAATCGCTTTTAGTTACAGGTTTAATGTTTTCGTTACTGTTACAAGAAATAAACAGCATTGCAAATAATAATATACTATATTTCATA
>JAESRX010000093.1 GCA_016764435.1 Flavobacteriaceae bacterium | reverse complement strand
CTCCTGCTTCTCCTTGTAAACGGTGTACATAAACTTTTTGATCTTTAACAACTTTAAATTGTTGCCCTGCTATCTCTACAATTGCGTACATAGTTTATATTTTAATATCGTCTTTAATAAAACGAGTGCAAATATAACACTTTTGAACTAATATACAAGTCTCTATACATTATTTAATTTACAGTCAACAAATCATATCCTCCTTAAAGACTAACACTTTAGAGACCTATATCCTCTTGTTAAAATCCGCCATTAACACCTCTTTTTTTAAAAAGAGACAACCGTTCATTATTTGACGCTATCCGCATCAATTATTATTCCTTCTAAAGTGTAACAATTTCGAATAAAAGGCGTCTTACCCATTATAATTTAACTAATTTAAAATTAATTCGAATGAAAAAAATCTATTATTTATCCTTTTTATTAGTGCTTCTGGGAACTAGTCTATATGCTCAGAAAGTAGAATTTATAGAATATAAATTAGAAAACGGACTACATGTTATCTTACATCAAGATAATACTGCTCCTATTGTTACAACGGGAGTTATGTACAATGTCGGAGGTAAGGACGGAGACAGAAGTCGTACAGGATTTGCACACTTTTTTGAACATTTATTATTTGAAGGAACCAAAAACATAGGAAGAGGAGAATTTTTTAAAATCGTAAGCTCTAATGGAGGTCGTAACAATGCGAATACTTCTCAAGACAGAACTTATTATTACGAAACGTTTCCATCTAACAATTTAGAATTGGGCTTATGGCTAGAATCTGAAAGAATGCTTCATCCTGTAATTAACCAGGAAGGTGTTGACACTCAAAATGAAGTTATAAAAGAAGAAAAAAGATCCAGTATGGATAACAGACCTTATGGTCAATTACTTGTTGCAATCAGTGAGAACCTATTTAAAGTGCATCCTTATAAGGATAAAAACATTGGAGAAATGGAGCACTTGGACAATGCTAAACTAGAAGAATTCCAAGCCTACCATGATAAATACTACGGACCTAACAATGCAGTATTAGTGATCGCGGGAGATATTTCTATTGAAACCACTAAGAAAATGGTTTCTGACTATTTTAAAGACATTCCAGCAAAGGAAACAATTACTAGAAACTTCCCGAAAGAAGCACCTATAACGGAAGCTATCAAAGTTAAAGCCTACGACGCAAACATTCAAATCCCTGCCATCATCGCAGCGTATAGAACTCCTGGGTTTAAAGAAAGAGATACCTATGTATTAAATATGGTCTCTACGTACTTAAGTAGTGGGAAAAGTTCTAAACTTTACAAAAAAATGGTTGACGAACAAAAACAAGCAATGACCGTTCAAGCCATTAACATCCCTCAAATGGATTATAGCATCTATGCTTTATTTGCAATTCCACTTGGTGATGTTCCTTTAGCTACTTTACTAGAAGAAATAGACGAAGAAGTTCTTAAATTACAAGAGGAATTAATCTCAGAAAAAGATTATCAAAAACTTCAAAACCAATTCGAAAATCAATTTGTAAACTCTAATTCAGGAGTAGAAAACATTGCACATACGTTGGCTGATAATTATTTACTAAAGAACAACACCAACTTAATTAATGACGAAATAAATATTTATCGTTCCATTACTAGAGAAGAAATTCAAGCAGTCGTAAAAAAATACCTAAACACAAATCAACGTGTTGAAATCGAATACCTAAAAGGAAGTTCTAAAAAATAAAGATAAAAAAACATATGAAAACAACATTCACAACCATTATTGCATTGTTTCTTCTATCTTTAGGAGTTACAGCCCAGATAGACAGAACTAAACAACCAAAACCTGGGCCTGCACCTACAATACACTTAGGAAAAACAAAATCGTTTGAACTTAAAAACGGCTTAAAAGTCATTGTCGTTGAAAACCATAAATTACCAAAAGTAAGCGCAACACTAAGACTGGACAACGGACCTATATTTGAAGGAGAAAAAGCAGGTATCTCGAGTATTTTCGGGAAGATGATCGGAAACGGAACGAATTCTATTTCTAAAGATGAATTTAACGAAAGACTGGATTTCTTAGGAGCCTCTTTCAATATCGGGAGTCAAAGTGCCGGAATAAATACCTTATCTAAATATTTTCCGGAAGTTTTAGGCTTAATTGCAGACGCCATAAAAAACCCACTCCTAACGCAAGAAGAATTTATAAAACAACAATCACTTACTGTTCAAGAACTAAGTGCTGACGAAAACAGCGTGGAGGCTATTTCAGGAAGAGTTCAAAATATCCTAGGCTATGGATTAAATCATCCATACGGAGAATTCACTTCTGAAGCATCTGCTAAAAGTGTTACCTTAGAAGATGTGAAAGCATTTTACGAGACCTACTTTATTCCTAACAATGCCTACTTAGTAATAATAGGAGATGTTAATTATAAGAAAATCAAAAAAATAGTAAAAAAACAGTTTGGAGACTGGAAAAAAGGAGCACTTCCTGCCTACGTAATCCCCACAGTAGAAAACGTTGCGAAAACGGAAATAAACTTCGTTAATATGCCCAATGCTGTACAATCTAGCATTGCGTTATTGAATGCCGTTGATTTAAAAATGGGAGACCCTGATTATATTGCAACAAGATTAGCCAGTAAAATATTTGGAGGAGGCGGAGACGCTAGGTTATTTTTAAATTTAAGAGAAGATAAAGGATATACCTATGGCGCTTATTCTAGATTTGGAAACAACCAAAGAACAGCTACCCTTATTAAATCATTTGCTTCTGTTAGAAATATGGTAACAGACAGTGCTGTGGTAGAATTCATTAAAGAAATTAAAATATTTAGAGACACCAAGGTAACCGATGAAGAGCTTAAAAATGCAAAAGCTTCTTATGTAGGTAATTTCGTAATGGCCCTTGAGAAACCCGCTACTGCTGCAAGGTATGCATTAAATACTGTCACTAGAAACTTACCAAAAGACTTCTACGAAACGTATTTACAAAAAATAAATAGTGTTACTATTGATGATATCCAACGCATCGCAAAAAAATACTACACTGCTGAACAAACAAGAATCGTAATTGTAGGTAAAGCCATCGATGTACTTCCTAACCTTGAAAAACTTCCGTATACAATTCGTTATTTTGACAAGCAAGGAAAAAGTACCGGAAAGCCAGAAATGACCAAACCTATTCCTGCTGGAATCACAAAAGAAACCGTTATTAATAATTATTTTGAAGCGATTGGAGGAAAAGACATGATCGCAAGTATTACATCTACCATGACGGTTTATGAAACTGAGATAAACGGAGCTAAGGTAATTATGACGGAAAAAAGAACGGCTACAGATCAATTGATAAACATGACAATGAACGGATCAATTGTAATGAAGGTGACTGCTAACAACAAAGGGGTTTCTCTGAATGGAAATGCAATTCCTCCAGCCCTAGCTAAAGAGATGACAGCCCTCGGAACTTTTACAGAGTTTTCCATCTTAAACAATACTAATTCTAGCTTAAGTAGCATAGAAATGGTAGACGGAAAAGAAGCTTTTGTAATAAAAACAACCGGAGAAAATATAAATTCTGCTATTTATTACGCTGTCAAGACTGGACTTAAAATAAAATTAGCTCAATCAACAAAAATGGGAGGTCGTACTCAAAATGAGAGTGTAACTTTTAATGACTATAAAGCATATAATGGCATTAAATTCCCTACTAAAATGACACGAAATATGGGACCACAAAAAATGTCCTTTACACTGTTAGAAGTTAAAATCAACGAAGACGTAAGCGATGCTGATTTTAAATAATCAACTCCCTTAACTGTATAAAAGCGTATCTATTTATTTAGATACGCTTTTTTTTGGTTTTGCATTTACCAAATACACCCCTAACATGATCAATACCGCAGAAGCTACTTGTACCATACTCAATCGTTCGCCATCCAATAGCCCCCATACAATCGCTACAATAGGTATTAAATACGTAACGGAGGAGGAAAAAACTGGCGAGGCTATTTTTACTAAATTATTAAATAACACTTTAGCAACACCTGTACCGAGTACCGCCAGAACAGTAACATACATAAAACTCTCTATACTTGATGCTTGCCAAGTAAATTCAGTAAGAAAACCGGTAGCATAAATAACCACCATCGCCGGAACGATTAACAAAACAAATTGAGCGACGGTTACTGACATGGCAGATAAATCTCCCAAGTGTCTTTTTAAAATATTCACATTAAACGCATAACCAATAGAAGAAACAATGACAAAAACTGCATAAAAATAATCGTGATTCGGATGTAATGCAGCACCTTTTAGAATCAATACTACCGTCCCTATTAAACCCATTAAAACTCCTGCAAATTGTCTTTTTCTAAAAACAAAACCATACAATACAGTCCCTATCAATAAGGTATTTAATGGGGTTAAGGAGTTTAAAATAGCAGCCACAGAACTGTCAATTTTCTGAACTGCAAATGCAAATAGAAACGCGGGAAAAAAAGTACCTAAAAAAGAAGTCACCACAATGTGTTTCCACTGTTTCTTACTTATACCTTTCAAATTCTTAAAACCAACAGAAACGATCACAACCGCAGCGATAAGCACACGGAATGCCCCAACTTGAACTGGCGTCAAACCCAACAAGGATTTTTTCATTAAAATAAAAGAACTCCCCCATATTAAAGCAAGTATTATCAAATACAACCACTTCTTTTTTTGTATATCCATGTCTTCTTATAAATCACAAAATTCTACTATTTTTTTTAAACCCCCTCACTTTTTAGTACTTTCGTTCTTAAAACACCAAAACGCTATGAAAAATACCCGCTCTATTTTACTCTATTTCCTATTCATTTTCGCTATCTCCTGCAATACTACAGCGCCTAAAAAGATGAACACACCTGAACTTTCAACAAAAAAAGCGGTTGAAAAAATTGCACATATTGAGCTGGATATCGAAGGCATGACCTGCGAAATAGGCTGTGCTAAAATAATAGAATCTAAAGTATCTAAATTACAAGGTGTACAGTTTTCTAAGGTAAGTTTCATTGATAAAAAAGGAACCTTTACCTATGATGAGAATAGCATTTCAAAAGAAGATATCATCAAAAAAATAAATGGAATTGCAGGTGGCGATTTATATACTGTCACTAAAATAAAAACACTAGATAGCATTCCAAAACAGGAAATTTAGCCCCCTAAGCCGTCAGGTTTAGTGATATTTATCATTGAAAAAATATTAATTTCCAAAATTTAATTGTTTATTTGTTGGATAAAATCAATCTATAGAAAAATGAAAGTATTAAAAACTATCGCTATCATCGCTTTTGTAAGCGTTTTAGCAATCTCTTGTAAAGAAGAAGCAAAAGAAGCAAGTGACGCTACTAAAACTACAATCGAAGCAAGTAAAGAAGCAGCTACAACTGCTACTGACAAAACAAAAGAGGCTACAAAAAACGCCACTACTAAAGCTGGAACTGTTATTGACAGTGCTGCTGTAAAAGTAAAAGAGGCTTCTAAAACGGCTCAAGATGCTGCAAAAACTGCAGTAGAAAAAGTTAAAAAAGCAGCTGGAGATGTAAAAGAAGTAGCCACTGATGCCACTAAAAAAGCAACTGATGCTGCTAAAGAAACTACAGAAGAGGTGAAAAAAGGATTGAATTCAATTAAGAAATCAGTTAACTAAACACTCTTTTTTAAGACTAAAAACACTCTAACTTCGGTTGGAGTTTTTTTATGCCTTTTTTCGAGAACTGTACTTGTAAAACAACAGACTTATAAAAAACAACAAGCCTACTAGCTGATGTAGCACTCCGTAAACCAATGGGATTTCACCCTGTACATTTAAGACAGTCAACACCCCTAACCCTAGTTGAATCAACACCAATCCAGTAGTTGTTTTTAACCAAAACAACATTTTCCCTGTTCTTATTTTATACTCTTTCACAAACATTAATACGACTAAGACTACTAATACATATGCCAATATACGGTGTGAAAACTGAATCAGAGCAGGCGCAAATACATTGGAATCATAATTGGTCATATTTAACCAATGCCAATTTGCAGCATTCAATAAAACTTCAGGCACAAAAACACCGTTCATAGAAGGCCAAGAAGGATAGTACAAGCCCGCTTTCATACCAGCCATTAATCCTGCGATAATCATTTGGACTACTAACACCGCTAAAACCCACTTTACACGCAGGTTGTTTTTTACTTTTTCATCACCATAACTATACGCATACGCAATGGTTTTAACCATGGCCCAAATCACAAAAACAGCTAGTATAAAATGCAAACCTAGTTTATACGCATTTACCCAAGGTCTATTTACCAAACCACTTTTCACCATAATCCAACCAGCCGAAGCCGTAAGCATTGTCAAAATCACCACTAATAACAAGTGTTTTACAAGTGTTTTATCTATTTTTTTTCGAAGTATAAAAATAACAAAAGGAATGAGAAAAATAATACCTAAAGAGCGTACCCATAATCGGTGAAAATATTCCCAAAAATAAATAAATTTAAAATTGGACAGTGTAAAAGTTGCATTGATTTTTGAGAATTGAGGTGTTTTCTTGTACAAAGAGAATGCGTCTTCCCATTGCAGGGCATTCAACGGTGGAATTACCCCGCTTATGATGTCCCATTTAGTTATAGACAGTCCGGAACCTGTTAAGCGTGTAATACCACCTAGCACTACTTGACCAATTAACATGATCAAACCTACTAACAACCAAACCCGTATCGTCTTTGAATATTTATATTCTTTCATCCTATTATTTATTTCCAATGAGTCGTCTCCATCAGGTGAAGAATATCTTTTTCTATGTATTTTACGGCGGGTAAAATAGAATCATAGTTGGGCCTGACTTTAAAGTACAAAGCCCCTGAAAGCACATGTTGTACACTATCCGTTAATCGAAACTGTACATTAGAAGCTACATTTCCTTCTACTTGGTACAAACGCCCATACACTTTAGATGCTTTGTTCACATAATCTTTCCCTGGATGTATTTTATCTGCCTTTATCGCATGCTCATAGGTTAATTTTTCGACCTCTCTTAAGATTTCTTCCAAGTTCCCTTCCACCTTGCGATAGGTAATATGAACTGTCGCTTTTAATTTGGGATAATTAATTTTTACCCAACATCTATTTTCATCAAATTGGGCAATGGCCTGTTCAGAAATTTCGAAAGAATAATCACAAGGAGAATCCAGTTCTTTATACATAGATTTTGGATAAGACAAGCTTAAATAAGACACTGGTTTCGGCTGTGTTTCAGAGTTACATGCCATTAAAAAGCACACACAAAACAGTGTTATAAGTCCTCTTTTAATAAAATCAACCATCTATCTTGAAATTGTAATTTTTACTTGCTTAATCCTTCTTTTATCCATGGCTTCTATCACAAATGTGCAATTCTTAAAGAATAACTGGTCATTTTCCTTCGGAAACCTCCCTGATATTTCCAATATAAAACCAGCAATAGTTTCAGACTCTCCTTTTTCCTCTTCAAAATCCTCTAGGTTTTCTAAAGAAACAATTTTATAGAAATCTTTCAGTGCAGTTTTTCCTTCGAATACATAATTATTAATGTCTATCTTAGAATAAAACAAACCATCGTCATCAAACTCATCACTGATATCACCCACGATCTCCTCTATCACGTCCTCTAGGGTTACTATTCCACTAGTCCCTCCATACTCATCCACTACAATTGCTAAATGGCTCTTAATCTCCTGAAATTCACTCAATAAATCATCTAGTTTTTTATTCTCAGGCACAAAATAAGGGGTTCGTATTAATTCTTTCCAGTTAAAATCCTTTTTATCCATGTGAGGCAGTAAATCCTTGGTGTACAACACACCTATTATCTCATCCACAGATTCTTTATATACGGGGTTTCGGGAAAACCCTTTTTTAATGATTTTAGTTAACACCTTTTCATAAGGCTCATCTATTGACAAGGCAAAAATATCAATTCGCGGCGTCATAATTTGATTGGTTTCTGTCCCTCCAAAACTCACAATCCCTTCCAGGATCTTTTTTTCTCCTTCGGAAGTAGCATCTGTTGCTGTCAACTCTAGCGCTTGAGACAAACTCTCTACGGATATATTTGTTTGTTTTTTAGACAATCTATTTTCCACAAGGGAGGTTAATCCTATCATAGGAATACTGAAAAAAGACAATAAACTTCTTAATATTTTGATCGGAAATGCCATAAACGAAGCGAATTTCATTGCATTTCTTGTCGCATACACTTTCGGTAATACTTCCCCGAATAACACAATTAAAAAGGTAACAAGAACTACTTCTATCACAAACTTGAGTGTTTCCGAATCCAAGGATGCCAGAAATATTTCACCTAAATAAGCAAAGATAAGAACGACTAAAATATTGATAAAGTTGTTTGCAATTAAAATGGTTGCTAATAATTTTTTGGGAGTTCCAAGCAGTACTGCGACTAGATTTTGTTTTCTAGAACTATTTTCAGAAGCTTCTTCTATCTGAATTCTAGTCAATGAGAAAAAAGCGACTTCCGCTCCAGAGACTAAGGCAGAACATATCAAAAGAGAAAACAGTATTATGCAATTTACGAGTGTCCAACTATTTAAATCAGAAAAAAACGAGGCAGACAATATGGGTTCAGGGTCCAAATAAAAAAAGTTTAGAATTTATTAAAATGGTAAATCATCCGCATCATCTTCCTTCGAAGAGGTCGGTGGCACAGGAATAGGTGTAGGCGTATTTTCAGCTGTAGGAGGAAGTGAAGTATCCTTCTTCGTTTTAATAAAGGTCATTTCTCTTACATGAATTTCTGTCATATAGTGTGTACTGCCGTCTTGCTCCCATTTACGGGATTTAATACGACCTTCACAATAGATTTTATCACCTTTACTTAAGTATTTTTCACATATTTCGGCTAACTTATTTCGTACTACCACATTATGCCATTCGGTATTTGTGATTCTCTCACCAGTTTCCTTACTCGTAAATGTCTCATTTGTAGCCAAGGAAAAACGTCCTATTGAGTTCCCTCCTTCAAAATAATGCATTTTCACATCATCCCCTAGGTGTCCTATAAGTATCACTTTATTTACTGTACTCGCCATAATAGTATGAATCAATTTGAATCAAATATACAAAAAATTACGCTGTTAAATAATCTTTTAAAAAATTATGGATTAATATAGGTACTGGATATTCAAGCACCTCTTTCCAAGGGGTTTTATAAGCAGGATGTTCGTCCACGGTCAGCAACCAAAATTTAGTATAAATATGCTGATGCGATAATTTATGAACCACCATTTTTGGATTAAAAAGTTTCAAGGAAGCATCTCCTTTAATTATACGGTTAAAATCCTCAGATTCCATGAGTTCTCTTTCCTCAATTTCACCCGTACTTTCCACGCAAGGAAACTCATACAATCCCTGCCAAATCCCTTTTCCTTGCCTTAAGTTTAATTGTGTAAAACCATTCGCCTGTACAACCAAGTAATTAAAATAACGTTTCCTTACTTTTACTTTCTTATCCTTGACAGGGAGAACTGCCACTCTGTTTTCAGCCAAAGCAACACACTTATCATTTACAGGACACACCGCACAATTAGGACTTTGAGGTTTGCACTGAATAGCGCCAAACTCCATCATGGCCTGATTGTGATCGCCTGGATTCTTCCTGTCTAATAATTCTAGGGCCAGTAATTTAAATTCCTTGACACCTTTAGTACTATTAATAGGGGTATCCACTCCAAAAATTCGACTCAGTACACGGTACACATTCCCATCCACGACCGCCACAGCTTCATCAAAACAAATAGACGACACTGCAGACGCTGTGTAATCTCCTACGCCTTTTAAAAGCAACAAATCTTTATAGGTAGCAGGAAACTTCCCATCTAGCTCATTCACGATGTATTTAGCACTAAAATGTAAGTTCCTAGCCCTTGAATAATAGCCTAAACCTTGCCAAAGCTTTAACACCCTGGTTTCCTCAGAATTAGCTAGATCCTCTACGGTTGGAAAATTCTCAATAAACGACAGATAATAGGCCATCCCTTGATCCACACGCGTCTGTTGTAGAATGATTTCTGAAAGCCAAATATAATAAGGGTTGGATGTTTTGCGCCAAGGTAAGTCTCTTTTATTCTCTAAATACCACTGAGCTAATACGTTAGTAAGATGCATGTAATTCAATATATTTGCAATAATACACTTTTTATTTCATTAATTTTTAGCAAATTAACTTTTACGAATTGATTAAATATCATATATTTGCACCCTCAAAAATAATATTAATACATATAATTATATCAAAAAATGACGAAAGCAGATATCGTATCGAAAATTGCAGAGAAGTCTGGGATAGAAAAGGCAGATGTTTTGGCAACAGTTGAAGCGTTCATGAATGAAGTAAAAGAGTCTTTGGAAAGTGGAGATAACGTTTATTTAAGAGGATTTGGTAGTTTTATTATTAAGAAAAGAGCCGAAAAAACTGGAAGAAACATTTCAAAAAACACAACTATCAAGATTCCTGCACACAATATCCCTGCTTTTAAGCCTTCAAAAGTATTCTCTGAAGGAGTAAAAAGCAAAGTTGCAGTAAAATAGTTAACACATTTATTAATTTAAAATATTTTTCATTATGCCAAGTGGTAAGAAAAGAAAGAGAACAAAGATCTCTACACACAAACGTAAGAAGAGACGTAGACAAAATAGACATAAGAAAAAGTAAGCTCAGCTTACTTTTTCTTTTCGTTTAACGATCATTGAAATAGAAATTTATTCGTAAATTTCAATAGGGTTTAAAAACCCTGTGAACTTAACATAACCAGCATGTATAAGAAGCTTATACGTGCACAAAAACAATACAGAGTGAAATCAGAATTAGTAATAAGATCGAACAACTCTGGTATTGATTTTGCCTTATTAAGAGATGGTAAATTGATCGCATTAAATAAAGAAGTATCCGATAACAAATTTTCTGTTGGAGATATTTTTTTAGCAAAAACCGGTAAAGTATTAACGGGTTTAAATGCATCATTTGTAAATGTTGGCTTTGAAAAAGATGGTTTTTTACACTATCATGATTTAGGAGCTCAACTTATCTCTTTACAGAAGTACATAAATAGAGTAAGCACAGGTAAATTAAAAGAATTCACTTTAAATAATTTCCATTTAGAAAAAGATATTGACAAAAATGGAAGTATTAAAGACGTACTAAAAACAGGACAAAATCTGTTAGTACAAATAGTAAAAGAACCAATTTCTACTAAGGGACCCCGAATGAGTTCGGAATTATCCATCGCCGGTAGATATTTAGTTTTAGTCCCTTTTTCTGACCGAGTTTCTGTATCGCAAAAGATCATTGACACAAAGGAAAAAGAACGTTTAAAACGATTGGTAAAAAGCATTAAACCAAAAGGATTTGGTGTAATTATTAGAACAGTAGCTGAGAACAAAAAAGTAGCTGATCTAGATAAAGATCTTGAATCATCCTTAGAACGATGGGTATCAATGAGTCGCAAAATTAAGCAGGCTCAATCTCAAAAAGGCCCCGTAAAAGTTTTAAGTGAACTTAATAGAGCATCCTCCATCTTACGGGATATCTTTAATGATTCATTTTCAGGGATTACCACCAATGACGAATCCTTGTTTAAAGAAATTAAACAATACCTACAGGAGATAGCTCCTGATAAAGAAAAGATTGTGAAGTTATACAAAAATGAAACTCCTATCTTTGAGAAATTTGGGATAGAACGCCAAATTAAAACTTCGTTCGGTAAAACTGTTTCGATGAGTAAAGGTGCCTATTTAGTAATTGAGCACACAGAAGCATTGCATGTTATAGATGTAAATAGCGGTAACAGATCTAATAAATCTAGTTCACAAGCTAATACAGCATTAGAAGTAAACTTAATTTCAGCTACAGAAATTGCTAGACAATTACGTTTACGTGACATGGGAGGCATTATAGTGGTCGATTTTATAGACATGCACACTGCAGAACATCGTCATAAGTTATTTGAACATTTAAAGGAGGAAATGTCTTCGGACAGAACAAAACATAAAATTTTACCTCCTAGTAAATTTGGTCTTGTACAAATTACAAGACAGCGGGTAAGACCCGAATTGGTTATAAAAACCAAAGAACCGAACCCTAATACAGGTGGTGAGGTAGAAGCTCCGATAGTTCAAATGGAAAAACTTGAATTAGAATTGGAACGATTAATTTCAAAAAATCGAAGTAGCATCAAATTAAACGTACATCCGTTTATTGCATCCTACTTAACCAAAGGACTTTTATCCATCCAAGTAAAATGGTTTATTAAATACAAGAAGTGGATTAAAATTATACCTAGAGACGCTTATCAATATTTATATTTTCGTTTTTATTACAACGGAAATAAAAAAAATTAAGGCTTACAATATCATACATCCCGTTACTATCGTAGCGGGATTTTTTTTGCTTTTTTTTAAAACCAAAACCCTAAGTTTACATAATAAATAGCATCATTATGATCAGGAGACCAAGAATAGTGAAATTCTATAGGTCCTAAAAAAGAATTAAGCCCATAACCTAAAGCATAGCCATCATTCGTTACCTTAAATACCTCAGTCCCTTTGTACAAATCATGATTGATATTTGCAATGTTTTTCGCAAAAGAAACATAATGATCTTTAAAAATTTCGACTTGTATCTTCGCGGTACTTACCAAGTAAGAATTGGCTGACAACTCTCCTATTTCATAACCGTAAAAAGGAGTAAACTGAGACAAGTAATTATCGCCATAACCTCCTAAGAAAAAATTGAGTGGCTGTCTTGTATCTGCCCCTAGACTAACACCTCCACCCGTAGAAATTTGTAGTGTAAACTTCTCATTAAATGTATGTGTATACGCCCATTTTCCATAAATTTTTGAAGTAGGAATAAATGTGTCGGAGGCCTCGTTCTCGTATAAATTAAAATCCGATGTATGCCCTGTACTGTAGGTATGCCAAACAAATCTAGCATCAAACTGCCAACCATTTTTCACGAAATATTCACGATCATAGGTGTCGTAACTAATATAACTGTAGGCATTCACATAAAAATTATCATCAAAATATGATTTATTACTATTTGCCCCTGGCTTAATCAAAGTCTCTGTATACGCCCGTATTCTCTTCAGTTCACCTCCTATACCAAAGGCTAAATTCCGATTGAGTACCGTTTGTAAATAAAGCTGATTCGTCCAATCTTCATACACCAAATTAATGCGCTGTACATAGTCGTTTCTATATTTCATATTGGTTCTAAATCCATTCAATTCAGATCTGAATCCAAAACTCCAATGAAATCCATTGTCTATAAAATAATTGTATTTATACCTAATATTATCTCCTAGCATAAAATCAAACGACATTAAATCGTTTTTAACCAACACATTTTGAGTCGTCACATTAAGTAATACACTCGTTTTATACAATTTATCGTAATGAACTCCCAGGTTAATACTCGTTTCTAATTCTGATTCTTCCAAGTTAAACGTCAGGTTTTTACTTCTCTCTTCCCCAGAATTTAACACGAAATAATCGATCCCTTTAAAGTTTTTTGTAGCCGATAAATTATTAATCCCTGTCAGTAAATCATGATAGTTAATCGAATCTTTTTTATTGATATTTAACTTCCCTTTTACATAACGAGTCGTGTAATTTTTTGCACCGTGAATCGTGATGTTTTTAACTTCAAAAACCTCCTCATAATCTGTTTTCTCCACGAATAGATTTTCCCTATGCTGGTGAGATGCAATTTCTTTTAAACGTTCCATATGGATCCGTGCGGCAATATCTCCTTTTTCTAAAATCTCTTCTCTTTTATCAAAAGAGACCACATCATAGTTGGTCATATCTGGACGAATATGTACGTCTAAATTCTCATAAAAAACTTGTTTACCCTCACCATACATCTGAAAACCTACTATCTGAGATATGATTTTCACGGCAGAGTCCAAGTCTTTTTTTTCATCCAATCCATCTTGGACATCCACACCAATCACTATATCCGCCCCCATTTTTTTTACCTCATCTACTGGAAAATTGTCTACAATCCCTCCATCAACAAGTAACTGCCCTTCTATTTCTACTGGAGCCAAAAGTGTTGGAAATGCACCACTCGCACGAATAGCCTTTGCAAGTGATCCTTTCTTTAAAACAACTTTCCTACCTGTTTCTAAATTAGTAGCCACGCATAAAAAAGGAATTGGAAGCTTATTAAAGTCCCGCACATCATGTACGTGTTGTGTCAATTTCATAAATAAATTCAATACATTCTGACCTGTAGAAATAGCGACCGGCAATCCTACTTTTTTATTCTTAACAGGTAATTTTATTGCGTATTTTTTTCCTTCTTTTTTCTCATAAAATGATTGTGAAGACCTTGGAAGATCATCCATCATAATATTTTCAAAATCGACATTCTTAAGTATAGAATCCAATTCTGTTGCATTGTATCCTGAAGCGTACAATGCGCCAACAATAGCCCCCATACTAGTACCTCCTATAAAGTCCACCCGTACTCCTGCTTCCTCTAACACCTTTATTGCCGCAATATGAGCAAATCCTTTAGCGCCACCTCCACTCAATACTAAGCCCACCTTTAGGTCTTTTTCTAGTGCTTTATCCTGAGCGCTCACCGCCACAACTATAAAAGCCATTAATATGAATAAAAAATTTCTCATCTACTTATTTTTACTTGTTTTTTGTCTTAAAATAATTCTTTACTTTAGTCGCTCTGGAATTTCCTATCACCATTTTTACAGCATCAAAGGAGGCCGCCTCCACTCTTTTTGCAGATTTAAAATACCTCAATAAAGAAACAACCGTTTGCTCTCCGATTCCAGGAATCGACTCTAGTTCATTCGAAATGGCCGTTTTACTTCGCTTATTCCTATGGAATGTAATACCAAAACGATGCGCTTCATTTCTTAAAAACTGGATGATCTTTAAACTTTCCGATTTCTTATCCAAATACAAGGGAATAGGATCTTCTGGATAATAAATTTCTTCCAGTCGTTTTGCGATGCCTATAATGGCAATTTTATTTCGTATACCTAGCAGGTCCAAACTCTTGACTGCAGACGATAACTGTCCTTTTCCGCCATCAATTACAATAAGTTGCGGTAACGGTTGGTCTTCTGCTAACAATCGCTTATAACGTCTAAAAACCACCTCTTCCATAGAGGCATAATCATCCGGTCCCTCCACCGTTTTTATATTGTAATGCCGGTATTCTTTTTTACTTGGCTTGCCATCTTTAAAGACTACGCAGGCCGCTACAGGATGGGTTCCTTGAATGTTTGAATTGTCAAAACACTCTATATGTCTGGGTTCAGAAGACAATCTTAAATCAGACCTCATCTGACTCATAATGCGTTTAACGTGTCGTTCTGGGTCCACTATTTTCAACTGCTTGAATTTTTCCTGACGAAAATATTTAGCATTCCGCTCTGACAATTCTATAATTCGTTTTTTATCCCCTAATTTAGGAACCGTCACCTTTATATCAGCTCCCAAATCCACGTGAAAAGGGACGTATATTTCTCTTGTATTTAGATGAAATCGCTGCCGCAATTCTACGATTACTAATTCCAATAACTGTTTATCCGTTTCGTCCAGTTTCTTTTTAATCTCCGTTGTATGTGATTGAATAATAGCTCCGTTGGATATCTTAAAAAAATTAATATAACCATAACTCTCGTCCGAAATAACAGTAAACACATCCACATTGTGAATGCTCGGATGTACCACCGTAGACTTTGATTGATAATTGGCTAACAATTCTACTTTTTCTTTGATGCTTTGTGCTTCTTCGAACTCCATGTTTGCTGCGTAATTCATCATCAACACATGTAAAGCCTCCAACGATTCCTTAAAATTACCTTTGATAATATTACGGATTTCCTTAATATCATTGGCGTAATTAGCTTCGGTTTGTAAGCCTTCGCAACCACCTTTGCAATTCCCTATATGATAGTCCAAACACACTTTATACTTCCCTTCTGAGATGTTTTTAGGACTCAAATCAAAACTACAAGTCCGTATTTTATACAGCTCTTTTATCAAATCTAATAAAGCCCTAGCCGTACGAACATGGGTATATGGACCAAAATAATCTGACCCATCTTTAAGCACTCTCCGCGTTAAAAATATACGTGGAAATCGTTCTTTTTTTATACAAATCCAAGGATAAGTTTTATCATCCTTTAGCATAATATTATAGCGAGGTTGGTACTTTTTTATCAGGTTATTTTCTAATAATAAGGCATCCGCCTCCGTATCTACAACAATGTGTTTTATACTTACAATCTTTTTCACTAAGACACGTGTTTTTCCATTTTCGTGCGTTTTATTAAAATAAGAGGCCACTCTTTTTTTAAGATTCTTAGCTTTTCCAACATACAAAATCACCTCGTCTTTATCGTAAAATTGATAAACACCAGGAGCATTCGGAAGTGTTTTTATTTGAATATCTAGGTTCAATAGATGGGTTTATTTTTTTTATAATTGTATCAAACGATCTTGTGTCTGTAATAGTAATTCATTGTCCATTGGATCAAGTTTTACATTGGCCTAATAGTTATAATCACTTTGTTCATTTCTCTTTTGCATTCCACATTTCCTGTGTTTTTCACAACAGCTACTGCTCCCAAAAAACACGTTTTAATATCGGGATAATTGAGTGCTAAAACGCCCCAACCCCTCTATTGTTGTGTTTTTTTTAAAATAGGTGACAACGCGCGCTCCTACTCTTGGATTTCCTAAAACTAAAGCCAACTAAAAGAGAAAGAAACCTTTAGAAGTAAAACACCTGCATTTCTAAGTAGATTCTTCTTACAAAAGCTATTTTAATGATAAAGATACAGTAATTATCTAGGTAATTCAAGACTTTTAAAGCACTCCCTGTTTTTACAGTACTCCTCGAATTTGAATCCTTTATTTATTAACATATTAATTAGCGAATTACATTGGAAAATCCCTATTTTTGCAGCCTAGTTAAAAAAATACATTAAAATAGGGGTGTGTTTTATATAATAACTAAAATACCAGTACAGCCCATAGCGTTCCGAGATTCCTTCTCAAACACTACGATTAGCAATGGCAGGCACCCCACCTAAAATCAAACATTTAGATGAAATACTGGAAAAAATTATCACAAGACAAACTGATAAAAAAAATTGACAAAGCTTTAAAATCTACCGTCGATTTTCAAGAAAACTGTTATTTAGGCTATCCTGTGTCAAATTTAGACGAAAATGTTTTTAACACTAAAGGGTCCTTCCTAAAGGAATCTCCATTGTTAAAATCGTTTATTGCCAACCCAAACAATATTGGATGTCACACGGTAGGTAAGTCGGAATCTGCTTTTAAAGGATCTCAAGAATTAGAAAAAGAAGTCTTGCAAGTATTAGCAGTAGACATTTTTAAGGCGAAAAAGAACGAATATGATGGTTATATAGCCACTGGAGGTACGGAAGCTAATATTCAAGCATTGTGGATTTACAGAAACTTGTACAAAAATGAATTTGGTGCTACCAATGAAGAAATGGTAATTCTATCTTCAGAAGACACCCACTATTCGGTACATAAAGGCTCTAATTTACTAAGTGTTGATACCGTGAGTATTCCTGTAAATTTTGACACAAGAGAAATTATTACCGAGGAATTAGATGCTATTGTAGCCCAACTCATTAAAGATGGGAAAAAGTACTTTATGGCCATTTCTAACATGGCGACTACTATGTTTGGATCTGTTGATGACCCTAATGTGTATGCGGATGTATTTTTAAAATACAAGGTGGAGTTTAAAATACATATTGATGGTGCTTTTGGTGGATTTATCTACCCTATTTCTAACCTTCAGTCTCCTATTAACTTTACAAACCCTCACATTTCTTCTATTACTATAGATGCGCATAAAATGCTACAAGCTCCTTATGGAACCGGCGTGTTTTTATGTCGTAAAAATCTCATACAAAATGTATTAACCAAAGAGGCACAATATGTAGACGGAATGGACTTAACCCTTTCTGGAAGTCGCTCTGGCGCCAATGCCATTGCCGTATGGATGATTTTATTTAGTTATGGTTTTTATGGATGGTACGAAAAAATAAACACCTTATTATTAAGAACCAATTGGTTGTGTAAACAATTAGATGCGCTTAATATCACTTATTATCACAATTCTCATGTGAATATCGTCACCATAAGATCGCATCATATTACAGACAAAGTGGCTCATAAATTTGGACTCGTTCCAGACAGTCACGACAATGAATGTAACTGGTACAAAGTAATTATCATGGACCATGTGGAAGTAGATGATTTACTTAAATTTGTAACGGCCTTAAAGAAGACCAATAAATAATTTGTTGTTTTTATAGCAACAAATAAATTTAGAGAAACACAAATAATTGAAAGCACGCTTTTTTAGGCGTGCTTTTTTTATGGAAAGAAGGATGAACAGAAGCAATAGATTACCTCTCTACATCACCCAATTAAATACATAGCCCGATATCATAATACAGATGGTAACTACGCTAAAAAAAATGGCGATTAATTTTAAACTCATTACTTTTTTTAGCAATAAGGCTTCCGGTAAGGAAAGGCCTATTACTCCCATCATAAAAGCAATCGCGGTTCCTAATGGGATTCCTTTTTCTACCAATACTTGCACCACTGGCAATACCCCTGACGCACCCGCGTACATAGGCACCCCCAAAATAGTAGCTACGGGTACGGACCACCAATTTTCTTTCCCCATATACTGTTCAAAAAAACCTGCAGGCACATAGCCGTGCATGAGTCCTCCTACAGCCAATCCAACCAATACATACGGAACAATCCCCTTTAAAATAGTCTTAGTTTCTTGCCAAATAAAAGGCAATCTCGCCTTAAATGGAGTGGATTTCTGGACAAAACTCTCCGTCTCTTTAGTGGCATTTATCAATACTTCTTGAACCCAAGGACTCAAATATTTTTCAAGTTTTAAGCGCTGTAATAACATTCCCGAGAATGTACCTAACAGAATTCCTGATAACACATAAATCACCGTTATCTTCACCCCAAACAAGCCTATGAACAAGCCTATGGCTACCTCGTTTACTAAGGGAGAAGTAATCAAAAAAGAAAATGTAACTCCGAGAGGGATTCCTCCTTTTACAAAACCGATAAATAAAGGCACCGAAGAACAGGAACAAAATGGTGTGACAACTCCAAATAATGAGGAGATTAAATACTCAAAGCCATACAGTTTTTTTCGAGACAGATAATTACGTACTTTTTCTACTGGAAAATAACTATTCACAATTCCCATAAAAAAAATAATCACCAATATTAACAGCATTATTTTAATACTGTCAAATATAAAAAAGTTGAGTGCTTTTCCTAAATGACTGGAACTTTCGATATTAAAAACACCATAGACCAACCAATCAGCAAACTGTTGTAACCAATTAAACATTATTTTTTACTTTGATGTTGGATAAAAACGTTTTTTCAAATACAAGGATACTTTCACTAAAATAATAAGCACAGGTACTTCTACTAAAGGTCCTATTACCCCTGTAAATGCTTGCGGAGAGTTCAATCCAAATATGGCAATCGCCACGGCTATCGCCAACTCAAAATTATTTCCTGTAGCCGTAAACGCCACTGCTGCATTCCTTTTATAATCAACACCCATGGCTTTTCCTGTAAAGAAACTCACAAAAAACATCAACATAAAATAAATAACTAATGGCACAGCAATGCGAAATACATCCATAGGAATTTCCACAATCATATCGCCTTTTAAACTAAACATCAATACGATGGTCGCCAATAAAGCTATTAAGGTAATGGGAGATATAAATGGAATAAATTTATGATTGTACCAATCGATCCCTTTGAATTTCACCAAGTATTTTCTACTTAAAAACCCAGCTAAAAAGGGCAACCCAAGGTATATCAACACACTTTTAGCCACTTCCCAAACGGAAATAGTTACATCAAAACCTTCCACTCCAAAATAAGGAGGCAATACGGTAATAAATAACCAGGCATAAAAACTATAGGTGAACACTTGAAAAATACTATTCAAGGCAATTAAAGTAGCTCCGTATTCCCGAGAACCTCCAGCCATGTCATTCCAGACGATCACCATCGCTATACAACGTGCCAAACCAATTAAAATAACACCCGACATATATCCTGGATAATCCCTTAGAAAGATAACAGCCAATGCAAACATCAAAATAGGCCCTACTATCCAATTTAAAAACAACGACATCGTCATTAATTTGGTGTCTTTAAATACCGTTGGAATTAAACTGTAATCTACTTTTGCTAAAGGTGGATACATCATTAATATCAATCCGATAGCTAAAGGAATGTTTGTGGAACCGATACTTAAAGATTCGGTGACATGTTTGACTCCTGGAAATAAATAACCAAGTCCTACTCCAATGGCCATGGCTAAGAATATCCACAACGTTAAATAGCGGTCTAAAAATTTTAATCTTGTTTTCATTTAGTAGTATTGAAGAGTCCGACTGCCTTAGGTATTTCGCCTATATATAGGAATAGAAGGACGTTTATATATTAATAATTTGTCTCTGAATTCTTAGTACTTGTCATCATTCATAAACTTATGTATGATTGTTTATGCAAAGGATTAACAGCATCCTGTAGGGCCACAACAGGAATCCTCAGAGGCATCACCAGACACTGGAATTCCACAGAGCTCTTCCGCTTTACACCCCGTGTGAACGACGGCTAATTGTACCTCTACCTTCCCTTGAATAACTTCTATAGCATCTACTACCATTACTGAAGTATGGAATGTATCATTTCCATACTCAAATTTTATTTCCGCCTCCATTAACAATGGCTTGATGGCATTTACACGTTTAAAAATAGTCAATGCTTTATCCGTTGAAAGATATTCCTTTCGGTCTAATTCATTTTTATTCTCCAATAATTGAACGATTGTTTCTTGCCAATAATTAGGAGTACCTCCACAGTCTACGGTATCAAAAGTGGTGTTTTTAATTTCGGTGATGTGATAATTAGCCCCTACCAATTTGTTTTCTTGGTATTTAAATAGCAATTCTTTCCCGCTATGAGCGGCTAACTGCTGTATAAATTCGTTTGTTTTCATGAGATTTTGATATAAAAAAATTAAAGGTTAGAGATACGTACGAGTTTAACAACAAGAAGTATCACCACTGCAACAAGTAGTATCCATCGCTTCATTAGCCAAAATTGATACTAATAAATTTTTACACGCTTCTTTTGAAGGAACTTGTCCCGATAAAACTACTTTTCCGTCTACCACAATTGCCGGAGTACTCATAACATCAAACTCCATAATTTGCTGCATATCCTCCACCTTTTCAATACTAACATCTATACTTAATTCAGCCACAACTTCGCGTACTACAGCTTCCGTTACTTTACAGTTTGTACATCCTGTTCCTAATATTTTTATAGTTTTCATAATGTTATTTTTTGTGATTATTTTTTTTAATTGAAGTAAGATTACTTTTCAAAACTTAAAACGTAATTTTCTCCAATTTACGAAGCCCTGTTTCTTGTCTCCAGATTCCTGTTTCTAATTTTCATTCCCACAACTTCCCAAACAGCAATTCTTATCAAAAAACTGATTGAATAATTCCTGTGCTTTTTTCCAATTAGAGGCGTGGATACAATACCTAATTTTAGGAGGCTCCACTTGCCCTTGAATCAGTCCTGCAGATTTCAATTCTTTTAAATGCTGTGAAATAGTAGACTGTGCCAATTGTAATACATCTACCAACTCTCCTGTATAACAACAGCTTTGGCTGGCCAAATAATTTAAAATTTTGATGCGTGCTGGATGTCCTAATGCTTTCGCATATTTTGCCAATACTTCTGTTTCCTGTAAATAAGTTACTTCCTGATTTGTTCTTTGTAAACTCATAGTTAATCGCAAATATACGATTGATATTTACATTGACAAATTTTTTTCGAAAAATGATGTTTTACTTCCTGCTAATTCGCGGGTTAAATTGTGTACTATCAAACCTTTTTCTGTACTATAAACATTGGTTTTAGCAGTTAGCTATTTAAAAAAGAGGTCTAAGCTATGACGTATTATCTCCCTCTATTATAGAGGGGAGATTTAAAAAAAAAAGAAAATAAATAACAATGTCCTGATCCAAAACGTTAAAAAATAGACGTCTCCAAGGCACTTGTAAATGATTCCAAAAACCAAATTCCTTTATTAGAATTCCCTTTTAAATTGAGCTTTGGACTCCATACAGCAATGCTATATTTATGAGGATGAATGGCTATAATTCCTCCACCAACACCACTTTTCCCAGGCAATCCCACTTTAAAAGAAAACTCTCCAGCTTCGTCATAAAAACCACACAATTGCATGATTGCATTGATCCTTTTAGACATACTAGGGCAAATAATTTCTTGCTGTGTAGCTGGAACAATACCATTATTAGCCAAATATAAAAATGTTCTAGACAGTTCTTTACAAGTCATTTCTATAGAGCAAAGATTGTAATAAAAGTCCAATACTTCCTCCACATCATTCTCTATATTCCCATAAGATTTCATCAAGTTGACTAAGGCTGCATTACAGAATCCTGTTTCTTTTTCCGAGGCTTGAATGCGTTCACAAAAATCAATGGATTCATTATTAGATACCAAACGAATAAAGTTAAGTAGCTCCTGTTTTGGGTTTTCAAAATGACTGATTAGCACATCCGCAATCACTAATGCTCCACCATTTATAAGTGGATTCCGTGGAATTCCTTTATTGTGTTCTAATTGCACCAAGGAGTTAAACGAAGTTCCAGAGGGTTCCACTCCTACACGTTTCCATAAATTTTCACCTTCTAAGGTGTAGGCCATCGTCAGTGACAGTACTTTTGCAATACTCTGTATGGAAAATTTCACCTCCGAATCTCCAAAACTATATTCGCAATTATCCACCGTCGTCAAATGCACCCCAAACATAGCAGGGTCTACATTCTTTAATTCCGGAATATAACTAGCTACCTGCCCTAAATCAGGGCGGTTCTCTAAATCAAAGTAGATTTGCGAAAAAATGTCTGAATACTTCATAAAAGGAAAATTTCTACCATAAAATTAGCGTATTTTTTAAAGAAAAAGATGATTAAAATCAGACTTTTAGAAGGGATTATAAAGTTGAAAGCTGAGTACAAACACCACCTATTTAAACCTCATAATACTGGCCCACAGTCGGTAGCTCCTTTTTTTTATTAAAAACATAACGAGTAGCGCCAACGAAAGTATAGGCTTGTTTAATCTTTAAGCAAAAAAACATTCTAAACACAGTCCTCAATGCACCAAGAATGACACCACCTTCGTGGAAATATTTCTCAAAACAGATAGTACTGTTGTGAACAGGATCATAAAACAGGGCGCTCTTAAATTATTGAAATTAGTCCTTCGGAAAAATACGTTTGTTAAAAAGTATCATCAAGGCAACACCAGAAGAAATGGCACTGTCTGCGATGTTAAAAATAGCATTGAAAAAAGTAAATTCTTTGCCTCCAAAATAAGGAATCCAAGAAGGTAAATCTCCGGTCCAAATTGGAAAATACAACATATCTACCACTTTCCCGTGAAAGAGTTCCCCATAAGGTACTTCCGCAAACATAGTAGCAGTTTGCCTGAAAGGCGTATCAAAAATAATTCCATAAAAAACAGAATCAATGATATTCCCTAATGCACCGGCAAACACCATAGAAACCGCGACAATTAATATCGAATGTGCTCCTTTTTTAATAGAGGTAAACAACCAATATCCAATCCCAGAAATAGCGACTAAACGGAACAAAGTCAAAAATAATTTCCCCGTTTTTCCACCAAATTCTGCTCCCCAAGCCATTCCATTATTTTCGATAAATCGAATTCGGAACCATTCAAAAACTTCCACTTCACCAGCACTTCCCATCAAGAAATTGGTTTTGATATAAATTTTACTAAGTTGATCTATTAATAAAACAAGGACGATGATAAAGATTGATTTTTTCAATGAGGTATTTTTTAAATGATAAAAATAGGATTCCGAACGGTGTCCAAAATCCTATTTTTGTGTTATTATTTTATATTATTGCATATTTTTAGCTTCGATACTCAAGGTAGCATGTGGCACTAATTTTAAACGTTCTTTTGGAATTAATGTTCCTGTTACGCGACAAATCCCATAGGTTTTGTTTTCAATACGTAGCAATCCATTTTTTAAATCACGTATAAATTTTTCTTGGCGTATGGCCAATTTCACATTTGCTTCTTTAGACATGGTCTCAGACCCTTCCTCGAATGCTTTAAAAGTAGGAGAGGTATCTTCAGTTCCGTTATTACTATCGTTTTTAAAGGCGCTTTGAATCATTCTTAAATCTTCTTCAGCGTACGCTATTTTCGCCAAAATGATTTCTTTAAATTCAACTAAGTCTTTCTCTGAATATTTTTCTCTCTTGTCTTCCATCTTAATGCATTTTTTCGATTAATATAAGTGTTTCTACATCATCAAAAGCAATTTCTGTTCCATTTTCTAAGGACTCTACAAAAATTAATTCTGTAGTAAGGGTTTCACTTTTAATATAAAATTCATTTGCAATAACCGCTTCCTTCAAAATGTCGTTTTGTTGTATTGATAATTTTATTTTATCAGTAACATCAAATCCAGACTCCTTTCGGATATTTTGAACACGGTTTACTAATTCCCTTGCATTCCCTTCTTTTCTTAATTCTTCTGAGATGGTAACATCCAAAGCGACTGTTAAGCTTCCTTGATTTGCTACTAACCAGCCCTCAATATCTTGAGAAGAGATCTCTACTTCATTCAGTGATAAAATTACGGATTTTCCATTGATTTCCAATGTTAATTCTCCTTCTTTTTCTATTTTAGAAATTCCTTCTTGATCAATGTTTTTTACAGCTTGCCCTACAAATCGCATGTCTTTTCCATACTTAGGGCCTAACACTTTAAAGTTAGGTTTGATGTTTTTTACTAAAATTCCAGAAGCATCATCTAGCAGTTCAATTTCCTTCACATTCACCTCTGATTTGATCAGATCTGCGATGGCTAAAATATCATCTCTATCACTTTGATCCAATACTGGAATCATGATACGTTGTAAAGGCTGACGTACTTTTATCATCTCCTTTTTACGTAAAGACAAGACCATAGAAGCAATTTTCTGTGCTTTTTGCATCTTGCGTTCTAGTACCTTATCTATCAATTCCTCGTTGCAAATAGGATACGTTGCTAAGTGAATAGACTCGAAAGATTCCTTTCCTGTTACTGCAATTAAATCTTTATAAAGATTGTCCATAAAGAACGGTGCAATAGGCGATGCCAATTTAGAAACCGTTAACAAACAAGTATACAAAGTTTGGTATGCAGATATTTTATCCGTTGCATATTCTCCTTTCCAAAAACGTCTTCTACTCAATCTAACAAACCAGTTACTCAAGTTTTCAGACACAAATTCTTGGATGGCTCTTGCCGCTCTTGTCGGCTCGTATTCTTCGTAAAATTTATCTACATCCTTTACCAATGTGTTTAATTCCGACAATACCCAACGGTCTATCTCTGGACGTTCGTTTGCAGGAACATCCGCTTCTGCATAGGTAAATCCATCTAAGTTTGCGTAGAGTGAGAAGAACGAATACGTATTGTACAAGGTTCCGAAAAACTTACGACGTACTTCGTCAATTCCCGCGAGATCAAATTTCAAATTATCCCAAGGGTTGGCATTTGAAATCATGTACCAACGTGTCGCATCCGGTCCATATTTATCCATGGTTTCGAATGGATCAACGGCGTTACCAAGACGCTTAGACATTTTTTTACCTGTTTTATCCAACACCAATCCGTTAGATACTACATTTTTATACGATACAGAATCAAAAACCATGGTACTAATTGCGTGTAGGGTATAAAACCATCCACGAGTTTGATCCACTCCTTCCGCGATAAAATCAGCTGGAAAGAACTTTTTATCATCTATTAATTCTTTATTTTCGAATGGATAATGCCATTGTGCATACGGCATAGAACCAGAATCGAACCATACATCAATCAAATCACTTTCACGTTGCATTGGTTTCCCTGATCCAGACACTAGGATCACTTTATCAACAATGTTTTTATGTAAATCGATTTTATCATAATTTTCGTCCGACATATTTCCGACCTCAAAATCGGCAAAAATATCTTCTTTCATAAACCCAGCATCGATGGATTTTTTCATTTCCTCTTTTAACTCCGCTACAGAACCAATTAGAATTTCTTCCAATCCGTCTTCGGTACGCCAAATAGGTAATGGGACTCCCCAATATCTAGAACGTGATAAGTTCCAGTCATTGGCGTTTTTTAACCAGTTTCCAAAACGACCTTCTCCAGTAGATTTTGGTTTCCAGTTGATACTTTTATTCAAATCGAACATGCGATCACGTTTGTCCGTCACTTTAATAAACCAAGAATCCAATGGATAATATAAAATCGGCTTGTCAGTCCTCCAACAATGAGGATAACTGTGCTTGTATTTTTCTACGTGAAATGCTTTGTTTTCTTCTTTTAATTGAATGGCAATTTCCACGTCCATAGAACGTTCTGGAGCTTCACCATCTTCATAATATTCATTCTTTACATAGCGCAGTGCATAAGGCCCCATATGCTTAGTAAACTTCCCTTGTAGATTCACTAATGGCACTGGATTGTCATTTTCATCCAATACTAACATTGGTGGTACTTCTGGTACTGCTTGTTTCGCTACCATGGCATCATCTACCCCAAAAGTAGGCGCTGTATGTACAATTCCGGTACCATCTTCTGTCGTTACAAAATCTCCAGCAATTACACGGAATGCATTTTCTGGATTTTGGTACGGCAATGCATACGGCATTAACTGCTCATATTTTGCTTCTAATAAATCGGCTCCTTTAAATTCTTGTAGAATGATAAACGGAATCTTTTTATCGTTGGCGGTATAGTCATTTAAAGCAGCTTCATTTTCAACCGCAAAAAACTTTTTACCAAATTGCTTCCCTACTAAGTTCTTCGCTAAAATAACTTGGGTTGCATCAAAGGTGTATTGATTGAAAGATTTTACCAATACATAGTCAATTTTCTTCCCTACCGTTAATGCGGTATTACTTGGTAAAGTCCACGGTGTGGTGGTCCAAGCTAAGAAATGCACATCTCCGTCTAATGCTTGTAACATTTCCGGTAACGTGTTTTTAATCGCTTTAAACTGTGCAACAATCGTGGTGTCTGTTACGTCTTGGTAAGTTCCAGGTTGATTTAGCTCATGAGAGCTCAATCCCGTTCCTGCTTTAGGCGAGTACGGCTGAATAGTATATCCTTTATATATTAAGTCTTTTTTGTACAATTGAGACAATAACCACCATACCGTTTCCATGTATTTAGGTTTATAGGTAACATAGGCATCTTCCATGTCCACCCAATGTCCCATACGCTTGGTCAATTCCTCCCAAATATCTGTATAACGCATGACTGCTGTTCTACAGGCTTGGTTATATTCCTCTACAGAAATAGTCTTTCCAATATCCTCTTTAGTAATTCCCAAGTCTTTTTCTACGCCTAATTCAATAGGTAACCCGTGCGTATCCCAACCAGCTTTACGCTTTACTTGGAAACCTTTTAGTGTTTTATAACGGCAAAAAATATCTTTAATAGCACGTCCCATCACATGGTGAATTCCTGGTACACCATTGGCCGATGGTGGTCCTTCGAAAAACACGAATGGTTCACCTCCGTCTCTGGTAGAAATACTTTTTTCAAAGATATTATTCTCTTCCCAAAAAGACAGTGTCTCTGCTGCTACATCTGTTAAATWCAGTCCTTTATATTCTCTAAATTTTACGCTCATTATTCCTAAATTCAATTGATTTGCGAAATTACATTTTTTATTGCATAAATTATTTTTTATTGCATAAAAAAAGCGCCTTTAGCTAGGAAAGGCGCTTAATTTATAAATTCTGCGAATAATTATTGAATTCGAGATGTTTTTTGTCAAATTACAAAGGGAATTAATTCATAATTACAAATTCTGTACGTCTATTTGATTGATGGGCTTCCTTCGCACATGGGATTCCATTCTCACATTTGTTTGTCAATTTAGTTTCACCATATCCGTGACTAGAAATCCTTTGAGAATCTATCCCTTTTGAAATGATGTATTCCACGGTTGCGGCAGCTCTTCTTGCCGATAATTTTAAATTRTAAKTATCMTYTCCTCTAGCATCGGTATGAGAACCTGACTTCACAATCATTAAAGGGTTAGCATTCATAACTTCCACTATTTTATCCAATTCTAATGCAGCATCTGGTCTGATATTATGCTTGTCAAAATCAAAATAGATAGGATTAATTTCAATAACTAGTGGTTCCTCTATTACAATCTTATGCAGACGAATTATCAACGATACCGTTTCATCTTCGCTGTTTTTTGTATCAAAAGTGATGCGTCCATCTTCATAACCATCATTACTCGCAGTTAGGACATACGCTTGATTACAGTCCACTATATTTTCTGGAGTGATTGTTTCGTTTAAATTAACAGTAGCAATCACGGCCTCTTTATTTGTTAATAAAGTAACCATTGCATTTTCCAATACAACATCCGTTTCCATATCTTTAACAGTAGCATTTATAAACTTTTTACAGATAAAACGTACCGGTTCTTGACTTGAAAAGTGATAAATATCGTCATCTCCCACTCCCAAATCTCTGTTAGAGGAGAAATAGCCAGATTTATAATCAGCATTCACAATCAAGGCAAAATCATCTTTATTCGTATTTATTGGTGCCTGTAGATGTTCCGGTTCTAAGATAAAATTCTGGTATATTTTTGTTACATAAATATCCAATCCTCCCAAGTTGTTTTTATGACCTTCTGATGCAAAATAAAGTTCATTTCCTATTACAAATGGGAACATCTCCTTTTCTGAAGTGTTTACCATTGGCCCTAAATTCTCAGGAGTCCCATAGGAATCGTCCTCCAGTACATCCACCTTGAATATATCTGTTTTACCTAAAGCACCTGGCATATCCGATACAAAATACAAGGTTTTTCCGTCGTCACTTAAGCTAGGGTGTCCTACGGAATAGGCATCATTATTAAAGGGTAATTCCTTAATGTTATTCCACTTTCCTAGTTCCACAGTAGCACTGTACATTTTCAAATTATTTACTCCCAGACTGTCCTTTCCATAATGTCCATTGGTATAATTACTACGTGTAAAATATACTTTTTTTCCATCTTTACTAAACATAACATCCGCCTCGTGATAACGCGAATTTACATGCTTAGAAAAACGAGCTACATTCTCGAAAGTACCATCCTCTTTAACATCTGCAATAAATAAATCCAAAAACGGCTGTGCATTTGGACTCCATATACGTTGAATTAACGAAATTTTCTTTTTGGCCGAAGCGAATATAATTTGGTTTTCACCAACATACGAAGTTCCAAAATCTGAATTCTTGGTATTTCCGTTGCTATTAGTAACTGTTAATTCCGTGTTGTTTTGACCTACCGCTATAAAAAATGTAAGTAAAAATCCTAAATATAAAAATGATTTCATGTTGCTTGTTTAAATATCAATAAATTAGAAGAATCTAGGTGATTTCCCCGTCTTATGGTCTCTAAAATCATAGAGTAAAAATATTTCGTGAGATCCCGAATTATAATCTCCCATATTGGAAGTGGTATAATCAAAGGCATASCCTAGTCTCATATCTGAACTGATACTAAAAGCAGCCAATGCTCCAACAGAATCATCCAATCTATACGTAAGTCCAAACTCAACTTTGTCATTTATCATTGCATTTGCAGATARATCTATGGACARCGGCGCTCCCGACACTGCTTTWAGCAATACCGATGGCTTWAGTTTTAATTTATCATTCAACKCRATCACATAACCACTAGTCACAAAATAATGCATGCGCTCAGARGCRGTRCTAASCTCTCCTTTGTCAATATCAATATACCTTGTTYTTAATAGGTTCGGAATAGCCACACCWAGATAAAAATGTTCTGTATGATAAAAGGTACCAAACCCAAAGTTAGGRCTGGTTTGATTTACAGGTACATTTAAATCCTCATTGCTATCTAAATAATCCAACATCCCCACATTTAAAAAGCTAATTCCTGCTTTTATTCCAAATGCTAAGGTTTTATCGGTATCTAATTWTAAACTATATGAAAAATCGGCAAAGATACTTTGTTCTTTTGCANGTCCAATTTCATCTGCTATTACAGACAAGCCTATYCCTACATTTTTAGATAGAGGAGCGTTCATMGACGCTGTAATWGTACGTGGRGCTCCTTCCACTCCTACCCATTGTGTACGTCCTAATAAGCCAAAGCTCAAGGTTCCTTTAGACCCTGCATAGGCAGGATTAATCACGTTCATATTAAACGTGTACTGCGTATACTGAGGRTCTTGCTGYGCCATTGACAATTGGCTTATCAACAAGATAAATCCGCAAATAATTTTGATTTTTTTCATTATCTATCTCTCTTATTTTATTAAATACACCCAGTGTTGGTACGAAGGTGTTTTTTGGTCGTTAAAATGAATTATGTAATAGTATGTTCCTGTTGGCAGTACTTTTTCATTATTCAAGGTCATCCTTCCAGAAGACTTTCCATCCCACCAAGTTGGAGTTCCAAGTGCATTTCCTTTATGTGAGTATTTATACACTACGTTCCCCCAGCRATTAAATATTTCCATGCTAAATTTCGGATACTTCTCTACTAATCCTTTGATGATAAATACATCATTTTCACCATCTCCATTAGGTGAAAATGCGTTTGGTGTCACTATATCGTTTAGTTCTACTGTAATGGTAACAGAACCTATAACACAATCGCCAGACCCATCACAAATTTCATAATCAAAGCTATCCTCACCTACAAAATCAGCGTCTGGAACATAAGTAACGGTTCCGTCTTCGTTTATAATTACGATTCCATTTTCTGGACTTGTAATCCCTTCTATGAATATTTCATCTCCGTCTAAATCGTAATCATTATCCAAAACAGCTATGATTACTTCGGTCTCACCATCTTCCACTACTTGTTCATCATCCTCAGCAATCGGAGGGTCATTTACAGGGTTTACAGTAATAATAATCACCCCTGTTTCCTCTGTGATTGTTCCATCGGCATGCACAATAGTTACCGTGTATATAATTTGTTCTTCTCCATAAAAGTTATCATCTGGTGTGTAAATTACAATGCCATCGTCCGTAAGGATTATAGATCCATTTGCTGGATTAGAAACCGCTGTTACTACAACATCACCTTCAAACACATCATTTCCTAATACCGGAATTTCCAGTACTTCGTCTTCGTTGGTTTCTACAATATCGTCTCTGGTATCTACGGAGTCAATTACCGTAATTGTAACAGTAGCTGTTTTACAAACCGAAGGAATTGTTGTACTACAGACTTGATAGGTATAAATATCAACTCCACTAAAATCATCATTTGGAATGTAAGTGATTTCTCCTGTTTCTAAATTTATTTCTACCGTTCCGTTTGTTGGTTCTTCTATAACTGWTAATGTTGAAGGATCCAAGACAGCCATTAAGTCGGTATCATTTTCCAATACGTTTGTAGTTACCGATGCATCTTCTTCAATACTATCAGTATCATTACTAACTTCAAAGGATTTCACTGTAATAGTTACCGTTGCAGTATCGCAAAGAGCTGGTAAAGGATTTCCTGTATCACAGACAGARTACTCAAASGWATCCTCACCAAAATAGTCTGCATCYGGTGTATAAGTTACCTCTCCTGTAACTGGGTCAACTGTTACAGTTCCATTTGACGGCTGTTTTACAATGGTAACAGACGTTGGGTCAATCCCTCCTGATGGATCGTTTGGATCTTCGTCATTTTCAATTACTTTGATAACGATTTCTCCTCCCCCTTGAATTTCTACAATGTCGTCTTCCGCGATAGGTGCATCGTTGATTGGATTTACTGTGATTGTTACCGTAGCAGTATTTCCATCAACATTGGTATACGTAAAAGTATCCGTTCCATTGAAATCTGCATCCGGTGTGTATTTGATTGTTCCATCTCCATTGATTGCCGTTGTTCCATTGGCTGGTTGAGTGAAATTATCTACTGGTGAATTTACCGTTACATCGCCATCTACATCTGTATCATTTGCGATTACGTTAATATCTACAAAACCATCTTCATCAACCGTTGCTGTATCATCTACTGCAATTGTTTTGTCTGCAATTGGGTTTACTGTGATTACAACATCGGCTGTATCTGTCAAAGCTCCATCACTTAATGTATAAGTAATAGTTGGTACCGTTCCGTTATAATTCAATGCTGGAACAAAGGTTAAATCTCCATTGCTGTCAATTTTTATTGTCCCCTCTGTTATAGTATGAACCGTTCCAACTGTATAATCCGTTGTTCCGATTTTAAATGTTGTTACTGTTATAGTATCTCCATCTAAATCTGAATCTGCTCCAGATCCTGTTGTAATCACATTTCCTGTGATACTTGTTACATCTTCATCTCCGAAATAAGTATCGTCTACCGCAACTGGTGCCGTATTTAAAACAGTAATTGTAGAAATCACAGTATCACAATTTGTTGGATTTAAAATCTCACAAATTCTATATTCGATGTTATAATCTCCTGGTATAGTTCCTGCTGCCACCGTAATAGTTCCGTTTGAATTCAGTGAAATCCCTGTTGGAATATTTAAGTGTGTTGCACTAATTTCTAAAATATCAACAGCTACTCCATTTAACATATCATTTGTAAATACTGACACAGTTGATGTACCTCCAACACCTCCATTTATAGCTGGGACATTTTCAAAAACAGCTTCTATAACTGCTTCCGAAACGACTACTTTAGAAATTACCGTATCGCAATTTGTTGGATTTAATATCTCACAAATCATGTACTCTACATTATACGTTCCTGCTGCCGTTCCCGGTGCTACTGTTACTTTTCCTTTATTAACTCCGGTTGTTGTTATGGTTAATCCTGTTGGAAGTGTATAACCTGTTGCCAATGCTAATGTAACTTCTGCAGG
>JAESRX010000089.1 GCA_016764435.1 Flavobacteriaceae bacterium | reverse complement strand
CTAATAAAAGCCAGCTATTTTTCCTTTTAAATGGCTTGAAGGTTTTTGTAACGGTTAAATTTACTACAATTGACGTACAGCCATTCTAATAAAATCACACAATTGTATATCCACCACCCAAGAGGATTTCCCTCTAGTACCATGAAGCTCAACAGTGCCATCAAGACAATTCATTTTTTCAGGCATTGACTTCATTCCAAATGAAATGTGTTCGGCATGAATTAATTTATTACATGCTTCTCTAAAACTCAATTTATTCTCACCACGTTTGGTATCTCGAACTACTCCTACACACATTTCAGGCCTTTTTTGAACTCGGACTTCATGAATAGGATCCATAGGCCATGAGCCACTGTCACCTAAGTTTCTCAGGACAACGGCAGTCTCGATAAGAAGTTTACTTGCTTGGGCAACTTCGTGACGTACACGCAGTGTATCAAATTCATCATGATCATCACCGGTTGATAGTTGTGCTAAACCCTCACTACCAAACACAATTGCTGATAATTTGTAGATAGACGCATAGATAAGCGGCTTTTCTAACAATAATGTTATAGGAAATGCTTCCATTTATAGATACACCTTACTGCTGTCAATAATCTAACGCCCTGTTAATGACTTGCTGTTTATTTATTTTTTAATGTGAAATCAATAACTTAATAAGAGGGCTGCTGAGTGTTGTATCTTATTTATAGCACATATGTAGCACTTGGATTTACACATTTACTACCTAAAAAACATCACTGATTAAAACACAAATGGACATCCCGTGGTTCGGATTAGTTTTAGTAGAGCTAACGCACCGACAAGGCACTCTCAAGCCAATTGTCAGGATGCTTTTCCAACTTCCTTTTCAATTTTGTGTAGATAAGCGTAGTCGATCACCGAGCTTGTTAAGCTATTGTAGCTTTTAACTGTTCCCCAACTAACTTTTAACGCAGCTGTCACGGCTCCGATTATCGCACCCGCTTTAGGAGAAAAATCAAATAATGGTGCTAATGCCGCGCCGGCAGCAGGTAAACCGAAAGAAGTCTCTATATTAATTTCACTTTTAATTGTATGTAAGAGCTTTCTATCCCATGATTCATTAAAGACTTTATTCAACTCTTCAATAGATCTTTTTAATTGTTCGACTGCTAAATTTTGTGCGGTTGGAATATCTCCAGAATTAACAATATTCATATATAGTCCACTCATTGTAGAACGAAATGATTCAAGTTCGTCACTTCGTTTTACTTTAAACTCTAATATATCTTGTAAAGGAACGTCTTCAATTGGCACGGGCAGCAAACTATACAGCTCCACTTCAATATTCTTCTTTTCAATTAGATCAAATTCAGGAAGAAAAAGCCTAGAACCTTTTTGAGCAAGGCTCCATGTTCCGGGAGACTCCTTATCTTTCTTTTCAAGAGTTTTAAACTGAATCAATGAAGCAGCACTTGGTTGCCATAACTTACCAGCGGCACTTTCCGGAAGAATTATATCAATCATTGTTCTCGATAAAATTCCTTCGCCATGTAGAAAAGCAAGGTCATTAGACAAACTAGAATACATTAAGTTTGAGACAGGAAAATCGATTTTATCCCAATATAGAAGATAATACCGTAGGCTTACTCCTTCAGGGTAATGCTTCTGCATGTGCCCCTCATCACTTACAGAATAATCAGTAACAACAATTCCTTTTTCATAAGACATGCCGAAATTTCCTAATTAAATCCTAACCACTAATAAAAGGTACTACAAACAACAATAATAATAAATCATTGCGGTTTTTTTTTACTGCATCAAATTATTTTCTGATGCTTTTGTGTTGGCAATTAACTCACTTGTGACTCAGAGTATTGACCTCTTATTTCTCGTAGAAAAAATTTCCCTTTGGACTCACTGCCATCGAATTCGTACCACGATGATTCAGGAAAGTCATAGTATTGCCATACGACTCCACTTTTGAACTCTACTTCAAGTGTTGAGCTATCTGATTCAAAACCAATGCTACGTATCATTGTTGACTCTATATCTTTTCTTTCCATGAATATTTCCTTTAAAGTTAAGTTCTTTGCTCTCTAATTTTAGTAACTACAGATTTGTAATCGTCGACTTCAGCTTTGTGCTCCTTACTCCAGCATTCAACGAGTTCTGGATCTCCACTTGCGGGTCGAGGGTTATTCAATTTAATTCTAACTCTCGATGGTATTTTTATTGATTCTCCGACAATAACTGCCTCTCCAATTCTAAGAGAAGGTAATAAATCAATTAAACTATTTAGGTTATCTGGTGATGATGATTTTATAATAGATTGGTCACTTGAATTTGTTAATCTTAATGCGATAAGCGTTCCTAATTGGGCAAGAATTGTTTCTGAAATTTCAGAAGGTCTTTGAGAGATAACTAAAGCACCGACACCAAATTTACGACCCTCTTTAAAAATTCGTTCAACAGCCGTTTTTGAATAACTAAAGTTATCATTCTTATTTAGGTAGGTATGAGCTTCTTCATAAGCGAGTAACAATGGTCTACTTTTCCCTGTATATGATTCATTACGCCCCCAAAACATACTGTCGTAAACAAATCGTGTTATTAATCCAATCGCGATATCTAGAACTTCAAACGGCACACCACTTAAATCTAAAATCGCTAGCTTATTGTCACTTCCTATCCAATCCTTCAGCAAATGATGTAAATCTTTCGGGGAGTTGTGATCTTTATAATCTCCAGGGTCAAACATAAAGTCATATCTAGAATCTTTTAGGCGTGAAAGTAATTTTTTTTCATAAGAATAAAATTCTTTGTGTTGTGATTTATAAGGTGCTGCATTTCCCATTGAATAAGGTTCAAATTCAGCTGGTTTGAATTGAGAATGATCACCAGCACTTATTTCCTGAACGGTAGCTTTAGTATGCTTATCTTTTGAAGCTTCTGAAAAAGTAGCATTTAGCCGCCAATTCATGTCATACCATAATTTTCTAGCACTAAAGGGAATCGGTGAATCCGCAGTAATAAAATCTGGATTAACATTTCCAGATTTTAATACATAGTGTTCTTTTTTATAATTAGTTACCCATTCTCTGAGTAATCTATATTCAACTTTTTGATCATCGGATGGCTTTGCTCCCACCAAGAAAAAAGCTAGTTCATCAAAAGTCATCAGCCAAAAAGGAATATACAAAGGACTTTTTATATCATTTATTTTAAATGAATTCGCAGTTGGAAAAGCTGAACTATATTCACCATGGGGATCTACCAGCATAACTCTAGAACCAACGTATTCATTTAATATTGCTTTTAATATACTAACAGTCGTATTTGACTTTCCGCTTCCTGTAGACCCTAGAATGGCACAATGGCGTAATATTAGTTTATGAATATCAACATATACACTTAGATTATCTGAAGATGAATGTTTTCCAATCTCAATTGAACCTGAACCTTTTTCACCATATATATCGAAAAGGTCTTTTTCTATAACAATATGCACTTCGTCATTAATTGTTGGGTACGTACCAATTCCTTTTTCAAAATCATCATCTCCTATTTTTTCCCCAACTAACTGAACACTTAGAAACCTTGAACCTACAATTTGCTTGATTTGTGATTCATCATCTTTACTAGAAGTATTGCTAACCGAGGACACAATCCCATATATTGTTATATTTCCCATGGGCATTTTTACAAAAGTACCTATTTGACCGATTTTATATAATCGGCCATTAATTATGGGGGCGGATGATGGTATTTCATCAGAGATTTCTACTTCAACGGTACTAGAGTCTACCCTTATAACTTTTCCTAAATAAGTAACATCAGTGTCCATTTGCAATCACCTCTATATTTTCTTTTCTTCCTGAATTGGTAATTAAGAAATTAGAGAGTTGATTAAAATCGCCAAGTTTTAATTCTCTTTTGACAGTGTCCCAATACAGACTTGAGCTTTCATGCCTTTGTATATCTTCTTCGTTATATTCCCAATCGCCAAGCGCACCATTTATTATTGCTTTTGTAGGTCCAAAGGCTGTTAAATTTAGGTAAGAAGATGATTCTTTATATAAGTCAGTTATCTCTTGATCGTTAAAAAAGAATACGACCACACATAATCTGGTGTTTTGTCGTAAGCTATTGAAAATAATTTCGTTAATATGTTGATCAGAAAATGAATACCCCGTAAAAATAAATAATAACTCACCATTTAAAAGCGTACTCTTAAGCCTATCAAAGTAAGCTACGAACGGTTGCTTTTTTGACGAATCATACTTTTCTTTTGAAGGATAAATAACTAGTTCGTTTGTAATATTTTCAATTTTTGATATTTTACTTCCTCGAACAATACTATGAGCTTCCGAATTTTCACTTTCCTTCCAAAACCAATTTAATGAACCATGTATTTTCCACAATCTAAGCCAATTTTGGGTCAAATCAGACTTATCAACGAATTTTTCAATACTTTCTTGCCAAAAGAATGGTTCATACGAACCTACAAAACCGTCAAAATAAGGTACTCTAATTTGTTCAAGCGATTTCTCAATTATCAAATCGTAATTTGTCGTGAACAACTCTTTTGTGAAGTCTTTATTTTGCATATTCAACCATGCTAAAAACTTTTTCGTATTAGCCAAATCTGCTTCTGATTCATACTCATCAATAATTGAATATATTTTCTTACAAATACTATTATCAAGTACAGTTGCAGCTTCCCCTGTAATACCTAGATATGATTTATCTTTGCTTTCACCAGTTATCGATCTAATTTGACGAACTTGATTTAGAATGTCTTCAATATTGATATCTTTTTTGGGGGGTGTAGTTGAAAGATCTTTTTTGATTGCTACAAATTGTTTATTCTCTGCTTCACCTAATGCGTTTTCTACTTTAGTTGTCAATGTAGCAATATTTGGCACACCGAGTGCACATGAAGTACCTGCACCGAAAAAGAAGCCAAAACGTTTAGAATATGACAATTGATTTTTTAATTCTTTGATTTCTCTTACTACATTAAACTTCGCCATTTAAATGTTCCATATTATTATTGTCCGATTAAA
>JAESRX010000005.1 GCA_016764435.1 Flavobacteriaceae bacterium | reverse complement strand
TTAGTCTCTACAGTACAAGGTAAACCAAATGGAAAATCGATTGAAATAGTTGGAGACACATTTCCTGCAGGAACTTTAAGTGGAGCTCCAAAATATAAAGCTATGGAGTTAATTGATACTTACGAAAACCAAACTAGAGGATTTTATGGTGGTGCTGTTGGATTTATTGGATTGGATAATAGTGTAAATTTAGCAATAGGAATTAGATCTTTTGTAAGTAAAAAGAACACGTTGTTTTATCAAGCAGGAGCTGGAATTGTAATTAATTCAAGTGAAGAAGGAGAATTAGAAGAAGTAAACAACAAATTAGCTGCTTTGAAAAAAGCCTTAACGCTAGCAGAAAAAATTTAAGCTATGAAAATAATAATAATAGATAATTACGACTCATTTACGTACAATCTGGTTCATATGGTTGAAGATATAACGGGAGAATATCCTACAGTATTTAGAAACGATGAAATTACAGTTGATGAAATAGATGCTTACGATTTAATTATTTTATCACCCGGCCCAGGAATTCCTAATGAAGCCGGAATTTTAAAAGAGGTAGTTAAAACCTATGCCAGTAAAAAACCAATTTTTGGAGTTTGCCTAGGTTTACAGGCTATCACTGAAGTGTTTGGAGGAAGTATTGAAAATTTAGATTCGGTATTTCATGGAGTTGCAACAACCATGAAGATTACAAATTTTGAAGCATCAATTTACAAAGATATTCCTGTTGAATTTGAAGCAGCACGTTATCATTCTTGGATTGCTTCAACAACAAATTTCCCAAAAGAGCTAGAAATTACTTCAGTTGATGAATTTGGAAGTATTATGTCTTTACAACATAAAAAACACAATATTAGTGCAGTCCAATTTCACCCAGAATCTATTTTAACGCCTTTAGGTGAAACTATTGTTAGAAATTTTATAGAAGCAAATCAGAAATGAGTATAGTGGTTATTGAGCGGAGTCGAAGAGCAATTTATTTGATTTCGACTACGCTCAATCACCAATTTCATAAAAGAAATCAGAAATGAAAAATATTTTAAATAAATTATTTGAGCAACAAAGATTAACAAAGTCTGAAGCTAAAAAAGTATTAATGCAAATAGCTGAGGGAGAATTTAATACTTCTCAGTTGGCTTCGTTTTTAACCGTTTTTATGATGCGTCCAATTTCAGTTGATGAACTGGGTGGGTTTAGAGAAGCTTTGTTAGAACTAGCTATAAAAATTGATTTGTCAGATTTTAATACAATTGATTTATGTGGTACCGGAGGTGATGGTAAAAACACGTTCAATATTTCAACATTAACATCTTTTATTGTTGCAGGAACAGGAAATAAGGTAGCCAAACATGGTAATTATGGCGTTTCATCGGTAAGTGGATCTTCAAATATGTTGGAGTTTTTAGGGTATGAATTTACAAATGATGAGGGTACTTTAAAAAGACAAATTTCAAAAGCAAATATTTGTTTTTTACATGCACCATTATTTCATCCAGCAATGAAAGCTGTTGGATCTGTTAGAAAAGAATTAGGCTTAAAAACATTTTTTAATATGTTAGGCCCGTTGGTGAATCCTAGTAATCCTCAAAATCAAATGGTTGGAGTGTTCAACTTAGAAGTTGCTAGAATTTACAATTACCTTTTACAAGAAAATTCAACAAATTATGGCATTGTTTATAGTTTAGATGGTTACGATGAAATTTCGCTAACAAGTTCATTTAAATTATTTACAAAGAATAACGAACAAATTATTACTCCTGAAGAGTTAGGATTGAAAAGACTAAAACAGTCAGAAATTTTTGGAGGAGACTCAGTGAAAGAATCGGCAAAAATATTTGTTTCAATTTTAGATGGAAAGGGAACTGATGCTCAAAATAATGCAGTACTTGCAAATGCGGCATTTGCATTAAAAATATTGAATAAAAACAAGTCATTTGATGACGCTTTTGAAGAAGCAAAAGAATCATTATTAGGACTTAAAGCCAAAAGAAGTTTGAATAAATTAATTTCAAATTAGTAATTAAAGAAAAATGGATATTTTAGAAAAAATAATAGCTCATAAAAAACAAGAAGTAGCTCAGTTAAAGCAAGAGGTTCAAATTGAAAAATTGGTGAAAAGCCCTAGTTTTCAGCATGCTCCAATTTCTTTAAAAAACAGTCTTACTAAAGCGGGTTCAACAGGGATAATAGCAGAGTTTAAAAGACAATCACCGTCAAAAGGAGTTATAAATAGCAACGCTTCAGTGATTGAAGTAACTCAGGGTTATTTGGAAGCAAATGTAGCAGCACAATCTATATTAACAGATACTAAATTTTTTGGTGGGAATATTTTAGATCTAATGCAGGCACGTTCTGTAAATGATACTATACCAATTTTAAGAAAAGATTTTATTGTTGATGGATTTCAAATTATAGAAGCAAAATCTATAGGCGCAGATTCAATTTTATTGATTGCAGCTTGTCTTACAACTCAAGAATTGAAAAATTATGGGAGATTGGCAGAAGATTTAGGTTTAGAAGTTTTGTATGAAGTACATAGCAAAGAGGATTTGGATAAAATAGAACTGGATAATAAAATAATAGGAATCAATAATAGAAATTTAAAAACTTTTGAGGTTGATTTAGAGCATTCAATTGAATTGGCTAGCCAAATTCCAGATAGTTGTATAAAAGTTTCGGAAAGTGGAATTAGCAATCCAAGAATTATTACGGGATTAAAAGAATATGGATTTCAAGGGTTTTTAATAGGCGAAAATTTCATGAAGTCAGAAAATCCAGGGTTTGCTTGTCAGGAATTTATCTCTCAAATACGATAGATTATGAAGATTAAAGTTTGTGGAATGCGAGATTCCAAAAATATTTTGGAATTAATAAAGTTAAAACCAGCTTTTATTGGCTTTATATTTTATGAAAAATCAAAACGATTTGTTTCAAATTTCCCACAGATAAATTTTCCGAAAAGCATTAAAAAAGTAGGGGTTTTTGTAAATGAATCTGTTGAAGAAGTGTTTCATAAAGTAAATTTATATCAATTAGATTGTGTTCAGTTACATGGAAATGAAACTCCTGATTACTGCGAGGAATTAAAGCTTATGGCCGCTGAGAGGAGTAGAAGTGACAATTCGAATGAAGTGATTTCGACTACGCTCAATTACCAAATAGAAATTATCAAAGCTTTTTCGGTTGATGAGAATTTTGATTTTAAAATTACAAACTCATATAAAGATGTTTGTGATTATTTTTTATTTGACACCAAAGGAAAAGAGTATGGAGGAAATGGTGTTAAGTTTAATTGGGGAATTCTTCAAAAATATAAAGGAAAAACACCTTTTTTATTAAGTGGAGGTATTTCTAAGAATGATGTTGAGGAACTTAAAAAAATAAATCATTCAGCTTTTATTGGAGTAGATGTAAACAGCGGGTTTGAAATAGAACCTGGTTTTAAAAACATGAATGAAATTAAAGAATTTAAAGACAATTTAAAATGAGCTACTTTGTAGACGAAAATGGGTATTACGGACAGTTTGGAGGTGCTTATATTCCTGAAATGCTATACCCAAATGTAGAAGAACTACGTCAAAAATATTTAAAAATAATGCAGAAGGAATCTTTTCAAAAAGAATTCAATTCATTGTTAAAGGAATATGTAGGAAGACCAACACCGTTATATTTTGCGAAAAGATTATCAGAAAAATACAATACCAAAATATATTTAAAGCGTGAAGATCTTTGCCATACGGGAGCTCATAAAATTAACAATACCATTGGGCAAATTTTAATGGCTAGGCATTTGGGTAAAAAAAGGATTATTGCTGAGACAGGAGCAGGGCAACACGGAGTTGCTACGGCAACTGTTTGTGCTTTAATGGGTGTTGAATGTATTGTTTATATGGGTGAAATTGATATTGCACGCCAGGCTCCAAATGTTGCACGTATGAAAATGCTTGGAGCTACAGTTATTCCAGCTACCTCAGGAAGTAAAACGTTGAAAGATGCGACCAATGAGGCAATTAGAGATTGGATAAACAACCCGGTAGATACACATTATATTATAGGTTCAGTAGTTGGGCCACACCCATATCCAGATATGGTAGCTCGTTTTCAATCCGTTATTTCAGAAGAAATTAAAAAGCAATTAGTTGAAAAAGAAGGAACTGAAAATCCGGATTATGTAATTGCTTGTGTTGGAGGTGGAAGTAATGCAGCTGGTGCTTTTTATCATTATTTAGATGAAAAAAGTGTGAAATTAATAGCTGTTGAAGCTGCTGGTTTAGGTGTTGATACAGGTGAAAGTGCAGCGACAAGTGTTTTGGGTAATGAAGGGATTATTCACGGGTCTAAAACTTTATTAATGCAAACAAAAGACGGACAAATAATTGAGCCTTATTCAATTTCGGCAGGGCTAGATTATCCTGGTGTTGGTCCATTACACGCTCATTTATGTGAATCTAAAAGAGCTGAGTTTATTGCTGTAACTGATGATGAAGCAATGCAGTCGGGATTAGAATTATGTAAGTTAGAAGGAATTATTCCTGCAATAGAAAGCTCACATGCGTTGGCTGTTTTTGGTTTGAAAAAGTTTAAAAAAGAGGATGTTGTAGTACTGAATTTGTCAGGTAGAGGAGATAAGGATTTAGATACTTATATTAACTATTTTAAGTTGTAAATAATGAATAGAATTAATAAAAAATTACAAGAAGATAAAAAGTTGTTGTCCATTTATTTTACAGCTGGTTTCCCTCAAATTAATGATACAGTTCCAATTTTGGAAGAGCTTGAAAAAAGTGGTGTTGATATAGTAGAAATTGGATTGCCATTTAGTGATCCTTTAGCTGATGGACCTACAATTCAGAGGAGTTCAACAGCTGCATTAAATAACGGTATGACATCTGAACTGCTTTTTGAACAGCTGAAAAATGTTAGAGAGTCTGTTTCAATTCCATTAATTATTATGGGTTATTTTAACCCAATAATGCAATATGGGGTAGAAGAATTTTGTAAAAAATGTTATGAGGTTGGAATTGATGGATTAATTATTCCAGATTTACCAGTTA
>JAESRX010000085.1 GCA_016764435.1 Flavobacteriaceae bacterium | reverse complement strand
CTCAATTCTAACATTTCTGCAGGATAACCTGTTTTGTCAGCAACTACGCTTAACATCAAGTCTAGCATTTCTGAGTTTCCTTCTGTTGGAGTGGCTGTTACTGTTACGGGTGTTGCTACAGGAGCCGTTACTGTTGGAGCTTTCGTTGCTACAGGTGTCATTACGGGTGCGGTAGGTTTCGCTGCGATTGGAGTAACAATCGTTGCTGCAACAGGAGTTACCGAGGCAGGAGATTCAATCACTAAAGGCGCCACAGGTGCATCTAGAATGTTTTGATCTGTTGTAAAATTACCAGATAACAGAGATAATAATTGTGCTGTTTGCTTATTTTGTTCCATCAAAATAGTTTGGAACATATCCAAGGTCTTTGATTGGTTTTCTTTGATGCCGTCGATGGCACTTTTAATAACATCTACCCTCATATCGTCTTCTCTGTCTTGTTCAGTACTAATTTCACTTATATAAGTAGGAACTTCTTTGATGACCTCTTTGATCACCTCTTTAATAACTTCAACTTCCTTGATGACTTCTACTGTTTTGATAATTTCAGTGGCGCCACTTACTTTAAATCCGTTATTTAAAACGTCTTCGTATGCTTTTTGTGTGGCAGGGCTCACGTAATTATTTCCGGAAATCTTCACTGACATTTTAGGATGGGCTAGGGGACTTGCTTCTTTACGGGCATTGGTGTCAATAGCTCCTAATTCACACCCTAATACTTGTAATTGTAAGGCTGCTTCTCTTAGTTGTAAATCACTGTCTTTCGTTGCTTTCGCATTGGTAGCGATTACAAAATGTTCTTTTCCAGCTAAAATATCTTTGACGAGGTTTGTCAAAATAGATTTGGGTCCAAATTCAACAAAAACTCTCGCACCTGCAGCGTACATATTTTCAATTTCGCTTTTAAAATCAACGGAGTTTAAAATATGTTGGGCCAGGATGTTTTTAATATCGTGGCTGTCTGTCGGATATGCTTTTCCACTAGCATTTGAATAAACAGGGATGTTAGGACTATTGAATTTTATTGCTTTGATGTTTTTCTCAAAAGGTTTTTGTGCATGTCCTACGCAATCTGTATGGAAAGCAGCCGCAACAGGCAATAAAATAGAACGGAATTTTTTAGTATCTAGCAATGCTTTCGCTTTGTTAATTCCTGCCGTGGTTCCTCCTAAAACTAGTTGGTTGGACGAATTGATATTGGCAATTGAAACCCCTGTGATATTCGCCACTAAAGGCTGTATCTCATTGACGGTAGCCTTTACAGCTAACATTGTACCAGCATCACCCGTTGCATTTTTACTTGCCATGGCTTTACCACGAGCAATTGCTAAGCTCATATAATCGCTTTCGCTAAGGACTCCAGCGGCACAAAGTGCGGTCAATTCTCCGAAACTATGTCCGGCAACCATATCACTTTTAAAACCAGCATTTTTAAATACATTATAATAGCCTAAACTGATCGCTCCAATGGCAGGTTGAGCAAATTCTGTATTGGTAATGTCTTTTTCTAAGCCTGCTTGATCGGCGGCATTAAATACAGGCTTTGGATACATTTTATTCGCTAAATCATGTCCTTTCTTAGCGTCAAAGTCCGAAATCGTTTGTTGAATTGTTTCAAAACTACTGGTGGCCTCCTTCGCCATATTGGCATACTGAGAACCTTGTCCAGAGAATAATGAAGCTATTTTTGTACTGCTTGAAATTCCATTCGGTCTATAGAATATTCCTGTTGGATGTGACCAAGCTTCTTTGTTATTTTCTAATTGTTTAACCGATACTTCTAATTTAGAAATACAATCTTCTAAAGATGCCGCTACAAATCCTAAACGGGCTTCGTTTTGTTTGGCAGTTCCTTGTTTAGAAGTTTCTTTTAAATGATAGTATGTGGTAGTAGCCTCTTTTCCGTTTAATCCGTTAAGCGTGCTCTTAAGATTCATTAATAAATCCGTAGCATTTGAAGCTTTCATATAAATACTGTGAAATGCTTGATGTATTCGGTCCGTAAAGAAGGCATCTTTTTGATACTCTTCCATGGCAAAATGTACATTGACACCTCCAAATCCAAAAGCAGAAAGACCCGCTCTACGTGGTGTCCCATTTTTAAACCAAGGTCTCGTGGCGGCATTCACATAAAAAGGAGATTTTTCAATCTTAAATTTCTCATGTGGTTTGGTGACATTGATAGTTCCTGGCAATACTTTATGGTATAAGGCCAATACCGCTTTAATCATACCAGCAGCACCTGCGGCAGATTTGGTATGTCCAATTTGAGATTTGACAGAACCAATAGCAATATGATTTAAGGTCTTATTTGTTTTGCCAAACACCATAGACATGGACTCAAATTCAGCAGCATCTCCTGCTCCCGTAGCCGTTCCATGACCTTCGATTAATTGAACCGTAGAGGCATCATATCCTGCTTCGTCATAAGCACGTTGCATGGCCAAAGCCTGCCCGTGAGGACGTGGCGCATAGACTGATTTATAACGACCGTCACTAGAAGAACCAACCCCAGTAATTAAACCGTAAATACGGTCTCCATCACGTTCTGCGTCTTCCAGTCTTTTTAGGACTAACATTCCAATTCCTTCCCCAATTAACATTCCGTCAGCATCATTGTCAAAAGGACGAATACTTCCTTTTTGTGAAAAAGCAGGTGTTTTAGAGAAAGACATATACATAAAAGGAGAATTGTCTGTATCGACACCACCCGTTAACATCATGTCACATCTTCCTTCAATTAATTCAGAAACTGCCATTTTAATTGCTGAAAGTGACGCCGCACAAGCCGCATCTACTACAGAATTAATACCTCCCAAATCAAAACGGTTGGTAATACGACCAGAGATCACATTCCCTAACATCCCTGGAAAAGAATTTTCGTTCCATCCAATATATGCTTTTTTCATTTTGTCAATGATATGTGGAATGTCAGCATCGCTAATTCCACTACTTCTCAAGGCGCGTTCCCAAATAGGAGTTTGCAAGCGAGAGGTGAGGGGCGTGATTAACTTTTGACCACCACCAACACCTAAAATCACCCCTGTTTTTTCTTTTAATATAGCGGTGAATTTGTCGGATTCTCTTCCATAACCAGCATCTTCAAAAGCATCTCTAGCGCCTACTAAAGACAATAATTGAGAGACATCTGTCACCTCTAAAATATTTGGAGGCAAACCAAATTCCATAGGATTGAAATCCACATCAGGAATAAAGCCCCCTTTTTTACAATAAGTTTTATCTGCCTTTCGTGGGTCGGCATCGTAATAATCTTCTATTTTCCAACGAGAAGCTGGTACGTCTATAATACTGTCTTTTTGGTTGACAATATTATTCCAATATTCCCCTACATTACTTGCATCTGCAAACATTGCAGACAAACCAATAATAGCTACGGGTGTTTTTTTAAGTGAACTGTTAATGTTGTCCATATGTTTTAATCTATATTTAAGAATAGGTGTTGTTGTTTTTTGACCTCGATCAATCCTTTTTCGGTACATAATCCTCTCAGATAAGCGACCATAATCCCTTCGGTGAGTCTTGATTTAGAGAATTTTCCAGAGGGAAAGATCTTTGTATTATTACAAAGCTTTAGTAAAGTCTGTACGGTGGCCATGGTAACTTCTGGATCTAAATCACTACGAAATAAGCCTTCTTTCACTCCCCATTTAGAGAGGTATAATAATTCACGAAAGGCAAATTTGGCATTCTTTTCGTACGATTCTTTTAAGACACTTGGATAGAATTTCAAGATGTCTTTGTAAAAAGTAGCATTGCTATAATCAGCCCTTTTTAAAATTTGTCGTTGTATCATTCCCATGGCTTCAATCGCTGAAGAACAGGTGTTAATAATTTCATCGTTATTACTTCTGATGCTTGCTAAATATTGTTCTATACAAGCATGCATTAGGTCATTCTTATCAATAAAATGATTATAAATGGTCCTTTTTGACGTGCTTAACTCTTTGGCAATGTCTGCGATTGTTACCGCTTTTACCCCGAGTTTTAAATACAATTGAGTGGTTAGCTCTATAATATATTCTTTTGTAATCATATTTATTTCTTACTTTTGTTCCAGTGGTACTATTTTCGTACCGCCAGTACCGCAAAGAAATGAATTAAAAATGAAACGGCTTAGATTTTAATCAGAAATGTTTCTTAATACGATGTTAATGCAAAAAATATGGCTGGTTAAAACAAGTGAGATTCCTTCGTTTTTTACCAAAGAAAAATTATTAAAAAAACTACCTAAATCAATGTGGTACAGGGCGAATAGGTATTTGGATAATGAAAGTTCGACGGCTTATATTATAGGGCGTTTACTATTAAAAAAGGCCTTGGTTGACAAGGGAGTTTCAGTGTCTATATTGGAAGATATTTACTATACGAAGCATGGGAAACCATGTTTAAAGGAACTCCAATTTTCAATTTCACATAGTAAAGGGTACGTTATTTTGGTTTTCGGTACCGCTAGTTCCGTTGGAATTGACATTGAAAAAAAGGAAAATATAGACTTGGGCTTATTTCAGTATTTATTTAGAGAGGATGAGTGGAAGCATATAATGGAGGCCACGGATTCTCTCACTACTTTTTATTGGTATTGGGTACGGAAAGAGGCTTTGTTAAAAGCGGCGGGAGCTTCCTTAAAAGAGTTAAAGCTCTTGGACGTTTTTGAGGATTATGGATGCTATAAGAGGAAGCTTTATTATTTTACAACTTTTGAATTTGACACTGCTTTTAGTGGGGTGATGGCCATGGAGAAAAGGGAAGCTACAGCACTAGAAATCCTTACAATAGATGATTTAGTATAAGAGTTTTCGGTGTTTATTAGAATAAGTGTTTGAAAACAGAAACCGTCACAGGGTTTTAAAAATCAGCGTCTGTTTTTTAAAACAAAACCAATGGAAGTGTTGACCTTTCTATCGATAGTTTGAGTGTCTTTTTTTTTATAAAAAACGATTACTAATTATACCACGTGTTAGCGCGGATTTGCAATCCGTGCCCACAAAGTGCGTCACGTAAGGTTGCTCACTCAAAGCTTAAAAAAAGGTGATAGCGCGGATTTGTAATCCGTGCCCACAAAGTGAGTCACGCAAAGTTGCTCACTCAAAGCTTAAAAAAAGTAAAAAATAACAGTAAACTAATATCTATGTCAACCAAATATAAAGCAACAGCAACAGCAGAGGC
>JAESRX010000004.1 GCA_016764435.1 Flavobacteriaceae bacterium | reverse complement strand
TAATACGTTTTTTTTTATTGTATAATTAATAATTCTAACTATGAAGAAATGCTATTTACGAAATCTTCATTCAGGCCTATCTAACCCATTAGGTACTGGAAGAAAGATTGGGATTTTTGCCTTGCTTTGCGCGATGATGGTTCTTCCATTCTCGGCAAATGCAAATGTTAACAAATTTAATGAAAATTTAACTGTTTCTGCTACACAACAAGTCGTAACAGGTGTTGTAACATCCGCTGATGATGGATTGGGAATGCCTGGTGTTTCTGTAGTTATTAAAGGAACTACTGTTGGTACGAGTACTAATATTGAAGGAAAGTATACTTTGAAGGTTCCTGGAGAAGGGGAAATACTAATTTTTTCTTTTGTAGGTATGACTACACAAGAAGTAGCAGTTACATCTAATGTTATTAATATTATTATGGAGGCTGATTCCGAGCAAATGGAAGAAGTTGTTGTTACAGCATTAGGTATTAAAAGAGAGAGGAAGGCTTTAGGTTATGCAATTAGCTCAATTAAATCAGATGAGTTAGTGAAAGGTGGAACACCTGTTAATGCCTTAACATCATTGTATGGTAAAGCTGCTGGTGTTCGTGTTTCTTCTACAGCAGGGGGACCAACAGCTGGTATGATTATTAATATTCGTAATTCAGTTTCTTTTAACGAAAATACGAATACCAGACCTCTGATTGTTGTGGATGGTATTCCTATTTTTGATGAAAATACAGGGTCGAGTCGTAACGATAGAGACGGTCGTGATAGAGGAACAGGTATTAATGATATTAATGCTGACGATATTGAATCTATTGAAATTCTAAAAGGTGCTAAATCTGCGGTACTTTATGGTTCTGCTGGTGCGAATGGTGTAGTTCTGATTACAACTAAATCAGGTCGTAAGAAAAAAGGATTAGGTATTGATTTTAGTACTAGTTATACTTGGGATAATGTTTCTGTTTATCCTGAATTTCAAAATGAATTTGGTACTGGTGGTAATGTTGCTGTTGCTGGTATTGATCCTGCTATGGCAGATGCTGGAGGATATAAGTATGAAATGATTGATGGTGTTAAAACTCCTGTTTACTTTAACGGATCTTCAAGTTTTGGACCTAAAATGGACGGACGCGAAATTCTGTGGTGGGATGGAGAAATGAGAGAATATAGTCCACAACCAAACAATTTTAAAAAATTATTTAATACAGGACATTTAAGAAGTACAAATATTGCATTATCTAATGCTGGTGAAATTGGTAGTGTGCGGTTTTCTTATACTAATAAGGATTATGAAAGTATTGTTATTGGAGCAACACAGAGGAATCATAGTGTAAGTTTTAATGCTTCCTTAAATATATCTTCTAAAGTGAAATTAAGATTTGTTAGTAATTATTATCGAACTGAGAATCATAATGCTCCATATCGTATGCAGGATGCATTCGTAACTTATGGTGTTAGAAGAGATGTGAAAGCTGATTTATGGAAAAGTCACATTACTGATGAAGGTGGTTACTCTTATTTTAGAACAAAGGATGTTAGTGAAAGAGTTGGAGGAACGGCTATTCATGGTGAATATCTTTGGGGGCAAACTCAAAATGATTATGATGAAACTAGAGATCACTTTATTCAGTCTGTTAATTTAGATGTTGAATTAGCAAAAGGTCTGAATTTACAAGTTCTTACGGGTATTGACTATACCAGAAAAAATAACACGGTAAAGAAGAAGGTTACTGAGCCATTAAATTTAGATTACCAACAAGGTCTTTATTCTGTTGCTGAAAGAAATATTATGAATTTTTATACTCAGGGTATATTAAGTTATCAGAAAAAGATTAATGATGATTTCACATTTGATGGAATGTTTGGTGCGGTTTACAAGTATAATCAAGACAAACAAGTAAGATCTGAAACAAGAAACTTTCTAATTGAGAATTGGTTCTCTTTAAGTAATAGTACTAATGATGTAAAATCTAGTGGAGGTGGATATAATAATGACGATTCACAATATGGTTTGTTAGGATCTGCGCAAATTGCTTATAAAGATTATTTGTTTGTAGATTTTCAGGCTCGTAATGACTGGTCTTCGATTTTACCTAAAAAGGATAGAAGTTATTTTTATCCTGGTACTAGTGTATCCTGGATTGTAAGTCAGCAGTTAGACTTACCTGCGGTTATAAAATTTGCAAAGATTAGAGCATCTTGGGCTGATGTAGGTATTCCTGGAAGCAGATATTTCTCAAACTTTGCTTTTAATTCAGGTAGTTATGGTTCTATTCCTTATGCTACAATGCCAGATGATTTGCCTCCGGTAGATTTAGCGGCAGCAATTAAAAATGGTACGTTTCCTGAAGAGAGTTTAAAGCCAGAAAGAAAAAGAGAATTTGAACTTGGTCTTGAAATGAACTTTTTTGATGCAAACCGATTGGGTTTTGATCTTTCAGTGTATAAAAGTACTGTGTATAATCAAATAATGGGACTTGATGTTCCTCCTTCATCAGGTGTAAATAAAATAAAAATTAATGCAGGAGAAATACAGCATAATGGTGCTGAATTACAACTTCGTGGTACTCCGGTGCTTACGAAAGATTTTAGATGGAATGTCACTTTGAATACTGCTTATGACAAAACTAAAATCATTGAATTGGATAAAGGCGTTGAAATTTTGCCACTATGGGGTATGAATGGAGCTAAAGTTGAAGCAAGAGTTGGTGGTGAGTATGGTGAAATTTACATTCATCCTTGGAAGCGAGATGAAAGTGGTAATAAAGTAGTTGGTTCTGATGGAGTTTACCTCTTTGATAAAGAGGTTGATAAGAAAGTTGGTGTTTCTGTTCCTGATTGGACAGGTGGGGTAAATACGAACCTTAATTATAAAGGATTTTCTTTGGATTTTGATCTTGATTATCAATTTGGAGGAACTATTATTTCTCAATCAAATATGTATTTAAAAGGTAATGGTACAGGAAAGGAATCTTTGAAATACAGAGATGAAGCTCGAGGTGGATTACCATACTATGTTGACAATACAGGTGTTTATCAGCAATTAGGATCACATGATGCCGCTGTACCATCAGATTCAAAATTTAATTTTATTTTTCATGATGGAGTTGTTGTTGATGGAGTTAAGGAAGATGGATCAGCAAATGATAAAATAATTGCTGCACAAACTTATTATCAAAATACTTATTGGCAAGGTCAAATGGATGTAACGGAAGATGGGATTTATAAAAGTGATTATATCGCACTTAGAAAAATCACTTGTAGTTATAACGTTCCTGAAAAAATTCTTCAGAAGTTAAAACTTCAAAGTTTGAAGCTTTCTGTTTTTGCAATGAATGTTGCGTATCTGTATAAAGATGTTCCTAATGTTAGTCCTGAATCATATGCAGGAACGAATGAATTTACTGAACATTCGGGTATGCCAGGGGTAAGAAGTGTTGGATGTGAAATTAAGTTAAGTTTCTAAAATTTTAATGATGAAAAATATATTATACAAATTATTGCATAAAAAATCATATGTGAATATGATTTTAGGAGTGTTCTTTGCTTCTCTTATGTTAGGATCATGTGAAAGTGATTTGGATGATAAGTTTTATGATCCAGAAAAACTAACAACGGCTAGCTTTGAAATGTTATTTACTGGTGTTTTGCAGGAAACAGAATTGTTTCGTTTAGAGTATGGACCAGGATATCATTATAGCAGAGCATTTAATAGATTTCTTGGATTGGGATTATTTCCTTATGAAGCATTAAATAATGTTGAAGATGGACAAAATAAGCCATGGGCAGGTTGGTCCGGAGTAAATCTTAGAGAAACGATGTATAAAAAAACATACATTAAATTCAATAAGAATATACCTGCAATGAACTTGATATTGAATGGATTAAGTGAGGAGGAAAAGCTGAAGATGGAGATATATGTTGATTGTGTAAATGTAGTACGTGCATATGCATTTCAACGCTTAACAGATACATGTGACGATATACCTTATTCTGAAGCTGGAGGTGCTTTCGAAAATAATTTCTATGCTAAGTATGATTCTCAGCAAGAGATTTATCATTCGATACTAGATATGTTGAAAGAAGTAGGTGAAAAACTATCAACCTATGAAATTACAGATCCTGTTATTGCAGAAAAGTTTGCTGTTGCTGATATTTTAAATAATGGAGATGTAATGTTGTGGGCAAAGTTTGCAAACTCATTAAGATTGAGAATGGCAATGAGATTGTCTATTGTTGAACCTCAAATTTCAGAGCAGATTATTGGTGAAATAATTAGTCAAAATCTTCCTTTAGTATCAGAAGCCGATGATTTTATTGGAATGGCTGAGAAGAATTTCGCCCAGGTTATGGAGATCTATTGGCCACGTGCGTTTAAGGAAATGTATTATAATTTTCATGCACCAAATTTCATGATGAAAAACATATTTGGTTATAATGGACCTGCTACTCCTGTTGATCAGGTAGATCCACGATATAAGGTGATTTTTCAGCCGAATGTTTTCGGAGATTATGTTGGCGTTGATATAAATGGCCCAACTCAATTTCCTACTATCGATGCAGATATGGGTGCACTTGGATATGGTGCTGATACAATTCAAAAGGCAAAAGATTGGGCTTATGACGATCATACTGAACCGCATTTTTCAATGTACAATAAGTTGACATACAATAATTATAAAATGGAGTATCCTGCTTTCACTGCATCTGAAACTCATTTGCTTTTAGCCGAAGCAGCTATTAGATTTCCAGGTGCAACAGGAAGCATTGATCCTGTTGAAGAGTATAAGAAAGCCATCTCAGAATCTATTGATTGGCATTATGCAGTAAATAATGGAAATTCTTTTAGCGAAACTTCTTTTCCTGCAATTCCTAGTAAATTATTTGAAGGAGCAAAAGCTGAAAAGCCTGCTGCGGGAGATATTAGTACCTTTTTAACTGGAAAAGGTGTAACATTTGATGCAATGGGCAATGATGATAAAATTAAAGAGATATTTTATCAAAAGTTTGCTCACTTAAACATTTTGAATTACTTCGAAATTTGGAGTGAAGCTAGAAGATTGAAGAAGGATTATGGAGAATTAGTTCCTAGAAATAAACCATATGCTTTCATGGAAAGATTTGAGTATCCTGTTGGGGAACCTCAGTCGAATCCTGATAATTATCAAACTGTTGCTGCAAAGGACAATCCGTTGGTTCCTGTTTGGTGGACTGGACGAACTGAATAATTTTATTAAAAGAACAGATGAATCTGT
>JAESRX010000088.1 GCA_016764435.1 Flavobacteriaceae bacterium | reverse complement strand
TTTTATAATTTTTGTTAGCTGTTTCCGTTAATATTTAAGGTACTTTCACAGTATCACTTAAGTTATTCACCAATTTAGACTCAATCAACAGCCTCAAATATTACAAGTTTATTTAACATCTGCCTAGCAATTTCACCTTGATTTTTTAACTCTCTTGCTAAATTTTCCGTTGGTGTAGAAAATTTTATTAACAATTCACTTATGTAAGATGCTGTAGGGGCTTTGTTATGTAGCATAACCCCTCTGTCGATTAAATAATTATCTACTCTCAACAGTTCCCCTTGGTACATAGACAAGCAGGGTAAACCAAGAAATGCTAATTCACGTGACATTGAGCCACCAGCTCCAATAAAAAGATCAAAATTTTGGTATATTTCAATTAAAGATAAAGGTGTATTTAACACCTTTAGTTGAGATAAGTTAAGCGACTTAAAAAACTCAGCTTGTTTTTTATCTCTGGGTAAAATTGTTAGTGAAGAAGTTTCATTTAAATGTTTGAGCATTCCAACTAAGGGTGCATCATCACGCTGATGGTACTGAGCTGTCCACGGTTCTGGTCTGATCCCTATTCTATATTTATCGGAAGGAGTTTGTTTTGGTAATTCTAAATTACTTAAATAAATTCCCTCTTTAGTTCCGGGGTAATAACAAAATTTTTTGTAAAAAAAACTCTTTGCTATTACTGGTTGCATACATTCAGGATAAAGAATTTTAGTCGCGAAAATATTCGCAATAACATTTCCTTTTGCAAACTCATTATCATTGGTATAAATACATCTCACACCTAACATTTTTGCGACTAAAGGCGAATAAAAAGAACTTTGACTAACGGCAACATCAATAGATTTATTAGCCAAAAAACGTCTTAATTGTAGACAACGAATTGCCAATCCTTTTAATTTTTGAATTTTTCTTGCACCATAATGATTACCAATTTCAATGAAGGAAATATCATTAATTTTTAATAATTCAATACTGCCTGAAAGTTCACGAGCAGTAACAATAACGTTATGCCCTTGGTTTTTCCACTGTTCAATAAATTTTTTAAAAAAGATCACATGCGGCGCATTGGTAATATCTACCCAAATATTCATTTACAGTGAACCAAGTAATAGTTCGTTTGTATGTTTAATATTTTTTGGGGAAGACGCACCAAAAAGTACTGATTTAACATTAGGTAGCTTGGCTATATAATTAACGGCCTCTTCTGGTTTAATTGCACCTGAAGCTAAAATTGACATAGCTATATTATCAGTTTTATTCAAAGCTAAGCATTCTTCTACAGCTTGCTGGCTCGGGTTCATTCTAAAACCAATTTTATTTATACCACTACAAATCAAAGGCTTATCAAGTCCTAAATGATCAACTAAAGCATTAGCTAATTTAACGTAATTCATGGTAATAAAACCGGCTCTAATATTATATTTATGTTCAACATATTGGCTAAATTCAGCAAGCAAAAACTCTCCTCCTAAACCCAACAACAGATCAACAACTATATTTTGTAAGAAAATAGCATCAACATTATTATTTTTTAATTGTTTCATTTCTGAATCAATTAAAAGCTTCATTAAAGGTACAGGATTTGCAGTAAATGCCGACATAGTTACTTTGCTTGCAGCAACAATTTTGCTACCAGGAATAAATTTACCCATAGCTTTAAAAATACCCATATCAACCATGGCATTCGCGTATTTATGTGCATACGGCATACAAGGTATAAGCTTAAAATCTTTGAAATTATTATCTTTTGCCATACGTTCAAAAATAGGATCAAAGCGATCATGCGTGGTAAACATAAAACTTTTGATACCAATTTCATTTACATATTCTAAGCTTTTATAAATACTATCGGTTGATTGAAAAGCATTTAGCTGAGCAGCTGCTTTAGATTCTGATTTATGATTAACACCAAAAAATTGATTATCTCCAAAAATGACCTTATCCATTTTCAACTCCATTTTGAGCAAGTATTTCAGCAATAAGACGATCTGTAGTGATAACACTGTCAATAAACGATTTATTTATTGTGCTATTATCATTTAATGATTTTGAAAATTCTTGCATTTGCAATGAAAAGTCCTCTCCGCGAAGATAGTAATCAACATTAGTATTTAAATCAGTCACATAAATTTCATGTTCACCGACATTAAAACCTAAATTATTTGAAGCATGATTTAAATTAATTTTTATTTCTTGTTTGTTAGCAAATAATTCGCCGAATGTACCTTTTACGCGTATTAAATTGGTGGCTTTTCGAACAGATGGATCTGACCAATCAATTGATATAATTCCTTCAACGCCATTTTTATGAAGGAAATCAGCATGAACACGATCATCAACCTGAGATGAAAAAACACTTTCTAAATTCGATGATTTTAATTCGACATCATCACCAAATAAGAAAATAGCAAGATCAATACAATGAGGCCCAAAGTCATATAAACAACCTCCTCCTGCGGCATAGCTATTTCGCCAACCTTTAGTATTTTTTTCAAGTATAACGCCACCACGCATTTCACAATGATATGATTGAACATCCCCTAATAGATTACTCTCTAGTAGCTCCTTTACTTTAGAAAAAATTAAATTGAATCTATTAACAAAGCCCACTTGCACCAAACAATTTTTTGTTTTCGCAAGAGTCTGTAACGCTACACTGTCGTGGTAATTTATAGTGAGTGGTTTTTCTATGAAAACGTGAATACCAGCAGCCAAACAATCTTTAACTACATTAAAATGCATAGAATTAGGAACAGATATAATAACCCCATCAAGGTTTTCAGCGTTAAGCATTTTGTTGTAATCATGGTAAGATTTTATCCCTAAATTCTTACTTATGGCTCTAAGCAAAGACTTAGAAGTATCGCACACAGAAACAATATTAAGCCCCTTCGTGCTGTTAGCTATGGCAAAATGCGACAATCCCATTTTACCTATACCGATTAATGCAATATTTTTCATATAAATCCTGTTCCGCCCTCAGTAATAATGAGGCTTGTTAAAACATAAAAACCGCTTTTAAAGCGGCGGATATTCTACGTTATTTTAACGGAAGTGCCAAAGTTTTGATTATGTATTTAACTATTATTTTTATTTTTTAAGTCAGGAGCTACAGAGTGATAAGATGCGACAATAACCAAAGCTAGTATAAATGCAGGATAAGTATTCATAAATATTGGTGTTGCTATGCTATAACCAACCACTAACAAGTATAAAACAAATCTAAATTCAGCATTATTTTCATACTTACCTTTAATTATGGGGACATGCATTATTAAATAAAAAACATACAAAAACACTATTAAGCCCAAATAGCCAAACTCACCTAATAAGCTAGCAAAATTGCTATCATATATACCTTCTTTATCAATAAAAAATCGACTATTATGAAGACCTATTTCTGCATAAACATAACTGTCATCAGAAGTAACGGTTCCATAAGTAGCGGCACCAGTTCCAATTGGGAATCTGCTATTTGCAATATCAACAGAGAAAAAAAGCATAATTCCTCTTATATATGCTGACTCCACGGGGTTTTCAACTGTCCATTCAATATTCTGAACAGTAATATCGATTATTTCATCTGTATAATCAGTTGATTTGAGTGATACTCCCATTACTACAATAAATAAAAGCGCTATAAAAAAAGATTTCATTGAGTCTTTTAACCACCATAATACAATTAAGGGAATTAAAATTAATGCTGTTCTTACCGTAGAAAGAATCACCAGAATAGAAAATAATATTAACGCGAGCATTTTAATGTTGTTAGATATATTTTTAAACGAACATATTAATAAACAACCAAACAAGGCAATTGTAGTACCTAAGCTTGCCGTATCAGCTTGAATTCCAATAGGCCTAACTCCCCAACCTCTTTTCATCACAACCGTATCAAACAACTGATTAAATAAATCATTCGTAAATATGTTAATAAATAAAAAAACAATCGTTATAGCTAAAAAGATGTAAGAGGCTTTTAAAGCATGTTTTACACCTAGTGTCATCCAAATAAAAGAAACAAACAGGATGAACTTTAAATGAATGAAAATTTGTAAACATACAGAAAATATTCCTCGATGAGGAATAGCGCCCAAGCTAATTAAGAAGAAAAAAATAAAGGCAATAAAATATATTTGCATAAATTTTTTTATGATTGGGTCTATGAAAGATCTAGTAATACTGACAAGCAAGATCCCAGCTAGAACTAATTCATCACTAAAAGATGGTAAGATAGACAACTTGCTCAAAGCGACTTGAAAAAATAAAATTATAAAAGTAAAACTAATAATAAGAATTTTATAAAATTTAAATAAATTTAAAACCCTTATTGCATCAATTTTCATATTAATATTGTTTTTTCATTATTCTGTAACTAAAGAGCGAAATTATTGAAAAAAGCAAACCTAACAAAGTAATACCAATACAAATTACAGCTCTTTTGGGGCCACTTTTTTTAGCGGCAATCATTGGCGATTCGATAAATCTTAACGCATATTCTTCTCTTGTTTTTGCTAATGCTAGCTTTTTATACTGTTCTTCCATTATTTGTTGAAGTGCATATTTAACTTCACTATATGTAGCTTTATTTAACTCACTTTTTAAATACTTAACACTAGATTCAAAATCAATCATATCTCTGTTGCGCATATAAACATTAAAATAGGCAACCATGTCTTGAATTACTGTTTGAGAAAACTGAGGAGAAAACGAAGTAAAGCTAATTACAATTAACTTTGTTTTTCTTTCATAGCTAAAACTTAATGACTCTTTAAATTTTTCAACCAGTTCAGCATCACTAGGTACTAACGTTTGTGGATATTTATAGTCTCTTATCCATAAATTACTGTTAACATCATATAGTTTATCATCATAAATAAATTCATTTTTATCTGGATTAAAGTCTTCTGCAGCTATAATTTCTTTTTCTATACCTTTGTGTCGAATAAAAGCAGCAAGAAACGAATTTGCACTTATTGTTTCTTTTAGTACTTCTGGTGAAAGAGTTCCTCCGCCTAAGGAAATACCGGCTAAAGAAGCTAGCCCACCTAAACTAGAAAGGGCTCCTCCCATCGATTTAGTATCAGTTAAATTAGAAGAAACTTTAGTTCTCGAACCATACGTATTAGGAAGCCCTAGAACATAAATCACTGAAGCAACTGCAAACACAGTGGTTATTGCAGATATTTTCCAAAAATCTTTCAGCAACCACTCAATGAGCAAACGCGTAGAAAAAAGAGGCATTTTATTATCCATGATTAAATTTTAATTCAAAAAAGATTCTG
>JAESRX010000061.1 GCA_016764435.1 Flavobacteriaceae bacterium | reverse complement strand
TAACTTCCCTTGTAAGCCAATATCGCCACTAATGAATTTTTTATCGAGTAAGCTGTATTTAATATTTGCAGGCTTAGCTTGTCCATCTTTACTTTTACTGCTAACTAATAAAATTGAAGCAGTAAAAATAATATCAATTTTATAATCAATCTCTACCGTACCTCTAGAAAATAAATTGGTAGCAAAACTCACCTAATCCAAGGCATCAATAATTGCTCCCCAAGGTTTAAATTTACCTAATCGTCTATAGAAGTCATTTGCGAATTGACACGCACGATTTCAAAGTGATCACTGTTTGTTGGTTTATGCAACATTATATAATTCTGAAACAATGTTTCTTCCTCCAAAAATTCTGCAGTAAGTACACCTTGCCCTCTATGCTTACCTAAATTTTCTAAAGTCACCACTTTTCCATCTCCCATAATACGAACGCGGTAGTTTTCTATTAAAGGCATTATCCCTTTATGATCGCTATACGTTTGTATTAAATTTGCCGTGTATTCTTGCTGTTGTGCTTCCGAAAAATAATTAGCTATAAAATATTCTTTATTTGCAAATGCCAACTCTTTTACAAAACCTACTCCATCTCCTGTTTGTAATAAGCTGCGTAATTGTGTGAATTTTGCTAACACTTGTTTTTCTAACTCGTTTTCATCCCATTTACTTAAATCTTCCGAGTTTTTCCAGCCTTCTAATTCAAAAGGTACATCTGCTTCAAACTCCCACTCGTATTCTATGTAGGGAACAGGTTGTGTGATTTCTGGAAAATCTAATTTTTTGACGAGTTCTGCTTTATAATCATTTAATATATCTACTATATCTATTCTTAGTTTATCATCCATTTTCAGTAATTTTTCTGGATCAATCATTCCATTGCTTTCTATAAATGGGTGAATTAATTTTATTTTGACTTTTTGTAAACCTTTTTTAACGATATAGTCATTTATAAACTCTGGACCAAATACACCCTCTTGAAAATTCACATCAAGAACTACGTCATTAATAGTTATTTCTGACGGTATAGCAAATTCATAGTTTATTGCATATATTTTTATTTCTTCAGTATTCATTTTTTTATCTTTATTGTTTAGACAACTCACTAATAACAGTATTAAAATTATTGTTTTTTTCATTTGTATTCACTTTCATTTTTTAGTATATTAATAGTTTTCTCAGTATATGGGATAATTTTAAATACTTCTGTTTTCCCTTTAAACCCTATTTTAACTTTAATTTTAACAGTTACACCTGAAAAGTAAAAATCTGCATCAAAGTTGTCTCCTTTACCAAAACTTTTCCCCAATGAAAGTGACACATAGGATTTAGCTTCTAATTCTAAGCCAATTCCAAAAGACTTAATTTTAGCCTTACTATCTTTCGTATTGTAATTTTTTAAAACTTTTCCTTTTTCATATCTTAATTTGTACTCGAGAGAAGCACTCGCCACAATTTTACCTTCCAACACGCCTTGCAAAGCAATACCTCCTGCGGAAAATTCTTTATCCTTTAAGTTATATGTGATATTAGCAGGCGTTGTTACACCATCTTTACTTTCATTACCAACAAGAAGTATTTTAGCCGTTAACTGTACATATAGTTCGTAGTTTATTTGCAAACTCCCTCCTGATAACATTTCGGTGGCAAAACTTACCAAATCCAAGGCATCAATAATTGCTCCCCAAGGTTTAAATTTACTTCCTAGGGCTAAAACATCTAACTTTATATTAGCTCCTATTATAGGATTCATTAAAAGTTGTCCTTCTAGCTCATAGCCAACATTGTTATTATTAGCATTGCCATAACCTATTCCAAATCCCATAGCTATTTGTGGGGCTATGAGTTCAAAACTCATAGGTAACTTATTAAGTCTTGCTGCTAGTTTATTAAACTTCCCTACCTTTTTTGCCTTAATTTTCTTGTTTATTTGCTTGGCATCGCTTACTCCAAATGTACTGTCTATAAAATCGTGGATCCACATAAGTGGCGCTAGCATGGACTGGAATTTTTTCTCGTAAAGTTTATTTAGGTTAAAAGGAGAACTATTGCCTATCTGGCATTGTATGCCAATATTAAAACTAGTTTCTTGTCCAGAAATCCCTAGCAAGGCATTACTTATTTCCTTATCTAATATTTGTTGTCGCTGCCTAGAATTTGAAGAGACTAATAAGGGCCTCCCATACGAATCTGTACTTTCGTGAAAACGGGCTGAGTATGTTGCCGTTTCCTCTGTAACTCCATAATAGAGGGGTGTACTTATGTTATAGTTAAAATTTAACACCCATTTCATATCTGGGTACACATTAAGGCGCACTAATTGATTTGGATACCTACACGTATTTATGGGAATGGCATAAGATTGCTGCATATTTTCGTTGTTTATCATTTTTAGCAAATACCGAAGTACCCAAATATTTCTTACAGCCTCGCCTAGCAATCCTTTTTTTACAACACTTTGCTCATAAGCAAGGTAGTTTAACACACTGTTATCATAACTCTTATTAAAGATATATCCTATTTCTAGCTGTATCGTATTTCCTTTAATTTCGTAATAACTAAAATGCGCTCCGTTACCATCCCCTTTTTTTACCAGCCATTGTGGACTTACTTTTGTAGGGTTTATAAGGTTTTGAGTACTGTGTTCTATGTCTTTATAGCACTTGTATTCTTTTCCTGGTTTATAATCGGATATTGATAAATCTTTTAAAGTAATGGTTATTTTTTCCTTTTCTTTATCACCTGCTACAAAACTAAAAACCTTACTTGTAGTATCGGAAACCTCTGTGGCACTACTGGTATCGTTTTCGTTAAAGATAGTCACCTTTTTTTGAGTTCCTACTTTAACATCTATTCCTGTAAACTTACAGGGGTCATCGTTTTTACAGGTATATTTTTGGTCCTTTATTTCTGCAATCATCTTACCTACTTTTATCTCCCGAATTTCTATGGCATCTGATTGTGAGGTGTAGGGTAACTCTACATAAATAGGTAATTGGCACCCTTTACTATCGGTGGCTTTAAAGGCTAGTTCCTTTTTTTCGTATTTAGCTGCATGTTTCTTAACATCCGTTACAGACCGTCCAAATACTTTTTCTAACCAATGTTCTTTTTCCCAATCTTCTTTTGTAATCCGTATTGCTATAATTTCGCCATTTGGAGCTTGTTGCGTAAATACAGTATCTGAGGCATACCCGAACAGTCCTACCTTTTTTTCTATTCCTTCAAAAGTAGCATCCTTATTATAGTAATGCGTTGCCTTTACTTGTGCATAATAGCTCCTATACGCCCCAGTATTATCATGTGCAGTTGTAGTACGCCATTCATTCTCTAATATAACACCTACTTTAATAGTCGCATTAAGTTCTGCAGTGGCTTCTGAAAAATTCACAATACTTCTAAAAGGAGCAGTCGTTACTTTTTTGTTTTTTTCATGGCTGTATATATCAACTTCAAACACTACATAATTATGGCATTTCATAGCTATATCTGGCAATGCATGTGTGTTTATAATGATGTTAACTGTTTTTCCGTATTTAGATTTTACTTTATTTTTATCATCACCTACTGCTGTCCCTTCAAAATAGACACTCTGTATAGATGGCTTTCCTTTTACTACAAAATATTTACCTACGGGTAACTTAAATTCTGGATAATAAATAAAAGCCTCTAGCCAGTATTTTTTACCAATTAAATTTTTCTGTTTAGAAACATTCTCAATAATAACACTCGTAGATTTAGCATAGTTTATACCTACCCCATAAATATCTAAAGCTGTTTTTTCTTTATCCTCCCATTTCCCCCAGTGTTCAAACTTTTCTTTTTGGGACATTTTCCTTAGGGAGTCTAAATATTGTGCCTCTACCCAAAGCCATTTAATGTTGTTTTTGGTAGCTTTTTTATTTTGAGTATTCGTATATATAAATACCTCAAAAGCCATACTACCATTAAATGGGATTACAACTATTGTTGCATTTTTTTGTAAGTTGGTGTCTCTAGGCCCAATTTTCGCGATTCCAATAGCCATAATTATATCTTTTTTGCTTGTATTTGTAGTTCGGCTAATGATTGTAGAACAGCACTAGGTTTTACTAACGGATTTACCTGACTTGCCGTATCTTGCTCTTGCTCTTCCTGTTCAAAATTTTGCGCTATGGGAGCAGCGGTTTGCCCATGAAAAGTAATACTTACACAGCCTACTCCAGCAATAGAACAGATTGCTTTACTACCTTCTAATAACGGGTTTCCATTATTATCCTCCAAGGTAATATTCTCGTAAACATCCTCCCAATCGGTTATCATTGGTTGGCATGGTTTATAACTAAAACCGCTTGGTTGTAATTTACATTGCCCAAAGGTCTTTTTTTCAAAAGGAGTCCCTATTTCTTTGTTTGTAGCTATCAGCTTACTACTCCCATCTGGATCGTTTATATAGCGCTTACTTTGCGTGGTAACCGTAAGCTTATCAGGTATATTACCATGTTCACACTCACATTCTGCATTATGGCATACTAATTTCCCTTCGTTACTCATAGTTTTCTGTTTTTTAAATTAGCTAAAAAGAGTACTCCAAAACGATTTTGGTTTATCACTTTTTATATACGTGTCTTTTTCTACAAGGTGTATTATAGTCGATTCAATTGTTTTTATAACCTTACCCTGTTCTATTAACTGAGCAGTACTTATTATTTCCTTTATTAATAAATTGTCTGCACTTAACTCATAACTACTTGCAATACTAGCAGAAGTATTATTTCCTTCCGAATGTAATGTTACTGCCGCATTAAATTGCATCCCAAATATATTTGGACGTTTTTGTTCTTTAGATGTTTTTAGAACCCCTATATAATTTAAACAAGGGTTAAATGCTTTAAAAGGAGGAAGTAATACGCTTGTTTTCCTTTGTTTTTGATATCCAAACCTATCGTATATAGGAAGAAAGAAATTTGCCCAAAACCAATCTTTCTCCATACTTGCTTGTAAGCTATATGCGGATGCTATTTTATTTTCTAACATTTTTAAAAACCGGGTCATTTCTACGCCTTTATATTCTTTGTTTGCTTTTATTAGAAAGGAATTGAAACGAGCACTAATTTGTGGGTGATTTTTTATATGCAATACTTCACCTGTTGTCTTTAAGACAAGCTCCATAGGATAGAGTACCGAAAGCATGAATTCTTCGTTTAACCTATCAATAAACGTATCGGAAGATAGCCGATTTATAAAAACCCTTGTTTTATTTAATCGAACAGTCCAACGGTTTGTTTCTAACTCTTTTACTAAATACGTAACCGTAGTATTGTATTGAATTTTTTGTTCGTATTTGAGTGTTGTAAATTTTGTTACAACCCCATAAGTACGAGTACGTTCTCCTGAAAAATCATCGAATTAGTAATTCGATTTTTCCTGAAAACCAACTTCTATTGGCACACCAACATGTAATTTTATCTGTTTGATATTAAAATATTTTTTAATTAGTTTGTGCTTTTCTTACTTGAAGGTCATAAAGGTTTCTAACTGTTTTTTTAGACCAAACCAACCCTTTTCCGTATAATACAGAACCACCCACCGATACAGATGCCAGATAGTCTGGGAGGTCTTCT
>JAESRX010000060.1 GCA_016764435.1 Flavobacteriaceae bacterium | reverse complement strand
ACTTGAAGATAAGGGTCAGGTTGGTATTGAAGCAGGAGCTCATTCAGAAATTCGTTTAACACTTGGAACTAGTTTTGGAATTGGAGATAATTTTGATGCTGATTTCTATTTTTCTGGTTTAAGTATTTATGCAAAAATAAATTTTGGTAGGAAAAAATCAAAAAAACCTAAAACTTTTGATATTATGCCAGATTTTTCAAAAACCTTCAACATATTAAAAAATAAAGGGGAATATAAATAATGAAAGATACATACTTACTCTTTTTATTCTGCATAATGTTATATAGCTGCAGCCAAAAAGAAAAAACAAGACAGAAAATAAAATTTAAAACGGAATCAAAAAACAACTATAAAATGGATGCATCCAAAAGTTTATATTATTTAGATTATAATTTATTTACATCTTACGAAATTTTTTTAAACGATGTTAAAATTGTTAATAATATTGAATCCGGACCTGTAAGTGGTATGGTTTATTTAAATGAATTTATTTTAAAATCAGGTATACAAAAATTGAAAGTAAGGGAGTTTTTGGTAAATATAAATACTCCAATTCCGAGTGATTTAGTAAATCGAGTGACATTAGATATTTACACTACGGATAAAAATGAAGAGAACATAAAAAAAATAAAAGAATTCAAAATTCCTTTGCAAGAGTCTCCAAAGCCTTATTTTTATGAATTTGAATTTGAATTTAAAGCAGAAGTTCCTTATGAATTGGAGGCTTGGACAAACGGAAGAGATTTAATGAAAATTGATCATGAATCGCTTAGAAATAAAGTGGTTAATAAATTTGAAGAATTAAAAAAAACGCTCAATGAAGGAAGAATTGATGAGTTTTTATCAGAAAATAAAAAAGGTTTAGAAGAGTTTTTTGTTTCAAATTATTTTGACATGAAAAAAGAAAATCAATATAAATTCAATATAATTGAAGGTTTTAACGGACATAAAGATCTTATGCAACCACTTGATAATTTTGAAATGGTAATATGTGGTAATGGTAAGTTAGTAACTTTAGAAAGGATTGATAAAAAGTTTAGAGGAGAAAGTCCATTAATGTCTATTAATAGAAAAGAAGAAACAATATATACGGATTATATCTTTTTGTATATGCCAAAAGGTTCTGATTTTCTCTGTCCTATTCGATTGCAAGTTAATTATGATGCATTAGACGAGTATGAATAAAATATAAAGAAGCAATTATTGATGCCTTAGATTTGGTGAGTTTTGCTACAGAAATGCTATCAGGAGGGAGTTTGCAAATAAACTATGAGCTATATGTAGAGTTAACTGCTAAAATACTCCTTGTTGGTAATGAAAGTAAAGATGGTGTAACAACGCCAGCTAATATAACATATAACTTAAAGGATAAAGAATTTTCCGCAGGAGGTATTGCTTTGCAAGGTGTGTTGGAAGGTAAAATTGTGGCGAGTGCTGAAATGATTTGGAGAATAGAAAAAGACTAAAAAAAGGATTCAAAGATGTTCATAAAAATAAAAAGAATAAAAAAGAAGCTTTTGAATTAGGAGTAGGTGCAGAGGCAAAGACGTATGTTAGTATAACTTTAGGGACTAGCTTTGGTAAAGGCGATAATTTTGATACAGATTTCTATTTCTCAGGAGTAAACTTAAAAATATGGTTAAAAGTTGGATTTAAGAAAAGTAAAAAAATGGAAAAAATCATTCCAGAGATGAAAGAAACTTTTAATATTTTAAAAAATAAAGGAGAGTCTAAATAATGAAAAACTTAATATATATATTAATATTACTTTTAATGTCATGTAAAGATAATATTAGAAAACAAAAAACAAAAAATAAAAACATGGATGATATAGAATATTATTTAGTACATCAATACTCTTTTCCCTTTGAAATTAAACTGAATGGTGTTGTAATTGAAAATGAATATGAAAATGGTATGAATGGTGCTGTAAATATGAATTATTATATTCTAAATTATGGAAAACAAAGAATAGAAGTCAAATTAATTCATCCTTTTATTGTAGAAAACGGACTAATAAAACCAATAGAAATAGCAAAAATAAAAAGTACTCTTTTAATATCTAAAAAAGATACTATTCTCTCAAAAAAAGAATTACACCTTCCAAAAATCACACAACCTGTTCCTTACATAGAATACGAGTGGGAGTTTGAAGCAGATTTGCCTTTTGAATTAGAGGGTTGGAAAAACTCAGAAGATTTAAGTAAGTGGGATAAAAACGAGTTAGAAAAACAAGTGTTAGCAAAATTCACACAATTACGCAGCTTGTTACAAACAGGGGATGGAGCAGGTTTTGTAAAAGAGTTGGCATTTGCAAACAAAGAATATTTTACAGCTAATTATTTTTCAGAAGCACAACAGCAAGAATACACGGCAAATTTAATACAAACGTATAGCGATCATAAAGGGATAATGCCTTTGATAGAAAACTACCGCGTTCGTATTATGGGAGATGGGAAAGTGGTGACTTTAGAAAACTTAGGGAAACATAGGGGGCAAGGTGTACTTACTGCAGAATTTTTGGAGGAAGAAACATTGTTTCAGAACTATGTAATGTTACATAAACCAACAAACAGTGATCACTTTGAAATCGTGCGTGTCAATTCGCAAATGACTTCTATAGATGAATAGCTAAATTTAAACCTTGGGGAGCAATTATTGATGCCTTGGATTTGGTGAGTTTTGCTACCAATTTATTTTCTGGAGGTACGGTAGAGATTGATTATAAAATTGATATTATTTTTACTGCTGAAATTTTATTAGTTAGCAGTAAAAGTAAAGATGGACAAGCTAAGCCTGCTACAATTGGGTGTGACTTTTTGGATATAAATATAAGTGGTGATATTGGGTTACAGGGAAAACTATTGATGTATTAAAAAAAAGTGAATACAAATGAAAAAAACAATAATTTTAATACTGTTATTAGTGAGTTGTCTAAATAATAAAGATATTAAAAATGAAAAGACATAAGATAATTCTTTTTTTACTCGTATTAGTATTGCTCGTTAGTTGTAAGCAACATATGGAAACTCAAGAACAGGGGGGTATATGTGCTAATGACGAACGTTTGTATCAAAATTTAAACGCGAATACATTATTGTATAAAGATACACTTAACATACTATATCTTAAATTAGAGAATAAGGTTTTAGAATCAAAATCCCCTTTAAACGATTGTCAAAAACTACCATATATATATGTAAAAGAGGTTCTTTTAAATGAATCGTTAAGATTGCTAGGCGATATTGTTGAGGTTTCTACTTTTAAAAAAATAATAAACTCTAATGTGTTTTTTAAAGACCACAAACAGGTATATGTACACCAACAAAATCCTGCGACATATCCGTCTTTAAAAGTGATAGATATTGATTCTGAAAAAGCAATTATTTTTAAAGAATATTATATAAAGGATCATGAAAATGTTTATTTCTCTGGTATTCATATAAGTAAAAATGCGGCTTCATTTCGTTATATTCCAAACACCGAAAACCTAAATGTTTTTGGAGACACGAAACATATCATATGGAATTGGACGCATTTAAATCAGTATGATTTTAATACACTGTCTCTTTCTAAAAAAGTAAAAGATTCACTGGTTAAAATTTATTTTAAAACGAATACTAGTAATTATAAGAAGTGACCTGTTCTCTAATTAATTAAAACACTGCTTGTGTATACAGATTTTATTTAATGGATAAATACTCTCAAATTGATGAATACTATAAGAATGCAGAATATATTTAAAAGGAGATTACTACAATCCTGTAATTAAAAAAAAGGAGTCTAAAAAAATAAAAAGATGTCAAACAATCTAATTGCAACAGCAACTTATAGAAAAGAAGTAACGGCCCAAACTACAAATTCTAATATAACTAGTGTTAAAGTCATAGAGGTAGAAGGTCCTTTTGATGGGGGCGGAAACTATGTGGCATCTGTAAATAAAGAAGAGCAATATGTTTATTGTGTAACCCTAGACAAAGATCCTCGTACAGTAGATTTTAAAAAAATAAAATGGGCAGTATCCTACGACGAAAGTGATGAGGAATTCACATTTGAATATATTAAAGGAGGTTATTTAGAGGGGGACCGCTTGCGGATATGGTTACAGTCGGGTAAAGCTACCTATTCATTTAAAATTCATACTTACACAGGTGCTTTGCCTAGGAATGGTAGTTCTGTAGAAGTATCTATAGACCACAAGCAATTTAAAGCTTACAAAAAAACAGGTACACGTAGTAATACCCCGCCAAATGTTACTGTTTCCCCACCAAGAATGGAAGTAGACAAAAACGGGCAATCATATGTTCATGTTTTAGCAGTACTTACAGACCATCAAAAAGATTTTATTTTAGACGAATCAGAGATTTTCTTTACAGTACGCTTAGCGATTGAGGCCAATAATGGTGTTTACTTTCCATACCCTAGTAAAGGAAAAGAATACTATTTAAGTTTTCGTTCTCAAACTTTGGAAGGCGGTACAAATGGTGTTTCTTCTTCTTCTTCTTCTTTTGAAGATGCCTTTGTAGAAAATCAAGAAGCTAAATTCTTGCCTTTTTCAGAATTAATATCAAACAAAACATGGTGAAAAAATCATGAAAGATATATATATTACAGACCCATTACCCATCAAAACTACCCTAATAAAAAGTTTCGAGAAAAGTATTCAAAATCCTCTCGAGCGGTTCAAAAAAGAAATTATAAACAATGACTTTTGGGAGTCCAGACTACCATTATATAGTGTACGTTTTTTATTACTGCTACTATTTCATATAATTATAATATTAATTGCATTTTTACTAATATTTAGAGATATTGATATTTAAGTTGAAGAACTTAAATAGTACAGTAAAAGGAGATAACGTTTCTAGTCTAGGGACAAATTTAAGATATAAAAACAAGTCGTATGAAACTATTTATTAATAGCGTACTTTTTATTATAATTTCTTCATTTACGCTTACATTAGGGTTTGTGTATTTGTATGAAGATCATGCTTTTGTAGTGTTGGGAGCTGGGGTGCCAGCTAGTATAATGGCGTCCATACTATTTTTGATCATAAACTATTATAAATTTCAAAAAAACAATAAAATGAAGTTAGTTTTTAAAGCTCTTATTTTAATAGCGCTCTACATATTGATATCCTTAATTATGATCAAAGGAGGAGATGTGCTATTTTGGGTACAGCGTAAATGGGGTTTAGTATAACAGTTTGTACAAAAAGAAGTTAAGGAATTAATTTATTTCAAGAGAAAATTTAGGATTTAAAAAACAATAGTAAAGTGAGGATGATAGTAAGGTCAATTAGAGGTATTTGTATTGCTACGATCAATCACGGTATATTCTCGTCACATCAAGGAGGGAGTTTTGTTCTTAATAAGCAAGTGTAAATAATGGAGGAATATTAGCGTCAATTCGAATGATTTCTTTGTGAATTCAGTTTTAGTGTTTTTAAGGAAATTGTATTGAGAAGCCTTCGTCAATAAAACAAAACAGGAACTTCTCGATATAATTACTCCTACCGTTATAATTCCGATGGCGCAGACATACCACCCACGTGATAGCGCGGATTTGCAATCCGTGCCCACAAAGTACGTCACGTAAGGTTACTCATTCAAAGCTTAAAAATAATAGTAAACTAATATCAATGTCCACCAAATATAAAGCAACAGCAACAGCAGAGGCTTAATTATAACTATTACTACGGTAGGATGGGTAGATGTATTTACGCGGTTGAATCAGAAAT
>JAESRX010000062.1 GCA_016764435.1 Flavobacteriaceae bacterium | reverse complement strand
AAGGCAACACATCATGTCGACGTCCCAGCTCTTTTTTTTAGGAGAATAAACGAAGTAGTAGATCAGGCAGGAATTGGAGGAAGGAAAATGCTCTTACCAACGGGGCTCTCAAGAACTACGAGTTAGTTGTATTGAGAAGTCAGCCAAAGCCATAGTAGCTATGGGAAATGAGCCACGAATAGATACCGTGGAATTCTCACGACATAGTGAAGGGCTGAACGTTAAGTTGTTCCAAATGTTGCAAAGAAGCTGTTGTTTACAACTCTAGCTTTGTATTAAGCGGAACAGGGAAAAGAAAAAGTAAACTAAAATGATTGAACAAATACAAACGCTTCAAAGGGAGCAAAGTGAAAGCTGTGCAATGGTTGAGGCGAATATGTACATCTTATCCAAACCTATTTTATCATTGGACATTAGGTTACCAATTAACCTAATGTGTAAACTGACAGCATAATAAGAGCCGTACGAATTGAGAGTTTCACTGCCTGTCCCGATTTTTTTTCGGGATACGGTTCTGCGAGAAGTTGGGGGTGAAATTCCCCTAGCTTACTCGACTATGGGCTGGTGTTAGTTATCCAATATCTTGTCTTTCCCTTTTTGGAAATCTTCTTCGGTAATGATTCCTTTTTCTTTAAGACCATGTAATTTTGTTAATTCTTCAGAAACATTAATTCCAACTGAAGGTTTTTGTCCACCTACAGCATTAGCTAAACTTTGAGCTTGTTCTTTTATTTGTTCTTGTTTATATCGTTCCTGATACTGCGTAATTGTGTCTTTTAAATCCTTTGGTCTTTCAACCATTTTATGCATTGTAGAACCAGATTCAGCAGCAGATTGAATTTGAACATGTCCATAATTAAACATTCTTCCTAAGAGTGGTTGTCTATATGAAACATTGTTAATTTTGTCTAATGGTGTTTCTTTAGAATTATTCGAAAATACACCATATTCATCTATTACTCTTAAATTAGTCACTGCCCATAAATTGGTATTTCTATCTAATACCCTATAAATAAGCCAAACGATTGTTAGTCCTACTCCAATAAATAAAAAGTTCCCAAATTCAGAATTGGAAGCAGCAGCAGCTACAATAAACAAGATTAATGTCCATAGAATTGGGTTTAAAAGTACAAACCAATGTTTTCTAATTGTTAATACTACTTTTTCATTTTTCTTTAATTGTGTTTTCATGATAACTCCTTTTATTAATTATTGTATTTGTTTTTTTCACTTGCCCATAACGGCAGTCTGTCTAAAAACTTATAAAACTGCACAATTAAGTTTTAAATATAGCTGTTTTAATGATACATAAAAAATGGAAACACTATTATTTGGAAATAGAATTGAGGTTCTTATTTGGGCCAATTTGATTTTTAAGAGCACCACTAATTCCAGAAAACAGGATAATTGCTGTATTGCCCATTTTATTAGGTTTTTTTACGCCAATAATATTGATTATTCAGCCTAGCTTGTAAACTGTAATTAGTAAGCTCATAGTAGCACTTGCCATACCTTGTTTTGTAATAATGTGATCGGAACCCAATTGTCTTTTCAAGATCTCGACGGTTGGATTCGTAACAGGCTCAGGTATTGTATATAGCTGTAAGAAAACGAGCCACAAATAGAAATTGCGGAGGACTTACAGAGCAGTGAAGGGCTGAACGTTAAGTTGTTCCAAATGCAGTAAGGAAGCTATCGAAAGATTCTAGCCTTACATTAAGCGGAGCAGGGAAAAGCAAACTAAAATGATTGAATAAATACAAACGCTTCAAAGGGAGCAAAGTGAAAGCTGTGCAATGGTTGAGGCGAATATGTACATCTTATCCGAACCTATTTTATCATTGGATATTAGGTTACCAATTAACCTAATGTGTAAACTGACTGCATAATAAGAGCCGTATAAATTGAGAGTTTCACTGCCTGTCCCGATTTTTTTTGCGGGATACGGTTCTGTGAGAAGTTAGGGGTGAAATTCCCATGGCTTATTCGACTGTGTGCTGGTTATTCTTATTTCACAGTATTTATACTCCTAAAATATCCGTAATCATTGTCTATTAGTATTCGTCTATCAAGAAATGAATTAAACATTTCGCAAGAAGTTTCAGGCAATAAAGTACAATTAAAGCAAGCAGATAAATTCAAATTACCGACACCTTGTCCTGATGTATGATAACAGATTGGGTCAGTTGCACAGTCGTTTGCTCTTATTATTGCAGATTGAATTAGATTTCCTATTTTTTCATTGTCGCAGATTGAAGTTAAACCACCATAACTACCTTCTGAACCTGCAACTGTATAAATTAAAACACCTTGCATTTTTAGTTCATTATCAATATATAATCTTTCTTGAATTGATGTTGCTGGATAACCTGCTAAATATTCTAATTCTTTAATTATTAAATGTGAAAAAGTATGTATTAATATAAATTTAGGTGTTACTTTTAATTCCTTGTTTAATGATGATTCTGATTCAAGATGATTTTCAATAATAGTACTTATTCGGCTTGTTACTTGTGGATTTTCTTTAAGCCATTTTTTCAACTTCTCATTGTCAAACTCAAAGAATATTCCTTCGCCAAAACTTTCAACAGCAGGTAAATATTTTGTGTTTACACCATAAGTTGAAGTGAATTTTTTCTTAATTTTTTCTTTTGTTTCAGTTATTTCACTATCATCTTTTAAAAACAAATCCGAAGATATTGGTTCTTGTCTTGTAAAAGAAGTTTGTACAGATGTTATCTTTATTTTATCCATTTTGTAAATGGATTTTATTAATTCACTCTGAAAAAAGGAAGTGTCTATTTTTTCGAAAATTAACAAATCAGGAATTTTTTCTTCATCTCTGCTTGTTACAAACTTATACTCATTATGACGATATTCATTTTCAGTTTTTGAAATTTCTACATCTCTCTCACTAAAATTATTATCAATAAGTTTTTGAATTGTATTAACTTCAATATCAATAAACTTATATCTTTTTAGATTCTTTTTAATTTGAGTTGCATTTTCCCCATCTTCAAATGCATCTTTGATTTGATTTATTGTATTTTCATTTAATTCATCTGCTGAAGGCAAATAAATACTTGATAGTATATTGGGATAGTAAACGCTATTACTTGTCCTAATTACAGGCTTAAAAAGAATGTCTTTTTTCGGTGTATTTGGTATTAGTTCTTCAATTCTCATTCTTAAACTAAATAAACCAGATAAAGTTGAATAATTTAATTGTTCACCTTTACTATTTTTTGCACTTATTCCTATTCCTTTTAAATCATCTAATTTATTTGAAGTATGATATGAAAGTTCAATGTCTTTTGGAACAAAAATATTACCTAAAGTTATTTCGCTTTCTTCTTCTGATTCTTTGTTCTCTTTTTGTGCTTTTTTCAACATTGCCCATTTATCCCAAGGAATATCAACCATATCACCATTTGGTGCTGTTAAAATAAATCTTACTTGTTCTAAATCGTACCATTTTCCTTTTTTGCTTTTACTCTTATAGCACTTATGACATTTTGGTGGAAAGAATTTGTCTTTATCATTAGTATCTACATTATTATCCCAATTGTATTTCCAATTTGGAAATTTATCAAATTTCTTACAACTGTTACAATAGAACCACTCTGGAAAGTATCTTGCTGAAAGTAAAGAGAAACCATCTGTAAGTTTATACCCAAACATTAAGTCATTTACTGGAACTTTCACCAAATATTCCAAATTTTTAAAATATTTACTTATACGGTTTTTAAACCTTTTGTCTTCAATAAAATTATGGTCTTGAAAGTGACTTTCAACTTTTTGAAAAAAGGGCCATTTATCAAAAGGTTGTATCATTATTGCTCCATCTCTAGTTTCAAAAATAGAACCAACGCCACCATAAGCACTTATTGCTTTTCTTGTTTGTATTTGCTCAAATTCTCCCATTATTCATTGATAATTTTGATTATACTATTTGTGTCTATTTCTCTCATTGACATCATTAAACTCCATTCATCAATTTCTGCAATTGGTTTTATTAATCCATTCTTATATGTTAAACTATCATTTTCTTTTGCTTTATCAACCCATTTTTTTGATAAACTATTTAATTTATTCAAAGCATAATCTAATTGCTTTTTGTTAGTGATTCTACTTTCCATAAAATCAAGTAATTCATCAATGTTTCCCGTAAAATCTTTTGCTTGATTATCTTTATACAAACCTTGTTTATGCCTAACAAAACAAACAAGCAAACTTGATAAGACTTTATCTAAAGAAATTTCTGTAAATGGTGTAACACTTAAAGGTTCAACATATTTGTAATAAGCATTATGAAAAGAAACATAATTTTCAAAATATGATTTATCTCTTGAACGGTTTGCATCAAGCAAATTGATAACAATTCCCTTATGTTTACGACCTACACGACTTGATGCTTGTATGTATTCTGCAATATTTTTAGGCTGACCATTCATTAGCATTATATTTAAGCGGTTTATATCAATACCAACAGAAAACATATTTGATGCTAAAACTAAATCTACTGTATTTTTTACTAATTTCCTTTCATTATCAACAACCAAATTAAATGGTTGTTCCAACTCGTTTAATAAAGTTTTAATTTTAGTACTCTCGACTCTACTAGTCAATTCTTTTGTGCGATATAGCAAACCACTATAATTAAATCCATATGAATAACCTAAATCAAATCTACTATGAAGTAGTTTGATAATGGTCATAATTTCGGCAGGAACTTTATTATAGATTTTACCAACATCTTTTAAACTGTTGTAGAATGAAACAATAGTCCAAAAGTTATTTTCTTTTTCTACTATTTCATCATTTGTCAGTTTTTCTTTTTCCTTGAAATATTTGTAAAGTTTGATTCGTGCTAAAAATAGATTTCCTAATAATTGAATCTGTGTATTTAGTCCTGTTTTACCTGTCGGCATAAAACCAATATGTTTTCTTGTACTATCAGTAGAAACGTATGAAAAGAAATTATCATCATAAGTAACTCCCATTGGTGGGAAAATATTTAACTCTCTATTTCCATACAACATAGCAATTTGATGTTTCGTATTTCTTGTAGTTGCTGTTGCTGTAATTATTTTTGGTTTTCTTTTTCCTTTGGTTGCTAATAATTCTACAAGTGATTCGTATAAACCCGTAATTGAACCTAAAGGTCCACTTAACAAGTGTAACTCATCTTGAATTATTAAATCAGGTGGCATTTTACTTTCGTCCAAGGAATTAAATAGCCTGTGTCCTTCTTCTCTATGAGAAATCATTGCAAACTTATCTACAGTTGCAAACAATAATGTTGGCGGATTTTCATAAATTTTGTCATCAACATAAAAAATTGGCAATTCTTCACTAAAAGCACAATCATTGTTTATACATTTTGTTTCAAATGATTTTTTTGTTGCTTTATAACCTTGTTCATAATTTCCAATAGAATTTTTAGATATTAAATTACATCCACACCAAGGACAACTTGTAATCGGAAATGTATTTATCTCCTTGAGACTTGAAGAATGATTTTTTTTATTGTTTAATTTTCCAATTTCCTTAGTTATATTATCATATACTATATAAGCACCTTTATAGTAGTTTGGTGTAGTGGAAGCACCAACCCACATACCTATTGAAACTTGATTGTTTCCAAAATAGAAATCATCCTTGTCAGTGAATTGTTTTCTTAAAAAATCAAGAGCTAAAATTAATTTAGTTGCTCTTTCAAATTGTTGAGCAGTTAAAAGTCTTAATGTATATCGCATAATTACTGATACACCATCAGATTTTTCTTTATACAATATTCTCCTACTTACAATTGTGTATGCTGTTAATGCTAAATATGCTTCTGTTTTTCCACCACCTGTAGGAAACCATAATAAATCAACAATGTCATTTCTTTCATCTGGTTTTATAGTTGATTCAGTTTCAATAG
>JAESRX010000059.1 GCA_016764435.1 Flavobacteriaceae bacterium | reverse complement strand
ATTCTCCGTGTAAAATACACAGAATACAACAAAATTGGTGGCTCAATTTTAAACGCCAATTGGCCACCAACTGGATCACTTTTGCATGCTCATTAACAATTACGCATGTATTTATGAAAAAACCTATGGCAGTAAGGAAAGTATTGAGCAGCTTATTCCGTATATGATAGCGAGTTTTTTGGATAATGATCATGCGTTTAAAAAGGCAAAGAAGCAATTTTCAGAAATTAAAAGTTGAACTGACCATATTTAACCACGCTTCAATCACGATTAAATATAGTTATATAACATCAGCACGGCGTATGTAAAACAACCGATCAACAAATGTAGACACAAAAAAACGGCCAAGGTTTTATCCAAGGCCGCATAATAATATCTAGTTGTGTTTTTCTATAATAATTAGTTTTTCAATGGTTTTGGAATTGGATAGTGCTTTTACACTTCTGTTGGATATATTTATATAACCATTTAAAGAATTCCAACTCACTCGTTTCACAGTAAAAGCTTCTATATGGCAGCCTGCTATGAATACACCATTTGAAACGTAATTGCCTAATTGTGTGTTATATTCATATTCGCGAGACAAGTTTTCTGCAGAATGTTTTAAATTATAGGTGGATCTTTTTTTGTTTATTGTCTTAATTTTATTTGAAGCTTGCAAAAAAATTAATGCCAATTGCAATTGATCACAATAATCATTGTGATAGAACTCAAATATTGATTTAGTAAATTCGTCTCTATATTTTTCACCAGTTAAACCATTTCTGTTTGGAATACCAAAGCCGTGTGTTGTTAAATTTGTTTCTTTTTGCAGAATGGCTTCTAAAAGAGTTCTCATTATCACACGAGCAAATAACCTGTCAGAAATTAAATGGCCACGATTGCTTAGATATTCTATAAATAACGTGGAATCTAATTTAAATTGAAGCTTATTTTGATTGAGGTTAAACAACAAGGCCTCATATGATTTAAAGCCCAAACTACGTGCAAGGGCTTGCAGTCTGTCTGTGGCCTTAATATCAGGCAAAGCGTCTCTTAGCCATTTTTTAACATAGGGAATGTGTTCTTCTGTAAATGTAATTTGCATTTGTCTACTTTCAATATATCGACTTTAGATCATCATTTAAACGAGTGTCGACATAGGTAAAAATAGAATGTGCAGTACATTTATAAGTAAAGCGGTTTGACTTGATGATAGGTCAGGTGCTCTAAACCTACATAACGATATGAAGAATTAAAACTAATGTCAACTTTAAACTATGACACTGCCATCACCTCTATTAAATCTAATCGGTGTTCGCCACCTAATGATTAGAATTCTCCATCTTGAAATTGAATATATTAACCGTTTTCTTAGTCACTAAAATATAGTATGTAGCCTTTTGTTTTAGGCTGTATACTGATATGCTTAGTAGCTCTATGGATTTGGGAACTGTTGGAAGTTTTATAAATTTTGTTTCGGATTAGAGGTTTTTAGTCTTGGCTTATTGTCTAGACCAGCGCTTTATCATATGGGAGTTTGATTGTTTATATTGCAAAGCATTGAATCTAAGAGTGCCAAAGGTACCTGATGTTTGGGTGTTTTTCCGAAATAGATATCCGCAAAGTACATAACGCCAAATCTTGTTTCAAGCAGTTGTTAAGTGACTAATTACAATATAGCGCCCACATATACCCATAGCAATGGCTATGTAAAACATAGTGGTTCGGATATTCCTGAGTCGCTATATGTGAGCGCTTGTAAAAACCAAAAAAATAATGAGATGATTGTTAAAAAATGTCCGTGAGCAATAATTTGTTAATTATGTCAGTCCCAAAGCTTCTTCGACTGAATACAGTTTATCAAAGTTACACAATGCCTTTAAGTCTGAATTTATATGATAACTTGGATTACTCAATATCAAATCGTTTTCACTTTCCATAAATTTACGTAATTTGTTCTTAAGATCCCAGCCATTTTGTGGATCAGAAAAAATTTCGCTAACTTGATAATTATTTTCTCTGATTTCGCATTGAGTGAATATTTTTACAGGTTTAAATCCTGCGGCCAATATAAATATAGTATAGGGATGCCAGTTAACGCGAGATTTATCGTTAGAAATATTAGATAGATACGGGAACAGGTATAGGATTAGATCAACTTCCATTATTTCATTAAAACTAACTAATGAATGTGCAAACCGTTCCTGTAAATAATGCCCGATTGTTGTCTTGTTAGATTTACTCATATCAGTGAAGGTTCTGTTATATCTAATTATTTCAAAATAATAATGCAAATTCATGTTGAATTTAACATTATTGACATTGTAATATCTGTATTTTAGAAACTCTCTTAAATTTTCATATTTTTGGTATCTTAAAAGTAAAGAACAGAACCCCAAAAACAGTTCAAGTATTACAAATTTTAAATGATCATCAATTTGGTCATCAAAATCATCTATCTTTAGTAATAGTTTCTCAAAAAAATCATTGAATAGATTTATGTAATTATGGTTGTCGTCTGAATACATGAAGAGCTTTTCGATTATTTCGAAAAAATCTTCCATTTCATAATCAAACGCTTTAACTTTTGGCATGTAATTCTTAGGGTAAACATTTGCACCTTTATCGAATTTAAATTCTTTGAATCCAATACTAAAACTATCCAGATATTCTTTTAAATTTCCTTCATGTTGAATTTGTTTTTCTTTTATCGAGGAGATTAGAGTTTTTTTTTCCTTTTCATTGTTGAGTCTAAAATGTTCGACATCGTTTTTTAGGTAATCTGGAGCCGCTCCCAATGGAGGTTTAACGTTTAGTGGTTTTTCATGAACCCACCTAGCTAGACGCTCCAAGTTTTCTTCGAATTTTGAATTTATTGTTAAATCAATATGAATCTTACTTGTGAACATAGCTGGTTTATAAGGTCTATTATCTTCATCATTCTCCATGAGAACTAAAACATATTTATTGTTTTTTGCATTGTTGTAAAGTTCACTAGAAATTATTTGGGCTTCAGTGCCAGCACCACTTTTTCGGGCGTTTGCTTTTTCGGTATACATTTTATCTGAAAAAACGGCTACTTTTTTTACAGAATCATCCGTAACCATTCTTTCCATATATGCGTAGGCGTCCTCTCCGTCTTTCAAATCAAATTGATCTAGGATAACATCAATTCTGTGTTCTCTAATTAACCGTTCTGCTATCACTTTAATCTGATCAATATATTCGGGCGATGTCCAACTATAAGAAATGAACAACTTTGGCGCTTCTTGATCAATCATAAAATAAACCTTTATTGGAATTAGAAAACATTTAATAATATACTACAAACTATTGGTTAAAAACAAGGCCTTCACAGCATACGAATTACTTAATTATTTATATTACCCAATAAGATAGCTACATGGTTCCGCTAAAGTAGATAGAGAGTAGTCAAATATTTGTAGAATAGTGAAATAGGCCTATCAGGGCGTCTGGTGTGTGCACAAAAATCTATCCGTAGGTTTTGACGCCGTACGTATTGCTAAAGCAAAAATAGTTTGGTACTTTCAAAGCTTCTTAATTAAAAAGTATCGTTCTAAAATATATCAATATGCTCCTATAAATTATAGGTAAAAAGACAAATAACCTCGAGTTTTCAAGTCAAAATCAACGTCTGTAGTGCCCACTATACTTGCCTACTTCAAAAATAAAGTACCATAATTAGTATGCAACCAGCAACTCTTTCTTTTCAACCTGATTAAGAAGATCTACATTACTCCAATTTACAAACCAAGGATTGCTTTCGAATAATATAATTTCTTCTAATTTATCTGCTTCAGTATCGAGCGGTACTAAATTGTTAGAGCTAAGCCTGTAAGCGTTCAATATTTTTTTTCTAAAATCTCTTGATAGGTAAGGACATGCAGCAATATCACAAAGTAAGTGAGCCATAGATGAGTCCTTTCCCACATTATGAGCTTTCAAAAAGATAGAGTTTATTCTTTTAGAGATTTTTTCTTTAAGGCGTGAATATTGATCGTGGTCTTTTATATAAAATAAGATTGTTATTATTTCAAAGTAACCTAGGTTGTTAACGTCAATAGTATCCTCTAAAAGCTCAGGTGTAAGCAAATGATCATCACCTAACTCTTGCATAGCGAGCAAAATATTAATTTTTTCGAGGGCTAAGTGGTTTTTAATATATTCTGGGGTTTCAGTTGTTGCTAGATTTAAGAATTTAAGGCAGTTGGTGTATAAAAACTGTTCAATTGATGCAAGTTCTTGCGGGAATTCAATCTTAAAAAACCTAACCGATGTAATTAAAATTTTTGCCATTTGGTATGAAGAATTTACCGTTGGGGCGACGGAATAAAAAAAGAAAGCAATTTCAATTAAAACCTTAAACCATTTAGAATACTGTATGGATTTGTCCGAATTCTGGGTCGGTAAAAAATCTTCGATTATTTTGCTGATTTGAGTAAAAATTGATGTGATTGTATAGCCAGAAACTGCGCTATAATCTAGATTGTGTTCAATACAAATTCTCTTCACTTGCTTAGTCAAATTAAGAATTACTTTTGTATGCCGGCGAATATTTACTGGTAATCGTCGAAGTTTTTTGTCTTCATCTTCTTTTAAATCTGTCATGCCTGAGAAAAATGAATTCAGACATTCGGCAAGGGATTTCATTGCTGCCGAACGAGCACTGAAGAATGGCCTTGTGTTGTGAATTGTTTTAAGCGTGTTTATGTTTAATTTGAATTGATTTAAGTGATCTCCAATAACTGCACAGATAATATCCCGATTTTTCTTCTCAGTACAAAATATGAAGTAGTCGTCTACGTATCTTCGGATAACATAATCTGTATTATATTTAATTGATTGGCTCTCTAAATACTGGATAATAGTTGAGTCAATTTTATTCAGTATTATTTCGGCAAATATTCTTGAAACTTCTGCGCCAATTGGTATTCCGTTTGTTTCATTATAGTTTGACGTTTGCATAAGTGAATCAAATGCATTTCCAAATGTTTGAGAACTAATATGGTCTTTTGCAAAAGCTTTATCTTTTGTCGCCCAAGTGATGCTATGCGTATAAATTGTATCGAAACATTTCGAAATATCCAGGCAAGTCTGATAAGCGAATTTTTTTTCAAGCTTTTGAAACTCCATAGAGTCGATAAACCTATGCAATCGATTATATCCGATATATGCAAAATAGGAGGTTGAATACCTATTATACATATCTTCTTTTGTTGTAACAACTTTATCAGTCCTATATTTGTCTAAGTGGCTGTTATTATTTAAAATAAAATAACTGTTACCAACTTTCTTAGGAGATCTGATGGAGCTTTTTGAATTTTTGCAGAAGCTTGTGATAAGTGTTCCGTATTTTTGGTAAAATTCGGCATATTCTACTTGATTTCCAGGGTGAATTAGAGACAAAGATCGGTAATTGAAATCTCCTTTATTAATTTTATAAATAAAAGGAATCGTATACTTATGTTTCTTATAAATTATGTCTTGAATGCAGTTTGTATAATTAGAACCTTCATCAGATTTAATTTTTAATATATTATTATAAAACCCTTCATTTGAAAAAATAAGGGGGGTTTCTGCAGGGAAAGTATCAGTTAAAAGCGCTCTAAAAAAATCCTTTTTATCAACTTTTATAACAGTTCTACTCATGTTTCCAGCACCTAACTATTTGATAAATTTGTTTAATAGAATATTTGTACTTAATCTTATATTTGAATCCATTTGAGAATCGATAGCCAAGTATTTTTGCCCTTTGCGACTTGGACAATGATGCTTTAAGCTGGATGGAGAGCTTTGTTTGATTTCCTGTAAACAGGTCTTTTAAAAATTTATCTAATTTGAAAAGCTGTTGAGAAGAACCAATATCCACCATTGGGTAATTATAATAAATACCTGACAATTTGATGTCTTGTTTTTCTTTGTCATAGAGCATTGTAAACGGCAATGCAAAACTAGTCCACAGAGGCGGTAATATTTTATTACTGCGGGCGGAGTAAAACTCTGCCACTTTTGCCCTCACAATTATAAGGGG
>JAESRX010000058.1 GCA_016764435.1 Flavobacteriaceae bacterium | reverse complement strand
TTCGTACTTAAAAGTACAATAAAACCAGGGGTTTACCTTGGTTTTCATGCTATTTATTTTTACTTAAACACCTGTAAATGATGGGTGCGAAACTTGAGTCTGGTTAGTTATTCGAAAATCCTTGTTTTAAATTCAGTACGCAATTGTTCAAAATTTAATTTAGGTTCTTTACAAATGTATATTGTCTGCCACAAATGTTTTTCGTCTTCTGCATACGGATTATAAATTCGCTTTACCGCCACAACTGAATTGAAGAAAGACTGAAAAAAGTCAATCCCTGCCTCTCCGTTTGAAAATGCTATAATCGTTTTAGGTAATTCGCCTTTTTCTGGTGTCCATAGGTAAAAACTTCCGTGGTATGAAAACGCTTTTGGAATTTCATAATTCCCCCTAAAAAGGTTTACTCCTCCTGCTTGTCTATAATGTTTGCCCCAAATTAAACAATCTTTTTTTTCAATTGTCGGCAGGCTATCATAAACTACAGTAAGCCCATCCATTGTTTTTTTCCATTTCCATTTCGAGTAATACTCTTTATATTCTATTTCGTAACGATTGTCTTTCTTTTCTATTCTTGCGAATTTTATAAATGTATCCAAAGGCAGGACTGCCAACCCAAATGGTATCAACACAATTCCCGATAAAACAAGAAGTGCAGTGGTGGGATATAAAACCCATTGGCGTTTGGAGATAATTCTTTGCTCAAACCAAATGCTCCCGAAAATAATCAAGGTAATCATTGCCGGATACATATAGTAGGCTTTGCTTTTGTTCAACGCCAAGAGCACTATGGAAATGATGATTGTAAATGCAATTGGGCGATAATAGGTAGGATTGTTCTTTGTTCTAAACATATAGATTAAACCTCCAAACCAAAAAAACAATGTTACTGGGTTTAAGGATATAACGATATTTTCAAGAACTCCTAAAATTGTCAATTTGTCCAATTGCGTTTCATAAAGACGTGAGAACATATCAAGTACTGGAAATCCGTACTTGTATTGCCATATAACATTTGGAGCTATCAGGACAATGAACAAGAGAATGTATTTCCAAATATCCTTTTGTAAAATTGATGTTCTTGTACGTTTGATTAATAGCAAACCAGAAAGTCCTGCGATGAAGAAAAGTATATCATATTTTGTTAGGAAGCCAAAACCAACACAGATTGTTAAGTAGAGTAAATATTTTTTGTCAAGAGTTTTGATGAACCTAACCGATTGATAGAAAGATAACAGCCAGAACAAATGGGTAAAGACTACGGGTTGAAATAATTGATGTCCTCGACCGAAAGCTGGTGCAGTCAAAATGCAAAGTAGTACAATAAAAACTGCTTTTGATTTACCGCCCAGTTCAACTGTCGTAAGTGCGATTAGTATTAAAATCAACAATGAAGCGATGTGCGAAAAAATGTGATGTACAAATACGGATTGGGAATGAAATTGATTTTGGATAAAAGCCAGCCAACCAATCACGGGCGGAAATTCCATATATCCAAAACTTGGGTGATTTCCTGTTTCTATGTGTAATAACTCGTCGCCTTGAAACCCTGAATTAGAGTCCGAAATCAAGTGAAGTATTAGCTTTAAAACACAAAAAAAGCTTATGATTAATATTATTTTTCTTTTTGTCATATTGGTTGGTTAAATGGCAGGTAACACCCGTATATCTATAAGAGTCTTGTTAGAGTTGACTATATATCTAACGTATCTAGAGGAATACGAATGATTAGTTGTTTTTTTTATTAAATATATTCAAATTTTCAAGTAGCCCTTTGGTTTTTTGTTATTTATAGCAGTTGTTTTGGTGTAAATCTCAGTGGTTTTGGTAGAGGCATGACCCCGTAGTTTCTTTTATCATCTAAACATTCATCTTTAATAGGTTCTCCAAAGCTATCTATACTTTCATACTCAGTTCTTTTTTTTTTATCTTAATTGTGGTTTGTAAGGGCTTTTCTGAATTTCATATAAAAAAGTACGAGCAGCAGCCCAACGGCTAAAGTCATAAGTATCTATATGGATTTTAAATCACCTTTAACTTTCTCTTTTTTTTGTATATTTTCTCACAATTTATCACAACCTTTAAGGACTTTCATACGAATACCTGTCCGTCCTTACCCAAATACCAAACCTATAGTATAGTCACTTTCTTGATCTTCCGTGCCAATACCTTCTACGTAGATAGGTATTCTCTTTTTACAGATAGTTTCATCCGTACCACATTAGTAAAATCGTTAGCAAAATTATCATCACCTCTTTCTTTATGAGAAAGCGTCCACGTTAATTTTTTTACTTTTTTATTATAAATATCAATTTCATCTTGCGTAGGGTTACTGTAACCGTCAAACCCTTTTATTTTTTTACGTATTTCGGTATTTCTACACTAAATTATTCATGCTTGGAGCTACGCGCCACACGAACACCTAGTTATTTAATTGTTTATCTTTTATTTCTTTTTCATATTCTTTATCGATTACCCATTCACTTCTGTTTTTTGATAGGTCAAAAGATTTAAGAATTGTTTTTTTTAAATTTTTATAATTAACTAATAAAGTTACAGTTACGCTATCTAATGATTTAGGAGTGTCATCAAAACAGATAAATGTTTTTTCTGCAATTAAACGTTTTTCAAGTTCTTTATTATTATGTAATATAGTATCTTCAAGTTGGAAAAGTTCGCCTTCAAGACCTGTGTTTATCCATAGGATTTTCACATTATGGTTCTTTTCAAATAAATTAGTTAATTCTAAATTTGGTAAAACGGTCCCATATTTTTCATGGAATTTATGTAGCCCACTTTTATTTAATTCCTTTTTATACATATGATAAGCGGTACCACAGCCAAATATTTTTGTTCTATTTTGAACAAGTATCGTGTCTGTTAATTCGTTTATTTTTAAATGGTTAAATAACACTTTGTATGGTGAGTAATATACAAAATTAGTTTTTGTACTTTTGGAAAAGGTATAATTTAGGAAGCCAAAATAGTAAATTCCAATTACTATAATTCCAATTATTATGATGACTATTTTTTTCTTCATTTTTAACCTAAATTATCTAAATAATTAACTATACCGTTGCAAAAACATTCTTCACAATAACTTCCCATCTTACAATGGAGGTAAATAATTGGTATCGAAAATAGCAATAAAAAATGTATGTCTATTATTGCTGTTTTATAGTGTCTATTTTTTATGCTTTTTATTAAATCAATAATGAATCCTATGACTAAAATTAAAAACACAAAAAACAACATTATTGCATAGCCTAGACCTACATCGGTTGGATGCTCTTTACGACTATTTGCTTCCGAAGCCATTTGGAAACCAACATATAGAATTGTCAAGGGAAATACTACAATAACTATTCTAAGTAGAATCTTTTTTATTACATCCATGTTTTTTCAATCACTAATTATTGTTTTTCTTTAATTGTATGGCACTTATTAGCATAAAAACTTGTGTAAACTCTTGTTTTTATCCGTTTATTGTTTCTATAAATTTACATTTTATTTAGGTATGTCAGATTTTTTTATTTTCCACATTTTCTAATTTTCTCATAGAAGTATTTATATGTTGATTCTGAAACAATATCACTTTGGAGTGTCTACATTTATACTCATCCCACAGAACCACACGGTTTACACCAACCTTTGTGAGTTCTTTGGCGTAAATAACCCAACTTATCCTTTTAAAACTTCATAGCGTTCATCTTTATAAGCGGGGTTTCCAGCGAGCAATACTTTTTCTAATAAAGGATCTTTTAGTTTTAATAAATTTTCGATTGGAATACCACTGTCCTTGGCTTTTAAAATATAGCTTTTAACGATGTTTTTACTCACACAAAGTGTTCTTGCAATGGTTTTAATACCAATGCCAATGCCATTGTGATGCATTGTTAATAATTGTTTTATGAGACTCATACGTGTTTGTTACCTGCCATCTATTCTCATTTAGTGATTAATTACCACTAAGTAAAACCAAAATCGTTTAGGAGGTCAACATGCTCCGTTACAAAAATGAGCTCTCTTAATAATTAGAGGGGGCAATATGCTCCGGAATATCCAAAAAAACCTTGTGCTTTTTTAAAGGTGAAGAAATACACGACAAAGTCATTAGAATATATTGAAAAATATTGCTTTTAAAAAGAGTGTTTTTATTAAGAGAAGTACCTAGTCATTTCGTCTATAATACTGTCAAATTACTGAATAACACGAAAAACACTATATAATGTGAGATTTATTTAAAAAAATGATTGTAATTTTAATTTTTCCTAAAAGTGAATTAAAAATCATTTTTTTATCCAAACAAATGATTAATTGTATTAATATTGATGTCCAGTAACTTTCCCGAATAAAAATCAGACTAAATAATAGTTTGTTTAGCTTTCAATTCTTTAAATTTAACTTAAACAAATGCCCTGTGACAGGGAGAGGCGAAGCCGTGTAGTTATTTGAAAAATATTATTTTGAAAAAAGAAAAAGATTGGTACGTACTCTATGTACGTTCTCACCATGGGAAAAAAGTGCATGAATCATTACAAGAATTATCGATAGAATCTTTTTTTCCTCAGATAAAAACGTTGAGAAATTGGAGCGATCGCAAAAAAGTAATATTTAAACCGTTATTTCCTTCATATGTTTTCGTAAAAATAAATTCTACATTAGATTTTCATAAAGTATTATCTATATATGGAGCATCTGCTTATTTACGTTTTGGAAAAACATATGCGAAAGCGAGAGATAAAGAAATAGATCAAATCAAATTATTGTTAGGTGATAAAGATATTACCAATATACAAATGAATTCACAACTCCCCAAGATTGGTGAAACTAAAAGAATTGCGTCTGGCCCCTTAAGTGGACTAGAATGTGTAATACTTAAAACAAGGGATGTCAATAAAATTATTGTCAGGATAGATTCTTTGCAACAAAACATTTCAGCAACCATTCCTTTACATTACTTTGAAGAATCAGGTATATCTTAAAAAAGAGTAAAATTTGAATACTAATTAAAAGTAAAAAACAGTTGTAAACTACTGGTTTAGCAAGATACAGTTATGTCCTATTGTTAATGATAGTTTAATAAGATTAATCAAAATGAAAGAATTTATTGTAAAAAAGAAGAATTGTCTTATTTTATTAAACTTACTGCTAATAGTGAGTCCGTAAAGTTTACAGTGCTGATTTCTATATATAATATATTATGGCTACGTTATTTTGAAAACGATCATTTTATAGCTTCTTCTGAATTGCTAAAAAAAGAACAAACATTATTATACAAGTTTAAATCTATTAAAGAAAAAACATTTAAATAATGCCTTAATGAAGCTAAGGAGGAAGTACAAAAGGTATTTAAGTATTCTAATTTTGATAAAAGCGCTATAAATAAGATTCCTTTTCATTGTCATTCTTCTTTTGGTTTTTCCTATCATAGAAATCTTCATACTAAGCGTAATAATAGTCCTTTTTATCTGAGTATAAACTGAAGGAGGGACGGTTTAGCGATTTCTATTACTAACGATGAAAAATTCACAACAGAATACACGGCAAATCATTTTTTAGGAAATTTCAAGAATTGGCTACTAGATATTGAAAAATTCATAAATGAAGAGGTAGACAAACTATCAATTATTTCTAAAGAAGAAATTTTATATTCATTTAACAATACCACAATTGACTACCCTGAAGATAAAACGATTGTTGACTTATTTGAAGAACAAGTAGAAAAGACTCCACATAATATTACTGCTAATACTGAAATAAAGAAAAAATGAGCGCTGCTGTGGATAGAATTATTGGCAATAGAACAGATTGGGTTAAAAGATAATTTCTTTGAATTAGGAGGGCATAGTTTGAGTGTTACAAAATTAATTAGCAAAATTCAAAAAGAGTATTCAATAAAGATATCTATGAATAAAATTTTTGAACATCCTATTTTAGAAGACCAATCTCGTTTGATTGAAAATAGTATAATAGTGCATCAAAACAGTATAAATAAAGATCAGCAAATAGAATTTGAAAATTTTTCAATTTAACCATAAACCACAATAAAAGTAACTAATCAGTAGTTTGAAAAAAGAGCGATATTTCCAGTTGTTGTTGATAACCTCTTGTTGTTTCCTTGATAATTATCAAGTTATTTAATTCTTTTT
>JAESRX010000072.1 GCA_016764435.1 Flavobacteriaceae bacterium | reverse complement strand
CCGTAAGGCTGCTGCTGATGCAGTAAAGAACGAAGCTATTAAAGTTGCTGCAGACGCGAAAGCTGCTGTTGAAGCTGCTGCTGCCAAAACTGAAGAAGCTGCTGAAGCTCCAGAAAGTATTGACGACGCACAAAACGCTGCTGAGTAGTTCGTACACAAACAAAATATCGAGGATGCATAAAAAAGATTGTTTTTATTTAGGCAAAATCGTTAGAAAACACAGTTTTAAAGGTGAGGTGGTTATTAAATTAGACACTGATGAACCTGGACTGTATCAAAATTTGGAATCAGTTTTTGTCCTTTTGGGCGGAAACTTGATTCCTTTTTTTATTGAGGAATCTTTGTTGCAAAAGGGGAATCAATTAAGGGTACGGTTTGAAGATGTTGATAACGAAGAAGATGCTGATAATATACTAGGAAGTGGTATTTACATGCCATTAACCATGTTGCCAAAACTGGAAGGGAATAAGTTTTATTTCCACGAAGTGATTGGCTTTGAGGTAGAAGATGTAAACGAAGGGTACGTGGGAATTATTGATGGAATCAATGATAGTACTGCCCAAGCACTTTTTGAAATAAAAGAAGGGGATACGGAAATTTTAATCCCTATGATTGATGAGTTTATTGTGAAGATAGACCGTGAGCATAAAAAAGTAGTGGTTAATACTCCAGTAGGATTAATAGCCATGTATAAAGATATTTAATTGTAATAAATGAAGCCTTTTCAGTTTAAAGAATTTAGTGTAGCTCAAGATAAAACAGCGATGAAAATAGGGACGGATGCGGTCTTATTAGGGGCTTGGGCTCGTATTGATGAGACTGTTTTTAGTATTTTAGACATCGGAGCTGGAACGGGAGTGCTTAGCTTACAAATGGCACAACGTTCGGATGCTGAATTGATTGATGCTGTAGAAATAGAAGAAAATGCATACGAGCAGTGTGTTTCTAATTTTGAACTAAGTGACTGGGGGGATCGTTTGTTTTGCTACCATGCTTCTCTAGAAGAATTTGTGGAAGAAATAGAAGAACCTTACGATTTAATTATTTCAAATCCGCCTTTTTATACCAGTACATTTAAAGACTTAGAAGAAAATAGAGCGATGGCACGTCATGCAGCAAGCTTGCCTTTCGAGGAACTATTAGAGAGTTGTGCAGCGATGCTTTCTGAAAAAGGAGAATGTGCGTTTATAATACCTTATGAACAAGAGGTTAATTTTCTGGAAATCGGAAAAAAACACGGTTTATTTCCGAAGCGAATTACTAGGGTAAAAGGAAGAGAGGAAGTGGCTGTAAAACGAAGTTTACTACAGTTGTCTTTTGAGTCATGTGAGGTAAAAATATCGAAGTTAACGATAGAAATTGAACGCCATGTCTATACCTCAGAGTATATAGAATTAGTGGCTCCTTTTTATTTAAAGATGTAAAAAAAATCAATTTCTAAATCCAGATTTAGAAATTGACTTATTATAGGGTGTTATTAGACGTTTTCTGCTTTTACATGCCCCCAGTTTTCACCAGATTTAATACGCCATAATTGCATTTCAGAAACACCGAATTGCTTGGCAAGTACTTTTAGTCTCGTTTTTCTGTTTGGATCTGCTAATTTTCTCTTAATTAATTTCACCGTAGTTTCTGATAATTTAGAATATTTTGGTTTTCTAAACCTGTTATCAGGGTTTAATGTGTGGTGTAGTGATAATTCTGCTTGTGAAGCCCATTTTAGATTGATCACATTATTGTGATGCTTTTGGAAATCTAGATGAATTACAAATTTTGCTTTCTCTGGTTTGTCTAAAAATAGTTGAGCTACAATCTTATGAACATATCTACTGGTGGTTTTTCCAGTGTTACGTCTTGCGTGAATGGTTTTGTAACCATTTACTTCACTTCCGCTTATTAATGTTCCGTGTACACTATCAAATTTGAATGATTTTATACGTCCGTAATTTGAAAATTCATAGCGTTCATTCTCATTCCAATCTTCTTCATAATAGGTCTTCCAAATTTCAGGAAAGCTGTATTGTTCCATATAGGGGGTTTTAGGGAATAGGAGTTCAATTTTTAGGGAACTAAACCTCCATGATTGTTTGTGCTTGCAAGGTACAGCGTATGAATGTGAAATAATATGATATTTGTTGGCAAGGTTAAATTATTCTTAAATTTAAGAAGGTTTCTCTGTTAATTTAGAATGGTTTAAGTTAAGAAAGGGGACGAGGCTTGTTTGGGTTACTTATTTAAATGATTTTTTTATCAAAACATACACCTCTTTTGTTACTACTAAAATAGATATTTCTTTTGTTTTGGACAGAATTAAAAGAGCTTCTCCTTCTTTTATACGAATAACAGACCATAAGGAGTATGTATAATGCCAATTCCATAGTGCCTATGAATGGATACTTTTTTCATTATGTAAAGTGCTTTATTTTTTATCAGAATGAATTTTTCAACTATTGCATTAGCCAAGCATATCGTTATTTTACTTTCAGTTATCATTATTTTTAATTGATACATCCATAAAATAATAATTATAAAAAAACTTCAATACTAATAATTGTTACAAAAGGGATTGAGGATATGCTCCCCATTGAAAATATTAAGAAATCCCTTTGCCTAAAATAAAAAGGAGCATGCCTCCTATAATTCTAAAACTACAATTTGTTTTTTTAGAATGAATTGTAGACATAGGGATTTGATTTAAGTGAATTTATGCTCTTTCGTAGTCTATGTTATAGCCTAAATAAGGAACTATTTTTTCTGTGAAATTGATGCCGTAATCTTTCAATTCCTTTAAAATTGGTTCATAGACGTTTCTGTTGATGGGTAATTGCACGCCTGGATCTGAAATTTCTCCATTCAATATTTTTAAAGTAGCAATCGCTACAGGTAAACCTACTGTTTTAGCCATGGCTGTATAGGTTTGGTCTTCTCCCATGCAGACCATACTACTGATAATTTGTTGTTGTTTACCGTCCTTTTCATAGCCCACTAAATGTTGCATTACAATCATGTCTTTATCGGTTGCTTGCAAGGTCCATTTATCTTTTAATATTTTCTCTAATATTTGTGCAGGGGACGCGTTTTTTAGGCCTACCTTTTTATGAGGATTAAAGATGTCGAGTTCTAGTAATTTTTCCCAGATAATATCATCTTGGTCTATTTTTAAATAATGACGTAGTTTTAATTCTACAGAATCACTTTGATTATAGGCTAAAAAGGAGTTGGTAAAGTCTCGGTAGCTCATGTTCTCAGAGTCTTCTATCGTATAACTGTCATCTGTCATTCCTAATATGACAAAGATATTCCAAGCTTTTGAAAATCCAACCCTACGGATGGTTCCTCTATACATGGTTAATACATCCTTGAGTCCATAAGCCTCTCTATATTTTAAAGAATCTCTATTGGCGTAGCCTTCAAATTTACCATAACCATCTATCTTTAATATTTCCGTTCTCCTAAATAATCGTTGGTAAGGAATGTATTTATACTTGCCTTCTTGGATGAATTTTGCCGCGCCTCCTTGTCCCGCCAATACTACATTTCTAGGGTTCCAAGTAAATTTGTAATGCCACAAATTATTATCGCTTTCTGGAGCGACTAAACCTCCACAAAAGGATTCAAACAACAGTAATTTTCCGCCATTGTCCCTAATGCGATCTATTAATTGCATGGCACTCATATGATCGATTCCAGGGTCTAATCCTATCTCATTCATAAAGGTGAGTCCTTTGGCTTTTACTGCGGCATCAAGAGCCTTCATTTCTTTCGAAATATAAGAGGCAGTCACTAGGTTTTTTGAAAAAGTTAAACAGTCTTTTGCCACGCTTAAGTGTAAATGTGCGGGTAACATTGAAATCACAATGTCGGCTCCTTTTATGGCCGATTCTCGTTGTGATTTGTCAGAAACATCCAAGGAGATGGCTTTCCCGTTTGGATGTTTGTTTATTTTATTTTTTGCTAATTCTATAGAGATGTCAGCAATTATTATTTGTAAATTTTCAGTGCTTGCTTTGTTTAATAAATAACTTATTAAGGAGGATGCAGATCTGCCTGCTCCAATAACTAATATATTTCGCATTGTTGAGTTTTATGTTTTACGAAAATACACAATTTGTTTTGGATTATGCAAATCAAATACTAGACGGCTGTTATTTAAGATATTCTAGTAGCTTTAATGCCTTTTCTTTCGCACTGATGTCTACTTCTAATTTGTAGGAATCAGCAAATAAAGCACCCATTGTGGAATCTATATGCCCATCTACGATATACGCAGAGATCCCATTTTCTTCTAGTTTTCCTTTGGCTATCTGCACTTGGTATTCTTGTTGAGAAGTGAAGATAATCACTAATTTTCTTTTCCTTGTTTCCATGTTTATTTTATTCGTCATTCCTATAAGACAATGTTTCCAATGCTTTTTTTTCGTGCATGGCATCCACTTGTAATTTATAGCCTTCCACAAAAGCGGTGCCTATAGTGGTGTCTATATGTTCGTCTAAAATATAACTTTCGATGCCTATTTCTGCAAGTTTGGCTTTTGCTATATGTATTTGGTGGCTAAGATGTGTGGTAAGTATGGTGATTAAATGTTTCTCCATGATGTTTTTCCTTAAAGGTACAAAAAATATGGTGAATGTGTGTATGGTAATTTGTGTTAATTAGGAGGATAGAATGTATTTAATTCTTGAGAGAATTGAATACATTTGTTTTAAATATAACTTAACGATGAAATTAAATTTAAAAATCACTGCGTTGCTGGGAGCTATTACTGTAATATTGGGGGCTTTTGGTGCACATGCGCTAAAAGAAACCTTGAGTGAGGCAGCGCTGAAATCTTTTGAAACTGGAGTGAGGTATCAAATGTATCATGTAATTGTACTTCTTTTTGTGAATGGCTACACGGGGTTTTCGAACCGTGTAAAAAACGGAATTAGCTATTTCCTTTTTGCAGGTATTGCGTGTTTTTCTGGGTCTATTTATGCCATTAGTTTTGGGGTTCCAGCATCCTCAATTTGGTTTTTGACTCCTTTAGGAGGATTGTTTTTAATTGCCGGTTGGAGCTTTATGTTTATTTCTTTTATGAAATCAAGTAAAAATTAATTTATATTTTTTTAAATTAGCAGGTGGATTTATTTGTTGTATTGACAAATAAATCTACATTTGCAGCATCCATCTAAAGATAAAGAAGAAAAAACATTTTTTTGAGGTCAAACGAAAACGATTTCGTTGATTTTAAGGACTTAAATAATTGGTTTTTTTTCTCAGAATACGAAAACGATTTCGTAATTCTTATATTTTCAGATAGTTAACGTTAATATTGAAAAAATAACGTTATGGATAATGTCGATATTATTGTTAATCAGGTAGTTAGATATGATAATTATCATAGAAGGCATTTTTTATCCAAGTGTACATTTGAAACTGAAACAAATCAAAAAACAATACAATAACAGATAAAAAACAATGGAAAAAATACTAAATTCAGTTCAGGGCTCTCTTTTGAAATACGGGATTTCGGATGTTAAGGAAATTATTCACAATCCATCATACGAAACATTGTATAAGGCAGAAACGAATCCTTCTTTAGAAGGGTACGAAAAAGGAATTGAAACAGAATTAGGTGCAATAAATGTGATGACTGGTAAGTTTACAGGTCGTTCTCCTAAAGACAAGTATATTGTAGAAGATGCAATCACCAAGGACACTGTATGGTGGACTTCTGAACATGCTAAAAATGACAATAAAAAAATGTCTCAGGCTGTTTGGAATGATTTAAAGAAAACAGTAGCGACTCAATTGTCTGATAAAGTATTATATGTAGTAGATACCTATTGTGGAGCGAATGAGGATACGCGTTTAAAAGTCCGTTTTATTGTGGAAGTTGCCTGGCAAGCACATTTTGTAAAAAACATGTTTATTAGACCAACTGAGGCGGAGTTAGCAAGCTATGGTGAACCTGATTTTGTAGTATTGAACGGTTCTAAGACCGAAAATAAAAAATGGAAAGAACACGGGTTAAATTCGGAGGTGTTTACCGTATTTAATTTGACAGAAAAAATGCAAATTATCGGTGGTTCTTGGTATGGTGGAGAGATGAAAAAAGGAATGTTCGCCATGATGAATTACTACTTGCCTTTAAACGGAATGGCTGCCATGCACTGTTCTGCAAATAAAGGTAAAAATGGGGATGTGGCCGTATTCTTTGGCTTGTCTGGAACTGGAAAAACAACCTTATCTACAGATCCAAAACGTGAATTAATCGGAGATGATGAGCACGGATGGGACGATAACGGAATCTTTAATTTTGAAGGAGGATGTTATGCAAAAACAATCAATTTAGACGGAGAAGCTGAGCCAGATATTTTTGGTGCAATTCGCAGAGATGCATTGTTAGAAAATGTTACAGTGGATGCGCAAGGAAAAATTGATTTTACGGATGGTTCAGTGACTCAAAATACAAGAGTTTCTTATCCAATTGAACATATTGAAAATATTGTAAAGCCTGTTTCTAGAGCTGGACATGCAACTAAAGTAATATTTTTAACTGCAGATGCTTTTGGTGTAATGCCTCCAGTATCTAAGTTGACTCCTGAACAAACTAAGTATCATTTCTTATCTGGATTCACCGCTAAATTAGCTGGAACTGAAAGAGGTGTTACAGAACCTACTCCTACATTCTCTGCTTGTTTTGGGGAGGCTTTCTTATCATTACATCCTACCCAATACGGACAGGAATTGGTAAAGAAAATGGAAGAGCACAAAGCGCAAGCATATCTTGTAAATACAGGATGGAATGGTTCTGGAAAAAGAATTTCTATCAAGGATACTCGTGCTATTATTGACCGTATTTTAGATGGTTCTATAGAAAATGCTCCAACAAAAATAATTCCAGTATTTAACTTAGAAGTACCTATGGAATTAGAAGGAGTTCATACCGATATTTTAGACCCAAGAGATACTTATAATGAGGCTGCTATTTGGGATAAAAAAGCAGCAGACTTAGCAGGGTTGTTTATTAACAACTTTACTAAATATACAGACAATGAAGAAGGAAAGGCGCTTGTAGCAGCTGGACCACAAGTTTAAATTTAATTACTACTAACTAGCTAAAAAAGCCTCCAATTTGGAGGCTTTTTTTATGTTTAAAGTAAGGATGTTAAACCGGTTTACATTTTTCTGTTAGCCACGTTGTCTCTGTTGCATTTAGTATTGGAGATAAAGTGTCTAAAACTTTTTTATGATAGCTGTTTAGCCAGTCCATTTCTTCTGAGGTCATTAATTTAAAATCGATCAATCTTGTGTCAATGGGGAATAAGGTAATCGGTTCAAATCCTATAAAATCTCCATAACTTGTGGTTTGTTTGACATAAGAGATGACTACGTTCTCTGTCCTGATTCCATACGCTCCTTCTTTATAAAATCCAGGTTCAATAGTCGTAAACTGATTTTCTTTATGCACTTCGCTTCCTCTAGAGGTAGTCATACTACTAGCAAAACCTTGTGCATCTTCATGTACCATTCCATAACTTCCAATTCCGTGCCCTGTTCCGTGTCCGAAATTTAAACCTTGTTTCCATAAGTGCATGCGAGAGAATGAATCTAGTTGCATTCCTACTGTGCCTTTAGGGAATTGTATGGTTTCTAAGGTGATGTATCCTTTCAATACTAAGGTGAACGATTTTTTCTCGTCTTCTGTAGCAGTGTCACCTAAGAACACTGTACGTGTAACATCCGTAGTTCCATTTTGGTATTGAGCACCACTATCTATTAGTAAAAGACCATCATTTTTAACCATGGCAGAACCCTCTTTCGGCGCTGTATAATGAATGATGGCTCCATTGTTTTTATAACTTACAATTGCCGAAAACGATTCTCCTTTATAATGTGCCTGTTGTTGGCGGAATCCATCTAATTTTCTTCCAATTTCATACTCAGAAATTTCACGTAGTTGAAGTTCTGATTCTAGCCACATAAAAAACTGTGTCATGGCAACACCATCCTTTTCCATGCATTTTTTTGCATTGGCTATTTCTACGTTGTTTTTAATCGCTTTTAATTCTTTTACCAAGGATTTTTGATAAATAAATGTTCCTTTAATCGCATCAAAACAAGAATAGTTTAAAGAACTAGGATCCGTAATAATGGTTTTACCTTCCGTAAGAATTGGTAGTTCTTCTGCCAAAGCATCATAATCAATTACGGTTATATGGTCGTTTTTTAATGTCTTTAGTAAGGTGTCGTTAAACCTATTCTTATTGCAAAATAAATAGGATTCTTTTCTACCTACCAATGCATATGAAATTACAAGAGGCGTAAAATCTACATCATGGGCTCTGATGTTGTACAACCAAGCAATCTCGTCCAAACTAGAAATTAAATAATAGTCTGCTTGCTCTTTTGTTATTTGAGCTTGTATTTTTTGAAGCTTATCTTGAGTAGATTGACCACTAAATTCGATCGGTTGATGTGCAACTTGGTTTGTAGGAAGTTGAGGTCTATCTTGCCAGATACTATCGATTAAAGTAGCATCGTTTTTAATTTGAATGTTCTTTTCTTCTGCGTTTTCTACTAAGTAATCTATCTGAGATTTAGAAAATTGACGGTAATCTACCCCCACAGTATCATTGTTCTCTAATACATCACACAACCATGGAATATGTTCTGGAGCATGGGGAATTGATTGTTTAAATAAAGTAACTTCACTGTCCTTGCATTGCTTGGTTACTTGTAAGAAATAACGGGAATCTACCCAAAGCGCTACTTCGTTTAGGGTAACGACTAATGTTCCTGCCGAGCCAGTAAAATCAGAAAAATAAGTCCTAATTTTCCAATAATCATTTACATATTCACTTTGATGAGGATCTGTGGAAGGGATAATGTATGCGGCCAATCCTGTTTTTTTCATAACCTCTCTTAATGCGGCTAATCGTGTATTTATACTATTCATAGGTTGTTAAATTTATGTGGTTTCAGAAAACTGAAAATATTTTTTTATAATTGGTGTATTGGGGAATTAATTAGAGGCTTTTTAGGCTGTCTATTCCGTTTATTCTTCTCGTTATATTTAGAGGATTACTATTTTTTAAGGCGTCAGGTAATAGGCTGTCCGGGCAGTTTTGATAACTGAATGGACGAATCCATCGTCGAATAGCATCGATACCGACGGCTGTAAATCTACTGTCTGTAGAAGCAGGGTAAGGACCTCCATGTAACATAGACGGACAGGTTTCTACACCTGTAGGGACACCGTTAAAAATAAGACGTCCGACGCGATTTTTTAAATTGTTTATAATAGAACTATGAGATTGTAAATCTTCAGAATCTCCTATAATAGTCCCGGTAAGTTGCCCTTCAAGACGGTTAATAATGTCATTTAGCTCTTTTTTATCACTGCATTGTACAACCATAGAAAATGGACCAAAAACCTCCTGATGCATTGTCTTATTATTTAAGAAATCAGATCCAGCTACAGTGGCAATGGTTTGTTTTCCGAAGTTTTCTTGAATAGGAGTATTAAAATCAGTGATTGTTTCTACACCTTTTTGCTGTCTTATCGTTGTTTTGTTGTTTTCGAAATTTTTGTGAATATTTGGATGTAACATGCAAAGGGGGCTTTTCTCCTGTGTTTTTTTTGCTAAATGATGGGTGAAATCATCCAAAGCATCACTTTTTAACCCGAGTATCAACCCTGGATTTGTGCAAAACTGACCCGCTCCCAATGTGATGGATTCGGCAAAGGTATTTGCCCAATCATAGCCTTTGTTTTTTAACTCGTTTGGCAATAGAATTACGGGGTTTACACTGCCCATTTCTCCGAAAAACGGAATGGGTTCTGGACGCTCTGAGGCCAGTTTTAAAAGTGCACTTCCTGCCTGAATACTTCCTGTAAAACCGACTGCTTTTACTAGTGGATGCGCCACTAATTGCAGTCCTACTTCTATTCCTTTACTATTTAAATTAGAAAATACACCATTGGGCATGCCTGTTCTTGTCGCTGCTTTTAGGATGGCAGAAGCTACGAGCTCTCCTGTGCCGGCATGCATGGGATGTGATTTTACAATTACGGGACATCCTGCAGCAAAGGCGGATGCAGTATCTCCTCCCGCAGTGGAATATGCTAATGGGAAATTACTGGCGCCGAATACAACGACAGGTCCCAGAGGGATATTTATTTTTCGCAAGTCGGGCTTGGCAATTTCTTGGCTGTTTGTTTCTTGAGTGTCTATGGATGCTTCCATCCATTTACCTGTGGTTATGTGCTGTGCAAAGTTATGTAGTTGCTGTATTGTTCTAGCGCGTTCTCCGAGTGCGCGTTGTTTTGTGAGTCCCGTTTCTTGACAGTATATATTTAAGAGTGTTAGGTCAAGTGCTTCTATTTCTTCTGCGATTGCTATCAAAAAAGAAGCCCTTTCTTTATTAGAGGTGTCTTTAAATAAGGTAAAAGCACGACTTGCTAAATGTACTGCATGGTCTATTTCTAAGTTACTTGCTTCCGTGAATAGCGTTGAGTTTTCACTGTTTAGTAGAGGGTTGTATGTTTTAAAAGTAATCTCTCCACTAGAAGCTAGTAGATTTCCTATGTAATTTTTGCCCGTTAATTTCTCAGACATTGCTTGTTTTATTTAGGGTTATACAGATTTTAATCGTCCGCTTAAATGGTCTTATTGTTTTTTAAATAAACTGTAAAGAGGTGTCGATTTAGTCATCAGTTTAAATGATTTTATTGTTTTTCAAATAGATAGTGAAATGGCATCGATTTAGTCATCAGTTCGAGTGGTTTTAATCTTTTTAGAGAAAAAATAGTAAAATGGTGTCGAGAACCTAATCCGTTTTTTTAGCATCTATTCAAGTGATTTTAAGTGAGTGTCTATCGCTTTTTTTCTGTGAGTTAAAATTTTAAACTCAGGGTGTTTTTTGTGTTCCTGTTTAGTATTCAACACTCTTTCTGTGAAATTTTTTCCACAACTAGTGCAAACGTCATGCAATACCGTTGGGTTGTTTTTTTAAAAGTATGCTCAAAAAGAACAAGTCATAATGTCGGTAACTTTAGGATCTAAATCCTAGTTGTAAGGTGTACATTTGGGGCTTAATTCTAAGATAGCACTAAGGTATTTAATAAAATGGTATTAAAGAGGCTTTGAAATAAAGATTTTCAATTATTTTGCAAGTATTTGAATAGTAAAATACATATACTTTGGTATTATATTAACTCTTTATTATATTTGTATGCGCAATAGTGTGTAAATATACATAGGTTATCCAATGAAAGTTTTACCCTTTAAAATTCCGAAATCAGAAAGTACATCGCTCTATATTCAAGAGGATTGTGGAACCGCTTTATACGGGAAATTACATCAGCATGAAGAAATTCAAATCAGTTTAGTGATTAAAGGTTCAGGTACCTTTATTATTGGTGATTGTGTAGGAGAGTTTTTCCCAAATAGTGTTTTTGTGATTGGTGAGAATCTTCCGCATGTTTTTAAAAGTGATGAGCATGAGAAAGAAGTTCATATGATTACTGTTTTTTTTACAAAGAGTTCTTTTGGTGGTCAGTTTTTTGACTTGCCTTTATTTCAAAATGTACAGCAACTTTTTAATGATGCGCATTTAGGAATACGTATTGAGAGCGATATTGAAGAAATAGGAGCCAAGATAATAGCAGTTAATGTAAAAGACAAATTAGGGCGTTTTATTCAGTTTTTGGAAGTGTTACAGTTGTTATCTTCTTCCACATATAAAACACTCTCCTCTTTAATTAATAGAAAAAAATACGCAGGACTGGAAGGGAAGAGGATGCGGGATATTTTTCAGCATTCCATGACTAATTTTCACAAAACAATAGAGTTGAAAGAGATTGCTGCGATCGCAAATATGACACCTAATGCTTTTTGTAGATACTTTAAACAGCGTACAAACAAAACCTATGTGAATTTCTTAATTGATATTAGAATAGGGAATGCCTGTAAGCTGCTTCGATCGGATAACGAAATGAGTGTTACCGAAATTTGTTATAAAAGTGGTTTTAATAATTTGGCGAACTTTAATCGAAAGTTTAAAGCGTTAAAAGGAGTCACTCCTACCGAATTCAGAAAACGTCACTAATTATTTTATAGTAAGCCTTTTTCAAGTTGTATTTTCTTACTTAAGGATTGTACTACAAGTTGATATGAGTGGTCTATTAAGGCATATAAAACGTCATTGGATAAACAAGCGTCAAAAGTAACAGTGTTCCAATGTTTTTTATTCATATGCCAACCTGGTTTTATTTCATTCTCGTGCTGTTCTCTTAAATAGATGGCTTTTTCGGGGTCGCATTTTAGGTTGACTTCAAAGGGTCTTTTGTCTAAATTTGTCAATACAAACATTTTGTCTGCTACCTTAAAAACTAAGGTGTTTGCATCAAAAGGAAATCCTTCTGTTACCTCTGGTTTTTTTAAGCAATATGCTCTAAGTGATTCTATATTCATACGTTGTTGAGTTTTTGAATTTCGGGGTCATCCAAGTGAAGTTGGCTATAATCTAATTGCCATCCAATTGTCTGTACAATGCCTTCTATCATTAAAATAGATTCGAGGGCTTCTTTTTTAGCCAAGTTTAAAAGACCACTTTCAGGGATTTTATGAGCAATAAATTCTTTGGCTTCTCGATGTAGTTCCGTCAAGTCGTCTGCCTCAAATTTATTAAATAATCCCTCTGTCTTGTCGTAGTAACGCAATTGCGATTCTATACTTAAAACAGTAGGTTCTGGAAAATGACTTAGGGTAATCGTATGTTTTTTTGCATTGGATGTTAAGTTGATTTTTGACAAATCAAATCCGATGTGAGCTTTGGCATTAATTAATAGAAGGGCCTTTTTTTTACTTTTAAAAAGATTTAAAAAGTGTTCTTTGCTGTCTTGATAATGGTAGATTTCGGCAAAATCGCCCTCTACGGTAATTAGTTTACATACCGTTTTTATCTTTTCTATTAAAATTAGTGCGTCTTTTTCAGTTGCTTTTTTCGAGGGTTGTGTTCGGTGGTAATACCACATCGCTAAAGCGCCTAAGAGGAGACCTATTGCCAATTCCATAGTTCTTTTTTAGTGACTCAAAGATACGTATTATTTTACTTAAATTAACACTAAATTAGTTATAAGCATTTTTTATTATGAAGAAGTAGAATGGGGAATGTGAGGGGGTATTATTGTTTCCAACGTTCTAATTTAGGAATGCGTCTCGTGAAAATCCAAGCTAAAACACCGTTCATTCCTTGCTTTTTCATCATTTTAATACACATGTCTTGCATTTTTTTAGGACTGTCAATAGTATCTGTATGACAGAATAACCCCTCTTTATAACAGAAGGAACAATAACTAAGAGATTTACTACCGTCTTTTTCGGTGCCCCCTTCTTGAGGATCTTTTTTACGTGGCATTCCACAACTTTGACAAAATTTATGAGTTTTCATGGATCGTTTTTTGCTTAAGTTACGGAAAATTTAGTTTTTCAACTAAACCTCAAACAAATCACTCGCAATCCCATCAGCTAAAAACTTTCCTTTAGATGTAGTCAACAGAGTGTTATTTTTAATCTCTAATAAATCTTGTTCCACAAACTTTATTGCATTTTTAAGTAAAGAAGCATGCGTGTCAATCCCAAAATCATGCTGAATTTTATCCAAGGAAACGCCATAAATAGTACGCAATCCTGTCATAATATATTCATTAAAACGGTCTTTGGCGCTCAGTGTTTCTGTTTCGCTAGGAAGAATACCTTTTGCGATAGATTGAATGTATTTCTGGTTGTTTGCAATGTTCCAAGAGCGCTGTGTTTTATTAAACGAATGTGCTGAGGGACCAATGCCTAAATATGTTTTTCCTTGCCAATAAGAAGTATTGTGTTTCGAGAAATAAGCAGGTTTTCCAAAGTTAGAGATCTCGTAATGCACAAAACCTTGCTTCTTGGTCTCAGAGATCAATAAATTAAAGTGTTCCTGAGCCAAGGCTTCGTCCAAAGGTTTTACCGTCCCTTTTTTTATAAAACTAGATAGGGCAGTTTTCTCTTCTACGGTAAGTGCGTAGGAAGAAATATGAGGAACCTTTAAGGCAAATGCTTTGTTTAAGTTTTCTTGCCATTTTGAAGTACTCATATTAGGAACACCATAGATTAAATCGATGGTAATGTTATCAAAGTATTTTTTGGCTTCTTGTATGCATTCTATAGATTCCTTAGCGGTATGTGCACGATTCATGAATTTCAAATCCTCCTCAAAAAAGCTTTGGACACCGATGCTTAATCTGTTGATCTTTGTCTTTGAAAATTGTAATAATTTTTCAGAGGTCAAATCATCAGGGTTGGCTTCCAAAGTGATTTCTGCATTCGGGTTTACGGTGAATTGTGTATGGATGAGCTCTAACAAATCCGTAATTTCTTCCGTGTTTAAAATAGAAGGAGTACCGCCACCAAAATAGATGGTTTGGATGGTTTCTCCTTTTAATTCGTGTGTACGAAGTATAATTTCTTTTGCTAAAGCGTCTAGCATATTGGTTTTATGCTTGAGCGATGTTGAAAAATGAAAATCGCAATAGAAGCACGCTTGTTTACAAAATGGGATATGTAGATAAATTCCTGCCAATGAATATGTTTTTTACAAAAATAAGAAAAATGAATTTGTAACCTGTTTACTTTTTTACGCGTTTACTGTTTTGTTTTACAAAGGATTCCCAGCCTGTATAGGATTTTCCTTGAACCACATTTTTACTATTGTAAAAATGACATACAGCGGCAGCTAAACCGTCCGTAGCATCTAGGTTTTTAGGCAGGGTTTTTAGCTTTAAAATGCTTTGTAACATTTTCGCCACCTGTTCTTTACTTGCGTTTCCGTTTCCTGTGATGGACTGTTTTATTTTTCGAGGTGCGTATTCCATTACGGGAACATTGCGATACAATCCTGCTGCCATGGCAACGCCCTGAGCGCGTCCTAGTTTTAACATGGATTGTACATTTTTACCGAAAAAAGGTGCTTCTAAGGCTATTTCATCTGGATGGTAGGTGTCAATAAGGTGTAAGGTGCGTTCGAAAATTAATTTTAGTTTGATATAGGGGTCGCTGTATTTTTTGAGGATTAGCTCGTCTAATTGGAGCACTTCCATCTTGTTATTCACTATTTTAATTAATCCAAACCCCATAATGGTGGTTCCTGGATCAATCCCTAAAATTATTTTCTCTGTGTTCAAATTCTTGTTATTTGGGTCAAAAATACTGTTTTTAGTCAAAAAAGCATTCATTTTTGGAATTATCAACGGTATAATCCTGTTTTTACAGGTATGTATCTGCGAAAAACGATCCTTTGTGAGCGCATTCCATGGAGAGAAGTTGGCAACGGTTTAACAGGGTGTCTATTATAAATGCCAGGTGCATTTATTTATGAAGGACTACTAATTGCCTTTTTTTAGCGGGAATCTTTCGTCTAAATAAGCGCTGGGATTAGGAGGTAAGTGATGTGTCTAAAGTAGCCAATGGTAGTTTGTGTATCAATACTTTTTTTAGGCCCACACCTGAGGGGGTTTATCCAAAAATTCCTTCAAAAATTCCTTCCATATTAAAGAATAAATAGATGATAATAAAAAGTACCATTACCAGTACAAGTCCTTTTTTTGGATTTGCTTTTTTACGTTGTTTGGTGCGATCGAATTTCATAGTTGATTTTTAAAGTGTAGGTTTTGGTTTTTTAATAGCCCTGAGCATTTCTCTTTTTCCTGGAGGTCCAGGCAGTCGTTCTACTTCAAATCCTACTGCTTGCATGGCACGGCGTACACTTCCTTTGGCAGAATAGGTCACTAAAACTCCGTTTGCTTGGAGGCTGTCGTACATGATTTGGAAGATGTCTTCTGTCCATAATTCGGGTTGAACGCGTGCTCCAAAAGCATCAAAATATATTAAATTATAACAGTTTTTACAATCTATTTCCTTGAATAATTTTTGTTGTTTCAATAAGGAGAAACTGTTATTAATACGTGTTTCGGTTTCCCAGTCACAGGTGTGCATGGTGTCAAAAACAGCCTTGTTAGCAACAGCATCTAGTTCTTGAACGTAATTGAGTTGTGCTATTTCTTCCTTGGAGATTGGATAGGCTTCAACTCCTGTATAATTGATGGTTAACTCCTGTTTATGATGTTCTAAAAAAGTGATAAAAGCATTCAGTCCTGTTCCAAAACCTATTTCAAGAATATGAACTTTTTCCTTAGAAAAAAGAGTTAATCCGTGTTTAATAAACACGTGATACGCCTCTTGAATGGCTCCGTGTTTTGAGTGATATTGTTCGTTCCATTCGGGGATGTGAATGGTGGTAGATCCGTCTGATGTAATGATTATTTCTCTTTTCAAAGTCTGGTATTTACTACAAAATTACAAAACTAAAGTCCTTTACCGTATTTTTTTGTGATATTTATTCAGGGATATCGGTATTTTGCAAAAAAAAAGGTAGACATAATAAATAGGTGTAGATTTATGACATTGATAGTATATGATGCTGGAAATAATTGATTTAGCTGTAAGGTTGGATTCTATTTTGACTAAAATTCAATAGATTTTTGTTTTTAGTGTCAAATTGGCATCTAACTTCTGTTTTTTTTGATAAACACACGTCTAAATAGTTAAAAAAAGAACTAATTTTGTGGAAAACACAAATTGACCTAAGATATGATAACAACAGAATTAAAAGTAGAAAAAATAGCCCAATCTAAAATTGGAGATGTTGATTTTGACAATTTAACGTTTGGATCAATTTTTACTGACCACATGTTTGAATGTGATTATATTGATGGTGTTTGGCAAAACCCTAAAATTAGTCCTTACCAACCTTTAACTATAGATCCATCGGCAAAAGTTTTTCACTATGGACAAGCTGTTTTTGAAGGGATGAAAGCATATAGAGATGACAATGATGACATTTGGATGTTTAGACCAGACCAAAATCAAAAACGTATTAATATTTCTGCAGAGCGTTTAGACATGCCTGCTTTTCCAAAAGACTTATTCTTTGAAGGATTGACAGCTTTATTAAAACTGGATAAAGAATGGATCAAAAAAGGAGATGATAGCGCATTATACATTCGTCCGTTCTCTATGGCGACAGAAACATGTGTGTCTGCATCCGCAGCAAACCAATATAAATTTATGATTATTTGTTCTCCAGTACAATCGTACTATACAGGAGATGTTCGTGTGGTATTTGCGGATAAATATAGCCGTTCTGCGAATGGTGGAGTAGGGTATGCAAAAGCAGCAGGGAATTATGCCGCTTCTTTTTATCCTGCCAAATTGGCAAAAGAACAAGGGTATGACCAAGTAGTTTGGACCGATGCTGATAAACATGAGTTTTTAGAAGAGGCAGGAACTATGAATGTTTTCTTTAGAGTAAACGACACCTTGTTAACCGCTCCTACAAGTGATAGAATTTTAGACGGTATTACTAGAAAAAGTTTATTAGAAATTATTAAAGCTGATAATATAGATCTAGAGGTGCGTAAGGTGTCTGTTACAGAGATTGTTGAAGCGGCTAAAAAAGGAGAGTTAAAAGAAATGTTTGGATCAGGAACAGCAGCTGTAATTAGTCCTATTTCTGCATTTTCTCATGGAGATTACTCTTATGAAATGCCAACAATGGAAGATAGTTTTGCTAAACATTTGAAGAAACGTTTGACAGATATTCAGAGAAACAAATCTGAAGACCAATTTGGTTGGAGATATAAAGTATAATGCTTACATTTCGGCATATTTTTTGAACGAGTATTTATACTTATAAAAACGAAGAAATGACCGACTTAGAAAAAGCAACCAAAGACTTAATTAATAAGGGGTTTTTAGATATAAAAACCCCTTCTGATATAGATTATGCTGTCGAAATAAAGAAATTGTGTAAGGAAAAAAACGCAGTTATTTTGGCACATTATTACCAAGAGGATGCTATCCAAGACATTGCTGATTATGTAGGAGATAGTCTTTCTTTATCACAAGAAGCTGCCAGAACCGAAGCGGATATCATTGTATTTGCGGGGGTGCATTTTATGGCAGAAACTGCAAAAATTCTGAATCCAGAAAAATTAGTTTTATTACCAGATTTAAAAGCGGGATGTTCTTTGGCGGACTCTTGTCCACCGAACGAATTTGAAGCCTTTAAGAAACAACATCCAGATCATTTAGTGGTTTCGTACGTGAACACTTCTGCTGAAATTAAAGCCTTAACAGATATTGTATGTACGTCTTCCAATGCTAAAACTATTATTGATTCTATTCCCTTGGATCAACCGATCATATTTGCGCCAGACCGTAATTTAGGTGCTTGGTTGATAAAAGAAACAGGGAGGGATATGTTATTGTGGGATGGAGCTTGTCTTGTCCATGAAGCATTTTCAATTGAGAAAATATTAGCTTTGTATGCAGAGAATCCAGATGCAGAAATTATTGCACATCCAGAATCTCAAGCGCATTTATTAAAAGTAGCCAAGTATGTTGGTTCTACTTCAGGATTGCTTGATTATGTAAAAAAGAGTGATGCTCAGAAGTTTATCATTGCTACAGAGGTAGGGATTTTACATAAAATGAGACAATTGGTGCCAAATAAAATTCTGATTCCTGCTCCAGTAGAGGATGATAATTGTAACTGTAGCGAATGTCACTACATGAAAATGAATACCATGAAAAAACTGTACCTTTGTCTTAAACACGAACTTCCAAGTGTTAATGTTGAAGAGGGACTACGTAAAAAAGCATTGGTTTCTATAGAACGTATGTTGGAATTATCTAAATAAGAAAAACTTAATGAACGCTATTAACACTATTCACGAATCAGACTTTCTAGTCCTTGGGTCGGGAATTGCAGGACTTTCTTTTGCTTTGAAAACAGCCTTACATTTTAAGGATGCAAAAATCACCATTGTTACAAAAGATACTAAGAGCGAATCAAACACTAAATACGCCCAAGGAGGAATCGCTACGGTATATGATAAGACGGTAGATGACTTTGAGCAACATATCCAAGACACCCTAAAAGCAGGGGATGGTTTATGTGATGAAAAGGCGGTACGTATGGTGGTGAAAGATGCCCCAGCAAGACTTGAGGAATTGATTAATTGGGGGACTGTTTTTGATAAAAACGGGAACGGTGATTATGATTTAGGTCGTGAAGGTGGGCATTCTCAAGACAGAATCCTTCATTATAAAGATGTTACAGGAGCTGAGATTGAACGCGCATTAATTGCGCAGGTGGAAGCAGCTCCAAATATTGAGTTTTTACCGCATCATTTTGCTATTGATCTTATTACAGAGCATCAGGTAAAAAGAAGACGAACCAAACGGAAAGGTAAAATATGTTGTTTTGGAGCCTATGTTTTGGATGAGAAAAAAGAGGTTGTTAAAACATTTGTAGCCAAGATTACCATGTTGGCTACCGGAGGATCTGGTCAAGTGTATAGTGCGACTACAAATCCAGTGGTTGCTACCGGTGATGGACTAGGAATGGCCTATCGTGCCAAAGCAGAAATTTCGGATGTAGAATTTATTCAATTTCATCCAACAGCACTTTTTAACCCAGGGGAATATCCTGCTTTTTTAATTTCAGAAGCCGTGAGAGGTGAAGGCGCTATTTTAAGAGATTTTCACGGAAAGCGTTTTATGCATAATTATGATGTTAGAGAGGAATTAGCCTCTCGTGATATTGTAGCAAGAGCGATAGATAATGAAATGAAAAAAAGTGGAAAACCTAATGTGTTTTTAGATTGTACACAGATGGATTACGAAGCTTTTCTAAAACATTTTCCAAATATTAATGAGAAATGTTTGAGCCTAGGAATAGATATTCGTAAAGACTATATTCCTGTATGTCCTGCACAGCATTATTTATGCGGTGGAGTCTATGTTAATAGAAAAGCAAAAACATCTATTAAAAATTTATATGCCTGTGGCGAGGTTACTTGCTCTGGCTTACATGGAGCGAATAGATTGGCATCAAACTCCTTGTTAGAAGGATTGGTGTATAGTCATAGTGCTTTGAAAAACATTATCAAACGCTACCCTAAGATTGTCATGCCGTCAGAGGTTCCTGTGTGGAATGATTCTGGTGTAGTGAAAAACATGGAAAAAGTGTTGATTACGCATGATAAACAAGAAGTAAAAACAATTATGAGTAATTATGTAGGTATTGTCCGTTCTAATGAACGCCTATTACGTGCAGAAAATAGACTGAAGGTTTTATACGAAGATAATAAACGTTTGTATGATCATTCCGAGTTGTCGGTAGATTTATGTGAATTGAGGAATTTAATTACCACGGCGTATTTAATTACCCAGTTTTCGAAAGTACGAAAAGAAAATAGAGGGGGCTTTTATAGCGCCGATTTAGTAGAAAAGGAGCTTATATAGCTCCTTTTTATTTTTTTAGAATGTCTGAAATATTTGGCCGGAAATAATTAGGGCCTTTTAGTAGTTTTCCATCGGCACGTAAAATAGGGTTGCCGTCTGGCCCCGCCTTACTCATATTACTACGCTGAATTTCATTAAAGACGTCTTCTATCTTATCTTGTAAGCCATGTGAGATGATAGTGCCACATAAGACATATAGCATGTCTCCTAAAGCATCGGCTATTTCTGTGAGGTCCTTTTTTTTAGCAGCTTCTAAATATTCTTCGTTTTCTTCTTTCATTAAGTCATAACGTAAGATTGCCCTACTCTGAGGTATGTTCGCCGTTGGAGACTCTTGGATTCCTAAGCCGAATGTTGTGTGGAATTCAGAGACGGCCTTTAATTTGTTTTTCATGATAACTAAGATTTTTATAGCGCTGTTTTTTGAGTATATTTGCCTTAAATATTTTATATATGTTTAGTACAAATCAACTTTATTTTGCGGTTTTATTTGTGATTACCTTTGTAGTAGTTCTTATTTGGACGTATCGCAAGGATTTAAAATTACATAGAATTCATTATAAAAACGCGTATGTTGTAGCTTTAGCCGCCTTGGCTGTAATAGCATTGTTTACAATCATTACGTTTTCGATGCATTAGCCTTGTTGTTTTCTGTGCTGCTTAAGGAGTTGTGGTCTAGAACCGTATATCCATGAGGGTCATAAGTAGTAGAAGGTAGGAATTTAACATTACATATAAGGTCGTTTTTTGAATAGGAATGCATTTGATATACCTGTTGTGCAAAAGATTCATCAAAGTATTTTACCATCACATACCATTCAATATCCAATTTTTTTATCGCGTTGTCACTGAGGTTAAATAAAGGGCTTTCAGCGGGGATTTCATGAACAATTGTCCAGATGGTTGGGAGGTATTTTATATGAGATCGCTCAAGTTCTAGTTGGTAGAATTTTCGTTTATATGTGGTGTCTTGGTCCTTGCTAGAAATAGACATCATTACAGAAACTTCGGGTTCTATCATAATGGTAGTTCTGTTATTCATAAGACGGAACATCAGTGCTTTTCCATTCTTAAAAGGTCTTATAATAATGTCTTCACTGAAATTTAACGAAGCGTTAGGTTTTGAAAAACGACCATATAGTATTCCTGTAATAAACGCAAAACCAAGGAGTCCTATCAATGCTTCGATGCTAGAAATTAAATTCGCCCACATTCCATGAGGTGAAATCCCTCCATATCCTACGGTCGTAATTGTTTGTGCACTAAAAAAGAAAGCGTTTAAAAAATCATCAAATGTATTTCCCGTACTAGGGGTTAATTCGTTGATTCCCGTGGCTAAATATAAAAAGGCAAACATGGTATTGAGTAAGATATAACTGATAAATACCAAGGCTAAAAATTGGGTCCAAGAGATATGAATCAAAAAAGAATAGCTGTCTTGTAATGTTATTTTTTTGTTTTTATGCAACACGTTACTACTACCGTTTTTATTGATAAGTCGCTGTGCGTTCGGTATGTTTGAATATCCAAAACCTGGATCTTTTATGTTGTTCATTGTAGTGTGTTGGGGTGAATTTAAATTCGTCTGTACGTTGTTTTGTATTGGAATATAGTGAAATTTATGGAATCTTGTATAGAATTGAAATTCGCTCTTATATCCATGCTTTTTTTTTGACGAAAAAAATCCTGCTTTTAAGCCAATGGCTCAAAAGCAGGATTTAAATAGATATGATGGCTGTTTAATTCACGTTAGGTAACGTAGCATAGTTTTTTGAATAGTACAACATTTGCGTTGTAAAATCAGGGTGCTGTGTTACTTTTACATCCGTAATGTTTCCGTCAGCATCTACTGTAGGAACTAATACAGGGTTTATAAAACCACTATAAGGAGCTGATTTAAACTGGCTGTTACGTGCCAGTACTTCTTTGTGTACTGTTTGGTTTACTTTTACTCCGTAGGTCTCTACTAAAGCTTTTCCAGCTTCAAAATCTCCTTCAGATTTTATACGTTGAATCTCACGTAATAACTCTCCGAATAAGGTGTGTAATTTTTTGTAGTCTCTAATTACAAAGTAGGTTTTTTCATCTTTGGTTACTTTTTCAATCACGGTGTCTTTGGCGCCTTTTTCAAAAGCCCAAGCCGCTACTAACTGTCGGTTTCGCATATGTGCTTCTTCAATGTCATCTCCGAGTTTTAAACGAATTAATTGTGTCAATAATCCATTTCTAATATACCCATCAAAAGCAGCTTTTCCAATGCCTTCAGCATTTGGTGAAACACCTAATTCTACTAGTTTTTCGTTGGGTAAATAGTACAATCCTACAAGATCTGCACGTGCTTCTTCTAAAGTAGAAGCGTAGTTTTTCATTGTTTGTTTAGGCTGTCCTACTCCTGGGTTAATCTGCCCACTTGCATGACCAATAACTTCGTGAAGAGAGGTGTGAAGTTTGTCTGCTAATTGACCGTATTTTAATTCGGCATCAATTTCTGCTTGGTCAAAAGCAAATTCTTTTAAGCGTCCAGAACCCCCTGCATTATTATACGTATTAATGATGTTTCCTAAAGAGACAGATTTAGAACCATGTTGTTGACGGATCCAGTTGTTATTAGGTAAATTCACACCGATAGGCGTAGAAGGAGAAGAGTCTCCAGCTTCACCTGCGGTATTCACTGTTTTATAAGAAACTCCCACTACATTTGCTTTTTTGTGATTCGGAAATAAAGGAGAGTTGTCTTCGAACCACTGTGCATATTCTGATAAAACTGCCATCTTTTTTGACATGTCAAAATCCTTAATTTGGACAATAGTTTCATAAGAACCTCTGTACGCTTTAGGATCGTTGTATACTTCAATAAAACCGTTGATGATATCAATTGAAATATCGGTATTGGTTGCCCAAGCAATATTGTATTCGTCCCACGTTTTTAAATTTCCTGTTTTGTAATAGCTAATTAATAAGTCAAAGGTATGTGCCTGTTCTTTGTTTTCAGCGACAGTTTTTGCTTTTTCTAGCCAAGAGATTATCTTGTCAATAGCTACACCGTACATTCCTCCAGATTTCCAAACTTTCTCTACTAAAGATCCGTCTGCATTTTTGATTAATTTGGAGTTCAACCCGTATTCCATTGGCGTAGGGTCGTTTTTATCCATTTTTTCACTGTAAAAAGCGTCAATATCTGCTGCTGTTACGTTTGGAGAATAAAAATTAGAAGCCGATCCTTTGATGAGTCCTTTTGAGGCATCTAAGTTTACTTTTTTAGCATCTTTATCATTAAACAAAACATCAAAAGCTTCTCCTTCTAATGTAGTGTTCGTTTCTTTTAGAATGCTTGTAAGGTAGGTGGCAGAGAATTCAGGTACAAATTTTGCATTTGAATAGTGATGGTGAATACCGTTGGCAAACCATATTTTCTTTAAGAAAATTTCGAAGTTTTTCCAATCTGCAGTAGTTTTATCACCTTTAAATGAAGTATAAACGTTCTCTAAAGCTCTTTTGATAGTTAAATTATGACGGTAGTTTTGGTCATAAATAATTTCTCTCCCTTCATATCCAGCTTGTGTTAAAAAGTAGACTAATTTTTTTTGACGTAAATCTAATTCATCGAATCCTGGGATTTGATAGCGTAAGACCTTGATGTCACTGAATTGCTCTACATTGTAGTCAAATTCTGTTGCGTTTTTCTTGATAACTTGAGTCGTTTCTCCTGAGTCAGAACACGAGAAAAGTAAAGCTATCGCCATTCCAAAAATGGCTGTATATTTTAATTTCATTGTAAAAAGTTTATGATTGAAATCCAAAAGTACTTAAAACTGCCAATTATTTTATAAATTAGCGTGTAAAAATCAATTAAAACCTTCTTAAAATGAAAATTCTAAAGTATTTATTATTTGTTGTATTAATTAGTGTGGTGGGTGGAGCCGTCTATTTAGCCTCTTTGGATGGTAAATACGACGTACGTAGGACATGTGTTATTAATGCACCATTGTCATTGACCTTTAATACAGTAAATGAATTTAAAACATGGGGAGAGTGGGGGCCATGGAAGGAAATGGACAGTACTATTGTCTATAGTTTTCCTGAGCTAACTTCAGGAGAGAATGGGTCATATACCTGGACAGGGACAAGTCCTAAAAAAGGCGCGATGCATAATTTTTCAGTGACAAAAAATAAAGAAATCTTACAAAAAATACAAATGGACGATTATGAGGAGTCTACTATTTATTGGAATTTTGAAGCGGTAGACGGAGGCACTAAAGTTACTTGGGGAATGAAAGGAGAGATGCCTTTTGTGGTCCGTTGGATGGCGGCAAGTATGGAAGAGAAAATAGGGCCCATGTACGAACGTGGATTTGAATTGTTGGAAGAATATTTACAAGAAAAAATGGGAGAACACAGTGTGGTGTTTAATGATGTGGTAGATTATGGAGGTGGGTTTTATGTCTATTTAGCTACTTCTTGTACCATTATTCAAATACCTGAAAAAATGGAAGAAATGATGCCGAAATTACATAAATACGTAAGAGAGCAACAGATTGTAACTTCTGGAAATCCTTTTGCGATGTACCATAAATGGGATGAAGAGAATAAAACGACCATGTTTTCTGTGGGAATTCCTGTACGAGAACGTTTGAAGACAGATGGAACTGTATTAGTGGGGTATCAAAAACCAATAAAGACAGCGAAGTTTACTGCCAAAGGCGATTATAAGTTCGGAACGGAAGCCTGGGAGTTTGCGTTTAAAACATTGGAAGAAAAAGGATTGAAAATACCTGAAACTGCGGAGCCATTTGAAGTGTATTTAACTTCACCTATGACGACTGAAAATCCTGCGGATTTTGTAACAGAGATTTATTTGCCTATTGAGTAATTTACAGTTAATAACTTACAGAAGGAGGAATGTAACTATAGGTTGTATTCCTCCTTTTTTTTTGTGTAGAGAATACAGGAGTTTCCCTTTTTTATGCGGGCCCCATCTTTATGAGTGGGAATGATCCGATTTTGAGGGCTACGACTCATAAGATTCTATAATAAAAGAGGCTTATTTAAGGGGATAGGTTGCGTTTGTTTAAAAATAGTACATAGGTTTTCGTTTTAGAGCGCTTCTTTAATGATAAGGAGTAAGTTGAAAAAGCAACGCTGTCTTATGACTTGATTTTAGTAACTAGAGGTTCTTTTAGGACTCCTGGACTTCCTGATGTCTATAACATGCCACATCATGGTCATTCACCATTCCGGTGGCTTGCATGTGGGCGTATATTACGGTAGCACCGACAAATTTAAAACCACGTTTTTTTAAGTCTTTGGAAATGGTATTTGATAGTTCCGTATTTGCGGGAACATCGGATTGTTTTTTCCAATTATTTTGGATGGGTTTGTGATGGACAAATGCCCAAATATAGCTACTAAAGGAACCAAATTCCTCTTGTATTTTCAAGAAGGCTTGCGCATTAGAGATGGTTGCTTTTATTTTTAACTTATTCCTTATGATACCAGCGTCTTGTAGTAAAGAATTGAATTTTTCTTCTCCGTAATCCGCTATTTTTCTATAATCGAAATTGTCAAATGCTTTTCGGAAGTTTTCTCTTTTTCGTAGAATGGTTATCCAACTGAGACCTGCTTGAAAGGTTTCTAGAGTTAAGAATTCATATAATTTATCTTCGTCTCTCAATGGGGAGCCCCATTCCGTATCGTGATATACAATATATAAGGGGTCATTTTTACACCAGCTACATCTGTTTTTTGTCATTGAATTATTGTTTATTGAAGAATGTCTAAAGGTACACTTCTGAAATTTGTAGGAGAACGGAATAATTTTAGCTATATTTAAGATGTAAAATTCCTTAATTATGAGATCTATAGCCTTTATTTTTGTGATTGTTTTTATGTGTGCTAGTTGTGGTTCTGCAGGGCCAGCTCTCGCTAGTTCTTCTGAGTTACCTGATCATGCAGTACGGATTTCCAATGACGCAATTGACTACGAAATTATTGTTATTGATATAGGATTTGACACCTATTTACAAACGGTTGCTAAACCAGCCCATTTTCATTCACAGTCTTACTACGAGCAAAAAAATATTTTTTATGTGTTGGAATGGAATATTAGAGCAAGGAATCCCTTGCGATATGATCCTAATTTATATGAAAACCAAATCGAGTATCGGCAAGGAGTGGATTATGGCTTGGATGTGAACTATAAGCTGTATAACTATTTTAAGTTTGTAGAAGAAAAGTACCGTGTGAGGTTTCGGTAAAAATGCATAAAAAAATGCCATCATATAAGGATGGCATTTTTAGAGAGAAAAAAAGGGGGAATTATTTTACCCAAGCATCAATAATCGTGTAGATGTTTTGTTGCTCTTTTTTATTAAAGGAATTTATCCGTGTTTTATGACTTCCGTTTTTGTGTACGAACTTGTACATTTCACGTTGTTTTGGATCGTTTCTTAATTGTACTGCTGTGGAACTCCAAGCATCTTTTTCTCCGTAGATAAACAATATTTTATGCGCAAAATTATTTAGGAAATAATCTATTTCTTGCATAGGTTTTTCGTCAAATTCAATATTTATTCCTTCTGGGAATGCCCAGTCAAAAGTATAGAGTTCTTCCGTGTTTAAATATTTTTTAAAAGGGTTGGTTTCATAGGCGTATATCCCTTGTTGGGTAAGTGCAGCCCAGAAATACGGTTGTAAATCTTTTACGCCATTTTCTTCAAAAAATGAATAGCCTGAGATTGTCATTAAGTGTTTATATATCTTGTCTACACTTGCGTTTTGACTTGGGATACTGTCAAAAGAGCTTCCCCATTGCCAAAAAGCAAAAGAATATTCCAAGATGCTATAGTCTAGTGCTTTTTCTACCCCAAATTCCCAGGTATAGTTATTAGCGGATGCTACTTTTTTTAGTTGTTTTAAAAGGGCCTCTCTGTTTTCGAAACACAGTGTTTGAAATGCTTGCAATTGTTCTCTTTCGGTTTCGTTTCCTACGGTGTTTAAAAATTGAAAAACACGTGGGTCCACACGTTTAAAGTTCAAGGGGCCTACATAACATACAGAGGCATCCACATTATTTGGGAAAAATCTACGATGCGCCATTGTGGTTTGGCATCCTTTAGAGATACCTGTGGTCACGAATTTAGCAGTTGGATAAATGGCTTTTCTGATTGCACTGATTATACGCTCTTGGTCCTTGGCAGCGTTTTCTATGGTCAAGGTTTTCCATATTATTTTTTCAGGCCTAGAATTGTTAAAATAACGATGTTCTATGGTTATTTGATTGGCGAGGTAATGTTGGGCAAGTTCCCCTGCTTTGTTCGTGTAAATTCCATAGCCTTGTAATTCTACAATTACGGGTTTTTCGGAGTTGGTATGACCAATTAATACACGTTGTTTAAACGTGCCTTTATTTAGATCGCTATAATCAATGGGCTGGGTGAACCAAAGCTCAAAATTCGCATTAAAATGACTGGTTTTATTGTTTTCTGATACGGCTGTCACCAGCGGTATTTGTTTAAGTTTTTCTAGTATAGATTGATGGGTTTCTTGCGAAAAACCTGCCATGCCAAACAATAAGAAAGCAAGGAGGAGGAAGTTGGGTGTTTTAATGTTCATATAGTTGTTTTAAATATATTTATCTTAAGATGAAACCGTTTTTTATCGGGTCTTTGGGGTCTATTATAAAGGTGTTGCTTCCTGTAATGTGTGCGCTACCTGCTACTTGGGGGATTACGGCGGTATAAGGGCCGTATTGTTCTTCAGAAATTACGGAGGCTACAAACACTGAATCGGTAATGCTTTCAATAGTCATTGTTTGATTGAAACCTATTTCTTTTCTTTTTTTATGAATGGCCATTCTACCGGAAACCCCGGATCCTGTTGGGCATCTATCCACTTCTCCATTGGCAAAAACACAGACGTTTCTACTGGCTATTTTAGGGTTTTTAGAGGCGTCAATAAAGATGGTTCCGTAGAGCTCACTCATTTCGTCTTCAAAAGGATGTAGGATTTCATGGTCTTTTTTTATGACTGCTCGTTTGATATCCATGCCTGTTTTTATAAGTGTTTGATAATTTTCAAGGGATAAATCAAACTCAAAATTATTTTTTTGTAAATCTACATAAGCATAAAAAGCACCTCCAAAGGCAAGGTCGTATGTGACTTCTCCTATTCCTGGGAGTGAAATCTTTCGATCTAATCCGATGACAAAACTTGGGACACAGTGAAATTTAACGCCCGTTACTTCACCGTTTTTAACTGTGGTGTAAGAGGTGATTCTACCACAAGGTGCATCTATTTTAAGAATATTTTCTCCTTCTTTAACAGTGATCCAATTCAGGGTGATGGCTAACGTAGAAATGGCGATAATGGCATGGCCACACATGGTAGAATACCCTTGGTTATGTAGGAAGATCACTCCGAAATCTCCTTTGTTATCATTCGGAGGTGTTATAATACAACCGTACATGTCTGGATGTCCCCTTGGTTCTAATAGGAGTGAAGTGCGTAAGTTGTCAAAATTTTCTTTGCAATATTTACGGTATTCCAATACGGAATTTCCTTTTAATGCAGGGAACCCTTCTAAAATTACTCGCAGTGGTTCTCCTCCAGTATGCATGTCTATCGTTTTTATTTGTATCCAATCGGAGGGCGGAGTAAATGTGGTGTTTTTTAAACTGTTTAGATAGGTTGTTTTCATTGTTGCTCCATGTATTTATTATAGTAGTATGTAGCGGCAGTTAAATCTTCCAGTGCATGCCCTACAGATTTGAATACGGTAATTTCACGCTTATTTTTTCTGACGAATTTATCGGTTTTACAAAGGGAAAACAAGTCTCCTAGAATGTCTGTTTTTGAAATTATGTGATCTTTTAAAGGGAGTACAATATCTCCAGATTCACGCATCCCACCGTCGAATGTGTCTACATAGACATTGGCTTTTTTAATCAGATCATTGTCGGCCTCTCTCATGGTCGGTTTATAAGCTCCTACAAGATCTATATGTGTTCCTGCTTGTATAAAATCACCTAATATAAGCGGGGATTCTGAAAGTGTTGCACAGGAAATGATGTCCATATTAGGGGCGGTGTCTTTTATAGATGTTACGGGAGTACAGGTAAAAGGAGCCTCTTTAAGTTGTTCGCAAATACGGATGGATTTTTCTAAACTGCGTCCCCAGATAAAGACTTCTTTTATAGGGCGTATAGAGGCATGTGCAAGAATTAGGTTACTGGACAGAGCGCCTGTTCCGATCATCAATAATTTGGAGGCATTTTCTTTTGATAAATAACTTGATGCCAATGCCGAAGCTGCAGCAGTGCGTTTTACAGTAAGTTCTTTCGCATCGAGAATTGCTTTTACATGGCCTAGTTGGGCATCTAAATAAATGTAGGTTCCTTGAATGGCAGGCAACTTGTGTTTTCCATTGTTAGGACTGATTGTGATTATTTTTACTCCTGCTTCTTTACTTGGATTCCAAGCAGGCATTAAAAGTAACGTACTATCTTGTTTTTCGGAGGGATTTTTAAAGTCGTGGTGGTGGCGTTGAGGTACCACAATGCTTGTTTTAGAAAAATTTTCTCTTAAGGCATTGATTAAGGTCTTAAAAATGGTGTGTTCTTTTATGAATGTTCCGTTTATAAGCGATATGTTTTCCATGTTGCCTTTATTTTTTCTTAAAAATAAGGATTTATTTTAGCAGGATGTTATGTTATGTTAAGATAAGATTGTTTCTCGTTAGTATAGTAGTATATGTATGTGAACTTAGGCAGGAAAAGCTATTTTGTTTTAAGAGATAAGTCCTTAAGTTTGAGGAAACGATTGCTGTATTTTTTAAAATGTTATGATTAAGAGAACACTGTAATTTTCAAGTGCGAATTACCATAAAAAAGGAGGCTGTTATAAAAGCATATCCAATTGCTAATAGGCTGGATTAAAGATTGAATAATTATCAGAAAATTGAATATTTCCTTATATTAAATTTAGTTAGAATCTTGAAATTAAAGCTTTAATATGTTAATTCTGTATTAAATAATTAGTATTAGTACTTTTAATTACGGAAAACGTAATATATTTGCAGAGCGAAAGGAAAAGAATAAAGAATTCGTAAAGTTATGAATTCTGACTAATTAATAAAAGAGTACAATTATGAAAGCGTTAAAAAAACAATTTGGCTTGCTAAATGAGACGTTGAACGGAGCTTCTAAAGGAAAAGGAAACTTTGTGAGGATTGATAATGCAAAACGTTCTGTATGGAACAGTAAAAGAAGGTTCAGCCTATGATAATATAGATATTAAACTTTGGAAAATTATTTGGATTAAAACCCGCGTATAAGATACGCGGGTTTTTTATGTGCTTTATTTTGAGTTTTGATAAAAAGTATCGGCTTGAAATTGTAATAGTTCACGTGCTTTTTGTTTTTTGTATTGGTAAATTTCTGCTTCAGTACTTAACTCCTCATATATTCTTACATTGATAAGGTGGTCCGTATCCATGACTAATTTAAAATGTGATTGTTGTTGGCTAGACCATGAGTTGCTGTTGTTCTCTTGGGCTTCTAATTTGAAATCGTAGACACCTTTAGAGGACAATAACTTGACTATAATAGGGGAGGTTTCTATACATAGGAATAATAGAAATATAAAAAATGAGGGAATAAACGGAAGTGTGCCTAGTGCGGTGATTCGGGCTATTAAGCCATCCATATTATTAAGAACGGGTAGTCCGTTTAGTTCACTCGTTTTTTGTGCCGTTTTAAGTGCTGTAATTAAGGTTTCTTTTTGAACTATTTTTTCTTGGTTTAGTGTTTGTAAGCTGTGTAATTCTCTTAAAGAATTATTGTGCTTCTCAAATTTGTCTTTGTACACAGGTCCTTTTCCTACTAGTTTGGTTCCTTTTTTCCCTTCTGCTTCTGCAATATAGGTTTCGTATAAGGCGTTAGTAACGGCTTCTTTCTGGGTGATTTCCGTTTTTAAAAGTGAAATCTCTCTAAGTAACACTTCTTTTTCAGGAGAATACTGTAAAGCGATTTGGTTTTTATTGCTAAGTGTACGTTCATTTTTTTGGACTAATAATACCTGGTTAATTTCCTTTTCAAATATTTTTAATTCTAGTGGTTTGGAAATAACGACTGTAATAATGATGGCCAAAATAATACGGGGAATGGCTTGTATGAAAGCCTCTTTTTTAGGCTCCCTGTTTTTGATCGTTGAAACGATAAAACGGTCTAAGTTAAAGATAAGCAATCCCCAAATTAGTCCAAAAAATACTGCGACGTATGCATTTTTGAAAATAGTAAATAAGGCGTAGGTAGTGGCAATAAATGCCATCACAGCCGTAAAAAATACAGTTCCTCCAATTCCGGCATACTTAATTTGTTCCCCTTTCGGACAAGTCTTTAAAATATCGGTATCAGCCCCAGAACACATCCAAAAAAAATCATTAATCATAACCTAGTAGTTTGTTATACCAATAACGTGATTAAAACTACTTTGTTGTCTTGTTGTTTCGTTAACATTATTTTAAAAAATTAAATGGAATGTTGCTGGAAATCTTGTTGTTGCTTTGAGGAACGCAGTGGAAAGGCCGTCTCTTACTCTGTAGACGTGTATTTGTATTGTCAAATGTATTTCCTAATATTTATTTAAAAATGGAACGATTGTCCTGTTTTTATTGGTAGAAAACAGAGGGTATTCATAGCTGTTGTTCTTTTTTATAATAACTAAAAACATAAAAATGAATGTATTCAATTAGTTATGTGTAGTGGTTATTTGGAATTGTTTTTCGTATAAATAGAGTCTGACGACTAGATAGGGGTATGCATAAAAAAAATCCGTTCATTTCTGAACGGATTTTCTAAGAGTTACAATGTATTGACTACTTACTCATTTCTGTAAAATACTCAAAAAAGTAAGGGATGGTTTCAATTCCTTTTAAATAATTGAATACGCCAAAATGTTCGTTTGGAGAGTGAATAGCATCACTGTCTAATCCGAATCCCATAAGAATTGTTTTACTTTTTAATTCTTGCTCAAAAAGAGCAACAATAGGAATACTTCCTCCGGATTTTTGAGGGATAGGAGTCACGCCAAATGTTTTAGCATAAGCCTTGTGAGCAGCTTTATAGCCTACATTGTCCGTAGGAGTTACATAGCCATGTCCTCCGTGATGAGGTGTTATTTTTACGGTGACAGATTTAGGAGCTATTTTCAAGAAATGCTTGGTGAATTTTTCCGTAATTTCTTCTGGAGTTTGATTTGGAACCAAACGCATTGATATTTTAGCGTATGCTTTAGAAGCGATCACTGTTTTTGCTCCTTCACCAGTGTATCCTCCCCAAATTCCGTTAACGTCTAGGGTTGGACGGATGGAGTTACGTTCATTAGTGGTATAACCTTTTTCTCCGTGGATGTCACTTAAATCGATAGATTTTTTGTACTCCTCTAGGTTAAAAGGTGCTTTTGCCATTTCAGCACGTTCTTCCAAACTTATTTCTTCTACATTGTCATAAAAACCATCGATGGTAATACGATTGTCTTCATCCTGTAGCGAACCAATCATTTTAGACAATACATTAATAGGATTGGCTACTGCTCCTCCATAAAGTCCAGAGTGCAAATCTCTATTAGGTCCTGTTATTTCAACTTCTACATAACTCAATCCACGTAATCCTGTGGTGATAGACGGCTGTTGATTTGAAATCATTCCTGTATCAGAAATTAAAATAACATCGTTTTGTAGTTTTTCTTGATTTCTTTTTACAAACCAATCCAAGCTCTCAGATCCAACTTCCTCTTCACCTTCTATCATAAACTTGATATTACAAGGTAACTTGTCATTGACAGTCATATATTCCAATGCTTTTACGTGCATGTACATCTGTCCTTTATCGTCACAAGCACCACGGGCAAAAATAGCGCCTTCTGGATGAATGTCCGTTTTTTTGATCACTGGTTCGAAAGGACCACTTGTCCATAGCTCGATAGGATCTGCTGGTTGTACGTCGTAATGACCGTACACTAATACCGTAGGAAGTGCTGGATCTATGATTTTTTCTCCATAAACGATCGGATTTCCCGGTGTTTCACAAATTTCTACCGTATCACAACCTGCTTTTTCTAGCGATGCTTTAATGGCGTCTGCCGTTTTTAACATGTCGTTTTTGTAGGCAGGATCTGCGCTAATTGACGGGATTCTAAGTAGTTCAAAAAGTTCTTCGATGAAACGGTCTTTATGCGTATCGATGTATGATGTTATGTTTTCCATGTGTTCTAAAATTTTCTGATGCTAAAGTACAAAAAATGTTGACGAACTGCTTTGAAATATGACTTGAAAGTGTATATTTGCACTCGTAAGCAGGCGTGGTGGAATTGGTAGACACGCTAGACTTAGGATCTAGTGCCGCGAGGTGTGAGAGTTCGAGTCTCTCCGCCTGTACTACGTAAAGGCTTAAACCTCAATGGTTTAGGCCTTTTTTCATAAATAACTGTGTCAAAATTGAGTCATGCTAGATTATTAATGTTTTTCAACCGATAAAAACGGCTGTAAAAAAAAGTCTAAACTTCAGAATTCAAAAAACTTAACAATATTTATAGATTTTATTCCTGCAGAACTCCATGAAAATAAGGATTGGCGTATTGTTTTTTGTCTAAAACTTCTGGTAACTGAGAGGATTGGGAGTATGTGTAATTTCTGGATTTTTTTCTTAACTAATCTCGGAGGAGATATTCATTTTATAGCGAGAATCTTTTAGCATTCCTGCCTTTATTAGTGTTTTTTTGTCCGTTAAATCATTTAGCTCCCTCATGGTGTTGGAAAGTAATGTTTTGGTTGTTTTTTTAGGTGATTCTATGATATATGATAACGAAATTAATGTAGGTTACCCGATGCTAAGTGTAATAGGTTTTCTGAAAGGTCACGTCAGATCCGTCCGTTTCCATCTTAGAATGGATGATTATAGAGAGGATATAGATGTGCTAAACCTGTTTGTGTTTTTCTTGGTCATGCACTTTGTTAAACCAGGTGAGATACTGTTTCGTTTCTATTTCGGAAAAATCTGAAATTTAAGATAAGTAGTGATTTGTTTTGTTTGTTGTTGTTTCTTAAAGCATTTTCTAAGCCTTTTTGGTTGATGCTTTTTAGTCTGCCTGATAACTATTAAGTATTTCCTGTAGTTTGCCGCTTATTTTTAATGAATGTGTTTTGTTCATGTGATAATGGATACAATCTTCTTTTACGTTGCTATTTTGTTTTTAATACATCGGCCACTTGCATATCTGCAAAGTAAAATCTAAATAAAAAAAGGGTTCTAGCTTACTGGAAAATACATTGCTTCTTAAGAATATTACTTGCTAAGAATTCTACTTGACCAGTTTCCACGAACGTTTCAACTTAAAACAAAAAATCCCATACTACTAAAAGTATGGGATTTTARAGTGGTRCCTCCAGGAATCGAACCAGGGACACATGGATTTTCAGTCCATTGCTCTACCAACTGAGCTAAGGCACCAACCTTCCCGATTAGCCATCGGGAGCGCAAATATAAAATAAATCTCAGACCAGCCAGCCATCTGAAGCTGATAATTCAACCGAGGGCAACCAGAAATAATGGAAACCAATTTTGGAATGCTCAACCAAGACTGAGGCCTTGGCAGAGAGCACATCAACGATCACATAAAATTCGCTTGGCGAAAAAGTTCAATAATTCACTCAATCGACCCACAAAATTAGTCAAAAAGAGGAGACCCCATGCAGGATCCAAAGCAGTATTAACTTGGACATAAGTTAAGTCAGCGGAGGAGAGCAAACTCTCACCCAGAGAGTTTAGGAACAGCAATATTCTCAGACTGACGGTGCCGTCAAAACTAAAAGAGTGAGAAATGCCCAGAGAAGGAAGCAAGCCAAACTCATTAACAGACAACAGAGGAAATGCACCCTCATAATTCCCCAGATGAGTTAATTGATAGTTGATTCAGCAATCACCATCGAAACCTAGCTACCTTCTCAGGTTAAG
>JAESRX010000057.1 GCA_016764435.1 Flavobacteriaceae bacterium | reverse complement strand
TTTCATCAAGAAAATGGAGCCGGAGGAAAACAAGACAATAATATCAAAACCATTATTACCAAAAGTGGGCATATGATTGAGTTTAATGATACGCCGAGACAAGAGAGTATCACCATTACAGACAAGAATAAGAACATTATCTTTTTAGATACAGCGAATAAGAATATTCGAATTTCTGCACCAGAGACAATAGATATTGAAGCTAAGAATATCAATTTTAGAGCAACAGAAAGTATTACGCATCAGTGTAAAAATATGGATACGCAGGTTCAAGAAAATTTAGAGATCGGAGTAGGGAATAATATGAATACCGTTATAGAGCAAAATTACGATTTGCACACCACGGAGCATACAGAAACGATAGAAGGCAGTAAAACGGTAGACATACACCGTACTTTATCCATTAACAGTTCAGAAGCAACAATTATTGCGGGTAACGGAGATATAAATATACAAGGTACAGGTGTTGCAACCCTGCAAGGAGGAAATGATGTAAAAGTAAGTAAAGGATAATATGTTGTTTATAGAAAAAAGAGCTTATCCATTTGAATATCAAGATACGAATGAAGTAATTAATTATTCGTTTTCTATAGAAGAGGAAACGATTATAAATGAAAAAAGTATAAAAAACCGTTACGTCCAAGAGTTTGAAGTGGAATTACTTTCTAAGGAATATATGAAAGGATTTGATTTTAAAGTTAACATAAAAAACTGTGATTATAGGTTAGATGTTTCGTTAAAATCGCAAGAAAACTTAATACGTCAATTAAATAGCTTGACAGAGGAAATGTTATTTAAGGTTGATATGCAAGGTGTTATCATTGAAGTTGTTAATTATAATGACATTTTAGAAAAATGGAAACGCTTAAAAACGAAATTAATAAGTAAAAATAAAGGTGTTTTAGCACAAGGATATATTGATGCTGTTGGAGCTAAGATCGAAAATAAAAACCTGTTTATAAGTGATTTATGTCAATATCGTATGTTTGGGTTTTTATTTAATGGAATGCTAGATATTTCGTTTTATGATGATGTTAAAATAAGAAGAAATAGAGTCCATAAGAACACCATTCATAGTATCCCTATTTATGTGGAGGAACAGGTGCAACTTATGAATGAAAATATAGCAGAAGAAACAATAACCTACTGTTTAACTGCAGATTTAACTCCATTGGAAGTAAAAACAAAGGAGCGATTAGGCCTGTTTTTCAACTATTATGGTATGCCAAGTTCTCATGTGTATTTAGAACAATATCTAGGGGATTATGTATTAAATAAACACACCGCGATTGTACAAAAAGCGACATTAAACATTGCTTTAAGCAATGCAAAAGGTTATAAAAGAACAATAAAATATAAGTTACACCGAAATAATTAATAGGTTATGGGAAAAAATTATGTCTGCAATGGAGCAACAATAGAATGCAAGCAATGTATCAAACCAGAAGGCACATTAATGGTAACTTCTAATGAAATAAAAATACAGGATAAGCTGTTTGCGACCGAGGGCGATAAAGAAAAAACAAATTTGATTTTTGAAGGGAATTGTAAAAAAAGTCCTTATCAATCCTATCCTTGCGTCTCCGTTATAGCAACTTCCAAGTGGGAAAACACCGCAGATGCACTTATACAAGACCAAAAAGCATTGTTGGAAAACTCTACCATTATGTGTACCTATGGTGGGGAAGAAATTAAAATAACTGACGATTTACAAATTAATGAACCCACCGAATTACAACCTTTACTAGCTCCCGTTATTTTACCGGTGGAGGAACCTCAATATACAACTATTGAATGGTTAGATATTGAGGGTGCTAACATTAAAGAAAACAATAAAGATGCTTTACATAAGGTTTCATTAACAACATTAAATTTTTTGCCTGGAGAGATTATTACACTAAATATTTCTGAAAAAGGAAAAGAAAATATTGATGAAGTAGCTTATTACTCAACTGTAGATCCTAATGGAAAAGCTGTTATAGAATTGCAGAATGTGGCTCAAAAAACACAAAAAAAAGAAGTTGAAGCACCTCAAATAGAAGAGATGTATTGGTTAGATATAGATGGTGAAAAAATAGAAACAGCAATAAAAGGAGAGAGCATAAGTTTATTCCTTAAAGTCAAAAACATTGTAGAAGGAGAAGAAATTACAATTAATCTAGATAATCAAAAAAACGAACGAACAACTTTGACAGGAATTGTAGATAATAAAGGAGTTATAATACTTAAAAACACCTAAAAATGGCAAATCAAAATACAGAAATTTACATTACTTCTGTTAATTTCGGAAACAGGACTTTAGAGTATGAAGGAAAGGTCATAACCCTAACAACAACAACAGCTCTATATAAATGCGCACATTGTAGTGAAGAGATAACCTTAAAACAAGTACAAGAGAGTATTGGAACAAAAAAACTAACTTCTACTCAAACAAAAAACATAAATGATGTATTAATATACATGAATAAATATAGAGCCAATTTTGGTTTAGATACTTGTTTAAGGAAGGCACATTTTATTGCACAAGTTTGTCATGAAAGTAATCGATTTAAAAAATTTGAAGAAGGAGAAAAGTGGAGTTATAAGATAAACGGAGTTGTGCGAAGTTTACCAGGAGTGTTTAGTAACAAATCCATAGAATTTGATAAAACTATGGGAGAGTCTCTTAAAAAATATTTAGATAAAATTTTTTTATTTAAAGATAAAAATGATGAAAAAATCATAAAAACGAATGAGGAAATAAATAAAATCCTCCTAGATGAAAAAATTAAGGTAGTAGATAAAAAACTATATACTAATTATCAATCTGGAGAAGAGTTGTTAGGTATAATTAAAGAGTCGATAAAAAAAGACGGTAAAGACGTTCAGCAAATTAAATATAAAATTTATCTACAAAATCATACTCATTTTGGAATTCCCTTATTATCTAGAATGTATGCCCCATACATAGGAGACAACAGAGGTTTAGGGAATGGCGATGAGCTAAGTCGAGATGGCTGGAAGTATAAAGGAAGAGGGCTTAAACAATTAACGGGAGTAGGTAATTATAAATCATTTACGACCTATAGAAATAAAACTGATATTATATTTACTGATGATACCTCTGAGGATACCTCTGATGATATTGATTTTGAAAAAAATGATGACTTAACAAGACCTAAAGATGTAAGAAAAGGAAATTATGTAAAATTAAGAGAACCTATCTATGCAGTTCAATCAGGGTTGTATTTTTGGAATGAAGGAACAAAATACAAATCGAAATATGCTTTTGAGCATGCCGATAGTGATAAAATTAATTATGTATCAAGAGCCGTAAATCGTAATGATAGTGGAAATGAATCTAATAGAAAAGCATTTTATTTAAAAGCTAGAAAAAAAGAGGTCTTCGATATTAATAGGCATTATAAGTTAATGCTTGAAAAGGGAAGTGAATCCGAAAAAAAAGTTGCTAAAACCTATTTAACAGATAGAAAAGATAATAATAAAGATGCTCAAGCAAAAACTATTTTAGAAGAGTACGCAAAAACTCAAAAAAAAGAAACAAAGAAAAAAATAGTTAAAGAAGGTATTTCTTTAGCTATAAAAGATGATTTGAAGTTAGTACCCTTAAAAGGAAAATAAAAATGAAAAAATTATTTGTTTTAAAGTATAATAATATTTTATTTCTTCTTTCAATAATTGCATTTACTTATTGCTCTGTACAACAGGCAGAAAGACTTAGTAAAGTTAGAGTTATTGAATTAAAAGATTCTATTACTAAACCCCATTATATTTATTTTAATGAGTTAAAAGTGATTTCGAATAATAAAATATTAAAAGAAAAAATAATTCTTGAAATACAAAATCTTTCAGAAAATAAAGACTTAAGATCTAGTATCCCTAACCAAAGGTTGAAACAAAAAATGACACTCAGTAAAAAATGTAATGGTTTAATAAATGTTTTTGATTGTAATTATGTACCAGAAGGTTATGTTGTTTTATCAAAACAGCACGGAATTTTAAATATTAAATATAGTTATAATCAATATGGTAGTTATGACGAATATTTTAAATACGCCTGTTTCAATCTTAAAATAGGAGAAAGAATAAATTACCCTAAAATGTTTACAAGTCCAAAGAGTGTTTTAAAAATGTATAATAAAAAATATGTTTTGGGTTATGAAACCTACTTAAAGAAAAACAATTCTCAAACTGCCGATGAATATAATATAGAGGAATATGAAGTGTATAAAGAGCATTTAGAAAATAGAACTTCTTTTCAGTTAAAAAGTTTAAATAATATTGAACTTATCTATAATCAACTAGGTGAAATTACTCATATTCGATTTCATCATAACGGACAAGGTGGTGCTTATAAAAGGTTTTTTCCTAAAAGTTATGAGGAGTTTACAATTAAAGAATTAGAACCTTATTTAAGAGAAGGTTTTAAAAAAATTACTAAAATCAATTTATGAGTATTAACGAAGAAGAATACATCTTAGTAGTAAAGGTAGCGCCCCAACATGGTGCAAGTATTGCTCCTGTGGAATTAAAATTAGTAGCTCCAAAAGTAACAAAAGTTGAAGGTCCCTATAATGAAGAAGGAGAACTATTAGAATTTGCGTCAGCGGGAGAAACTTACTTTTATTATGCATCTTTAAATGTAAACGTATGCTCCATCAATCCAAAACAAATTAGTTGGGCAGTTTCTTATGATGAAAAAGAAGTTGATGACGCATACCATCTTTTTAAGGGAGGAAAAATCGAAAATGATAAAATCAAAATTTCTATCCAAATAAAAAAATCAAAAGATAAATTTAAAATATATGCATATACAACAATACTACCGAATAAAGATGTTTTTGTAGAAGTAGAAATTGGGGATATTTCAGAAGTCTTATTTTGTGGCACAAAACAATGGGGAGCGTTGCAAAAAAATATGCCTACCCAAAATAAAGTACTTACAGAAGCAGAACTTGATGCAGGTTTGGACTTTGTAGGAAAAATGAATGTAGGTATTATGAAGCGAATGGGTAAAAGCACTGTCAAAGGCTTTTATGAAAAGGGACCACTTGGTGTTGAGGCAGTATTGTCTAAAACAGACAATATAGAGAGTAAGGTAATCAATAATTTTTATACAGGAGCATTGAGTAAACTTAGTTTTGATGAGAATACAAAACAGTCAAAAGAATTAAAAAATTTAAAGAGCTTTCAAGATTATTTTAAAGGTTATTTGGAAGTAATGGGGTATTTTATTGAAAGAGAAACGATTGAAGCCGTTGATGAAAATATCATAATGGAGGTTTTTGATAAAAAAAAACACAACAGTAAACCTAGTTTCAGTAATAAATTAGAAATAATATCTTATGATTATTATGGCTTTATGGGCGGGGTGCAAACCATAAAAGTAGATATTGAAATAATGCATTGGACAAAAAAAAATGGAGTAGCAGTAGATTATAACATCATAAAAACAAAAATGTATATTGGAGATTGGTACGGGGCTGATTGGGGAGATATTAATGGGTGGAATAGTAAATTAAAAGGAAATGTGTATAGTCTTAACGCTTTTTTTTGGCTACAGCATCATTACGGTTGTCATCCGTTTGAAACAGAAATTATTTATGAATCAGTAGATAAAATAGAAAATTAAAATGAAACATTTAAAACTAGCACTAGTTGTTTTACTCATAGCATCCTGTACATCAAAAGAAATGAGAATTTCTCAAGTAGAAGATGTTTATGCTAAACAAAATGGGGGAATACCTAATGAGAATGTTTTTTTAATTGAAAACTTTAAAGACAATAAAGAGGGGATTAAAAAAGTTTTTAGTTATGCAAATGATACTATAAGTAAAAAAAGTTTTTTTCACTTGAGTAAACGGGGCTGTTTTTTTATTTTTAATAGAGGAAGTGTTTTTTTTGATGATGGTTCTTTTGAAATAGATTTTCAGAACAAATCTATTTACGTCTATATTAATAAAGAAAATACTAATTATTTTAAATCAATTTCCATTTCAGACCTTAAAAACAAACCACACACTTTAAAAGGAGGATCAGATGTATTTATAGCGTATAAAGTATTTAATTTAGAAGTACTCAACACCTTTTTAAACGCAATAGAAAAAGAAAGAAGGAAGGTTAAATACAATTACACAAGCAAACAGTTTGAGAAAAACGGAGTGCTATTTAAACAGTTAAATCAAGAATACCAGTTAATAAATACTACGAATTTCACGGTAGATTGTACGTTGAAATATATAGATCAGGATAATTTTACAATAGTGTTTTCAGAGA
>JAESRX010000056.1 GCA_016764435.1 Flavobacteriaceae bacterium | reverse complement strand
ATTTTGTATTTTTGTACTTTTACAAATGTATTAAAAAATCACCACCCTAATTTAAATAATATTCCAACTTATGCACAAAAAATTGACTTCCGAACTAATTAGTCTTGCGAATAGCATTTTAACAATGTCTAAGGATACTGATATTGTGCTACTTCACAAAAAATCGAGAAAACTATACGAGAAATTATCTGTATTAAAATTTGTCGAAAAAAACATGGGAATAGCCACAGTACATGCTGATAAGTTAACAAAGGAAGTGAATCAAAATTCGGTAGCTGCGAAAATAACAGTTCCAAAACCTGTCATTGCCGTAGAAAAAAAGGCAGAAAAAGAGTTGCCTGAAGTTGTAAATACAGTAATTCAAGTCCCAGAGACTCAAAAACCAGTAGCACAGCCCTCAACACCTGTTTCCGAATCTATAGAAAAAGAGCCTACACCGAGTCCTGATACTTCAAATTCTATAGAAGAAGCCATCAAAGCAGCCAAAGACATCAAAAGAGCAACAGAGTTGAAATATTCTTTAGAAAACGAATTTAAAGATGCTGTTTCTGCTGATATGGCACAGCAGATTTTTGAAAGAGCCGATACCCGCGTAATCGAAAGCGAATTATCTGCTCCCAAAACAGCTCCTATAGAAAAGACGTTAAATAACAGTTCCGTACACAATGGATTACAAATAGGCTTGAATGATAGAATCGCATTTGTCAAATATTTATTTAACGGAAACCTCACCGATTTTAATAGAGTACTCTCACAATTAAACACCTTTACTAACGAAAAAGAAGCCACTAACTTCATTTCTAAAATGGTAAAACCCGACTACAATTGGAATGACCACGAAGACATAGAAAACCGATTGTTATATATAATAGAACGTAAATTTTCATAAATAAGTTAAAACAGCACAATGAGCAGTTCAAACACAGATAAGCATATATTTTGTATGAAATGGGGTACTTTATACGGCCCAGAATATGTAAACCGATTGTACAGCATGGTAAAACGTAATTTGAGTTACGATTTTAAAATGATTTGCTTTACGGATGATACTACAGGAATAAGAGAAGAAGTTACCTGCTACCCGATTCCGGACATGGGATTGAGAACTGACATCCCTGAACGTATGTGGAAAAAATTGACAACCTTAAAAACTGACTTATACGGATTAGAAGGTCAAGCTTTATTCTTGGACTTAGACATTGTAATTGTAGATAATATCGACTGCTTTTTTGAAGTAGAAGGTGCTTTTAGAATTATTAAAGACCATAGCTGGAGAACCTGGAGAATTACAGGAAACTCTTCTGTATACAGATTTGACATTGGAAAACACGGCTATGTTTTTGACGATTTCTTAGGGAAATTTGACGAAATAAGTAAAATACACCGCAACGAACAAGAATACTTAACACATGCTGTAAATGATCATGGCGATTTAAAATACTGGCCTAAAGAATGGTGTCCAAGTTTTAAATACGATTGTGTTTCAAGATTCCCTCTGGCTGTTTGGAAAAAACCAACCATTCCTGAAGGTTCTAAAATAATTATTTTCCATGGTGAAATTAACCCTCATAAAGCCGTAAAAGGTGGACGTGGAAAATGGTACCGCTATGTACGCCCTGCTCCATGGGTAGCAGAATATTGGAAATAAAATTTCCCAGAAATAACGGAAACAAGAAATAAGGAGTCGCTCTACACGACCCCTCCTAATACAAGCGAGAATAAGTGGTTTTATTGACCTCTCATTCTCGCTTTTTATTGCCCCTTATAACAACTGTTACTTCCGTCATTTGAACCTGTTATTGACAGTCTTTTTCTAGAATACCCAACAGCCGTTAATTTATTATAGCCACAAATTGCCTTGTTACAATTGTAAGCATCATTCGTCTCCTTAAAACAAGACCACTAAACACACCTTATCAAAAATGAAAAAATTCGTCTCATTAATTCTCGTTTTTTTATTCCTAAGTTCCTGTAAATCTACTTCAGATTTTCAAACTTTCTACAATGACCATAAAGCAACAGCTTCCTTTTCTATTGGACTCTCGGGAACACTTGGACGCATGTTTATCCCAAAAAAAGAAAAAGAACTATTGGGCCCCTTATTAAAAAAAGCAAGCCATTATAGGCTGATGGTCTTTCAGGAGAATGACCAGAAAACGACCAAGCATTTTTCCCGTTTTATAAAAGGGCACAACTATGAACAATTGGTCCGTATTTCGGAAAACAAAGAGCGTATAGATGTTTATTTCCAAGAAGATAAGGATGCAATAATTCGCGAATTAATCGTTCGGATTAAAACCGCTGATGAATTTGTAATTCTAGCTTGTAAAACGGCACTTACCAGCGAAGACATCGCTATATTAAGCGCTTCTTTTAAGAAGTCTATCCAGTAAAAAACACGTACGAAACACTCCAAAAACAGCATTTCAATAAAAAAATTATGGTGACTTAAACACTAAAAACGGAGGATAGCCATCACTATCCTCCGTTTTATTTAGACACTACTCTTTTTATTTTTTCACAATTCTATAAGACCTATTTAATTCTCCTTTCGCATCCCTTATATTGACAATATAAACGCCTTTTGCTAAATGAGAAAGCTTATTTACATTAATTTCTTCCCCTCTACTAAACGTCTGCTCATATACGAGTTCCCCATATACATTGAATAACAAGACCGTTAAGACATACGGTGTTTCCGATTTTACCTTAAAACTATCGTCTACAAACGTAGGATATAATTTTAATCGAATGGTTTTCTCTATGGGATTCGGCAGGTTATTTACACGTATTTCTTTTGTAGTACTTGCTGTTTTTATGGCGGGTTTAGACAATAAAGAAGTTTTCTCTAGCGTCCTTTCTTTTCCATAAGCGATCACCGCACTCTTATGGGTCGCATTGTGTTTTTTTTGAGCCTGAATGGCATTTTCCCAAGTCCTCAAATATGCTTCAGCGCCCCGATACCATGTTTCTATATCCTTATCTGATTTCCCTAAAGCTTTAAAATCTTCGATTAAATCCGGCAACAACCCATAATGAGCAAATCCATCCGTATTAAAGTCGAAGGTCCGATCTCCTGATTGTTGTTTCTCAAAAACAACGCCTCCATCAAAAGAAGTAAATGGATATTGCATTCTATTCCCTTGATTTTTTTTACACGCATTAACCGCATTATTAAACCGAGGACCTAATGCATTCAAGCTTCCAAAAAAATCAGTACTCAGAGTGGTTGCCGCTATATTTTTATATTTTAAGGAAGCCTCCGAAATAAGCTTGTTATTTAAAAAAGCATCTTCTGACGTTGGAAACTTACACTTAGACCCATTTTCATTTGACTTTGTCGTTATTTGGGCAAGCAATCCTCCCCTAGAAAAAACAGCTTCTCCCACAATCGCTACATCATCATTATGAGTAACTATATAGGGATATCCATACGGGTCTAACACTTCTTTAATCTCTTTTACCGCCTTTTTACTTACATGATCTATATCTATCATAATTCCCTTACTCATTAATGCATGCATCAATAGTTTCCCCTTAGGCTTTAGTCCCACCGAATTACAATAGTATTGAAGCTCCTCTGTTACTTCAGGTAAGTCCGGTATTGTCGCTAAATCTATGGGGGTAATCGCCCTGACTATCTCTCCTATAATCCCTTTTCCAAAACCACTAAGTTCCTTGTAGGCTTCTAGATCAAAAGCGGGCCTCTTGGCACCAAATTTCCCTTCTTTTTTACACAGTTCATATTGATCTAATTCTCCATTAAAAATAGCTTGTCCAAATTCATAAACAAAACCACCTTTATTAGTTCCTACAAAATCATTATTGTAATGCAAGGCCGGAAATATAGCTCTCACTCCTTGCTCATAATGAAATTGAATTTTTTGTTCGATATATTCTTTAGTACACTTAGGCCTGTTCTTTGCGCCATCAATACAATCCATTAAATCCGCGAGTTCTAAGCCTAAAACAATGGCTAACTTCCCTTGCTTGATGACCGTTCTTGCCTCTTCTGGACTTTTTACAATTCGCAACCAGCCTTTCCCAACACCCCCTTCTTGAGCATCTACATAATCCTGTAAATCATACATGAATTTCAAACTCACATTAGAGACTTCCGTCCCACTAAACTGAGAATCCCGAGGGTTTGGTGTTCCCTCTCTAGGATAGAGATAAGGACCCGTTTTATCAAAAACTATGTTCATCAAAATAGAGGCTGCAATATTATCTACCGTATACACCGTCATTAAACGAAGTCCTCCCATTCGCGCTCTATCCAACCATTTGTAATAATTCATTTGATGAGTGGCCTCATTAAATTTTGGCCAATCTTTAAAGGTAGGAAAACCTCCTGTATCATGCCCTTTTGCCATCTCCGCAATAACCGAATCAAAGTCAATAGCGTGTTGCCCATCTCCCCCTGTTCTAGAGAGTGCCCCTAAAGGATCTAAATGGCCTCCATTTCCATGAGTCGTCGCGCAGTCTTTTAAAGCATCTTGAATTCCCAAAGGAGAAAACATTTTACCTGCATTAATAAGTCCATGTACCATATTATGCGAAGCAGCATGGTTATGGACATCCGCTATTCCATAAACGGAACCATCACTAAATTCCGTTTTAAGGATTTTTCCTGTAAGATTTAATTTGGCTTCCGGAAATTCTTGACAGGAGTCAGAAGAGGCATATCCAATATGGATTGCCTTATTAACATCCTTCGTAAGCTTAAGTGTAGGAAACCAATACGGCGATATAAAATACCATTCGTAGATATATTCTCCCGTTACTTTATGTTGTAACACAAGCATGCTCTCCTTATTTCTACGCAATTTCCAAATCACATCCTCCGATAAACGATCGGTTAAAACTATACGATCCCCATCGATTGCCAACAGCTGTTTATTATCATTATAAAAAATAAATTCGCCAAGACCTGCCGGTTTTAAATAAAACAATCCGGAAGCACCATCTACCTTAAAGGACTTCCCTAAAACACCATTTGCATGGTATTTAATCTCATAACATCGATTCGCTAATCTATGAATCCCATCATTATTTACAAGAGAATACGTGGTTTGTGAAAAGAGGGGAAAGGCAACTAAGATAAAACATAAGTGTACTAATTTTCTCATAGGAATTAGGTGTTAAATTAAAAAACAACGCACTGTTAGGTTTGTTGTTCGAATCTCGAATATAGGTTTTTATTTTAAAACAATACACAGCACTAAAAAACCATAAACACTTATTTACAGAAAGATAACACTATTTTAAACGTACATCAACAGTGATTAAGCATGCAGTAAAATCCACGAAACTCTCCTATGTTTCCATGCTCCAAAAGCAAATAAATCACCATTAAATCACTTGTTTTTACTCGACTTCTTTAAAAAATAGCCTCTGAAAAAATTTGTACAAAAAAGAAACTTGTGGTATTTAAAGAAAAAAACACCCATTACACAGCATGTAATGGATGTTTATTTTATATCATTCTAAAAAACAAGCAGTCAAAAAAAATCGATTTTAAGCATGCCTATTTTCCGTAAATCTTCCCTCTTACTTAAAGGCTGGAATTCCGGTAATATCAAATCCGGTAATTAATAAGTGGATATCATGTGTACCTTCATAGGTAATCACAGATTCTAAATTCATCATATGACGCATGATAGAATATTCTCCTGAAATCCCCATAGCACCTAACACCTGTCTTGCTTCTCTCGCAATATTCAATGCCATCTCTACATTATTACGTTTACACATAGAAATCTGAGCAGAAGTAGCCCTATTTTCATTTTTCAACACTCCTAAACGCCAGGTTAACAATTGTGCCTTAGTGATTTCTGTAATCATTTCAGCCAATTTTTTTTGTTGTAATTGAAACCCTGCAATAGGTCTTCCAAACTGGATACGTTCTTTAGAATAACGCAATGCGGTATCATAACAATCCATGGCTGCACCAATGGCTCCCCATGCAATTCCGTACCTGGCAGAATCCAAACATCCGAGCGGAGCGCCCAAACCATCCTTCTCTGTCAATATATTTTCCTTAGGAATTTTCACATTGTCAAAAATCAATTCACCTGTAGAAGATGTTCTTAAAGACCATTTATTATGTGTTTCTGGCGTAGTAAAACCTTCCATTCCACGCTCTACCAGTACTCCTTTAATTCTTCCAGCTTCATTTTTTGCCCACACCACAGCGACATCAGCAAACGGCGCATTGGAAATCCACATCTTAGCACCATTTAATAAGTAATGGTCACCCATGTCCTTAATAGTTGTCACCATACCACTTGGATTAGATCCATGATCCGGCTCTGTCAATCCAAAACAGCCCATAAATTCTCCACTGGCTAATTTTGGTAAGAATTTTTGCTTTTGAGCTTCTGTTCCATACTTCCAAATAGGGTACATCACTAAAGACGATTGTACCGATGCCGTGGAGCGAACTCCAGAATCACCACGTTCTATTTCTTGCATAATAAGTCCATAAGAGATCTGATCGAGACCTGCTCCACCGTATTCTTCTGGTATATAGGGTCCAAAGGCGCCAATTTCGGCCAGGCCTTTTATAATAGATGTTGGAAATTCTGCCTTTTGAGCAGCCTCTTCAATAATAGGAGAAACTTCACGTTTCACCCATTCGCGCGCTGCATCACGCACTAATTTATGTTCTTCGGTAAGCAAATCATCTAACTGAAAGTAGTCAGGTGCTTGAAATAGATCTTGTGACATAGAGTGTTAAATATTG
>JAESRX010000055.1 GCA_016764435.1 Flavobacteriaceae bacterium | reverse complement strand
TCAAGAAAATGGAGCCGGAGGAAAACAAGACAATAATATCAAAACCATTATTACCAAAAGTGGGCATAAAATTGAGTTTAATGATACGCCGAGAAGTGAAAGTATTACGATTACGGATAAAAAAGGAAATCATGTAATAATTGACACTCAAAATGAAACAATTAGTATCAATGCACTTAAGGATATAAATATTACTGCGGGGGAAAACATAAACATAAGCGCAGGTAAAAACATAGTGGTAAATGCAGGAGAGAATTTGGAGGAAAGTATAGGTAAAAATAAAACATCAGATATTGGAGAAAACTATTCGGTTATTGTGGCTAAAGAACTTAGTTTAAAGTCGGATTCATCTACGGAAATAGTGAATAAAGAAAAAATGCTGGTAGCAAAAGATATTTTAGAAAATGCAGAAAAAATCAGAATAGAAAGCTCTAAAGAAAATCTTGAATTAGTGAGTTCTAAACAGGTAGATATCCAGGCAGATGATAAAATAAAATTGTTTTAACACTATCTTATGTATGAAGAAATGGGAAGTGAAAAAATGACCTATTGGTATAATCCGCTAAACTTAAAAAGAACTTATGGAGTTGTTTTGAATCTCTCTGAGAAAGGAGAAAAATGTAAAGTACATTATGAATGTGAAGTTGTTTTTTTAAAAAAGGATATTTACAACTGCTTTTATTTTAGCATTCATAAAAAACAAATATACATTAACGAAAAGCTTCCAGATATAGTTTTTGATGAATTAGCGAGCCAATGTGGGAGAACTATATATCCAATAGAAGTAAAAATAAGCTCGTATGGAGTACTGATGGATATTACAAACCATGAAGAGATTAAAGAGAGGTGGAGTAATAAAAAAAAAACACTTGCTAAATATTACAAAGGAAAAGAAGTAACGACATTGTTCGAAAAAATGGATGTAACTATTGCTAGTTATACGAAGCTAATGACTGTTTTAAAAAAAGAATGGTTTATAGTTCTTTTTTTTAGTCCTATTCATGCTGGTTATGGTCGTCCGAAATCAAGCATTGATTTAATGCTTGATATGCTTCCATATAAATTGCCCATTAAATACAATGTAACACAGTGTGTAACAGAAAACGAGATAGAAATAGGAGGTCTCATGTATCGTCAAAAAGGAAACTGTGTAGACATAAGAGATGAAATTGATATTTTAAAAGGAAATTTTTTTACAACAGGAAACGTAGCTCAATTAGCCAAAGGTGAGCTGGATATAAGCTATGAGATTTATAAAGATTCCCCTGTTTTTGATAGAATTTTAGGGAGTTGTAGTTTAAAACTTCCTTCTGGGTATGTTAAAAAAATAGAAATAGAAATTTATAATTTGGTAGAGAAACAAACATTAACAGTTGCGGAAAAATACCAGAAAGCGATAAAACAACAAGAGAAAGAGCCTAAGCCAAAAAAACGTTTCACTTTTTGGTAAACAATAAAAAATACAATTATGAGCACAGGACATATTGCCGTTAATGGAGCTATTTGTGAATGCCAATTTGGTCTAGCTCCAGACGAACTAGTGGTTGGGGCACAAAGTAAAGAATTTATAAATGACGATGGAGGTAAAAAGTTAATTGCCAATACAAAAGAGCTTCCTGCTCCTTTTAAAGCTAAAACGTTTGGTACTTGTAAACTGCAACCCACACCAGGAGGCTATAAAACATGCCAACCTAATATTCAAGAATGGCAAGATTTTTATGATAAAATAGAATTAGAAAATGGAGGAAATTTACTAACAGAAAAAAGTAAAGCCATTTGTAGTATTGCGGGTACACCGTGTATAAAATTTACTTGGCATGGGCAAACGGCAGAAGGAAATAGTAGCAATGTAGCGCAAACCGAAGAAGAGACCCAATACCAATTAAATCCGCTGGTAAACATAAAAGAACTGTTTTTAGAAAATATTGATTTAGAGACAGAAGCTGAAAATAAGAAAAAACAAATTGTTAGTGCTATATGGTTAGATGGAAAAATGAATCAAAAAATAAGCAATGCTTCAATTGGAGAAAAAGTAAGTCTTTTAATAGAAACAAAAAACTATAAAAAAGGAGAAGAAATTAGTGTTAAAATAAAAGAACTAAATGGTAAAGATGTGAAACGAGATAAAAAAGAAGTTGTGTTAAAAGGAATTGTGAATTCAAAAGGTTTTGCTGAATTAAAAGAAGAATTTGAAGTAGAAAATGATTAAAATATGAGTAATAAAACATTTTACATAGCTGATGTCTCTGGGAATTCCAACTTCCAAAACGCTACCTTACAGGTTGTTACAGATACTTATTTAACGATATATGGTAGTGGGTTTTTAAACCCAAATGAATTAACACATTATAATACAGGTGATGCATTTAAAGAAGTAGCTGAAGCTAGAAACAAAATAAATAAAAAAAACTTCCCCACAGAAAATCATGTTTTAGAATATTGCCCAACAGATACGGAATTTTTCAATCTCATTAATAAGCAAAGTCGTGTGAAACGATTAGACGTTTATTGTCATGGATGGTTACACGGATTAAATTTAGGAGGGTTCAAAGGAAAAAGAATAATTGGAGGTGTTGAAAAGGATGGAGATATTATTGATTGGGAAGATAGAGTTCAAGATGGAGGAAGGGATTTAAGAAGGGTTGAAATACATGAAAACTTATATTTAACGAGTGTTGAAACAAATGAATTGACAAAAATAAGTTCATCTGTGTTTAAAGCAAATGCTGAAGTTTATTTTTGGGGATGTAATATTGGTGGGCAACTTAGTAGAAAAGGGAATCATATTGGACAAAATGAATCTGTAAGAGAAGGAATCCCTTCTATTTTAGACCCAAAAAAGTCTTTTGCTCAGTTTTTTGCAAATCAACTAGGAAAAGGATTTGTCTACGCCCTTGTTGGCAAAGGAGTTCATGCAGGCTCTGTCTTTAAACAAGATGTTAAAGGGAAGAATATTTACGCTGATGGAGAAATGTTACCAGCTAATATTGCCGCAAACAAAGGATATAAGAATACATTACACTTAAAGGCTATTAATTATATGAAAAAATTCCCCATTAAACCATGATATTATGATGAAAAATAGTTACTTATTTTCGTTCATTTTTTTGTCTTTTGTTATAGTAAATTCCTGTAAATCTAATAGAATTATTCATAAAGATGTGTGTGAAAACCAATTTCCAATTTTGGATAGCATAGCATACGTTGCATTTCCTAATGACAATTGGATGACAAATGGAAATCAGGTGTTTAAAAAAATTATAGCAAATGGAGCACCTATAATTCCTTGTTTAATTGAAACGATTAAGGATACGACAGAGACGTCTATTAGAGTGGCAGATTCATATAATTATAAGGTAGGAGATGTTGCTATATTATTATTGCCATATATTTCAAAGCCCTCGCTTAACCTTAGAAATCTAATATTTGAAGAATTCAAGCAAGAATTAGAGAATAAAAATATGGAAGAAGATTTTTTTCAGTCAATCTATTATTTTATTTTTTTTTCTAACACAGATATAGTGAATTACGCACATCGGAAGAGATTTTATAAAAAAGTGAAAGAGAATATCTAATAATGGAATAAAAACAAGTGAACAATTGTTTTTATATAAAGCTAAAGTTTATTTTGAATATAATGAGAGTGCCATAGACAAATATCATTATGAAAAGTTGACTGAAAAATAAATTTTTAAGATGATAGAAAACAAAAAAAAAACAAGATGTTCAATTTGTGTAATTTATGGTGTGAGTAAATTTGGTTAAAACCTTATATTTCAAACACCATGTGTTTACCGATAGAAGAAGTTATAAAAAACATTCAATAAGATTGTATAATAATATGCCCCTCAGTTTATGCAATACTCAATTTAGGAGGATGTTAAAACAGCGTTAAGTGCTGCCTTTAGTAGTAGAATAAATACTGGATATAAAAGGAAATAATGAAGAAAAAAATATTATATACAGTTAGTTGGATGGTTATGAGTGTTCTATTGTCGATACTGCTTAGGTATATTCAAAGCATAAGTGATGGTTATTATAGTTGGCATGATAGTTTTTCTGTATTCATTGGCGGTTCCTATTTAGGTCTATTTAGTGTAGTGCTGTTTTTTATTAGTGACTTTTTTATGAGTAGGAAAATAAAAAAAATACTATTAGGGTAATAGTCTTACTAGGAATTATCCTGTTTTTTAGTATGAAGTATTGGACAGAAATTTTATTTAAATAAAATAAGTAATATAAAACTTTTAAGAAAAAGTGCTAAGTATAGATTAAAATACAGCGTATAGATTTAACAATAAGAATACAAATTAGTATTAGTTCTATGCCTAATAAAATAAAAAAAATATGTCTACTAACAAAATAAAAGTATTAGCGCCTCAATATGCTATTATAGATGATAATAAGCATCTTATTACCGTAAATCCTGGGGACAAGCTAAAATTTACGCTAGCAAATATAGCGGGGATGACAAAAGAAGATTTAAAAGAGATCCGCTGGATTGTCTCTAATTTCCATGGAGCGCCTAATTCCACAAAAATCAGTAAGAAATATAAGGGGGAAATTCTTTCGGTTACCTTTCAAAAAGGATTGGCAGGAGGTGGTTTAGTTTGGGTAGAACCCGTTTTAAAGGGACAGCAACCTAAACATACTCCACCGTACGGGTATTTTGTAAATGCCAAAGGTCCTAAAAGTATAGACCGAATAGAGTGGCGGGATGCTAAAGGGGAGCTTATAAAAGAAAACAACGTTCAATTTTTTACGGAAAGTGTGCAATTACATGTGTATACTACAGGCCTTTATGGACATGATATAAATGTATTATTAAAAGATATAAAAGACAGGGATTATGACTTATATTTAGATGAGGATGTTACAGATGACTCAAATGAGTTTGGTGAATTTTTTAGTAGAGAAGTTAAATACTATAATAAAGATGGAAAACAAGCACAAAAAGTTATTATTCATATACGTTTGGAAGCAAGATGGCGGTATGCAGGTAAAAATTTAAAAATAATACCTATTGTTAGTTCTAAAATACAAGGACTTAAAAAACCATCATTCAAAAATAATTATATTACTGTAAAAACACATGATGGCAGCGAATATAGAACGCTAGAAAAGGCGACTAAAACAGGGAATAAACCAACCATAATAGGAAATATTTTTACTGATACAGCTGATTTTAAACCCTGTTTTTTCACTAAAATAGAGGCCGTTTACTTTAAAGGAGACGAGGAAACTAATGCAACATTATTTGATGATACTAATAGTTTAAAACCTGAAGTAATGGCTATGGCAGTTGTTGCAGGACCAAGACATGCAAGGCGAATAGTAAAACTAAAATTAGATATAGATTTAAACTATTGTCATTTTATAGGAAATGATAAGTTAAAGCATGAATCAAGAGTTTTTGATTTTTCAAAAATAGAAGAGGCTATAATTGTATCGTCTTCTAAAAAAGATAAAGGTTATAGGCTAACAGGTAAAAAGGATAAGTTCTCAATTATGAATTTAGATTTTGAACAAGAAGACGGCGACCATGGTGATAATAACGATAATGGAGAAATGCAAGAAGACAATGTCTATTTTAAAATGTCTTTAGATAGTATTATTGGTGGTGTTGGCGGTCATACCAAAAGTGCCTGGAATGGCACAACAAATACCTATGTAAAAGTTCCAGAGTCAGATTCAAAAGTTACTATTGAGGTGCCTTTTAAATATGGAGCTACTTATAATAATGAAAACATAACAGATTTAGTAAAATATATTTGGCCAGCAAAGGCAATTCCGCAAACCTATCCTATTTATGTACATACCTGTCGTTATCCCAATCACCTTATAAATATAGATGTATATCCCGATGTGAAATGGACCCTGCAATTTTGTTATAATACGGATCCTGCTAAATTTAACGAAATTAGGAGCAAATATAAAGACTATCAGGTACGATTAGAAGAAGTTGATGCAGAGGCTAAAGAAACCTATGATGATAAAATAGAACGAAATAAAGATCTTGCCGATACATATTCCAAGCTGTCTAAAGAGATAAAAGTAAATACTAACAAAATAGCTAAAAAAATAAAAAAACAAAAGCAAAAATTAGAGAATGCCAATGGGACTGAAAAAAAGAAAGCAAAGAACAAATTAAGGGAATTAGAAAAGCAAAAAAAAAGTCTAAATAAACAGCAAGAAAAATATAAGAACAGGGTAAATAACTACGAAAGGAAAGTAGATGAAAACAAAGCAGATAAAAAAAAATATAAGAAGAAAGGAAAGAAAAAGGCAGGTAAAGATACCCAACATAGTAAACACAGACCCGATCTGTATAACTTTGAAGATAATTTAGAACATGGTATCTCGGATATTAAATTAGCTTTATGGGCAGAGTGGGATCGTCCTGCAGAAAAATTTGAATTGACAGCAGGTTACCAAAAATACATGGAATTATTGAAGACTATCTTGAGATTCAAAAAGATGGTAGATGAAATTTTTGGGGGTAAAAAAAATAAAGATCAAACCAAAAAAAGATTAAAAGAGAAAGCAAAAAAAGAAAAAGCAACAGAAAAATTAAAGTCGTTATTATTGTTAAAAGCTATTAAACCCAAGTCTTTCGGTTCTGTAAATATTATTCCGCCATCAATTGCCATAGCAGGTTCTTGGTATGCAGAAAACCCAAAAAGCACACTGCAAAATGAAATAGGTACCAATTTAGAACTCCAGGCTATATTTGACCCTATTGTTGGCGCAGAAATAGTACTTAACTTTATGGCCTTGGTAGAAAAAAGCCACCCTTTAGTAAAAGTAGCGTTGATAGTAATGGAGGTTGGTGGTTTTGAGATTAGACTGGATCTTACTGTTACCGGTACTGTGTTTGCGAAAGGTTTTTTACAATATAATACTACCTCTGGAAAAGGTAATATTAGCCCTGGCGATATTAAAGATTTAAAAGATGCAGAAGACGATGCTCCGATGGAAGTAGGTGGTACTATTACGATGGAAGTATATGCGGGGATAAAATACACTAAAAAATACGAAGCATGGGGATATGATGTTATTATTTATTTAGGAGCTTATGTTTCAGTAGTTACGGGCATTACCATTTCTGGTTTTGTTGAGTGGATAAAAGACA
>JAESRX010000022.1 GCA_016764435.1 Flavobacteriaceae bacterium | reverse complement strand
TTTTTAAAGCAAGATATCGATTTTGAAAAAGGGCGTACTATTTTAGAGGAGGCATATCAAGCATTTACTGAAATTAAAATCATTGAAGCAAAGTTAGAAGTCATTAATGAGCAATTAGCGACTCGTACAGATTATGAAAGTGAAGCCTATCAAGATATCTTACACGATTTAGATGATTCAAGCCATCGGTACGAATTACTAGGAGGGTATAATTACCAAGGAGAGACGGAGAAAATATTACAAGGATTAGGGTTTAAACGTGAAGATTTCACCAAGCTCACCGAAACTTTTTCTGGAGGATGGCGTATGCGTATCGAATTGGCAAAGTTATTATTACAAAATAATGACATCCTGTTTTTAGATGAGCCTACGAACCATTTAGATATTGAATCAATTATCTGGTTTGAGAAATTTTTAAGAGGATACAGTGGAGCTGTAATTGTGGTTTCGCATGATAAAATGTTCTTAGACAATGTTACCAATAGAACGGTAGAGATTTCTTTAGGACGTATGTATTACTATAAAAAAGCCTATTCTGAATATTTGTTATTACGTGCAGATATTATGGAAAAACAAGCAGCCGCTCAAAAAAATCAAGCCAAAGAAATTAAAGCAACAGAACAACTTATAGAGAAGTTTCGTTATAAAGCGACCAAAGCGTCCATGGCGCAATCCCTTATAAAAAAATTAGATAAAGTACAGCGTATTCAGGTTGATGCAGAAGATAAATCTGTGATGAATGTACGCTTTCCTATCTCTATGCAGCCAGGTAAAATAGTCATAGAAACCGAACATGTCTGCAAAAGTTATGGGGACAATCATGTATTGGAAGATGTTAATATAATGATTGAACGTGGGAGTAAAATCGCATTTGTAGGGCAAAACGGACAAGGGAAATCTACCTTGGCGAAAATAATAGTGAAAGAGATTGAATTTACAGGAGAGTTGACCATTGGACACAATGTCCAAATTGGTTATTTTGCGCAAAATCAATCGGAATATTTAGACGGAGAAAAAACGGTATTGGATACGATGATGGATGCCTCTTCGGATTCTAATCGTTTAAGAATTCGTGATATGTTAGGGTCTTTTTTGTTTCGAGGAGATGATGTAGAGAAAAAAGTAAAAGTCCTTTCTGGGGGAGAACGAAACCGATTGGCTTTATGTAAAATGTTATTGACACCTTTTAATGTGTTGATTATGGATGAGCCTACAAATCACTTGGACATTGCCTCAAAGAATGTACTTAAAAATGCCTTAAAGAATTTTGAAGGAACGTTAATTATTGTGTCGCATGACCGTGATTTCTTACAAGGATTATGTGAAACAGTCTATTCGTTTAGAGATAAAGAAATTCGTGAATACGTAGGTGATATTAACTATTATCTAGCCCAACACAATCTCGAGAATATGAGAGAAGTGGAAAAAGCTACCGTAGTGAAAAAAGTAAAAGATCCGAGTACAAAACAATCTTTTCATGAAAGTAAACGCTCTAAAAAAGCAGAAAAGCAGTTAAAAAACCGATTGAGTAAAGTAGAAAATACCATCGCCACCCTAGAGCAAGAAATTGCCGATGCCGATGTGGCACTTGCGGAGAATTTTGAAAAGGTATCTGCGGATACTACGTTTTTTGAAAAGTATCAAAAGAAAAAAGATACGGTAGAGAAATTGATGGAGGAATGGGAAGCGATTCAAGAGGAATTAGAAAGTTAATAAATGCTTAAAAAGTGTTCAAGTAGGGTAGATGAAGTGTTCTTTTCAGAAATAAAAGACAAGAAGGTGGCTGTTTTTATCAAAAGGGAAGACGCGTTACATCCTTTTATCTCCGGAAATAAATTTCGTAAATTAAAATATAATTTACGACAAGCTCAAAAAGAACATCACGATGTGTTGCTTACTTTTGGAGGGGCATATTCGAATCATATTGCGGCGACTGCCGCCGCGGGGAAGGAATTTGGATTTCAAACCATTGGTGTTATCAGAGGAGACGAGTTAGCACGTAAATCGGTAGAAGAATTACATAAAAATCCTACTTTAAAATTTGCAGCAAGTCAGGGCATGAAATTTCATTTTGTGTCACGTAGTGCTTATCGATTAAAAACCGAAGCTTCTTTTATCCAAGATTTAAGAACTGAATTTGGTTCTTTTTATCTGGTGCCAGAAGGCGGTACCAATGCCCTTGCCGTAAAAGGATGTGAAGAAATTTTAACCGAGGACGATAGTAAATACGATGTTATCTGTGCTGCCATGGGAACTGGAGGTACCTTATCAGGGATTATAAATGCCAGTAAATCACATCAAAAGGTGCTTGGATTTCCTTCCTTAAAAGGTGATTTTTTAAACAATGAAGTCCAGCAGTTTGTCACCAAAGAGAATTGGGAAATAAACCTAGATTATAGTTTTGGTGGCTACGGAAAAGTGACCGAGACCTTGATTCATTTTATCAATCAATTTAAAAAAGAAACGGGAATTCCTTTGGACCCCATTTATACGGGGAAAATGCTGTTTGGAGTCATGGATTTGATTAAAAATGATTATTTTGCTGAAGGAACCGATATCCTATTAATTCACACCGGTGGATTGCAAGGAATTGAGGGGATGAATCAATTATTAATCAAGAAGAAATTGCCAATTATTCAGTAAATATGAAATTTAAATATATACTAGTCATCGCGGTATTTGCGATCCTGTCTGTGAGTTGTAAATCAAAAAAACGAGCTGTTAGAACTTCCTCTAACACAGAGCGACAGGCTAGAAGTACTGATTTTAAAGAAGGAGTATCAGAATCTCTTGACTATGATAAGCGTGCTGTAGAAAGCCAGTTACGGAGAAATCCTAGATTGAGTAGAAGATCATTGATATATATCGCGACTTTCGGAAGAGATGCAGTGGAGGAAATGGAAAAATACAATATTCCTGCTAGTATTACCCTTGCTCAGGGTTTATTAGAGTCTGGGTCTGGCTCCGGAAGGTTGGCAATGAAAGCAAACAATCATTTTGGAATAAAATGTCATAAATCTTGGGGAGGAGAGGTGATTTATCACGATGATGATGCCTTGCAAGAATGTTTTCGAAAATACAAACACCCGAAATATTCGTATAGAGATCACTCCTTATTTTTATCGGAAAGACAGCGCTATATGTTTTTATTCAATTTAGAGAGGTCTGATTATAAAGGATGGGCACGAGGACTCAAAAAAGCGGGCTACGCAACGGATCCTAAGTATCCAGTAAAATTAATCAGCTTGATAGAGCGCTATAATTTAACGCGGTTTGACAAGCAGGTTTTAGGAGTGTATTACAAAGAAACATACAAAGAGGAAAAACGAAGGGAGTCAGCCACGAGGCAACCCTCACATACGGTGGTAAAAGGAGATACATTATATTCCATTTCTAGGCGGTATAATTTGTCAGTAGATCAGTTAAGAGCCATCAATGGTTTAGAAGGCAATGCCATTAGTATTGGCCAACAATTGTATTTTAAAAGCTTATAAAATTTAAACGCCACCTTTTTAGGGTGGCGTTTCTTTTTAATTATTACAAATAACAATCCATAATTAAAAATTATTCTTTGTGATGCATACGTCTTTCTCTTGTCACCTGTTTTTCGTTGCGACCTTTCTTTCTTTTATTTAAATATTTTTTCCCGTGTTGTTTCATCTTTTGACCGTGCATTTTAGACCATTGTTTGTATTGCTCTTTATTTAAGACACCTCTCATGGTTGTTTTATGCGCAATTTGCCGGTCTAATTTGGCGATTATTTTGTCGTATTTCTGAGTGTCTGTAAATGTGACTCCGTTTTTTTTATTGGTTTTAAATGCTGTTCTCATCGCTTTTCTGTGCGTGGCAGCTTCAATGTGTAATTTGTGAATTTCTTGTTGTTGACTGCTTGTTAAATCCAAGGCCAATGTCATTCTTTTAGTGTGTAAGGTAGCTTGTTGCTCAGTAGTGAACTTTGGTGAGTTTGTTTTCTTACGCATCTTGTCTCCTTGAGCGCTTATGCTAAGCGTTACCATTAGTGCGAGTGCTAAAATTCCAATTTCTTTTTTCATTTTTATAGGTTTTAAATTTATATTGATCCTGTCTCTTTGACTCATATCTATTAAAAAGGTTTAATCGTTTTTGGTTAAAATTTTGATTTTAACACGTTTTTATACTTTTTCAAGAAGGGATAAGATGGAACCTATAATCCTTTATTTTAGATAGCCAATGATAATTGCTTTGATGTCCAGTTAATTAAGAATTAAAGGAGGAATAATTGACCTAAAGAGCAGTAATAAAGGTTTTTAACGTACTTTTGCAGCGATGGAGAAACAACTTAGACTTTCAGATTGGTTACCAACCACGAATAAAGAGGTCAAATTACGAGGATGGGAAGAACTAGATGTTATATTATTTAGTGGAGATGCTTATGTAGATCACCCTTCTTTCGGTCCAGCAGTGATTGGGCGAATATTGGAAAGCTACGGGCTTAAAGTAGCAATTGTAGCACAACCAAGTGTGCACGATAATTTACAGGATTTTGTAAAAATGGGAAAACCCCGTTTGTTTTTTGCGGTTACAGCAGGAGTCATGGACTCTATGGTGAGTAATTATACGGCAAGCAAGCGTCAACGAGATAAGGATGCCTATACGCCAAATGGTGATAAAGGATTTAGACCTGATTATGCCACAGAAGTATATAGTAGGATATTAAAAGATAAATTTCCAGAGGTTCCTGTATTGATTGGAGGAATTGAAGCGTCTTTACGTCGTGTAACACATTACGATTATTGGAGCGATCAGTTAAAGGCAAATATACTTTCAGGGTCCCGAGCGGACATGTTAGTCTATGGAATGGGAGAGCAACCTTTACGAGAAATAGTAAAGCAATTACAAAATGGAACCCCCTTTTCTGAAATCAAGAACATAGCTCAAACGGCATATCTACAAGATAAAGAATTGGCTATTCCAGCAAATGAACCATGGGAAGATAAATGGATTGCATCACATGAGGCCTGTTTAAAAAGTAAGAAGGTTTTTGCTTCTAACTTTAAAACGATAGAGCAGGAGTCTAATAAGATTTATGGAAATAGATTGTTTCAAAATATAGGCAATAAAACCTTGGTGATTAATCCGCCATATCCTACGATGACTGAAAAGGAGATCGATGGTTCTTTTGACTTGCCTTATACACGATTACCACATCCTAAATATAATAAAAGAGGGGCCATTCCTGCTTTTGAAATGATCAAATTTTCGATCAATATTCACAGAGGATGTTTTGGAGGTTGTAGTTTTTGTACCATATCTGCACATCAAGGGAAATTTATAGCGAGTAGAAGTAAAGAATCTATTTTAAAAGAAGTGGATAAAGTGGCAAATATGCCAGACTTTAAAGGTTACTTGTCTGATATTGGTGGACCTTCTGCCAATATGTATAAAATGAAAGGGAAGATACAATCTATCTGTGATAAATGTGTTGCACCCTCTTGTATAAACCCTGTTATTTGTAGTAATTTAGATACATCTCATGCTCCTTTAACGGAGATTTATCAGGCAGTTGATAAACATCCGAAGATTAAAAAATCATTTATTGGAAGTGGAATTCGCTATGATATGTTGGTGCCTGAATTCAATAAAAATGCAGATCCAAAAGAATTACGTCAGTATACGGAAGAGGTCTTAACACACCATGTTTCTGGTCGATTAAAAGTGGCGCCGGAACATACTTCTGACCCTGTATTAAAGTTGATGCGTAAGCCATCATTTTCAAATTTTCATCAGTTCAAATCTATTTTTGATAAGATAAATATTCGTAAAAAGCTTAACTTACAATTGATACCCTATTTTATTTCATCCCACCCAGCAAGTGAGTTAGAAGATATGGCTAATCTAGCTGCGGAGACCAAAGAAATGGGCTTTAAACTGGAACAAGTACAAGGATTTACTCCGACACCGATGACAGTGGCTACGGTAATTTATTACAGTGGATACCATCCTTACACCTTAAAGAAAACCTATACGCCTAGATCTAAAAAAGAGAAAGACGAACAACATAAATTCTTCTTTTGGTATAAAAAAGAAAATGCGGATTGGATCCGAAATACCTTGCGTAAAGTAGGGCGTACTGATTTGTTAAAACGATTAATGCCAGAGAGTGGATATTCTAAAAAAGGAAAACACCCGAAAGTTAAAAATACGTTTGACGATACGGTAGATGAAATCCAAGAAACAAGAAATAGACGCGGGAATAAAACCAAAGGTGGCAAGAAGTACGAGCGTGTGGTATTGCGAAATTCGAAAAATAAACCAGCGGTAGAAGAAGTGCGAAGTTCTAGAGGAAAACGTGTGAAAGTGAAGGTGACCGGGAAAAATTTTGAACGTGTTGATACTAGGAATAGTAAAAATAATAGAAACAAAGAAGAGGAAGATAAAAAGATCTCAAGAATTAAGAATAGAAAAAAACCGAGAAATACTTATAGTAAAAGCCAAAGATAATTTTATTGTTCAGCCCAATTACACGTATAATTACTCATGAAAAAATACCTTTACCTGCTGTTTTTAGCAACAAGTTTGTTGTTTTCCCAAGCAACTGTGAAAGTAGATTTGTCAAATCCTAATGCGACCGTTTACACTCATTTATATTTTTTACAATCGGACTCCTATGCACCTGAAAAATCAGCAAAGACAGTTGTTGGCTTGGAAGAAGCAGATGCGATTTCTGTTGTACAAAAAATAAAAGAAATTCTGGATGGTAAGGGCTTAATGGTTAATTTTTCAAAAGTACCTACAAATCCGATGCATAAGGACTCTGTTACTTTTGGTGCTCAGTATAAGTTTGTATTGTTTCCAAAAGATGCGCCGGGTATCTATTTAGAAAAAATGGGCTCACAATGGTTTTATTCAAAGGAGACAGTTCGGAATGTCGATGCCTTGTACAGTGCCACCTTTCCATGGTTTGCAACGTATTTGAAAAAATTTATTCCGAGTGTTGGCTACCATTCTTTATTAGGAATTAAATTATGGCAGTATATAGGACTTGTTCTCCTGTTATTAGTTTCGTGGATACTCTTTTATATCTTACGTAGAATCCTGTTTTATCTCTTGAGAAAAATTCAAGCACTGTTTAGTAATATCACCAATAAAGACATTACGGATTCCTTGCGGAAGTTAGCAAGGCCCATTGCCTTGTTATTATTGATGGCTTTTATTAAAATGATGTTACCATCCATCCAGTTTACCTTAGATATCAATCATTTATTATTTATTGGTTTAAAAATTATTATCACCGTATTCTGGATCTATGTTTTTTTGAATTTAGTAAAGGTAGTGATGAGTATTTATAGAACCTATGCGGCTAAAACACATGGGAAATTAGATGATCAATTAGTGCCTATATTACATAAGTTCTTATTGGGACTGGTCTTGTTTTTTGGACTATTACGATTTTTAACCATCTTAGGAATGGATCCTACAACGGTGGTTGCAGGGGCGTCTATTGGAGGTTTGGCCTTTGCATTGGCTTCTCAGGACACGGTAAAAAACCTGATAGGTACTTTTATGATTTTCCTAGATAAACCATTTCACATTGGCGATTGGATTGAGGCAGGAGAAGTTGTAGGAACGGTAGAAACAGTAGGTTTTAGATCTACGACTGTACGTGCTGCTGATACTTCTGTGTATCAAATACCTAATAGTACATTGTCTGAAATAGTGGTTAATAATAAAGGGCTACGTTCTTTTAGACGTTATAAAACGGAATTAGGATTGCGTTATGATACGCCACCAGAATTAGTGGATGCTTTTGTAAAAGGAATAGAAGTCATCATTCAAAACCATCCGTCTACACGGAAAGATGCCTATAATGTGGCTTTTACAGGTTTTGGAGATTCGTCCTTAATTATTTTAGTGAATTTATATTTTGTACAATTGGAATGGGGAATAGAGCAAGCCTCTAAACATATATTTCACTTAGATATATTAAAGTTTGCTAAAAATTTAGGGGTTGATTTTGCCTTCCCGTCCTCTACCATTATGATAGAGCAGTTTCCTGATAAATCATCTTTTGATCTGAAGTATAATATTGATGAAGATCGTATTAAAAAGCTGATGGAATCCTTGAAAAAGTAACCATCAACTTATAAATTAGTAGAAAGCCTGAAATTAGCAATGTTAGTTTCAGGCTTTTTTATGGAATGATTATTAAGGGGGTATGGAGTACTGTTTTTTAATAAAGAATGCTCTATTCAGTTGCTATAGGTGTAGGAATAAGGAACTACTTGTAAAACGTCCATAAAGAAGGCGTTTAGAAGGTATTTTCATTGGGAATTAGACCTTTCTCCAGGAGAGAAGTACCCAATACTTCCAATTTTTTTTTTAGCATTGATTTTATAGGATTTGAATGGACTCCTATTCTAATTACAAAAAAAAACAGCGCCTTACTCGTAAAAGCAAGGCACTGTTTTTCTGTTTGTTTCTTAAAAGGAATTGTTTATTTAATTGGATTTAAAATCAAATCAATACGTTCCTCTATGTCTTGTAAGTGATATCTGTTGGTTGTATTTCCATTATACATTACCTTTTTAACATCGCGCTGTAAGCGTTTCAACTCCCCTCTAACCATTGCTTTAATGTCAGATTGATTGGTATTTACAGCCATTCCTTTGCGATAGCCTCCATAACTTGACCCTTTTTTGATGCTTTTGGCAGTCATTACATGGGCTAATTCTTCCACATAAGCACGTTGTAAATTACGACGGTATACATCCGCAGCTTTTCCAACATAAATTTCTTTCCAGATACCTCTGCGTAAATCGGACATCATATCTGCCAATGCATAGGCTTTGGAACCATTTTTAGCTTCGTTTTCAATCAAACGAGCCATACGTGTAATGCTTAAGATATTAGTCAACGATTTTACTTGTAGACTTCTAATACGTTCAATAGATCCAGAATATTCTATTTTATTAAAAATATTTTCGTCTAACATCCAATGTGGAGTTTCGAACAATTGAGATTGAATAAATTGCAAACTATTTTTTTGATGGTTTTTATCGACATAGGTATAGACAGCTCCTTCTTGGTTCGTCGCTTTGTAATGTTCATAAACACCTCCAATATTAGCCGCTACATGTCCCATATAACGATTAAATTGAATAAGTACTTGACCGTACATGTTTTTAAGATTGTCATAGTTCTCTCCTTTTTCAGAAGTCCATTCTTCCAATCTAGGAACAATGCGTTTCAAGTTGGCAATACCATAAGTACTTGCGACAATAGCATCAGAACCTAAATCCTCTGTTTGTGAGCTAGGATCGATGACTTCTCCTACTTGTTGATGACCGAAACGATATAAAGGGTCTCCCGCGTGTTTCATGATCCACGCATCTAAGATTTCTTTTTCTTCTTCAGCAGTGGTGTCTAATATTGGGCGGTATCCCCAGCTGATGGCATATTTATCATAACATCCTACTTCGGGCATCATGGCAACACCTACATCACCAGGTTGAGCGATGTAATTAAATCGCGCATAATCCATAATAGAAGGTGCGGTTCCGTTCTTTTTAGTAAAAGCAGCATCTCTTAAGTTTTCTGCAGAATAGGCGCAGCTACTTCCCATATTATGAGGTAGACCTAAGGTGTGTCCAACTTCGTGCGATGAAACAAAACGAATCAAACGACCCATTACTTCATCTTTAAATTCATTGCCACGAGCGTCAGGGTTAATCGCCGCTGTTTGGATAAAGTACCAGTTGTGTAATAAGGTCATTACATTGTGATACCAGTTGATGTCAGATTCTAAAATTTCACCAGAACGTGGGTCACTTACGTGAGGTCCGTTTGCATTAGGAATCGCAGAAGCTAAGTAACGTACTACAGAATAGCGTACGTCTTCAGGACTCCAATCTGGATCCTCTTCTTTAGTTGGAGGCATTTTAGCGATGATAGCATCTTTAAATCCGGCTTCTTCAAAAGCAACTTGCCAATCTTCAATCCCTTGTTTGATGTATTTTATCCATTTTTTAGGAGTGGCTCTGTCTATATAGTAAACAATCTGTTTTTTAGGAACTACGAGCTCTCCTCTTTTGAATTTTTCAATATCTTCAGCTTTTACTTCTAATTTCCAACGGTCTAGGAAGGTTAGTTTTTTACTTTTATGAGCTTCATTTCCGTAATCTATTTGCCCTGAAGTAAACCATCCTACACGTTGGTCGTAGTAACGACGTTTCATAGGGAGTTTTGGTAGTAAAATCATAGAATTACTCATTTCTACTGTGATACTTCCAGTACTAGAATGTGAAGGAGCTCTAGAGGCACTGTATGTTTTTATATGACGAGATTCAATATTTAAAGGGTAACTTTTCACCGATTCGATGAATGAATTTAAGCCATCTAATCTAGAAATTTTATATTGTTTACGTTGCCAGTAAGGAATTCCTAAAGCTTTCACATCTTTAGCGAATAAATCAGTGACATCTATTATTGTAGAAGTACTGTCTTTTCCATAAGCTTTGATAGGAAAGGTATATAAAATAGGTTCAAAATTTGAATTTACAACGGCTTCGTGTACAGGTAAAGAATCATTGGCAACGACAGAATGCGAAACTACACGCAAGACTATTTTTTTTCCTTTTTTCTGCCATCTTAGCACTTGTGTATTGGTTTTTCCTCCTCCAAAACCAAGCCCTGAAGCTGTTTTTGCAATACGAGTAACCATTAGCATCTCGCGTTCTAATAAACTATCAGGAATTTCAAAGAGGTATTTTTCGTCTAGTTTATGTACTTTAAATAATCCTTCGTCAGTGACTGTTTTATCCGTAATCACCTTGCTGTAGGGCTGAATGGCACCTTTTTTAGCTTTGGCAGTAGGTTTTGGAGCTGGGGTTTCTGTCTTGTTTTTGTTTTTACGCTTTTTTTTGCGTTGTGCATCTACAGTAGATGTGACTCCGAATACTAGCAAAAAGGCTAGTAGTCTGGTGATTAAGGTGAACTTCATGTTACGTTGATTGATTATTGTTTGTGCTATGCAATTTAGATAAAAGTAAGAGTGTGGAGTCTTAATTATTTGTTAAAGAGCAAGGGTGCATACTCGAGGATTTTTAGAGCGAAGGATTGTGTAAAATGAAGGAGTACAAGGTTTTATTGAATCTAATTTTCATTAAAAATCTAAGGGTGGGAATCCACTATTAATTTAATGTTAGGAGTACAATTGTTTAGCTAAAAGTTATTCGTTTTATTATAAGGATTTTAACCTTTCAATAAAATAAGGATTCCTTTTAAATTGATGTGATAATATGGTTGTAATACCAAATGTATTTAGTCAACGTTATTTTTGAAATAAAGAGGTGTCCTGTCTAATTTTAGACAGGTTCCCGTTAGAGATCTACTGATACTACAATAGAATATTGAAAAAAATATTAAATTTTAGTGATGATACCTGTAGCTATTTGTTGTTCTCAAGAGGGGGTATGGTTATTATTACTAGGGGTTTTTTATTGTGGACTATAGGAATGAAAGAGTAACTTTTTTTACCGTTCCTTTTTCCGGGAATTACAATTTATTGTTTACTTCTAAAGCAGTTCTATGAATACGGTATTCCTTTTATTGGATACTTATTCTTTTTAAGTGACTTTCTTCTTTAACGGGAGTAGTTATTGTACCGGTTCCGTAAATTAATTATTTTTTTTACTTTCTTTTTTTAAGATGTAAAAGGAGGCCAAAGCTCCGGTGTTTACTAGGGTGTCTTTACCGAGGTATATCAATTGGTTTTTGTTAATTTTTAAATGTAGAATCTCCTCATCATCTAATTGGAGGCTAAGGATGTTTTTGAGTAGCGTGTAGGTTCCTTTTTTTGTAAATAGTTCTGTGTTTTCTCCTAGGTATTCAGTGTCGTAGGTGTAAGTGTTGTCTTTATAGAGTTCAATGGTTGTTTTTATGCCAGGGCAAGATGCACAGGGTAAAACACCTTGATATGTTCCTAAGTAGTCCGTTTTTACGTTTGTGGTAGTTTTTGTACTGTCTTTGCAAGAGAGAAGAAATAGCGGAGTTAAAATAAGAATGTATAGCAGTTTTTTCATGGTATAAGTATTAAAATTACGGACTGTTAAGTATCAATATTCACGCCATTTGTTATTTTTGAATATTGTAATATTATTGATGTCGACTGTATCTTATACAGGAATGAAAATAGGCTGTTTATATAAGGTGATTTGTAGATAAAATGACTGAAAACGTTAACATATCTATAGCGTAGATAAACGAGAAGATATTTATAAAAAATGACAAAGTTAAGATTTATTTAGTATGCATTATAAACAGGAATTTAAAAACATACTAATTTTAAATATTTTACACGTTTTTATGTTCGATACAATTGTATTAGAGTATGAGGTAGTATCCCTAAGTACTGCAATCTGTAACTTAATGGCATAAAAAAAAGGAACTACAATTAAGTAGTTCCTTTTCAATAGGTTATTTAAAGATGGTTTATCCCAAGCTTACAAACAATCCTTCGTCTGTATTGGCCACTTTAGTTAAGTTATATTTCCCTAATCCTTTAATGGTTTTATCCCATTTTTTATTGCTCAAACCACTTTGGGTTTTCAAATCGGCCAAGGCTATTTTTTCTGTTTTCTGAACAATGGCTAAGACCATTTTTTCGTCGTCGTTTAATTCAACAGTAGGTGCTTTTTTCTCAGGTTTCATTTGAGGGAAAAACAACACTTCTTGAATAGAGGCATTATTGGTCATAAACATCACCAATCGGTCTATTCCAATTCCGATTCCAGAAGTAGGAGGCATCCCATATTCTAAGGCACGGATAAAGTCTTGATCGATAAACATCGCTTCATCATCTCCTTTTTCAGACAAGGTCATTTGCGCTTCAAAACGTTCACGTTGGTCTATAGGGTCATTCAATTCAGAATAAGCATTTGCCAATTCTTTACCGTTTACCATCAACTCAAAACGCTCTGTTAATTCAGGGTTATCTCTGTGTTCCTTTGTTAAGGGACTCATTTCTTTCGGGTAATCAGTAATAAAGGTAGGTTGGATATAAAAACGTTCACAGTTTTCTCCAAATAATTCATCAATCAATTTACCAACACCCATGGTTTCGTCCACGTCCATTTTTAATTTTCTGCAAATGTCACGCAATTGGAATTCATCCATTCCTGCAACATCATAGCCCGTATGGTCTTTAATGGCTTGTAAGATCGGCACACGAGCATAAGGCGCTTTAAAACTCACTTTATGTTCACCAATCATCACCTCAGAGGTATCGTTACAATCAATACAGATTTTTTCCAATAACTCTTCCGTCATGTCCATCATCCAGTTGTAGTCTTTATAGGCTACATACAATTCCATAACGGTAAATTCTGGATTGTGGGTACGGTCCATTCCTTCGTTTCTAAAATCTTTTGCAAATTCAAAAACGGCGTCAAAACCTCCAACGATTAGTCTTTTTAAGTACAATTCATTTGCAATTCTCAAATACAAAGGCATATCCAACGAATTGTGATGTGTAATAAACGGACGCGCCGCAGCGCCACCTGGAATAGGCTGTAGAATTGGAGTTTCCACTTCTAAATACCCTCTTTTGTTGAAAAATTCACGCATTGAACTGGTGATTTTCGAACGTTTGATAAAGGTTTCCTTTACGTGGTCGTTTACGATTAAATCTACATACCGTTGACGGTAACGTGTTTCTGGATCAGAAAACGCATCATGTACTTTTCCATCGGCATCTGTTTTTACAACAGGCAATGGACGCAATGATTTAGTCAATAAGGTCAGTTTTTTAACACGTACAGAATATTCTCCTACATTGGTTTTAAAAACCTCTCCTTCGATACCTATAATATCACCCATATCCAATAATTTCTTGAATACGATATTGTACATTGTCTTGTCCTCTCCTGGTGCAATTTCATCTCGGTTGATGTAAATTTGCATACGTCCAGAAGCGTCTTTTAGTTCAGCAAAGGAAGCTTTTCCCATAATACGTCGACTCATCAAACGCCCAGCTAATACTACCTTCTTTCCTTCAAACTTATCAAAATCCTTCTTTATCGCATCAATAGTTGCGGTGGTTTTAAATTCTGCTGCTGGAAATGGGTCGATGCCCAAATCACGTAGTTTCTGTAGCGATTCTCTTCGTACAATTTCTAATGCTGATAACTGCATGTTACTAAATTTTAATGTTATTTTACTAATAGTTGCCAAAGATACAATCTATATCATAAACCGCCCTTTAAAATTAGATTTCTATTTGATATTACACGGATTTTATATTTTTGTTAATTCTGTTGTTTTTCTATAAAAAAGGATCGTATACTACTAAGGGAATAATATAAAATTGATTTTTATTGAAATATAGTTGGTGGATTTAAGAAAAGGCGTATCTTTGCTTTCCCAAGATTAATTTCTTGGTTTAGTTGTGTTGTTTGACATTGAAGAATGTCACGGTTTGAAAAAACCAATGGAAAGCTTCCCGAAAAACCGGGACGCTTTTTTTATGCCTAAAATTTAGATTTGAGATGTTAGATTTTAGAATTGAGACAGGACGCGGAAGGAGAGAACCATGAGGTAGGAACCAAGAAGCAGGACCCGAATCTTTGCGGGGAATTATTGTCTTACAGTCATGTGTCTTATGTCATTATCATGAATAACCACTACTATTGACGTGATTTTATTCCACATTGTCATTTCAAGTGATTGCGACGGTAGGAGTAATTGTATTGAGAAATTCATGTTTTTTTATGCTTACGAGGAGTTCTCGATAAAATTTTCTTAAAATTATAAATAGAATGTATAAAAAAAAATACTCAAACTGACGATTTTGATAGTGAGGTAATTAAGATTATCACAACCAATAACAAGCCATAAGGAATTAGCGAAAAGTAAAAAGGTGGGTAACCTCGCAATAATCTTCAATAAAAATCCAATTTCATTCTTCCCTTTGGGAGATGCAGAAGGAAACCTGGAACACAAAGCTTTAGCTATCTCAATACTCAATACTCAGATCTATTTACATTCCAAAAATCTCTCGATATTCCCACAATTTCATCACATACAAGCCTAAAAATAAGATGGCAACTATAAATTTCAGAAAAGCAGAAGTTAAAAATCCTAGGAAAGAACCAAATGCTGCTTTGGTAGCACGAGCGCTATCCTTACTGTCGTAAATCATTTCACCGACAAAGGCTCCAACAAAAGCTCCGATTAAAAAACCAAATGGAATCGGGGAGAATAAGCCGACAATTAAACCAATAGTGGTTCCAATAACTCCGTATTTACTACCTCCAAATTTTTTAGTTCCCATGGCAGGAATGATATAATCTAAGATCCAAATAAGAAGGGCAATGGCTAGTGTGATGCCTAAAAAAAGCCAATTCATAGGAACGGTATCACTTAAATGTAAGACTAAGAATCCGACCCAACTAGTCAACGGGCCAGGAAGTACCGGTAAAAATGCACCGATGATCCCTATAATGGCGAGTACAAAGCCTAAAATCGCTAAAAATATATCCATATTTATTTTTTTTGTTACAAAATGAATGTCAAAAATCGGACAATTATATCAGGTGTGCAATTCTAGTTTAATTTTTTTATAACTAAATAATTAGTTTAAACTAATTATTTAGTTATATTTGTGTAATGAAAATCAGTTAATTATGACAAACAGTAAACAGTTAACAAAGGCGGAGGAGCAATTTATGCAAGTATTATGGGGGTTAAAATCGGCTTCTGTAAAAGAAATAATCGCTGAATTACCGGAGCCAAAACCAGCATATAACACGGTATCTACTATAATTAGGATTTTGGAAACAAAAGAATTTGTAGGGCATACAGCTAAAGGGAGAGGCTATGTGTATCATCCTATAATAGCGAAAGAATCCTATAGTAATCAATCTTTAAATAAATTAGTAGATGGTTATTTTGGAGGTTCTTTTAAGAGTATGGTCTCTTTTTTTGTAGCTAAAAATAAGATGGACATGTCAGAATTAGATGCTATTTTAAAAATGATAGATGCTAAGAAAACGGAGTAATAAAAACCTCCTTTTACGAATTATTTTATGAACCAAGAATATAGAAGCTAATGATAAATTATATAATACAAGTCGTTTTTATACAAGTGTTGTTCCTAGGGATTTATGATTTGTTTTTGCAAAAGGAAACTTTTTTCAAATACAATAGGTGGTATTTATTGGCAACCCCCTTATTTTCATTTTTAATCCCGTTCATACAATTGTCTAGTTTAAAGTATGTGATTCCTCAGGAAGTGGTGTATCAATTTCCTGCCGTGGTATTGGATCCTCAAAGTTCCATAGAATCTTTGGGGATTTATAAATCTGTGAATTATGGAGGTTTGTTGTTTTATGTAGGGGCTGGGTTTTTTACACTCGTTTTTTGCGTGAAATTATTTCGTATTTTTCGATTATTACACGTTGGAGAAATAGTTAAAAAGAAGGGGTATAGTCTTGTTATATCACAAGATAATGAAGTAGCATTTTCATTTTTTAGCTATATTTTTATCCATAAAAAACTGCTTGAAAACAACCAATTACAGGTAATTCAGCATGAATTGGTACATAGTAAGCAATGGCATACCTTAGATTTACTAGTCTTTGAAATCTTAAAAATAGGCATGTGGTTTAATCCTCTTATTTTTATATATCAACAGAGAATTACTGCCGTCCATGAATATCTTTCAGATGAGGAGGTACTAAAGGACAGTAATAAGCATCAATATTTCAATAATTTACTCGCGCATACATTTGGCGTAGAAAATATTTCGTTTGTCAATCAGTTTTGCAAACAGTCACTTTTAAAAAAAAGAATCAAGATGATCACAAAAAACAAATCAAAAAAGATGAAACAATTAAAGTATTTATTACTCCTTCCTTTACTACTGAGTATGTTAATTTATACTTCTTGTGAAAAAGAAGTGGACATTCAAAACATCGTAAATGAAGCCCAAGAAAACCAAGGGAAGCTAATTTCAAGTGGCGATTTTCATATATTTATTGGTAGTGTTTTTGAGGGAGAAATAATTCCTGAAAAAGACATGACGGAGAAGGAACTTAAAACCATGAAAAAATGGAAAGAAACGAGTCTTCCTTTACAAGAAGGAGATGTTTTCTTTAAATTAAGTACTGACGGAAAGCGTGTATGGCATTTTTATATTGATACAAAAGGAGTGAGGAAACCAAGCCTAGAAATGTTGAAGCGAAAAAGAGAAAGAGAAGAAATGGCAGAAAAAACGAAAGACTATCTCTCCTTTACTACGATAGATCAAGTACCTGTTTTTCCTGGTTGTGAAGATGCTGTAAATTCAAAAAAATGCCTGTCAGAAAAGATAGATACTTTTGTGATAGAAAATTTTAATAGGGAATTAACTAAAGGGCTAGGAATAGACCCAGGTATAAAACGAATTTTCGTGATGTTTTCTATAGATAAGGAAGGAAATATAGATATGGTTCGTGCTAGAGCACCGCATAAAAAACTAGAGGAAGAGGCTGTTAGAGTGATTAAGGCACTTCCAAAAATGATACCTGCATTGCATGAGGGGAAACCTGTAGGTCTCAAGTATTCATTGCCTATTTTATTAACGGTAGATTAAGAAGTTTTTGTTCAACATTCATCTAAATTTATAAAGATGGATGTTGGATTTTTTTTATAAGTAAGATTCATTGAATAAAACACAATTATGAAAAAGATCAGTTGCTATTTGTTGGTTTTGTATGGTGCAAGTATCTGGGCACAAGGCATTGTAAATTCACAGGTGATTGCCCCAGGGAATTATCAAGCTCGTTTGGTGGAATTGGATAAAAAAGAACGCCCTTTATTTGTTGATTTTGTTGAAAAAGCTGGTATTTATCATCAAATTGGACATTATAATAAGGCAATATTCAATTATAAAAAAGCATTGGAAATGAATCCGTCGGATGTCATAGATATACAATTAGCTAAAAGTTATCATGCGGCTGGAATGTCTAAGAACGCCATTTTTATTTATGAGAATGTTTTTGTAAAAGATTCTTCTAATTTACTGGTAGCAAATCAATTGGCGCGATTGTACAATAGTACTCGACAGAAGATGCATGCTTTTAAAATGTACAACTATTTGAAGCAAAAGGATCAAACAAATCCTTCTTATAGTTATCAAATGGGAAGGATTTTAAAAAAACAAGGAAACGTTTTTACTTCAGGGGAATTATTTTTAGATGCCTTTAGGAGAGATTCGGCACATGTGAAAAGTATTTTTGAGTTGGCGAAATTTTATAAGCGCTTGAAATTTAAGGATTCTACCCAGCTATTTATCGATAAAGGACTTGCCTTAAATAAGGAGAGTTTAAATTTTCTTCAATTGAAGGCTTCGTTTCTGTATACCAGTAAAAAATACAAGGAGAGTATCCAATATTGCAATACCTTAGACAGTCTACAGTTTTCAAATGCGGCCGTTAACAGTTTAAAAGGGGCTTGTTTTGAGAAAATGAATCAATTAGACAGTGCACAGGTGTATTTTGGAAAAGCAGTAAAAATGGACCGAGAGAGTTTTGAATATGCGTATAAATTGGCAACTATTTACTATAAGAGAAAGAAAGTGAAACGTGCGAAATCTGTGCTGTTAGGATCGCTTTATGGAGCCAGGCTAAATTTAAGTGCTCCACAATTTTTATTAGGGACGATATTACAAGAAGAAGGGAAGTTAAAAGAAGCCATTGTCTATTTTAAAAAATCATATAGAAGTGGGAAACGTTTTTACAAAGGCTTATTTCAGTGGGCAGTTACGGCAGAATCCTATTATAAAGATAAAAATACCGCTTTAAGATTATATGAAATATACCTTGAGCGTTTTGAAAGTAGGGATGTAGTACTAACTAACTATGCGAAACAACGTTTAAAAATAATTAGAAAAAAGATGTTCTTAGAGGGAGAAATCACGGATGAAATTTAAAACAGAAAAGTCAAGAGGGTGTTTTATTGAAAATATGTATATTTGCAACGGTTAATAATAGGCATTCTATTACTAACCGTTGTTATTTTTTAGATCGATCGAATAATTCAAACCCTATTTTTTTTGAAACACTATTTAAAAATCAGTCTTTTTTGTACCTTTTTTTGTGCTTGTTTTACAGTGGAATCTGTAATGTATGCCGGTACTGTAAACAGGGATGTTTTATTCGACTATAAACTCGATTTAGGAGAGAAGCTATTAGGGGTTCCTACCCTTAGATCTACGTCTCCTTTGTTTTTTCATGATTCTGTGTCTAAATCGGGATTTGTGCTCCACGGAAGGTTAAAATACACGCATGATTCCTTGGTGTCACAATGGATGCAATTGCAATCAGACAGTTTGCGATTAGAAAAATCCAATAGTGATGATTTGGAACGATTAATCAAGGAAATAGAAGCTGAAGTACTATCATTGGAGCAGCAAAAACGTAGGGGCACGGTGTTTTTTGGAGTACTAATAATGGTTCTTTTTGTCGTTTTTTTACTGCGTAAGAAACTTCGTTTATCTAAAAATATATTTTCAAATGTAAGAAAGAAGGTAGCTGTGAAATCAGCTGTTTCACACGCTAAAAATACGGTGAATATATCGGATGATACAGTGGAAGTCCTTTCTCACTTACTGGCTAAATTTGAAAAAGAACACGGGTTTTTAGAGGCCAATATGACCTTGAATTTACTCGCTCAAAATATGCAGACAAATTCTACGTATTTATCCAAGGTGGTGAACCATACCAAAGGAGTAAATTTCAGTGCTTATTTGAATGATTTGCGTATTCGTTATATTATTGAGCAACTAAGTAGTGAACCTAAATTATCACAGTACACCAATAAAGCGTTGGCGACCGAAGCGGGCTATAAAACAAGAGAGTCTTTTACGAAGGCTTTTTATAAAAAAATGGGGGAGTACCCGGCGGCTTATATTTCTAGATTGCATGGCCGTATATAATTGCAGCAGTCTTCCTTCTTGTTTTGTTGATGGTTCCCTTATTTTGTTGTATTTTCACATAGAAAATTAAGATGCATGCCCAAAAGAATATTTTTAGCACTCCTTTTTTTAGCGAGTATTAGTAGCTGTAATAAACTTGATACGAAAGCATTAAGAGTTACTTCCAAAGGGGGAGTAGTGGATACGATTATCAATTTAAAACAATTGGATTCTTACCCAATGTATGCTGTATGTAGCGGGCTAGACTCTAAAGAGGCTCAGTGGGAATGTTCTCAGAAAATACTGATGAATTATATCAGAGATTGTATGGATGGTTTTCAATATTCCTCTTCTCAAAGTATCAATGATACTATAATTGTCCAATTAAATATTTCAAAAAAAGGGGAAGTGAGTTTGTTTACTTTGGCCTCTGAAAATTCCAAAAAATTAGACCAAATTAAACGTATGCTATTGCAATGTGCGGATAGTATACCTTTAATTCAGCCTGCTATTAAGCGTGCAATTCCTGTTTCCAGTACCTTTACACTGCCTGTAATTATTACCAATTAATTATTTAAAGTTGCCCATAATTTATCTTTCAACTCCACCATTCCTTGGTTGATCGCTGAAGAGATAAAAATAGCGTCGATTCCTTCGGGTAATTCTTTGGCTATTTCTTCTTTTAATTCATCATCTAACAAATCAGATTTAGAAATGGCTAATAAGCGTTGCTTATCCATTAATTCCGGATTGTGTTGACGTAGTTCATTCAATAATATTTCGTACTCTTTTATGATGTCCATGCTGTCTGCAGGGATTAAAAAGAGTAGGGTAGAGTTACGTTCTATATGTCTTAAGAAGTAATGTCCAAGTCCTTTTCCTTCAGCAGCACCTTCTATAATTCCAGGGATATCTGCCATAATAAACGACTTGTATCCTCTGTATTCTACAATTCCTAAATTAGGTTTTAATGTAGTAAATGGATAATCTCCAATTTTTGGTTTTGCAGAAGTTAACACAGATAATAACGTAGATTTTCCTGCATTAGGAAATCCTACTAAACCTACATCGGCGAGTACTTTTAATTCCAATTGAAACCAACCTTCTTGTCCATCAATTCCTGGTTGTGAGTATCGAGGTGTCTGGTTTGTAGGTGATTTGAAGTGAGCGTTTCCTCTTCCTCCTTTTCCTCCGGGTAATAAAACCTGTTCGGTGTTTTCTTTCGTAATTTCGAAAATTACCTCTAGCGTATCACCATCACGAATAATAGTTCCTAAGGGGACATCGATATAAATATCTTTACCCTGTTTTCCTGTACTTTCTGATTTTCCTCCAGCACCACCATGATCTGCTCTAAAGTGTTGCTTGAACTTTAGATTAAATAATGTCCAAGAATTAGGCTCGGCACGGACAATAATATGTCCACCTCTACCACCATCTCCTCCATCTGGTCCACCTTTATCGATGTATTTTTCACGATGCAAGTGCATGGATCCTTGTCCTCCTTTTCCTGAAGATGCATGTATTTTTATATAGTCTACAAAATTCCCTTCTGTCATTGTCTTAAAATTAAAAAAACTGTTTAATCGTACAAAGGTACAATTAAACAGTTTATATTATGTGATTTAGAGCTAAAGATTGTCTATAACCTGGCTCAATCTTGCTGTAATGTCCGTTACAAGTCCTACTCCATTAATACCAAAGTATTTATGCTGTTCTGAATAGAAATCTTTTAACATCTCAGTTTTAGTGTGGTATTCATGGAAGCGGTGTCTGATTTTTGCTTCGTCTTGATCATCAGGTCTTCCACTGGTTTTACCGCGCTCTAATATGCGTGTTACAAGTGTTTCTTCTGGAACTTCTAAAGCAACCATTCCACTTAAGTGTTCTCCTTTCTCTGTGAGGTACTTATCTAAAGCTATTGCTTGGGTAGGAGTTCTAGGGAAACCATCAAAAATAAATCCATTGGCGTCTGGATTTTTTTCAATTTCTGTTTCTAACATTTCTATGGTAACGTTGTCTGGTACAAAGTTTCCATAATCCATGAAAGATTGTGCTATTTTTCCTAATTCTGTTTGTCGTTTAATGTGGTCTCTGAAAATATCACCTGTCGATATATGGACAAGGTTATACTTTGCTTTTAAAATGGCCGCCTGAGTTCCCTTTCCAACTCCTGGAGGTCCAAATAATACAATGTTTTTCATTTTAGGCTTTGTTGTTAGTTGGTAAATTGCCGCAAAATTTCTTCCGAGATTGTCGTAGTCCAATCCATAACCAACAATAAATTTATCTGGAATAGACATCCCAATGTGGTCTATCGGTAATTCCTTTCTAAATACATCTGGTTTGAAGAATAAGGTGGCAATTTTTAATTGTTTTACTTTTTTGTCACTAAATATTTTATAGATTTCTTCTAGGGTATTCCCAGTATCTATAATATCTTCTAAGATAACGACGATGCGTCCTTCTAAATCTTGATTGACTCCTACTAATTGTTTGACAGCTCCAGTAGAAGAGGTCCCCGTGTATGAGGCTAGTTTTACAAACGAAACTTCACAATTCCCAGGGTATTCACGTATGAAATCGGCCATATACATAAAGCATCCATTCAAAATCCCTATAAAAATAGGTGTTTCGTTTTGGAATTCTCTCCCGATGTCATGGGCCATTTTTTTAACAACAGCTTGGATTTTATCCTCTGAAATATACTGTTTGAAATATTTATCGTGAAGTTTAATAATACTCATATTCTTACTTTGCTACAAAGTTAATAATCAATTGTTAAGATGAAAATGAATCTCATCTATACTTGCTAATTTGAAATACAAAAACCGTTTTGACGTATCAAAACGGTTATTGTGATATAAAATGTATGTTTCTAGTTCTTCTTAATTACCTTTTTAACGGTATCGTACATAATCGGTGAGGCAATAAATAAGGAAGAGTAAGTTCCTACTATAACCCCTACAATCAATGCGAACATAAATCCTTTAATAGAATCTCCTCCGAAGAAGAAGATTGCTGAAAGTACCACTAAGGTAGTTAAAGACGTGTTAATGGTACGTCCTAAAGTACTACTCAAGGCTTTGTTTACAATAGCTGCAAAGTTTCCTTTTTTGTCCAAGCCGCTAAATTCACGAATTCTATCAAAAATTACTACCGTATCATTCAAGGAATATCCAACTACTGTTAGAATAGCCGCAATAAATGACTGTCCAATTTCCATATCAAATGGTAGGATTTTGTAGAAGATACTAAAGACTCCCATTACCACTAATACATCATGGAATACGGCTACTACCGCTCCTAAACTGTATTGCCATTTACGGAAACGGAATAGGATGTATAAGAATACAAAGAATAAAGAACCGAAGATCGCCCATTTTGCAGATGTTTTAATATCATCAGCAATAGTTGGCTCTACTTTAATACGACTCATTACTCCAATTTTTTGACCGTCAAATCCACCAGTGAAGGTTTCTAAGTCCGTTCCTTCTGGAAGGAATTGTTTTAAGTTCGTGAAAAGTAAGTTCATTACTTCATCATCGATCTTATTTCCTTCTTCTTCAATTTTGTATTTAGTGGTGATTTTTAGTTGGCTTACATCTCCATAAGTTTTTACTTCGGGAGAACTTCCGAAAGCACCTTTTAAAGCATCAGCTACCGTTGTAGGCTTGATTACTTTGTCAAATTTAACTACATAAGTACGACCTCCTACGAAATCGACTCCATAGTTTAAGCTATTTGTAAATAATGAGGCTAAACCTGCAATAATAAATACGGTAGATAAAATATAAGCTATTTTACGTTTCTTTAAGAAATCTACATGTACGTTTCTAAACCAGTTCTTAGTGATATTAGTGGTAAAGGTAAATTTCTTCCCTTTGGTTGCATACCAGTCTATTATTAAACGGGTGATGAAAATAGCTGTAAATAGTGAGGTAATAATACCTACGATTAAAGTGTAAGCAAATCCTTTTACAGGTCCTGTTCCAAATAAATATAAGATAACCCCTGTTAATAAGGTAGTGATATTCGCATCAATAATAGCAGACAAGGCTCCTTTTACACTAAACCCATGGGCAATAGATTCTATTAATCCACGTCCTTTAGCGAGTTCTTCTTTAATACGTTCAAAGATAATTACGTTCGCATCTACCGACATACCGATGGTTAAGATGATTCCCGCAATTCCAGGTAAGGTTAATACCGCACCAAAAGAGGTTAAGATACCAAAGATGAACAGTAAGTTCACCGCCAAGGCTACATTTGCCATTAATCCTGCTTTACCGTAATAGAAAACCATCCAAAGTAATACTAATACTAAGGCTAATGCAAATGATAGTAAAGAACTATCAATTGCTTCTTGTCCCAATGATGGTCCAACAACTTCTGATTGAATAATATGTGCTGCAGCGGGTAATTTACCTGCTTTTAATACGTTTGCAATATCTTGTGCTTCTGTAACAGTCATGCTTCCACCAGAGATAGAAGTACGTCCTGTAGTAATAGGGTCATTTACATGTGGAGCAGTGTATACGTAGTTATCTAAAACAACGGCTACAAATTTCCCTGCATTTTCTGTGGTCATTTTGGCCCATAATTTAGTTCCTACAGAATTCATGGTCATGCTTACTTCTGGACTAGAACCGTATTGGTCATACGTCTGAGAGGCATCATCAATAACATCTCCTTCAATAGGCGCTACATCATCTCTATTCGATTTAATAGCGTATAAATTAATTAAGTCTTTTCTCTCACCAGTAGTTAATGTTCCTGTGAATGATTTAGCATCCCATAAGAATTTCACGTACTTTAATTCGTTAGGTAATAAATTCCTTACTTTTCTTAAGGCGAGGTATTTGTTTACAGTAGCTGTATCAGATACGGCTGCGTTTCCTATGATAGAACTAATTTGAGCCGCACTCTGTGCAAAGTTTGGAGAGAATACTGCAAATAAATTATTTATTTTCTTTACAGTAGTTGAATCTGTATCAGCACCTAATAAGTCTTCTAATTCTTCTTCTTTCGTTTTCTTAGCTTCAGTTGTTTCTTCGTTTTGAGCTAAAGAAGCTTCGATAACGCTGTTTGCTTCGAAAAGGAAGTTTTGGATTTCTTGGTTTGTAAATACTTCCCAGAATTGTAATTCGGCAGTACTTTGTAACAAACGTTGAACACGTTCAATATCTTTAGCACCTGGTAATTCAATTAAGATACGTCCAGACTGTCCAATACGTTGGATGTTTGGTTGTGTAACTCCAAATTTGTCAATACGACTACGCAATACCTCAAAAGCAGTATTTACAGAACCTGTAACTTCCGCTTCAATAATTGGTTGCACTTCCTTGTCTGACATTTTAAAGTTAATTTTCTCACGCAAGGATTTGTTTCCAAAGATGCTAGGGTCACTTAACTTTACTTTTCCAGCACTTAATTCTTTAAATTCTTGGAAGAATAAATCTATAAATATTTCATTACTCGTTTTTTGAAGGACGGTCGCTTTTGCTAAAGCTTCATTAAACGTTGCGTTTTTAGATTCGTTAGATAGACCGATTAAAATATCTTTTACAGATACTTGTAAGATAGCGTTGATTCCACCTTTTAAATCCAATCCTAAATTGATCGACTTATCTTTAATTTCGTTGTAGCTAAATTGAGAGAACCCTAAATCAATGATAGGTAAATTGGAAACTGAGTCCAAATACTTTCTTTCTAATCTTGCTAATTCTTTACCGTCTTCAGTTTGTGAAGTGGCGTAAATTTTTGCTTTATCCTCAACACCATTTGTGAAATAAGTAAATGATAATTGGTATAAACTTACTATTCCGAATAGAATAGCGAATAATTTAATAAGTCCTTTGTTTTGCATTATAATCTTATTTGTTAAAACTTGAATTTGTAAGAAACGTGCAAATATATCATTTCAGACCACAAAAGCCAATACTTTTAGTGTTTTTCTCCCCTTATTTTCTTATGCAATACTTTATAATGAATCCAAGTGTTGGTTTTAGTATATTTGTTGTCGCGATTTTATGTTTTTAGCGATTTCTTTTTAAGAGGAAGGAATGTACAGTTAGTGTGTTCGTGTGGAAACATATTGCCGTTATTTATTTAAATAAAATTATTAAAGTCAGGATTTATGAAGTATCTGAGTGACATAGAAATAGCCCAAAATAAAGAGCTAATTCATATTAAGCATATTGCAAAAAAGTTAAAAATAGAAGAGGATGATTTAGAGATGTATGGAAAGTACAAAGCTAAATTACCTTTGAGTTTAATTGATGAAGAAAAAATAAAAAAAAATAACTTAGTTTTAGTTACTGCCTTAACACCTACACCTGCAGGAGAAGGGAAAACAACGATCTCAATTGGGTTAACGGAAGGGTTAAATGCGATTGGAGAGCAAGCAACGGTTGTGTTAAGAGAGCCGTCTTTAGGGCCTGTATTTGGGATTAAAGGAGGAGCTGCCGGAGGTGGGTATTCTCAAGTAGTACCTATGGAAGATATTAACTTGCATTTTACGGGTGATTTTAATGCCATTGAAAAAGCAAATAATTTATTATCTGCATTGATTGATAATAACCTTCAGAGTAAGTGTTGTAATTTGAATTTGGATGCACGAACTATTTTTTGGAAGCGTGTTATAGATATGAACGATCGTGCCTTAAGACAAATTACCATAGGTTTAGGTGGTACAGCGAACGGGGTTCCTAGAGAGGATGGCTTTAATATTACGCCTGCTTCCGAAGTGATGGCTATTTTATGTATGGCGTCAGATTTTTCGGATCTAAAAAAGCGATTGGGAGATATTTTTATCGGATTTACTTTTGATAAAAAGGCGGTTTTTGCGCGTGATTTAAAAGCGGAGAATGCGATGGCTATTCTGTTAAAAGATGCTATTAAACCTAATTTAGTGCAAACCTTAGAAGAGAATCCTGCCATTATCCATGGAGGACCTTTTGCTAATATTGCACAAGGAACCAATTCAATTATTGCGACTAAAATGGGGCTTTCTTTGTCTAAATATGTGGTGACAGAAGCTGGTTTTGGAGCAGATTTAGGGGCGGAAAAGTTTTTGAATATTAAATGTGCACATGCGGGTCTAAATCCAAAAGCAGTGGTGTTAGTGGCGACTATAAGAGCCTTGCGTCATCACGGTGGTGCTAAGAAAGATGAATTTAATACGCCTAACATTGCGTTTGTACGTGCAGGGTTCTGTAACTTAGAAAAGCACATCGAAAATATACGTAAATTTAACATAGAACCTGTAGTAGCAATCAATGCTTTTGTGACGGATTCTTATGAAGAAGTAGATTATGTGATAGAGCGATGTAACGAACTTGGTGTGCAAGCTGTAGTGTCCGATGGATGGGCAAAAGGAGGGAAAGGAACCAGGAAATTAGCGGAAGCTGTGGTAAAGGTAGTTGAAAATAATACCACTAATTTTAAGCCTTTGTACGATTGGAAATCTCCAATTAAGGATAAAATAGAAATTATTGCGCGTGAAATATATGGGGCTACACAAGTAGATTATGATAAAAAGGCCAAATTAAACTTACGTAGAATTGATCGTTTAGGATTTAGTGATTTTGCAGTATGTATGGCTAAAACTCAGAAGTCTTTTTCAGACAATGAAACGGAAGTAGGAAGGCCAGAGAATTTCACCATTACAGTACGTGAAATTGAAATTGCTGCAGGTGCAAGATTTGTAATTCCTATTTTAGGAAAGATGATGCGTATGCCGGGATTGCCTGAGACACCAGCCTCTGAACATATGGACATTGATAATGAGGGTGTAATTTCAGGATTGTCTTAAGGAATAGGACGATTGAGAAATTAGATATTATATATAAAAAAATCCCGCCATGGCGGGATTTTTTATTATTTTAAGAAGTATAAAGGTACAAGAGGCTTCTCTTAATACGCATCTATAAACTCTCCATACTATTTCTAGTTTAACAATGCATTGGTTTTCTTAACTCCTGCTGCACTTGTTTTTAGTTTTTCTGCTTCTTCTGCAGATAATGTTACTTCTACGATTTTCTCGATACCATTTTTCCCTAAAATACAAGGAACTCCGATACAGATGTCGTTTAATCCGTATTCTCCTTCTAATAAAGCAGAACAAGCAAACATTTTCTTCGTGTCTAAAGCAATAGCTTTTACTAACTCAGAAACAGCCGCTCCTGGTGCATACCAAGCGCTAGTTCCTAATAATTTAGTCAATGTTGCTCCACCTACTTTAGTGTCTTCAACTATTTGAGCCATTCTTTCTTCTGATAAGAATTCAGAAACAGGAATGCTGTTACGTACTGCATTGTTAATTAATGGTACCATTCCTACATCACTGTGACCTCCAATTACGATTCCTTCTACATCAGAAGTTGGGCAATCTAAAGCTTCCGCTAAACGATATTTAAAACGAGCGCTGTCTAAAGCTCCACCCATTCCAATAATTCTGTGTTTTGGTATCCCTAAAGATTTATGTGCTAAATAAGCCATTGTGTCCATTGGGTTACTTACTACAATAATAATAGCTTCTGGAGAATGCTCGATAATACTACTTGCTACAGATTTTACAATCCCAGCATTAATTCCGATTAATTCTTCACGAGTCATTCCTGGTTTTCTAGGAATTCCACTTGTAATTACGGCGATATCAGTTCCTGCAGTTCTTGCATAATCGTTGGTGACTCCAGTGATTTTAGTGTCAAAACCATTCAGAGAAGAACATTGCATAAGGTCCATTGCTTTTCCTTCTGCGAATCCTTCTTTAATGTCAATTAATACTACTTCTGAAGCGAAATCTTTAATGGCAATATACTCGGCGCAACTTGCACCAACAGCACCAGCCCCTACTATTGTTACTTTCATTTTATGTTGTTTTATTTTGTTTCTATTAATAAGTAAATATACTCAATTTTACAATACGATAATTAATCTATTATTAATTTAAACGAATTCGTTTTATAAATTAAAGAATCCTAAAATAGTGCTCTAAAAATTACGGATTATCTAAAACTAAAGGCAATACCTGTAGAAATAGTGTGGTACTTCTTAATCGAGTAATCAGCGTATATTTTAAAGAAACCTAAACTTAATCTTGCACCTAGAGTTGTTCTAAAACTATTGGCATTAAAATCTAAATTAATGGGGTCAGTAATAGCGTCCGTAAAAGTCATGCCAGTCCCTGCGTCTGTATATTCTAATTCATAATCTCCCTTTAGTTTCAAGGTGGTGTTTCCAAAGTCATATCCGACTCCTCCGTATATGGCAATAAAAGGGAAATTTAATGAGGCGATGGCTTGCACTGTATATGCTTTCATAGCAAAACTCGCTTTTTGATTTTTCCCATCCATAGAACTACTGTTTTGTAGGTCGTAATCTATGTTCATATTGGTGAAAGCAGCAAGGATAGATACATTTAAAGGAAGCTTGTCTAGGGGGGCAAAATACTGTAGAATGTCGTGTTGAATTCCGATACCAAACATAGAGCCGTCTACATCGTCTGTATTTATATTAGGTAATAAACGCACCTTTAAATCGGTGTTAAAGGGTAATCCAATCCCTACTTGTACCATAGGTGATGGGATTGCGTTGATAGGTAAATCTCCAGTAATGCCATTCGGTAGTGAAAATTTAGTCGCTTCAACGGTTTTTCCTTGGATCGCTGTGCTTACTACTATGTTTTGTGTATTATCATCTCCCATGATGGTTTGCATGGTGGCTGTTTTATCTCCATTTTCTAAGGATAAATATTGATAGTCAGCTTCGTTAAAGACAAAAGATGTTGACGCGGAAGGGACTATAGAAGCATTGACGTTAAAAGTGATGTCAAATCCTAGTTTCTTATGCGTTTTAGCGGTGTGATACCATCCATTGTTTAAACTGAATAACATACCTTCCATGACAGGATTCATGTAGTTTTCCATTAGCTTACTGGCATCGTCTTTCGCGTATAAAAGGAGTTCTAAATCTTGAGCTTTTGTTTGTAAGCTAAGAAAAAGGAGTAGGGTGAGAAGGGTTAGTTTCTTCATGATATGATTGGGTTTTAAGTTTCAAAAATAAGAAATTCGTTGCTAAGCTGTTTGTTTTATTTCATTTATATGCACAAAAAAAGCCCTTCAATTTGAAGGGCTTTTTTTGTGTATAATTAGAATGATTTAAGCATCAATATTTGCGTATTTTGCATTGCGCTCAATAAAGTCTCTACGAGGCGGTACATCATCTCCCATTAGCATAGAGAATACTCTATCTGCTTCTTGTGGGTTGTCTATAGTTACTTGGCGTAGGGTTCTGAATTCAGGATTCATGGTCGTATCCCATAGTTGATCCGCATTCATTTCTCCAAGACCTTTATAACGTTGGATGTTTACACTTCCTCCAAGATTCTTGGCGATCATATCACGTTCTTCATCGCTCCATGCGTATTGTTTTTTCTGTCCTTTCTTTACTAAGTATAAAGGAGGAGTCGCAATAAAAATATGTCCATTTTCAACCAATTCTTTCATGTATCTGAAGAAGAAGGTTAAAATTAAGGTAGCAATATGACTACCATCCACATCGGCATCACACATAATCACAATTTTATGATAGCGTAATTTGGAAAGATTTAACGCTTTACTGTCTTCTTCTGTTCCTATAGTAACTCCTAAGGCAGTAAACATGTTTTTAATTTCTTCGTTTTCAAAAACCTTGTGTTGCATGGCTTTTTCTACGTTCAGAATTTTACCACGTAAAGGTAAAATAGCTTGGAACATACGGTCACGTCCTTGTTTGGCCGTTCCCCCTGCCGAATCTCCCTCGACTAGGAATATTTCACACAATGCTGGATCTGTTTCAGAACAGTCACTTAGTTTTCCTGGCAATCCTCCGATGGACATCACTGTCTTACGTTGCACCATTTCACGGGCTTTACGCGCCGCATGTCTCGCTTGAGCCGCAAGAATTACTTTTTGAACGATTATTTTCGCGTCACCTGGGTTTTCCTCCAAGTAATCATTTAGCATTTCAGAAACAGCTTGACTTACCGCAGAGGTTACATCTCTGTTTCCTAATTTGGTTTTAGTCTGTCCTTCAAATTGTGGTTCAGCTACTTTTACAGAAATAATAGCGGTTAACCCTTCTCTAAAGTCATCTCCAGCAATGTCAAATTTTAATTTATCTAACAATCCAGAAGCTTCTGCGTATTTTTTTAGTGTATTTGTTAATCCACGTCTAAAACCTGCTAAGTGTGTTCCACCTTCTATGGTGTTAATATTGTTTACATACGAGTGTAAATTTTCTGTATAAGAAGTGTTGTAAACCATGGCAACTTCCACAGGAACACCATTTTTCTCCCCTTCCATGGAAATTACTTGAGAAGTTAATTGTTCTCTTGTCGCATCTAAATAAGTTACAAATTCTGAAAGTCCAATTTCACTAACAAATTCTTCGTAAATAAAATTCCCTTCATCATCCGTATTTCTTTTATCAGTTATAGATATTTTCAATCCTTTATTTAAGAAAGATAATTCTCTTAAACGGTTAGATAGTGTATCGTAACTGTATTCTGTAGTTTCTTTGAAAATAGTTTTATCTGGTCTAAAAGTAACCAAGGTCCCTATTTCGTCAGAAACTCCTATTTCCTTCACAGGGTATAGGCTTTTTCCCATTTCGTATTCCTGCTCGTATATTTTTCCGTCTCTGTAAACAGTGGCTCTAAGATGCTCTGATAATGCGTTTACACAAGAAACTCCAACTCCGTGCAGTCCTCCAGATACTTTGTAAGAATCTTTATCAAATTTACCACCAGCTCCAATTTTAGTCATTACAACCTCCAGAGCAGAAACACCTTCTTTTTTGTGGATTCCAACAGGGATTCCACGTCCGTTATCTTTTACAGATACCGAATTGTCTTCATTTATAACCACAGTAATAGTGTCACAATGACCTGCCATCGCTTCATCTATAGAGTTGTCTATCACTTCGTATACTAAATGGTGTAACCCACGTGTTCCAACATCTCCAATATACATCGATGGACGCATTCTTACGTGTTCCATTCCTTCTAATGCTTGGATACTATCGGCAGAATACTCGTTTTTTTTAGCTTCTTCGCTCATATTTACTTTGGATTTAACTGTTATAACAAATGTAGGCAAATGAATTCGTTTTACTAGAGGATTGATGAAAATATTGAAAAATACTACAAAAATAAAAACATCTCTTAAAAGGGCTTGTATTTAGTTTTGGGGTTGTTTCTGAGGTTTGAGGCCGAAAGCAAATGAAACAATGTGTAATGAGGTCTTAAATCGAGGGTTTTGAAAAAAAGGGAAGAGTGCTTTTCTGCTTAAAATAGCGATTGTTAGGCTTTAAGTGATAAACATCATAAAAAAAGTCAAGAAATTATAAGCCCATAAAAATTTTAGTATTATTTTTGCGCATGCAACACAAAGTACTTATTTTAGATTTCGGATCGCAATTTACGCAGTTGATCGCGCGTAGAGTTAGAGAACTCAACATATATTGTGAAATACATCCTTTTAACAGTAAAAAGTTTGATGTAGATGATTATAACGCGGTAATTTTATCGGGAAGCCCATACTCTGTTAGGGGTGAGGATGCTCCTAAACCAGATTTATCAAAAATAAAAGGAAAAAAACCATTGTTGGGAGTTTGTTATGGCGCTCAGTATTTGGCACACTTTTTTGGAGGTAAAGTAGGCGCTTCAAATACCAGAGAATACGGAAGAGCAAATTTATCTTATATAGACACTACCAGTGATTTATTTAAAGGAATCAACGAAGGAAGTCAAGTATGGATGAGCCATAGTGATACCATCGTGGAAATGCCTGAGGAATACAAATTGATCGCAAGTACGCATGATGTTAAAAATGCAGCGTATCAAATAGAAGGAGAGCAAACTTATGCCATTCAATTCCATCCAGAAGTATTCCATTCAACAGATGGATCACAGCTATTAGAAAACTTTTTAGTAGGGATTGCGAAGGTAGATCAGGATTGGACACCAGCTTCTTTTGTTGATGAAACCATTGCTGCTATTAAAGAAAAGGTAGGAAGTGATAAAGTAATTCTAGGACTTTCAGGAGGAGTAGATTCTACTGTAGCCGCTGTATTACTAGATAAAGCCATTGGAGAAAACTTACACTGTGTGTTTGTGAACAACGGGTTGTTACGTAAAAATGAGTTTGATAGCGTATTGAAACAATACGAAGGAATGGGCTTAAACGTAAAAGGAGTAGATGCTTCGGCACGCTTTTTGGATGAGTTGGCCGGAGAAAGTGATCCAGAGAAGAAACGTAAGATTATTGGGCGTGTATTTATCGAAGTTTTTGATGATGAATCCCATTTAATAGAAAATGTAAAATGGTTAGCACAAGGAACTATTTACCCAGATGTTATTGAATCCGTTTCTGTAACAGGAGGTCCTTCTGCAACGATCAAGTCACATCATAATGTAGGTGGATTACCTGACTTTATGAAGTTACAGATTGTAGAACCATTGCGTATGATTTTTAAAGATGAAGTACGTAGAGTTGGTAAATCATTAGGAATTGATGCCGAGTTATTAGGTCGTCACCCTTTTCCTGGGCCAGGGTTGGCCATTCGTATTTTAGGAGATATTACTCCTGAGAAAGTACGTATTTTACAGGAGGTAGATGCTATTTTTATCAATGGATTAAGAGAAGATGGCTTGTACGATAAAGTATGGCAAGCAGGTGCGATGTTATTACCAGTGAACTCTGTTGGAGTGATGGGGGATGAACGTACTTATGAAAAAGTAGTCGCCTTGAGAGCCGTTGAATCTACGGATGGAATGACAGCTGATTGGGTGAATTTACCTTATGAGTTTTTACAAAAAATCTCAAATAAAATAATAAATAATGTAAAGGGTGTGAATAGAGTTGTATATGACATTAGTTCTAAGCCACCTGCAACCATAGAGTGGGAATAAATAAATAGTAATTATATATGTTTAAGAAAAAACTGTCGTTTTTAATAATCGTTTGCATGTTGTTTTCTGTAGTACTCATTGCTCAGGAAAAAAAGTATGTTTCCTATACGATTCAAAAAGGGGAATCATTAAAAAGCATTGCTAAAAAGTTCAATATCAAAAAACGGAATTTAAGAAGATTAAATCCCGATGTAGGTCGTAATCCTGTGATGAGTACAGTGATTATAGTGCCTAATTTGAACTATAATAGTGGAGGAGCTATTATTGCTTCAGCTGCTGATTATGCTTATTACGTGTCTCAACCAAAGGATACTTTATATGCAATCGCTAAAAAGTATCATAATTCTGAAAGTGAATTATTACGTTTGAATCCTTTCTTGAAAGAAGGCTTGAAAATAGGTCAAGCAATAAAGTATATTAAACGTTCGGTTTCCGTAGCAGAGATTACAGAAGTTGCGACGGTTATAGATACGCCTGTAAATACGCTTATAGATACGGATAAATACGAAGTGCATACCATTGTTAAAGGAGATAATTTTTTCAATTTAGAAAAACGTTTTGGATGGACTAAGGATGAATTTATTGCTTTCAATCCTACCATGCTTGAAGGTGTTCAGTTGGGACAGCAAATTATAGTTGGAGAGAAAAATAAGCCACTAACGATCGATGAAATTGAAAAAGAAAATTTTTTAATGCACACGGTTGAAAAAGGGGATACCTTTTTTAATTTAAAACAGCGTTACTCTGTGAGTGATGACGAGTTGATAGGTTTAAATCCTACTTTATTGGAAGGTTTAAAATTAGGAATGGAACTGAAAATAAGAGAACTTTCGGAAATTTCAACGTTCTTTTTAGAGGAGGAAAATATTCTTAAAGAGCATTTAAACGTCGTATTAATGCTTCCTTTTAATGTGAATAAGAAGTTGTCTTTTGATGGAAAAAGTAAATCGAGTAAAATCTTAAACATTGCTACTGATTATTATATGGGGGCTAAAATAGCCATTGATTCTTTACGGGAAAAAGGGATTTTTGTAAACCTGAATGTATTTGATACAGAGAATTCAGGTGTAAAGATTCAGGAAATAGCCAGTCGCCATAATTTTGAAGAGACAGATGTTGTGATAGGTCCTTTGTTTTTATCCAATGCACATAATTTAGCCAAGAGAATTAATGCTCCAGTAGTGGCGCCTATGTTTTCTAGTAAATATCAATATTCCTTATATGCTACTAATTTGATTAAGGCAGCTTCGGGAAAAAAAATGCTAGAGGATGCCTTGATTCACTATATAAAACAACATTATAAAGGTGAAAATATCATTGTGATCGGTGATAATTCCAAAAAAACTCAAAGTACTATATTGAGAGTAGTGAAGGAATTAAAAACGATGGATGATGTGATAGAAGTTGCTGTAGTACGTCCAGAAACAGAAGGGTATATTAAGAAACGGAAAATTTTAAACCATGTTTCTAAAACTAAAAATAATTGGATTATTTTATTGGGTGATGAATATCTTACCCTTGGAGATGCTGTAAATACAGTAGGCGCTATTCCTTTGGAAGAGGATGAAAAAGAGCCTAAAGTTCGCTTGTTTGCGATCTCTAAAAATAAAGGTTTTGACCGAGTTGATAACAATTCATTAGGAAAATTAGCTTTTACATTTGCAGCGAGTGAGTACACAGATGTCATTACTGAAAACACCCTCAATTTTGCTAGAAAGTATCGTGAGCAAAACCATACAGCTCCGTCTAAATACGCGATGCGTGGATTTGATGTCACCTACGACGTATTGATGAGGTTGGCTTGTGCAGGAAGTCTGGAAGATGGATTAAAGGCAGGGAGGTCTTTCCGTTTGAGTACCGCTTTTGACTATTCTAAAAAGTTTATGAGTGGCTACCAGAATAATGGGGTAAACATCATACAGTTTAATAAGGAATTAAAACCGCATGTCGTTTTTTAAAGCGATTTGTTTTTATAACTATAAAAAATGCAAGCCTTTTGGCTTGCATTTTTTGTTTGGTGATACGTAGGAGAATTGTTTTGTATTGATACGAGTGTGCTCCCATATCCGTTCATTCAGACCTGTGTCTCTATACTATTGCATCCAAACCCGTTTATTTAGTCCGTTGAATCTATACTCATGTGTCTATACTCGTGTATCCAAACCCGTTTATTTGGTCCCGTGGATCTATACTGAAAGTATACAGCAAAAAAAAAGTGCAATTCAATCAATGAATTGCACTTTCTGTATTGTATAGAGAAGAGAAATTATATTTTCTTCAATTGATTTTTCATCATTTTAATCTGTTCTGCTAATACTTTCTGAGTGTCTAATTTCTTCGCCTCATTAATAAGCATGGTGGCCTCACGTTTTCTTCGTTTAGACATTGCAATACCTCCTAATTGTAATTTAGCCATGGCCTCATCATGTTTCATAGACAATCCTAACTTCAATGCTTTTTTAAAGAATTTCTCTGCCTTGGTCATGTTTGTCTGAGAAATCAAAATCCCATGTAAAAAGTTAAAATACCCTTCTTGTTTTTGAATTAAAGCACTACTAGGATTTTTAATATATGACAACCATTTTCCTGCACCTTCAAAATTTTGCTTTCTCAATTGTAAAAAAGACAATAAAATGAATTCATTTTTGAAATATAAGAATACAAATATTCCTGCTAGAAATAGGATGGAAATACCATTCATAATGTGCCCGTCAATAAATTGAAATACGGCCCATATACTGATAGCTCCTGCTATTGCTAATTTTATATACTTGTTAAACATAGTTTAAGTTTTATTTTTAAAGGTGTAA
>JAESRX010000084.1 GCA_016764435.1 Flavobacteriaceae bacterium | reverse complement strand
CTTCTAATAAACTCCGTTGGTTTAAGACTAAGGATTACTTTATTCCCTCCTGTTTTGTAGTTTTTTACACTAAATACAATGGCGTCTTTACTCACACTTTGGATCCGATGATTACTAATTACCACTTTATGGGTCTAATTTTTATAAAATACACTAAGGAAAAAAGGGATCGAAAAACTATTTCATTCCCAACCTTACTTCCATTATTAAGGATGTATTATAAGGAGTACCGTCCCTCCTACTGGTTATTCGAAGGACAGACAGGTGAAAAACATTCACAAAGTAGTATTCGTAATATATTTAGAAAAGCACTGAAGGATGCGAACGTAAACCCATGGACCACCGTCCACATATAATGTCAAATACAATTCCGAATCACCTTTATAAATAGTTTATTTGTCGTTTTCTCAGCGTTAAAAAATAAAACGACAGCAAAGGTTATCCTTTAATTTTTCTCCTTGATAAAACAAAAAATAATTCTATTTCTACATGGCAATCTGGAAATGTATTTGACATAAAACACTCATTCGCTACACATTGCATCATGAACCAGGTAAGTATGCGACATGTACAGAATATGTTAGGCCATGCCTCTCCCAAAACCACTGAGATTTATACCAAAACAATTGACATAAATAACAAAAAAATCAAAGGACCACTTGAAAACTTAAAAAATTTGAATACATTTAACAAAAAAAATAAATAATCATTCGTAATACTCTAGATATGTTAGAAATAACATCAACGCTAACAAGACTATTATAGTTATACGGGTGTTGGCATTCATTAGAAAAAACGTAAACCAGAACAATAAATGAAAAATATATTATTAATAATTTCAACCTTAATCGTTAATATTTCATTCGCGCAAACGGAAAAATCAACAAACAAAACTGTTGCTGAAAGTTTTGTGAAAAATTACAATTCAGATAATTATGAAGTGATTTTTTCAATGTTTGCAGAAGTAATGCAAAAAGCATTACCAATAGATAAAACGAACGAATTCTTAAAAGGTTTAAAATCTCAAGCAGGAAATATTTCTAATCGAGAGTTTCTAAAATATGAAAGCGAAACTTACGCTTCTTATAAAACAACATTTGAACGTGCTGTTTACACTCTAAATATTTCGATAGATGATAAATCAAAAATAAATGGACTATTTATTAAACCGTTTGTAGAAGAAGTTCCATCAGAAAATGTAATTAATAATTTATCTGCTAAAAATAGTTTTATTACAGAAAAACAATCTGAAATAATATTTAATAACTCTAAAGTATTTCCAAATCAAACACAAATTGCTATTGCTATTATCACTAATGGAAAGGTCAACTATTACGGAATAAAACAAAATAATGACACTATTTCTACATCCAAAAATCATGAAAGTACATTTGAAATTGGGTCAATAACTAAAGTTTTTACATCGACCTTACTTTCAAATTTTGTAAAGGACAAAAAAATTAAACTAAATGATAACATTAATGATTACTTGAATTTATCATTTAATAACGGAACTAAAATATCATTCAAAACATTAGCGAACCATACTTCTGGACTTCCAAGTTTACCTTCAAATTTAGATTTAACAAAAGTAAATCCTGAAAACCCGTATAAAGAATATAAGAAACAAGAATTAGTAGAATATTTGACCAAATATCTAATAATATCACAAAACTCTGAATTGAAATATGAATACTCAAATTTAGGAGCAGGTTTAATTGGCTATACTTTGAGTGAAATAGAAAACATTAGTTATGATAGTCTTTTACGTACTAAAATATTTTCTAAATACAATATGCTAAACTCAACAACAGAATTGACTAAAGTTAAAGGTGAATTAGTCAAAGGACAAGATGCATCAGGAAATGAAGTTTCTAACTGGGGATTTTCTGTTTTGGCTGGTGCTGGTGGAATTTTATCGACAGTTGAAGACATGTCAAAATTTGCAATTTCTCAATTTGACTGTTCAAATAAAGAGTTAAAATTAACAAGACAAAAAACATTTGAAATAAATGATAATATGAGTATTGGTTTAGGTTGGCACATTATTAAATCAAAGTCTGGTAGTGTTTTAAATTGTCACAATGGAGGAACTGGTGGCTATTCGTCTTCTATGGCAATAGATATGAAAAGTAAAAATGGAATTATCATACTATCTAATGTATCGGCTTTTAATCCAAAAATGGAGAATATTGACAAACTTTGCTTTGAATTAATGGAAACACTTAAAAATAAATAACGAAATAACGAAATGCCAACAATCTGTATAGTTAATGGCTACATAGTGCCAAATTTGAAGTTCTGTTCTTTTAATAAAGTTCTGTTATAAACTGAAAGTTTCGGCTCTTAAAACGCCACTAACCATACAGGCAACGTTAGCGGTCAGCAAAAAAAACTCTGAAGATAAATACGGTTAAAAAGATAACAATTGGATTTTCAATTGTTTTGGGAATAGGACTAGTTGCATTTATTGGATGGTGGATAATCCTTATTTCGGCATTTGGTGGCTTTGACAAAGACTATTCGATAACAGATTTGAAGAAGAGTTTTGAGAAAAACAAAACAGAAATTTACAACCTCAAAAAACATTATAATGAAATCGTCCCGAAAGACAAGTTCATAGAAATTGAATTTGAAAATGACAATCCATTGGGTAGATTTGGTATTAGAGATCTTAATTCTAACGGTCCAATGTTTTTAGAATGAGACTTGGAAATAAATACTGAACGAATGGACAGTATTCTTAAACCAATTGGGTGGACAAGAGAAACTCTTAATACTTTAAAAGAAAAGTTAGATAAATAATGCCGACTGTATTCAAATTGGAAGCGGAGAACCAACCAAAATTGGATTTAAAAGAAGCGGAATGGGAATGTATTCGTTTAACGTTATTTCCAAACCAATTCCAGATGATTTAATTGAACAATATAACGACAGTTGTACTTATATTTTAGTGAATAAAAGTCTTGTGTTAGAGTACGGTGGTGGAGCAATTGGAAGTCAATGTTTCTACAATATTGAATGAAAAAATAAAAGTCGAACTGCTAATAAAACATAAACGTAATACCGGATTAGTGCTTATTCAAAAGTTCAGTACATTTAACGAAGATCACAAAATCTATTGATTTAGTTTTATGATTAAAAAGAAAAAACAACATAAAAATCAATGGCTAATTACAAGCTTGAAAGTCCATACTTTCTAATCCACACTGCGTTAGCCAAACGTCAACAAACATTAAACAATGAAAGTTAGATTAGTAATTTTAATGCTTATTATGTTAATCCCCTACAATATTTACCCAAATAAAATTAGGCAGATTAAGGAAGTGAATAATGAAAAAGAATTTTTTCTTGCTTTAAGTAATAATACAGAAATAGTTATTCTCTGTGATATTCTTGATTTTTCAATTGAGAACCTTAAAGAGGTTTTAAATATTGAAGATTCTAAAGAATACGTACTTTCCTATTCTGATTTAATAGAAAGAAAAAACGAAAGTTATTATTTATCCAATGGTATCGTTTTACATGGATATAAAAATCTAAAAATAAGAAGTAAAAATCATACAGAAATCATAGAAAAAAGTGAATTTGGTAATATTTTGAGTTTCAAAAATTGCAAAAAAATTACTTTAGAAAATTTATCTATTTTTCATACTCCAGAAACTTGCAATGGTTCAGTATTATCACTGATCTCATCAAGTCATTTAAAGATAATTAATTGCTCTTTAAATGGTAGTGGAGGAATAGGTGTAAATTTGATAGGTACAGATAATGTAACATTTAATCATGTTCAAATATTTAACAATGTATTCTATGCAGTAGAGTCTATTAACTCCCTTGCTATTGTATTTAAGAATTGTCATATTTTTGATAACCATAACTGGGGAGAGGCATTAATTCACACAGAGATAAGTAATTTAATTTTTAAAAATTGTTTAATAGAGAACAATGAAGCTCAAAACCTAATAAAGATATCCTCTGAAAATAACACTCATTTCTATCCGAAATTTATACAATGTACTTTTAGTGATAATGTGTTTAATCTAATAGAGAATATTAGTGTTGGAAAAAAACTTAGAAAAAAAAAGAAGACAGAAATTGTATTAAAATTATATCTTAAGATTTTGGTTAATGAATTTAATCGTAACCATGACGGCTCTAATGATAGAATTTTAAGTTTTTTCGCTAACGACCATGTAGTTAATTATTTAGATAGCAATAAGTTAAATCGAATTATGCCCTATTATTTTCATTTAAAAAGCAAACCCTATATACCTTTAGTAAGCGAAATTAATCAGATAGGTAGTAGAACATTTAAGGTTGTAATTATTAATACCATGGGGCATAAGGAAAAAACAGTTTGGAATATTTCTTTTAATCGTAAAAATAAGATTAGGGAATTTGAAATAGAAAAACATTTGAATAACTAAGTGTTCGTGCAATGCGTAGCACCTAGCATAAACACACTGTTGACTATACCTGGCAAAAAAGATGATACTATGGGGATTGCGTGATTTATTTTAGAGGCTATCGACATAGATCTTAATAGATAACTACCGGTTTTAGATCATATACTCTCAATCTCTTATGTGCGGATTGTGGCTACCACGGTTCTATTTGTAACGCCGATTATGGTCCACTTATGCCACTTAGTTTCGGAAAAAAACTACGGATAAATTCTGATAGTTTTAAACATAGTAACACCTCCTCCCCTATTTTATAGTTTTTACACTAAATTTAAAGCTCATCCCTGAAATCTATCACTATTCTTATAGTAACCGTTATCAATAAGAGAAATACTCTTTAAATAAAGAAAAATGAAAAAACTAATACTACTAATTTACTTATTTATTTTTAATCAGATAAATGCACAAGTCTATGAAGCGTTTCATGATAACGGAAAATTATTTTTTTCAGTAAACTATGAACATGGAAAAAGAGAAGGAATATTTAAAGAATATCACGAAAATGGAGAATTATCTGGCATTGGTAAATATAGCAATGGCACAGAAAATGGTGAATGGAAATATTATACTGAAAACGGACAATTAGAAAGGTTTGGGAAATATAAAAACGGGAAGAAAACAAAAAAATGGAAATATTATAGAGACGGTGGAAGTTTATATAGTATTGGGGAATATATTGGAAATAAGAAAACAAAAAAATGGACCTATTACTATCATAATGGTAACATAGAAAAGATAGGTTTATATAATAATGGTGAAGAAGTAGGAGAATGGAAACATTATCATGAAAATGGACAATTAATGTATTTTGGAAATTGGCTGGAAGGAAGTGTTTGGACATATTACCATTCTAATGGAATATTTAAAGGAAAATCTCAATATATAGACCGCTATTTTATTCAAAAAGGAAAATGGTATCATAATAATGGAGAGATATCCGTAATCAACTACCACAAAGGAGGTTACGAAAAACATGACAAAAACGGAAAAATAATTGAAAGTAAAAAAAGTAATGGAGAATATAAAAAATACTATTCTAATGGTAATTTAGAAGAGTCTGGTTACTATCTTAAAGATAGTAATAAAAATGGGGAATGGAAATACTATTTTGAAAATGGCAAAACACAAAGGACAGGTAATTATCTAAAAGACGCTAAAAATGGAGCGTGGAGCTATTTTTACAAAAACGGAAAATTACATAAAAAAGGCTATTACAAGGATGATTTAAGAGAAGGAAAATGGTGTTTTTTTAATAAAAAAGGAGAAATTGAAATCAATAACAATAAGCCTAGAATAATTAAAAAATCTAATAATATAGAAGGTTTTATTCCAAACAATTGGAAAATCATAGAACAGATAGAAGGAAATTTAGATAACAATACCTTAAAAGATATTGTGTTAATTATAGAAAACACAGCGCTTGAAAACATCATAGATAACTTTGCTATGGGCTCCCCCATATTAAATATAAATGAAAGATATCTATTGGTTCTTTTTAAAAACAAAGACCATTCGTATCATCTAATTTCATTAAATAAAACATTTATTCCAACACAAAATGACATTGAATTTAGATGTCTAGGAGATCCTTTAAATAATATTGAAATAATAGATAACACTATTAAAATCAGCTTTAATTATTGGTCCAGCTGTGGAAGCTACGCTACAAATAATGAAGAATATATATTTGGTTATAATGATCATATATTTCAATTAACAGCATATAATTCATCTAGTTTTATGAGGAATTCCGGAGAAGAAAACAATCTAAATATAAATTACCTAAAGAAAACGGAAGCAAGAACAAGTGGCGGGAATATGTTTTATGATTCTAAAAACAATCCTATTACTATCACAAAAAAAATAGAGATAATTAAACGTTATAATTTACACGATTTTAATATAGAATTATATTATTCAACCTTCTAAATATACAAGTTCAGACCTACAGATACAATAATTATAATTCCTCCCTAGTAATAATTAAGGGTAAACTTGGTTTTTCTTTGGGATAGGGAATTTCCCATGCTAAGGATACATTTTCTAGTGTTTCCTAAAAGAAGTGTCGTAATCCAGCAACATACAACTTGATGGTAAACGAATTCAACCCCTTGTCATCTTTCAGAAAAACTAAAAAACAGATTGCCTGATCTAGCTCCAACTCCTTGGGGTCTTTATCGTGATAATTCATGCAATTTGACTAGCCCACGTATATAATTCCGAATGGTTTGATCGGATTTATTAGCAACAATCATTCGGTTTTGATAAATACGAACCAGGTTTTCTAATCCATTTATTACTACCTTACTTCTGTTGCACTAAGGCTGTTTTCTTCTGTCTTTCTCATGTTATTTTGATTTTAAATGAATAACACAGAAGTTAAGGGTTCGCAACGTATGCCACACCTGAGGTATTTAGTGTAATACCTTATGAAATTAATTACCTGCTTCACAACTGGATATTCCGGAGCAAGTTGAGGCCTCACGTTGCCTAAGGGTATCACCTGCCTGGGTGCAACGAGTGACCACATGGTCGTGCAGACAATCCGTTCTCACACTCGCGTTGGTCGTGAGTTGAAACTTCAGATGAACTACAGCGCATTGATGCGAGCAATGGCTGCTCCGGACATCAAAAATATCGTAATAGGCGAGACACCACCGTGGAAGCCTAACTCTGCAAGCCGCGATGGCCCCCGGTTGGCATTAGTTTGAGCAAGAAAAACCAGAAAGCATAAACTCTTTCGCCAAGGATCACTCACATCTGTGTGCAAATGCCGAAATCTCGAAAATCACATTATTGGCGGGCCGGACGAAAGCGGTCATTGGTGTCAATGTTAGTAACGGTAGCATTGTTGAAGGTTTGTGGCTGCTGGATGTGTTTCATTCCGCAGCCACAAACCTGACAAGCAGGAAAGCGCAGGCAATCTGCGATGTCATCCGTTTTCAAAACGGAGTGCCTGTGGGGGGGTGAAATTTCCAGATCAGGCAACGATTACAGTAGAAGGCCGGACCGTCATGCGCGGCT
>JAESRX010000054.1 GCA_016764435.1 Flavobacteriaceae bacterium | reverse complement strand
AATTTTAGAAAAAATAGATAATGTTGATATTGGAGAATCAATAGAATTAAATATTATAAAAAAAATTAGAATTAGAATTAGAATTTTCTAATTCTTACAAAAAATTCCTTAATAAATATGGTTGGTTAGAAGTTTTAGGAACAGAATACTTAGGGTATTATGGAAATAATATGGAGGATTTATCAACTGCTATTGGATACACAATTGAGCAAAGAAAAAAAGGATTACCAAAAGAATATATTATTTTTCAAAATAATGAAGATTTTGGACTTTCCTGTTTAGATACCTCTCTTATGGAAAATGATGAATGCCCTGTAATTATTTGGGATAGATGGAATAATAAAATTATAGAAAAAACTAATATGAATTTTGAACAATTTCTTGAGAAAGATATAATTGGTATGTTAGAATATGAGAAATAGATAGTAATTATAGAATAAGTATAAAAAAGACCTTTCATTTGAAAGGTCTTTTTTAGTCCTCCTAATTAGCCTGTAAAAGCCATTGGAAATTTAGCAATAAAAGCAGGAACTTGGATGCACAGAAATTCGATGGTTAATTTAATAAAAAAACCTAATGATTATATTTTAGCACAACAAGAAAATGTAGTAACAGCGGATATTGAAATATCTATTAACAAGTCGTAGTAGCCCATTTTTAGAAAATAATTACATTTCTGTACCACATCTTAGTAGTAGTAAATCATACGTAATATTTTAAAGGGAAAATCAATGTAAAAACCCCACACCCACAATATTTTCAGCGTGTGGATTAAATATTTTTGAGTTTTTGTTTCTGCTTGGAGTTAGACTATAGCCCCTATTTATCTAAATTAGAAAAGTAGAATGTGTCTATAAAGTGTATACATATTAACAACCATTCAGACAATGGGGCTGTGCGTAAAAATAACATAATCCCTTTAAGAATAAAGGTTTGTTAAAAATAGCCCACATATTCAATTAACTAAAAAAGGAATGAATAATAGTGTTTATTCTGTATCAGCAAATAAATTTACATTATTATTTAGATTGAAGGTATACAAAACACCAATATATACAAGTGCTTGAAGATGATTTAAGGCAACTATTTTTTAGTTAATCACTTTTTGTCTTTTCCAAAGATTAGACCATTCGGCATATAATTACCTCAACTAAAAACCGATTGTGTCTGATTTATGTATACATATTGTAGACATAAATAAACGTTAAATTAATTGTAAAACACCACGTAAACCCTTTAAACATAAGAGAATTTTGATTTTACCATAACAACAACAACAACAAGTAAAAATTTGATGATTTTTCCTGTTTATTGCTTGTGAACAAATAAAATAAACGCATCGTTCTTGTTGAATTTTCAAAAAATCAATGTTGATAGTAGATGTAGAGGTTTTTCAAAAAGTTTTATTTTGTATATTTTTACTTACATTTATATATAAGAAGTGCAAAATACTTGGAGAAATCAAAGGTATAATAAGTGGGTTTTACAAAAAAAAACCTAATCATAAAGAGAGTATTAAAGGTAGGATTCCCCCTCTGGGATCGCGAAGCCAATCCCTTCTAAATTCAAAAGTAAAATAGGATTCCATGGCCAGACATACTTGTACACCATTATTTTATTAGAAAATGGCGGATCTCTAGAAATGGGTAAAAGAGTTTTTTATTTTGCCCGCTACATACAGGCAACGGATATGTGAAAAATATTTTTCTGAAATTTTAGGCCTAGGTTACAGGAAGGGGCTTATTTCCAAAAAATCACAAGGACAAATCCCAAGAGAATCCCCCACTATACGCTAAGGAATATTTCACTAAACCCTATAATTACAATATGTTACAAATGAACTAACCTCTCTACCTCAGGAGGATTTTCTATAGGTAAATGATTCTAAGTAGTAAGCTGGTTTGAGCTGATAAATATCCGTCATGGGGTTTTGAAAATTGATAAAAATTACGATTCCCTTGAGTTCTTCTTTAATTTCACAGACAAGAAGTTTCAAGGTCAATTGAAATATTTACACGGGGTTTCTAGCAGGGATGAATCCTAATTATTATACGATTGATAAATATCATACTAAACCTAATCCGATTTTTATAATTTAGAACACTGGTTCCTAATTTAATTAGTAAATATTTAAATGAAAAAAGCACTCTTTCTTTTAATTCTATTTTTAAGTGTTTCAATTGTTCTAGAAGCTCAAACTTTACAATCTAAGAATTATAATACCACCGGTTACATTAAAAGTGATGGTACCATTCAGGATAGCAACTATAAAACGGTGGGGCATATAAAAAATAATGGTACTATTCAAACTAAGAATCATAGCACTATTGGTTACATAAAAAGTGACGGAACCATCCAAAATAAAAACTATAGCACTGTAGGATACGTAAAAGAAGATGGTACTGTGCAAAACAGAAACTATAAAACGATGGGATATATAAAAGATGACGGAACTGTACAAAACAGTAATTATAGTACAATTGGTTATGCAAGAGGTGTAAGAAAGGAATGGGCTGCTGTAGTATATTTCTTTTTTGAATATTAGTCAAACAAATGATGAAAACCCGTTTTAAAATTTAAACGATGAAAAAAAAGAGTATCCTATTAATAGCAGCACTACTAATATTTAGTTGCATTTCAGATAAAAAGGAAAAACTCAATATTGCAACCACCAAGTTACCAACTGTTATAGAATACAATTCCAATCAACAAGAAAAACACCAGGCAGCTTATGAATGTGAATTCAAAAATGATGAAGCCGTTTTACAATATTTAACGGGTAAAACATTTAGGCAAAAAAACGGGAATATTACTATCAAATTCAGCTATGATGGAGCTGTTTTATCTGGAAATATGAGATATCAATGGGTTTCTTATAGGTCAATGGGAGGATATAAAGGTGTCGTGAAGTTGGCTTCTTTAAACTCAACAAATCCTAATGGAACGATTACACTTTACGTTTCCTGCAAAGAAAATTCCGTAACGGATGGGAAAATCGTATTACAATATAACTAATTATAGAATCTACCCCCTTTTTACACACTCAAATGGTTGACTGCTGCTTAGCATTCTAAAACGCACAAAATTACGCCCTGAACCACTTCTTTTAAAAACGTATCATTTGGTTCGCTTATAAATTTAATCCAACCGCTCCTTTGTAATTATTATTTTTCCAGCACTAAAATGTCCCCGTACGAACACTGTATTTTCTACAGGTTTCTACGACTCCCATTTCTTCTGAACTTGCTATAATTTCTAGCTTTTCGTCTGCGCTCCATCACTTGTGTTTTATCCATTCAAAATTAATGTTTTATGTTCAATATTTACGCTGAGCTTCTAGGGAGCTGAACTACTGAGATAGGCCAAATCTTATTAAATTCTCCTTTTCTCTTCTGTATTTATTTTTGTAATACCTGTGTCTTCTAACATGTTTTTTTGTTTTCTGTGTCAGCATTTAAAACACAATAAAACCACGGTTTTACCGTGGTTTTATAGCTGTTTATTTTTTACTTAACACCTGTAAATGATGCGTACGAAACTTGAGTCTATTACCTAAAATTAAGGTTGTTTTTACATATTTCTACTGGGTTTCTATTTATTTTAGAATTTTAAACAGGCCCTGAATTTTCTGAATCTTTTTTTACAACTTAACTATAATAAATTTAGAACGTCTATTTTGTTGATGTTCAGCTTTTGTACATGGAACCTCGTTCGCACACTTATTAAGCAACCTAGATTCACCATATCCAACAGCACTCTGTATGCGATTTTCAGCAATACCTCTTGAGTAGAAAAAATCCTGTGTAGCTTTTGCTCTGTGGTCTGAAAGTATTTTATTATATGCATCATTTGCTCTTGAATCTGTATGGGATTCAATTTTTATAATCATCGTTTGATTGCCTTTTAACACCGTAACTATTTTTTCTAACTCATACTGAGCATCGGGGCGGATGTTATGATTATCTAAATCAAAATAAATAGGATTAATAACAAGTTCTACCTCTGTAATGATTGGACTTAAAAACAAATCTAATATTCTTGTTTCTCCATTTTTATTTTGCAAAGTAATTGTTTTAACATCTCCTTGACAATCTCTTTTATCAGCACGCACGGTAAATTTACGCGTACAATCTTTCGCTAAAAAAAGGTACGTTCCCTGATTCTTTGTTGTAATCGTTTCTATAACTTTACCTGATTCATCTATCAGCTTAACCACCGCTAGATTTATTGGAAGTTTACTGTTTTTGTCATAAATAACTCCTGCAATAGCTTCCTTACAAACCAACTTCTCTGTGCTAAAACTATAAATATCATCATCTCCTTTACCTCCCTTTCTATTCGATGAAAAATATCCATTTTTTGCATCCTTTAGTGTAAATGCAAAATCGTCCATATTGCTATTTATGGGGGAACCTAAATTGTATACTTTATTTCCAGAAAGCATATTCAAATCCACTTTATAAATATCTAAAAAGCCAAGTCCATACCTACCGTTTGACGAAAAATACAACGTATTATCTCTTACATAAGGAAACATTTCCATTCCTTCTGTATTTATTTCTGCACCTAAATTAATAGGGGTTCCATAGTTATTATTTTCCTTTAAGGATACCTTGAAAATATCTGTCCCTCCGATACTCCCCGGCATGTCTGATATAAAATACAATGTTTTTTCGTCGGCACTTAATGTTGGGTGACCTATCGAATACGCATCACTATTAAAAGGTAATTCTTTTATGTCACTCCACTCGTCATTTACGAGTACTGCTTTATATAGTTTTAAATTTGTTGTATTCTCTTTGTCTTTACCTAATCGTTTTAAGTAATTATCTCTTGTAAAATACATTGTTTTTCCATCTCTTGTAATAACTAAAGTAGCTTCGTGGTATTTTGTATTTATTTGACTAATACTGTTTAAACTCCCTATTTGGTTATTTACATCTATATTTCCTAGATAAATATTAAGATATGGTTGTTGATTCCATTTATATATTTTAGAACCTTGCTTTGCGAGTGGCCTTGTTGAAAATACAGCTAATTTGTTTTCTGAAACAAAACCATTAAAATCCGAATAAGGAGTGTTTACACTTAAATTAGTTACGTTTTTATAGGTTACTTCTTTATTTTCTTCAAGTGCTAATCCGCTCAATATATGTTTTGCTCTAATATCTTTTTTTGCTATGGCCGCATAGTTATTAAACCACACTTGTGATAAATCTGTTTCTCCTGATGCCATTAATGTTTGTGCATATTTATAATAATAATCATTTGCCAGTTTGTCTTTATACTTGTCAAATAATATGGCATACCATTTTTTTGCTTCGGAGAACTTGATATTATTGTAATATGAATCTGCTAAACGCTCTAAAGTAATTTGGGAAGAATCTCCCTTTTTTACGATTTCACTATATAAAGCAGCTGATTTAACATAACTGTATTCTTTAAAATACCGCGCTGCAACACTCCTGTTTTGCGCTAATAAACTACTATAGATAAAACAAATTACTATAATTAATACTATTTTTATTTTTTTCATATCTTTTTTTTTAAAAGAATCTTGGAGATTTAATCCTTCCTTTTCTTACAAAATCAAAACGCAACATAAGCTCATGTGACCCATTTGATACGTTCTTTAATTCACTTGTTGTGTAATCATACCCATATCCGATAAACAGCCCCTGGTTAACTTGAATACCTGCCAATGCACTAACAGCATCATCCCATCTATAAGCAACCCCTAAAGTTAACCTGTTATGAATTAAAAAATTAGCTGAGAAATCTACAGAAAGAGGCGCTCCGTTTACAGCTTTCCCTAAAAAGGCGGGCTTAAATTTAACCGCATCGGTTAAGTCAAAAACATAAGCTCCTATTAAAAAAAAGTGTAATTGTTCTTCTGCAACCCGTTGTAGATTATCATTATAATAGTCCGATGTTAATACATTCGGAACAGATAATCCTAGATACCATTTAGTGTCATGGTGCAAATAAATCCCTGCTCCAAAAGATGGTAAAATTTTTGAATCTATATTTTGCAAGTTCGGATCTCCTTGTTGCTCACTAGTTCCTTTTGAAAAATCAACATTAAACAATCGGGCACCTGCTTTTAAACCAAAGGACAAACTGGTATGTACACCTGTAGGTATGGTATAAGAAAAATTAGCGTCAAAGTAAGTTTCTCTTGCAGGTCCTCTAATATCATTAATAATATTAATTCCTAAGCCTGTACGTTTTCCTAAAGACGTATCTACCCCTAATGTTTGTGTTTTAGGGGCTCCTTCCAAATTCACCCATTGTGAGCGATGTAAACCTATGATTCTAAAAACTCCTGAGGTACCAGCATAAGCCGGGTTTACCGACATTGTATTATACATATACTGGGTATATTGCGGGTCCTGTTGTGCTTGTAATGACCCTGTAGAAATAGTCAAGATAGCCACTAAAAATAATATTTTAATATGATGATTCATTCGGTGCTTTTTTAAAAGTTTTTTAATTTATGTAAATCCAACCTGACATAGCCTTCTCTCCTGTTCCTAAATCTAGTATGTAATAATAGGTCCCTGCAGGAACTTTATTCTCTTTATTCAGCGTCGCTCTTCCTGTTGATACTCCATCCCATGTATTTAAATATCCGTAGGCTGAATACACTATATTACCCCATCTATTAAAAATTTGTAATTTGTTATTCGGAAAATTTTCTATACAATCTATGGTGAAATAATCGTTAACATTATCAACTTCGTGTGGTGTAAACAAATTATACACTTTTATACAAGTTTCTATCCCTAAAACAACACCTAATGTCACCTGATCTGAATCATTTGTGTCATCTATATCAATTTGATCTATACTTTCTAATGATGCTATATTAGTATGATCAGCAATATTTAAAACCTCTACTGTAATTTCCAAAGCAGTCTCTTCTCCAACTGCTAATGCATCTACACTCCATACTCCTAGAAACTCATCATAGTCCCCGGAAAGTGTTGTATGTGAAATATATTCATATCCGTTAGGTAATTGTTCATTAATAACAATATTTGTTGCTTCTTGAGGTCCATTATTTATCGCGGTAATCGTAAAACTAATTTCTTGACTTACAAATGCAGATGTGACACTCGCTTCTTTTGTTATTTCAATATCTGCCCCACAGTCTTCTACTGTAATGGTTTGGGAAGTTGTAGCTGAATTACCACAAGTATCAGAAACAGTATAAACTCTTGTAATTACTAATGGGTTTGATAATGTTGAATCTCCTCCATTACTTGTGTCTATTACGCTAATAACTAATTCTGATGACGCGGTACAATTATCCGTAGCGATAATATTTATTATATCCGCTACTGGTATTTCGTCATAGCATGCAACAGTAATATTTTCAGGAGTATCAGAAATTATTGGACTTGTGGAATCCATTGCGGTAATGGTTTGTACCAACGTTGTCGTTAAGCCTCCGCAATCTGTTAAGGTATAAGTTCTTGTTACAATATATGGAGATCCGTTACAGCCTGTTGCTCCATTATTAATGTCTGCAACTGTTACGCTTACTGTTCCTCCACAATTATCA
>JAESRX010000083.1 GCA_016764435.1 Flavobacteriaceae bacterium | reverse complement strand
AGCGGGTACTAAACTGCCTTTCTAATGCTATAGAAGTAATTTTATGGTGTGAAGCGAGAAAGGAAAAGGCTTTGTAAAGAGTCAGGTGAGAATAAAAGAGATGAGCGAAAGCGAACCTGTCGAAGAAGCGTCGAGAAGTCGTCCCAGACGAAATACAATTTGGCGCTACCAATAAAATTAAATACATTTACGATGCCACAGGAGTTAAGTTGCAAAAAACGGTCATTGAAAGTGGAAAACCCAATACGCTCATCAGTTATGCAGGGAATTATATTTATGAAGATAATACATTACAATTCTTTAACCATTCCGAGGGCTATGTAGAACCAGAAGGAACAGCGTTTAATTACATTTATCAATACAAAGACCATTTAGGAAATATACGACTTTCATACACAGATGTAAACCAAAACAATAGTAAGCCCGTTGATCTACAAATTATAGAAGAAAATAACTACTATCCCTTTGGCTTAAAGCATAAAGGGTATAATACTAATATCGTTTCTGAGCATCCGTATAAGTTTAGTGGTAAAGAACTGAATAAGGAATTAGGGCTTGATTGGTATGATTTTGGCGCTAGGAATTATGACGCTGCATTAGGTAGGTGGATGAATATAGATGCTTTATCCGAGCAGTATTATGAGTTTTCAACTTATAATTATACTTTAAACAATCCTATTTATTTTGTTGACCCAGATGGAAACAGTGTTGATATATGGAAAGATAAAAATGAATTAACAGCAGAACAAAGAAAAGGTGTAAAGGTTTATATTTTTTATGACCCAAAAGCAAATGGTAAAGACGGAGGCTTTCCAAAACAAGCGATGGCACAATATGATGCAGCTGTCGAAAAATATGGAGAAGGTTCTGTTGCTTTGAGTGATGCAAATACAGAAGCTGAATTTGCTCAAGACTGGGGAGATATTGATGGGACACCAGAGCAAATTAGCATTAACGCACACGGGAGTAATCAAGCTTTACATTTAGATTCAGGAAATGGTGAGTATGTTGTATCTACAGGTGATGGTAAAACAAATGTATCAGGCACTTCTGGTACAAATGTTTCAGATTTACCAACTCCAAAAGGTGATTTAAGTAATACTATTTTAAATTTAAATACATGTAACGCTAATAATCCTTCACAAAATACTTTGACAGGAAATATGGAAACATTAGCAGTAGGATTTAGTAAAACAAGTGTAGGTACTGTTAGAGCAAGTAATAAAAAAGTTAATATTAGTGAAACTACAGGAAAAGCATCTATTCCATTTTCTCAGACTATTAAAGGAGGTACTTGGCAAACTTTTAAAAATGGTAGGCAACAAAGCAAAATTAAATTACAATATTCAACAGCATATAAAAGATTTTAAATTTATGAAAAATGTATTTTTAATTATAGTAAGTAGCTTAGTAATGTTTGGATGTAAAGATAAAATAGAATTTGAATTTTTTGAAAAAATTGATATAGAAAAAAAAATTGAATACCCTTCTAAGTTAGTAAGTAAAAAAGAGCAACTAGTTCATATTTTTTCACAAAAACATAAGCCATTATATAGCTTAAAAGATTACATTAATTATGAAAATTTTGACTTTGACAAGTATGATTATTTACTAGTTTTTGGTAAAGAGTTATTGAATGTGAAACCAACTAAAGACGACTGTGATTATTTAAGTAAAACACCTATTAAAGTTAATTATAAAATAGATAAAAAAGAAAATAATAGTATCTATGTTTATAAGTTTTTTGACAAGAATAAGTATAGGGATTTATGTCCATAAAATTAAGAAAACCCGATGGTGTGGATATTAGATAATGGGTCAAATTAGTGGATAACTACTATTGAAAGGTTAACTCATTGATTTTGATTCATCACCAATGCTATTATAAATTTAAAATGAGTGTACTTCGGTATGCTCATTTTGTTTTGGTGAGATTATCATGTTCACGACCTGACCCACTTAATCAAATCGACCAACACCACTACAATAAGAACAATCACAGATGCCAATAAGGATATCACCATTCCAATAATCGATAGGCTTTCACCCAACGATACGGATTGTTGTTTCATCTGAGCTGACTTAAAAGCTCTGGTCCAATGTTCGGCTTCTAAATCGTATCGAAGCTGAGTCCGAACTGAGTTATCATTCGGTCTCCATTGGTAATCTTGTCTATCTGATTGTGTTGGCATAATATTGAATGTTTTATACAAGGGGACATGCCACCAACGTGATAGCGCGGAAATATTTTCCGTGCCCTGCATGAGTAAGCTATACAAGAGGTGTAAAAGCAACCATTGAACGGATTTGCAACCGTTCTATTACGAAACAGTTTAAGTCAAAAACCACAACAGCAATGTCGTGGTTTTTTACATGCTGGCTACACATACATTTTTGGCCGCCTTATCATTTCCAAAAAGGTGAGTAATACTAGAAGAATGAACTCCTTTAACCAAATCTGTTATTTCGCAGCAACAAATTTCAGAAACAAACGAGAGCAGTTTGGTATTTTACTTCAAGATCGTTTGTATCATTTTTATATTATAGGACGTAAAGGAATAGTGAAGGCAAGGATGAGAGTTGAAATGTTTCTAGAGACTCAGGAATACACTCTTGAGTTTTAAATAAAACACTGTTTTTTAGAGATAGGAGAGTCTCATTACTTTTATTGAGTACCTTTAGACAACTTTAAAAAAGACAAATGGACAGACGCTATTATACCGAACATACGGTTACTTCTGAAGAAATAGATGCCTTGGGACATGTGAATAATATATGTTATATACAATGGGTTCAAAACGTATCGGAAGAACATTGGGCCGTGTTGAGTAAACACCATCCATTTGATAGCTATGTATGGGTAGTGCTACGTCATGAAATTGATTATTTGTCGGCAGCCAAATTAGAGGATAAAATTACGATTAGAACATGGGTAGGAGATACGTATGGAGTTAAGTCAGTACGGTTTGTAGAACTATTAAAAGACGGTAAAATTTTAGTAAAAGCAACAACTACTTGGTGTTTATTGGATAAAAAAACGATGAAAGTACGGAGGATTCCCGGAGAGGTATTGGATGTGTTAAGTGGTGTCCAATAATAACTGTATTAAAATGAAGTCTTTGTTTTACGGAGCACTGTTGTATTCAAATAGATTTAGGGGCTAGAAAAACAGGCGTTTTAACGCGTGCTGTTTTTAACAGACGATACGCGCTATTATGTGTTAAGAGGATAGCTTCGGAATGGATATATTTGACTCTTTTTAGGAAAGTATTACTTTCCTAAAAAGAGTCAATTTTGTGTGTGAGATATAGCGGTAATTAGAAACTACATTCTTTTTTAAAAGTACAAACGTATAACTGATACATTATGTGTTCGAACACATAAGTGAAAATCTGCTCTTTTTTGATGATTTAATCCGTTTTTTAATACTGCCGAAAACGTTATAGTTTTAAAAAAAAGAAGGGTTTAAAAATATAACGTAGACATCTTCTAATTTATAATCATTCTAAATAATATAGAGAACTGCCATTTACATCGTTTTCGTAAATGTAAAAAAAAAACAAAAAACACAAATCATTCTTATTTTATGTAACATCACTGTTCATAAGGGTTTGAGCGTTATTTCTTCCTCTATTTTTTCGTAAATTAGCAACAGGAAACAACAGATAAAACGAAAAGAGTATGAAACGTACAGATGAAAAATCTTTGGAGTTGCAAAACAAGTCAGAGAAAACGAAACGTAAAGATATGATTCGCTACATCAATTTACAATTGGCATCTATGGGGCAACCTGTATATCAAAACGGTGATGTAAATTCGAAAGAAGGACTAGCAGATTTAAAATTCATAGAATTAACTAGTAACCTTGTTAAGAATTACAAATCAATGACACGCTTGTTGTCAGATCACCTTTGTCCAGCCGATCAAAGAATTCAACAGTTTATAGATAGCTATTTGGCAGATCAAAATTTGGAATCGACTCCAAAACTACCAAGGACTACCTTTATATTAGGGCAAGCAGGAGTGGCGCGAGAATTGAGCTTACCAGCCAATAAAAATGAGCACATTACGGACTACCTTAAATCATATAGAATAAAACAAGGAGTATTGCATAATCCAAAGCATGATAAGAGAACTACCAAAGGGTCGTTCCATATTGTAAGTGGAGGTTTGCCTGTTCCGAATGATAAAATAGAACTACCAAAATACGCTTGGGCTAAATTTTTAGAGAAAGCTTTTGCTCCAAGTGAAGAGTTTTTACAATTGCCATTTACGGCCAGTCAGGAAGAGAAAGCCAGGTTGTTTACCTCTTTATATCTACGACCAATTGTAAGCCCGGAAGTAAAAGGGATTTCTGCAGAAAAAACGATGGAGATTCGCTTTTTTGCACCAGGTAGTTTTGTCAGTAACTTAGATTTTGTGGAATCTATTTTTGGAAATGCAGGAGATCCTACCTTGGCTATGAATGATGCCGGATTGGATGTTGCTCATTGGACGGGTCATACGGGATGTGTGGTGCTAGCGCCTCAGTTATTAGAATTGACAAAAAAAGAATTGGGATTGCCTAGATACGAAGACGCTACAGAGAGAGAACGTAGAGATGGTGTTTGTTGGAAAAATGAAGAGGAGAAATACAACAATGGAGTTGCGTTTAAACTAACGTGTAGAGATGAAAGTGGTATCGTAATTACGTTAATTGCGGATAACTATTTTGGATATTCTAAAAAGGAAGTGAAAACTCAGATTGGATATGCGGCCAACCTTTTAGGCTTAGCAGAAGAAGAACATGCCGGTGGAGCTATTGCTTTTCCTCGTAAAAATTTAGGGGATCAGTTTGACGGAAAATTGTTTATGAACAATATTCTTAAAAAACAATTCAAATACAGCGATGTAGTAGCGGCCTATAGTGATGCCTTAACCATCCATCCAGAAGGTTATGCGATTGATAAAGAATTTACCAATATTTTTTACATCAACGAAAATGCAAAAATTGATTTATACAAAGGAAAAATCACTTGGGAGAAAGAGGGTAAGGAAGAACAAATAAACCTGACATTAGGAAACTTTTATGTGCATCCTTCAGGCGTGAAGATTCACATGGAAAAACATCCTGAATCTCCATCTTGGAGATTAGTGAGTACAGCTGCTGAAGGAACTTTCTGTCACAAACCATGTACGGTTTCTGGTGGAGGAAAATCGGAGATTTCTAAATCCTTATTAAACGCTATTATTTATTCTTCGTTCTACGTAAAAGATTTTGAAGAAGATTTTAAAATTGCAGATACTGTAATTCAGTACAACTACGCGAGACGATGGAAAAACAACCAAGATAATAATGAGTCATCAAGAGCGTTGTTAAGTTCAGATCGTACCCTTGGTTCTGTAGTGAAGCTATTAACGCCGTCTACTTACTATACAGAGGTCTATAACGATTTTTTAGCAACAGTTCCTGATCATGTAAAAGCATTGGTATTGTATGTAAAACGTTTTTACCGTCCAGAACGTACGGATAGCGATTGGAAAGAGTATTTTTCTGTAGATGTTGTCAATGGTAAAAATGGACATGAATTATTATTCAATAACCGTAAAATAGTAGCGAGTTATTTACGTATTGGTTTTGCCAATGATAACTCTTGGTATTTACATAAATTACGTACCGATTTTATTGCGGCAGCAAAAATCCAGATGGAGGATGATATTACTGCTTCTATTGTATTGCCTAGAGAACGATTTAAGAATTTAAATCCTGATTATAGCAATCACCGCAGTGTAAAAATTACAGCGAATTGTGAAAAACGATTCTTCCAACGTCCTGATGAAGCCATTATTAGAGGTTATGATAAAGATGCAGAAGCAGATTTATCTATGACCAATAACTTTTGTTCAAATTACGAGCCTTTAACCAGGGAAGATGGAATTGAATTACAAGCAGATGCCATTGGATTTGCAGAATATACAGCGCCGATTCAAAAAATCATAAAAGGTGGGGTAGAAGATGAAAAAGGACATTATTTTATTACACCATCACATCCAAGAATTGTAAATGGAGAACCAACTAAAAACCCGAGATACCTACAGATTCGTCCAGATTTAGTAAATCCAGTAGATGATCGTTTGGCAGAAGTAGGGGTGCGTTTAGCGCGTAAAGTACCTGCAGGAGAAGCGGTACATCATCCAGTAAATGCTATTTTAGCAGGACGCCGTAATAACCCCGCGGATAAAGAAGCAGGAATTAGAGCCTTGAGTGTCTACAATCCAATTCATTATCAAGAGTTGCCAGAATTATTTATGGATTTTATCTGTAGTTTAACAGGGAAATCACCCTCTACCACAGGAGCAGGATCAGAAGGAGCCTTGACGAAAGGACCTTTTAATATGCTCTGTGCTACCTCGGATCTTAACAATGCCTTATTGTCACATATCTTAACAGATTATGAAGGATTCTCTTCAGCAGCAGGACATGTGGGGTCTGACAACCGTTTTGACCATGATATCTCTTTATTGATTCCAGAATTATGGTGTCGTTTAGAAGAAAAAGAGCGTGCCCCAAAACGTTTGATCGAAGAAGGATCGTTGGAAAAACTAGAAGATTTTGAATATGAAGGGCAAACCATTCAGGCGAGTCGTTTAGGATATAGAATCACAGAATCGTTCTTATTTAGAAATATGAACCGTATTTTTGATGAACCACAAGCGGTATTTTCTGAAAAGATGTTAAAACCAGAGTTGCAGGATATGGAAGCCTATGCAGATGGGATTAACAATATTGTAGAAGCACAAGAGAAAGTAGGATTAAACTACTTTGAAGATCAAAGTGTAGAAGCCGCCATTCCACCTTTGAAAATCTTATTAAACATCATGGCTTATGGACACTTTGAGGGTAAAACCATCAATGACCCTGAGTTGAGAAAACAGTTTGATAGAGACGTTGTGATCAATGCTGCTTGGTATCAAGAACGTTTGGAATTAAAACAACAAATAGATATAGATCGTTTAAAAGACGGAATAGACTATTTAGAAAACTTCCAAGCCAATGATTTGAATGCAGAAGCAAGTGAAGAATTGAACTTAAAAGTACGCTTGAAAGAAGCGCAACAAGAATTAGGTTATGTGAGTACAAGTACCTATTTAAATAATTTGGTAGGTACCATTGGTGCTGATGTATTGTTTAGAAAATAAAGTAGTTATTATTCTTTAAAAAAAGAGATCTCTATACGGGGTCTCTTTTTTTATTATATTTAATTCCATATATTAGACGACCCAATAACCTAGCCATGAGAAAAATTGATTTTACCCAAATTGAAGATATTCGTGAGTTTTCGCAAAATTATGTTTTATATAAAGAGCTCGTTTCTTTGCCCGATGAGGTGCATTTTAAAATAGACAAAGTAATGCAAGTACTTGAATTTCAAATCATCACTAAAGGAGAGGCGGAGAGTAGGATTATTTCAATTATTATAAAATTTATGGAGAGCTTGTTTTAGTTTTAGTAGACGGAAGGTATAGAGAAGAGAGGTGAGAATATTCATACGAATGGGATCACAATGCTCATGCCTAAAATCTTATATATTTTTCCATATAAACATTGTGAATACAAGAATAAGATTGTACATTTGCACCCTTAAAGTAAACAATAAATATTTTATTATGAATCATTACGAAACTGTTTTCATTTTGAATCCCGTTTTATCT
>JAESRX010000082.1 GCA_016764435.1 Flavobacteriaceae bacterium | reverse complement strand
TTCTGGTGGAGCTACCAATGAATCTACAACGATAACGGACCTCAACCATACTTTCAAAACCCTAAAAGCAGGAACCTATACAATTACAGTCACCGATGCAAATAATCACTCAAAAAGCATCACCAATATCACTCTAAACCAACCAACAACAGGTCTAACTATAGGAAACGAACTAGCGACACAAATAAGTTGTTTTAACGCTTCTGATGGATCCATTGCACCTACGGTCAATGGAGGAGAAGGAACCTACACCTACAAATGGACAAGTACTAATGGCGCTACCTACTCCACTTTAAATATTGACAACTTAGCTCCTGCCGCCTATACACTACTCGTAACGGACACTAATAACTGTAGTGCAACGGCCACTTACACCGTCAGCCAACCAGATGCCTTGGTGATTACGGAAACACTGTCACTTTATAATGGACTTAACATCTCCTGTAATGGAGCTACGGACGGGGCGATAGATTTAATAGTTAGTGGTGGAACTTTAAATTACAGCTATCAATGGTCTACAATTACTGGATCAACCGTAAATGTAAGTGCTCAAAACCAACAGGATTTAGTAGCGGGAACCTATCAGGTAATCGTCACGGACGGAAATAATTGTACCCTCAAAAAAACAATCACCTTAAAAGAACCAGCCATCCTAAAAATTGAAGAAATCCACACAGGAAATACTTGTTTTGGTGATGCAAAAGGAAGCATTAACATACAGGTAACACAAGAGTCTGTAGCTGGGTATATTTGTGAAATCACAGGGATAGATTTTAAAGGACTTCCTTATAACGACACACAAACACTTGCAAACGGATCTGCTACTTTTAATGGATTACTAGCAGGATTTTATTCGGTCATCGTAACAGATGCCAACACCTGCTTTCAGCAAATAAAAAACATAGAGATTACACAACCAACCTCTGATTTTATAATTGAAAATTACACATTGACTCCGATAGATTGCTACGGAAATGACAATGGATCTATTGAACTTAACACAACTGGAGGCACCCCTAGTTACACCTACACATGGACAGGACCTAATAACTTTACAGCCAACAGTGAAAATATTTACAATTTGCCCCCTGGGGATTACAGTGTAAGTATATATGATGCTTCAAAAATATGTAACATCAGAGAAACACTTACCATCACACAACCTAAAGAGCTATTAATTACTGGAATCGTATCCGACTACAATGGCTTTGGTTTGAGTTCCTATGAATCTATGGATGGAACTATTGATGTCACCATTGCTGGAGGAACAGCAAATTACATCTTAAATTGGTCTAGTACAGATGGAAAGGGATTAGACCCAACCTCTGAAGATCAATCCAACCTTAGCGCGGGTAGTTATACATTAATGATCACGGATAAAAACAATTGTTCTGAGGAAATAATTTTTGAGCTTACCCAACCAAAACCTTTACTCATAAGTATCGTTCTAAAAAACACCCATTGTTTTGGAGATAATAAAGGAAGTATCAGCGCACGCATTGATCAGGAGTCTGTACCAGATTATACCTTCACAATCACCGGAACAGATTATCTAGGAAATAAGTATACAAATTCCATCACTCAACAAACCACCAGCCATACTTTTAACAACTTGTATGCGGGAACCTATCAAATAGAAATTCAAGACGGTAATGGTTCATCAAAAACAATTGCCACAATAGAAATTTCACAACCTTTAAAAGCATTAGAAATAACAGGAGTTCTCGTACAAAACATCTCTTGTAAAGGAGCTGAAAATGGTTCAATAGGTATCGAAGTTGAAGGAGGAAGTCCTAATTACACCTATCACTGGACTGGACCTAATGGATTCACTTCAAAAACTCAAGACATTGTGGCGCTCGCTCCGGGAAACTACCAATTGACAATCATGGACAGTAGTAATATATGTAAACTAGAAAGGTCCTTTCTAATAACAGCACCGGAAACATTAACTGCCATAGGGAATATCTCCGACTATAATGGTTTTGGAATTCAATGTAATGGAGGAAATGATGGTTTTATTAATCTTACCGTAAATGGCGGCACCATTAACTACAGCTATAACTGGTCCTCTCCAGACGGCTCAGGGATTATCCAAGACACCAAAGACCAAACGAATTTAACCGCAGGAACCTATAAAGTCCTTATCTCCGATATGCAAGGCTGTACCGTGGAAAAAGAATTTATACTGACAGAACCTATCGCACTTACCATCGAGGAAAAACATTCAAACATTGCTTGTTTCGGAACCTCGGAAGGAACAATTACCATTACATTATCACCGTCTATCGCTTCTTTCACCTATACATTAACAGGAATCGATTACTTAGGAAACACCTATAAAGAAGTTCAAATTCTAAATGACATCTCCCATACTTTTAAGCAACTAAAAGCCGGGAATTATTCCGTACACGCTCAGGATGCAAATGGCTGTGGAGGAACCATCACTGACATTCTAATATCACAACCCTTAGATGGCATTACTATTAGCCCTACCCTAAGTAATTACAACGGTATTGAAAGCAGCTGTAATGGCGCCAATGACGGAAAAATAGCCCTTGAAATTACAGGAGGTACTCCTTTCCCAAGCATCGATAAATACCTGATAAACTGGACAGGGCCAACTAATTTTTCATCTACCAGTAAAATCATTGAAGATTTAGAACCTGGAATCTACACCTTACAAATAACGGATGCGTTAGACTGTACATTAACCCAAGAGTTTGAGATAAGAGAACCACAAGAAGTAAGCATTCAAATAAATGAATTCACCATGATTTCTTGTTTTGGAAATGATGATGGTCGTATTGCTATTTCATCACAGGGAGGCATCGGAACACACCAATATCAATGGACAAAAGAAGGCGTTCCTTTTAGCCTTACCAAAGACATTTCAAATTTAAAACCGGGTACGTATGAAGTCACCATTACAGATAGCAACAATTGCTTTATCACCAAAGATTTTGAAATTACAACACCTGATTTAATGCAACTCAACTCTTTAAGCACTGTAAATATCCTATGCTATGGAGAGGCAACTGGCGCGATCAACATCCAAGTTATTGGAGGGACAAAAACAGCATCACCTTTAGGAGTTTTAGACTACAATTACGCTTGGACAGGACCCAATGGCTTTATCAGTAGTCAGCAGAATTTAGAGAAATTACTCGCGGGAGAATACCATCTGATAGTCACTGATAACCGTGGATGTGAAGTTCGCTTAACCACCGAACTTAAGCAACCAGAAAAAATAGAGGTGATTGTTAATAAAACAGACATTACCTGTTACCAAGCCGCAGACGGAACCATAAACATAACTGTAAAAGGAGGGATTAAACCTTACACCTATAGTTGGAGTAATTTAGGAAATGGCACTTCTCAAACGGACTTAAATGCAGGCTTGTATACGGTTACAATTACGGATAATAACAAGTGTAGTGAAGTACTGGATATCGAAATTATCCAGGCACCTATTTTCGCCATCTTCCCAGCTGTAAATAATATTTCTTGTAATGGCCAAAATGATGGACATATCGATTTAAATCTTGTAGGAGGTGTTCCGCCTTTAACAGTAAAATGGTCCGATAACACGAGCGCAGGACTTATTAGAAATAATTTGAAACCTGGAAAATACACGGTAGAAATTACGGAAAGCTCGGCATACAATTGTGTCATCATTAAAACGTTTAACATTATAGAGCCAATGACACTTACGTTGGATGCTAGCGTTAAAAATGCCGATGACTGTGAATTTGTAAATAGTGGTACAGTAGATTTAAAGGTTTATGGCGGTACTCCTCCTTATATCTTTACTTGGAGTAACGGCATCACTACGGAAGATCTTTCGGACGTTCCTCCAGGAACGTATGGAATAACAGTCGTTGATATAAATGGATGTGAAGCGAGTGAAACATACACTGTTTCTAGGCCTGACCCATTAAAACTAACCATTAACAGTAACTTTTTCTCTGATTGTGACACTAAATATGTGTACCAAGAGAATACAGTAACCACCATTGGTGGTGTCCCACCTTACATTATTAATTGGACCAGTGGAACTATTAGTGGTGACCAAAACCAAACAGCTACGACAGATCAAAATGGAACAATCAATGTAGAGGTAACGGATGCCATAGGCTGTAGAAAAGACATGACTGTTCTGGTCAATTTAAAAACGATAGGAGACGCCTCCTTTGAATACAATTCGTTTTCCATTGAAAATTACCAACACTTTTCACAATACGACTCCATTCAATTCACCAACACCTCTACCGGAGATTATTCTAAAATCACCTGGAACTTTGGCGATGACAGTCCTTTAGTATTTGGAGAAAACCCAACACATACTTACAAACGAACAGGAAGCTACACCATTATACAAACCGTAGAATATCCCTATGGTTGTGTTTTTGTAAATGAGATTGACATGAAAGTATTAAAAGCATACGAACTAATTTTACCCACTGCCTTCACTCCTAATGGAGATGGAATCAATGACACCTTAAGACCCGTATTTAGAGGATTTACGGAACTAGAATTTAGCATTTTTGACACTTGGGGGAAATTAATTTATACGGAATCGGGACTAAATTTAAAAGGCTGGGACGGAATGATCGGTCAACAACAATCCGAAAATGGAAATTATGTAATTATCGTAAAGGGAGTCACTTTTTACGGAAAAGAAATTGTTGTTAATAATTCAATTACCCTTATCAATTAACTTGAAAATGAAATATATTTTACCCCTCTTACTTGTATTCACTATAAGTAACTCATACGCACAAGACCCTATATTGTCTCAAAGTTTTGTACACCCCATAGTACTAAACAGCGGATTTAATGGCGCATCCCACAATACATCTGCGGGAATAATTCACCGCTCTCAGTGGTACGATTTAAATTTTAATATCAATACGCAATACGCCTATTTCTCCACCTATATAAGTGCTTTAAATAGCGGATTCGGGGTCAACATCATCAAGCAGACTGAAAATAAAAATAATTATAATTTCACCCAAGCAAATTTAAATTACACCTTGATCTTACGGCTGAGTGACTCTTGGTATTTTAGACCGAGTGTTATCGTAGGTTTTGGGATGAAGGATTACGGCTTTAAAAATATATTATTCGAAGATCAAATCAATTTATACAGCCAACAAATAAATAGTAAATCCATAGATCCGGTCACCTTAAAAGAAAATCAACTTTTTTTAGATGTCAGTGCTTCCCTTTTATTTAACAATCGGAATTCCTGGATAGGGCTTACGCTAAAACATCTAAACAAACCCAATATTTCACTAACAGAATATGGAACCAGCACCCTGGATTTATTCTTGTCCTTACATGGTGAATTTAAACTCCCTCTGGATTCGGTACTGCCCTATTATTTTACGGAAAATAACAGTATTTACTTCCTCTCTCACTTTATAAAACAAGGAGAGTTCAGTCGCTATGACCTTGGGTTTAAATATGTTTTTGACGACACCTATGCTATTGGAATTCTAGCGGAAACAGATCCACTTCACAGTACAGATACTGGGAGTACTATAAATTCTATCGACCTGTTTACAGGACTTAAATGGGAGGCCTTTAAGTTTGGTTTTTCCTATGATTTTAACATCAGTAATATTGGCTACACAGGAGGAGTCTATGAATTTTCATTGTCCTATGATTTTTTCACAAGATCACAACGTCCTGCCTGTATTGTTTATTTTTAAACCATTAAAAATCCACCTTCACCCGAAACTTCATCACCTTCCCCGTTCCGGGATGTGTAAATTGAAGGTATTCGGCATGTAAATGTAATCGATTGGCTTTTACACCATATAAATCATCCCCTACTATGGGACTGTTCAATCCTAACTTATGAGCGGCATGCATCCGTAATTGATGGGTACGCCCTGTAACAGGGTAAAAATGAACCAAGGTATTACCGTCTCGTTTTTCAATGACTTTCCAAATCGTTTTGGCCTTTTTACCGTATTCATAGCATACCAATTGTCGGGGTCTATTGTCTAAATCTACCCGTAAAGGAAGCGATATCTCCCCTTTTTCTTCTTGCAACTCTCCCTCTAACAAGGCTACATAGCGTTTTTTTACCGTCCTATTTATAAACTGACTTTGCAAGTCTTTATGTACTTCTTTTGTTTTTGCAATCACCATTAACCCACTGGTGGACATGTCCAATCGGTGAACAATTAACGGCCCTGTAGCCTCTGGGTATTTTTCTAGCATCCTTGTGTACACAGAGTCTGAAATGGTTTTTCCAGGTACCGATAAGAATTCCGATGGTTTGTTTATAATTACAAAACTATCATCTTCGTACACCGTAGCCAATACTTTTCCGATAGCTGGATTTTTTAACAGGGGATTATCCTCCATTTGCAAGCCTTGTAACATGTGTCCTAAGATCGGATGGCATTTAGATTGGCATGCCGGATAGTAATTTTTATGTTTTCTGATGGCTGATGTAGGAGATGCTCCCCACCAGAACTCCGCCATTGCAATCGGTTTTAAACCCTGCTGAAAAGCGTATTGTAATAATTTAGGTGCCGCACATTCTCCAGCCCCTGCTAAAGGAACACCATTTAAGGTATTTAGGAAAATATCACAAACACTTTTGGTCTCTCCTAATTGATTTAGAAAATGATATTGATCGTATAATTTTTGCTGTAAGGCATTGGATTTTTGTTTTCGATCTATTTTTAAGGCTTTAATTGGTCCCGTAAAAATTTCTAATTGTTTTGTTGCCTTTGAGATCTGATCCTCCCAATACACCAACAATTCTCTCAATAGAAATTTATCCCGAATACTCTCCGCTGCTATTACGGAATAAAGCTCCTTAAAAGAGGCCTCATTCAGCGTTAATGCCCCCTCTTTTTTACGTAATTTTCGCTCGGTTCTATTGGCTTGTAATCTCACTTTCTGAGAATCGATGGAAGCGACGCTTCTCAGGATTACTTTATCAAATATCTCTTGGGCCATTTTTAATTCTTCTTGTCCTTCTAAGGCATCCACTTGAACATTAATTCCATTGAGAACATTTTCACCTTGGCGGTAAAAACCATCCTCTTGTAACATATCAAATATTGGAGGGACAAATAGGTTATGTTCATTTTTACCAGCTAATTTACCAGAAAAAGCCCTTAAATATCCAAGCTGTCCCATCTCATTCTGAACCACTAATACCCCAAACATTTTACCCGTAATCTTACTATCTGTATTCTCCTCAAAGCCAAAATTATGCACCCACGCGGTTTGATGTTCTAAATACTGTTGCAATTCCTCTACCGCTAACAGCGAAAGCGCATGAGGCTCATAACAAAAAGGAAACGTAAATTTTGATGGAATTTCTATTCCTTTAATAGCTAGCGTAAATGGTGTAAAGCAAGTAGTATTCGAATTCATATACATAAAAAATATTGGACAAAAAAGCGACGAGCTATCGCCGATCATGATCATCTATAGTGGGCAAATATACGGTTTGTTTTTAAATACGAATAGCGCGTAAATACCCCCTAAATAAAGGATCACTCAAGCATTCACCTCCAGTAAATTACATCAGAAATAATAGTAACAAAAAATAACACTTCCTTTTCCTTAAAATTAGCTCAAGCACAGTTTGTTATCCAAATAAATAATTGTACTTTTGCAAACTCTTACATAGAGAAAAAATTAATTATTAATATTAGACAAAAACTTTAATTGTGAACAAATTAAGTTACAAAACAGTATCGGCTAACAAAAACACCGTGAATAAAGAGTGG
>JAESRX010000053.1 GCA_016764435.1 Flavobacteriaceae bacterium | reverse complement strand
AGAGCGAAAGACGGGATTTGAACCCGCGACCCCCACCTTGGCAAGGTGATGCTCTACCCCTGAGCTACTTTCGCAGTCATTATGTTTAAAGATCGTAGCAACACATGTGCTGTATTGCGGTTGCAAATTTAGGACTTTTTATAGAAAGACAAAGGCTTTTTATCTTTTTTTTCTGTTTTTTTTCTTAGTATTTTCTTAAGCCTTGTTTTTCAGTCTAAAAAAAATATATTTGCAGCAGATAAAACTATATATTGAATGCAAATTACTCAAACTACAAAACAAAAAATGAATTTATCCTTACTTTTATCGGATTTTAAGCAGCTAACAAAAGTTGGACTGTCTTTAAGTGTTGTCTTTTCATCGGTGGCCGGATATTTATTAGCGGCAGAAGTGATAGATTTTAAGATTCTATTTCTTTTAGCTATTGGAGGTTATTTAATGGTTGGTGCATCTAATGCATTTAACCAAGTGATAGAATATGATACGGATGCCTTGATGAAACGGACTATGAATAGGCCTATTCCTGCAGGAAGAATGTCTATAAAAACGGGCTTGATTATCGCCATTGTGATGGCTTCCTTTGGAATTGCTATACTGTATAGCATCAATCCTAAGAGTGCTTTTTTTGGTGCGATTTCGATTTTCTTATACACCAGCGTTTATACCCCTTTAAAATCCAAAACTCCATTGTCGGTTTTTGTGGGAGGGATTCCAGGAGCCATTCCTTTTATGTTGGGCTGGGTGGCCGCTACCGACGCGTTTGGAATAGAACCAGGCATGTTGTTTTTAATTCAATTTTTTTGGCAGTTTCCTCATTTTTGGGCGATCGCATGGTTGCAATTTGACGAATATAAAAAAGCAGGTTTCAACTTGATGCCTATGGGGAAAAAAGATAAAAATGCAATCCGTCAAATAATTATTTACACGATTTGTTTAATGATCGTTTCTGTGTTGCCGGTACTAAAAATTACAGGAAGTTTTTATATTCACCCGATAACCGCCGTGATCGTATTTTGTTTAGGTGGATATATGCTGTATTTTGGTTTTCGTTTGTATAAATATAAAAACGATAAAGAAGCCAGAAAACTAATGCTCTCTAGTGTTTTATACATTACCTTAGTTCAAATCATCTATGTGGTCGATAAGTTTTTACACTAATCGCTCTACTTTAAACAGACAATACTAACTACTAATTACTCAATACTAACAAATTATGAACAATACCCTAAAAGAAGAATTACTTGTAGCAAAACGAAAGTCAGCAAAACCAATGTTATGGTTTTCACTGGTAAGTATGACCATGATGTTTGCTGGATTAACAAGTGCTTACGTGGTAAGCAGTAGGAGAGATGACTGGGTCTCTTTTGATTTGCCTCCCTCGTTTTTTTACAGTAGCCTGTTAATACTCTTAAGTAGTATTACGTTTTATTTGGCCGTACGCTTTACTAAGAAAGATCACGTGAAAGCAACGTCACAGATGTTATTATTAACCTTAGCATTAGGACTTGGTTTTGGATTTTTTCAATTCCAAGGATTTCAAGAATTATATTTTCAAGGACACGTATTTGCAGGGGCAGAAAGCACAGTTAAATCCTCCTTTTTATACGGGATTACAGGCTTGCATTTTCTACATGCAATTGCCGGATTAATAGTGCTTTTAATCGTTATTTATAATAATTTTAAAGGGAGATATTCAAGTAGTAATTCACTTGGATTAGAGCTCGGAGCTATCTTCTGGCATTTCGTGGATTTATTATGGATTTACCTATTTTTCTTCTTCTATTTTAATAGATAAAAAAAATAGTATATATTTGGCTCACTAACAAAACAAAAACAAATACTTTATGAAAGCAACTTCTGCTTTAGATTCCAGCGTGGATAGCTGGGACGGAGGGGATAAGGAGCCTTTGAAAGCAAGTTACGGTAAGATGATGATGTGGTTTTTTATCCTGTCAGATGCCCTAACTTTTTCAGGTTTTTTAACCGCTTATGGTTTAATGAGATTTAAATTTAGCGATACTTGGCCTATTGCTGATCAAGTTTTCAATCACTTTCCTTTTATGCACGGGGACCACCCGATGTATTTTGTCGCATTGATGACATTTGTACTGATTTTTTCTTCCGTTACAATGGTATTGGCAGTGGATGCCGGTCATCGTCAGGATAAGAAAAAGGTAACATCTTATATGTTCTTAACCATTATTGGGGGACTCTTATTTTTAGGTTCACAAGCATGGGAATGGAAAAATTTTATTGGAGGAAATTTGGGAGCTATCCAAATGAATGACGGAAAAATTATTCAATTTGTTAATGCTGATGGAAAACAAATAGCCTTGACTAGTTTTGCTAAAACAGGTCCGATAGATCGCGTAAATCACGAAAGAGGAAATGGTCTTTGGTACACGAGTGGAGAGGACTTGCCAGAAGTATCTTTAGCCCAAGTGTTGGATGGATTTAAGGAAAATACGAGCCTGACTGTTCGCATCGAAAAAATAGATCCTGTTACAGGTGATAAAATTATTTTAGACAGAGCTCAGGCAACACGCTTTTTAGCGGCGTCTAAAAGAGTTGTTTATGGCGCAAATTTAAGGGTGAATGAATATGGGAATACGCAATTTGCTGATTTCTTTTTCTTTATTACCGGTTTTCACGGATTTCACGTATTGTCCGGGATCATTATTAATATCATTATTTTTGTAAATGTCTTATTAGGAACGTACGAGAAAAGAAAAAGCTACGAAATGGTAGAGAAAGCAGCCTTGTATTGGCACTTTGTTGATCTAGTTTGGGTCTTTGTTTTCACCTTCTTCTACTTAATATAAAAACTTAAAAAATGACTACACACGCACACGAATCACATACAGGTAGAATTTGGAAAGTTTTCGGAATTCTATCGTTAATTACCATTATAGAAGTCTTCTTTGGTATTTGGAAACCAGGTTTTTTAATGTCACCATGGCTTTCACCTTTTGAAGGTGGGTTTTTTGGAGCCATTGGAAACTTTATACTAGGGATCTTTATTTATATAAAACCTTTAAACTTTTTCTTTATCGCGTTAACCGTGGTAAAGGCCTATTATATTGTTTGGTTTTTTATGCACATGAGCGAAGAGACAAAAGGATTGAGAAGAGCCGTTGTTTGGACGTCCATCTTTTTAATCGTTTACTTAACAGCCTTGTTATTAATAGAAGGAAGTTATGTAGGAGATGCGATTAGCCCTTATGTAAAATGGGATTATTAAATAATTTATTACAAGATTGATGAGAAAGGTGGTTTTTTAACCACCTTTTTTCACTAAATTTATACCGTATTCTTATGGATGGCTTCTGTGGAGCCACCATCTTTAACACCTTGAAACCATGAAAAAGTTTAGTGTACTTTTTATCCTCTTTATAATGCCACTTGTATTTTATGTGTTTTTATCAAAAGGGATTTACCATTATTCAAATTTGCCAATTCTTACAACGGAAATAGTACCCGTTACACAAGTAGATAGCCAGAAAACAGGAGTTACCTTTCATGAAAAGTTGACCATTCTTTGCTTTTTAGGCGCAGATGTTCAAAAAGCTGAGGCCACTTTATTTAATTTGAACGAAACTATTTACAAGCGCTATTACCAAAAACCATTTTTCCAAATAATTGCAATTGTTCCTGAACAGAATAAGGAAGAAATGAAGCAGGTTTTGGGAAAGTTAAGTCAATTTACAGACATAAAAGGATGGAATTTTATTTATGCCAAGACCTCGGGAATCAGTCAGTTATTTACAAGCCTTGACAGTCCTTTTACGATGGACGAAACCCAGTTTTCTGAGTATGCTTTTATTATTGATAAAAAAGGCAGGCTAAGAGGGCGTAAAGACGATGAAGATACAGACGGGGGACGATTGTACGGCTACAATATGAAAGCGGTTTCTATTTTAAAAAACAAAATGAAGGATGATATTGATATTATTTATTATCAATGGAAAAAATCAGCCGAAAAATTAAAACGAAGACAACGAAAAGTTTAAAACTCATGGATAAGAAATACGCTTACGTAGGTGTCTCCTTTATTATATTAATCTTTGGTATTTACACGGTTAGAAATTTGAGGGCTACTTTTAAGGAGACTCCGTTAGTTCAAATTAAAGAAACACCGATTCCTTCGTTCCAGTTTACGAATCAGGAAGGAAAAGTAATGTCAAGTGATTATTACAAAGGGAAGGTGTATGTAGTCGAATTCTTTTTTACTACCTGTACTACTATTTGTCCTAAGATGAATGTTAATATGGTAAAAATTCAAAACGAATTTTACAGTGCAATTGATTTTGGAATTGCATCGTTTAGTATCAATCCCAAACACGATACTCCCGAGGTTCTTAAATCCTATGCGAAGGAGAAAGGGGCTACTTCTAGGAGGTGGCATTTTTTTACCGGTGACCAAGCAGAAATTTACAAATTGGCGACAGAAGGATTTACATTATATGTAGGAGAAAATAAAAAAGAAATTGATGGATTTGAGCATTCTGGCTCTTTTGCATTGATTGATAAAAATGGCTTCATTAGAAGCAGAAAGGACGATTTCGGAAATTCTATAGGCTTTTACGATGGGCTATCGGAAGAAGGAATTAAAATGATTATAGAAGATATTACTATCTTATTAAAAGAATAAATAATGACAACTAAAGCTATAGATTCAAAAAAATACAATAAATTAATTACCGTACTATCCATTGTAATCCCTATTGCGGTAGCCGGTTTGTTTGGTGTAAAACTAGACATAGAGTTGCCTGTCTTCTTACCGCCTATCTATGCTTCTATAAACGCATTGACAGCCGTTATTTTAGTGTTAGCAGTAGGTGCTGTATCTACTAAAAAAGTAAAATTACACGAGTACTTAATAAAAGTTGCGATGTTATTATCAGCCTGCTTCTTAGTGCTTTATATTGCCTATCATATGACATCTAATTCAACTACGTTTGGAGGAGAAGGGATGGTGAAATATGTGTATTATTTTATTTTAATCAGCCACATTCTTTTATCTATCATTGTCATTCCTTTTGTGCTCGTCACTTTTGTTAGGGGAATTACGGGTGATATTGAAAAACATAAAAAAATAGCGAAATACACCTTTCCATTATGGTTGTATGTCGCCGTAACCGGAGTTGTAGTATATCTTATGATTGCTCCATATTATTCAATCTAATGAAGAAAATCACTGTATTTTTATTCTTATTATTGGGGGTTGATGCGATTGCTCAATGCGCGATGTGTAAGGCTGTGATAGAGACAGGAAATCCAGAAATGGCGGAGGGTATTAATTCAGGGATCATGTATTTGATGTTGTTTCCATATCTTTTAGTAGGAGTGTTGTTCTTTGTGATGTATAAATACATGCGAAGAAGTAAAAATTAACATTTTTATAAGAGCATGCTACTGTTACAAATAATACCTTTAATCGTCTTAAAAAAAACAGTCAATTACATGAGAACTAAAATGATAATGTTAATGGTGCTATTCGTGGGGTTTTCTACGATGGCTCAATCAAAAAAATGGACATTAGAACAGTGCGTAGCACAGGCTTTAGAAAATAATATCCAGTTAAAAAAAGGAGCATTATCTTTAGCATTGCAAAAAGAAGAAATTGGAATCGCAAAAGCTAATTTTTTACCAATTGTAAATGGTACGGCATCGCATAGTTATGAATTTGGTTCTTTTATAGGGCAAAGTGGAACTAGAATTTCTGCAGACAGTCAACGAAATAGTTTTAGGATTAATACAAGTATAACCGTGTACAATGGGAATCGGAATAAATTGAGCTTAGAACAGTCTAAACGAAACTTAGAAGTAGGAGGCTTGGATTTAGAGACTCAAAAAGATGACATCTCCTTATTGGTGGTGAACTATTTCTTAAATGTGCTGTTTAATAAAGAAAACATAAAAGTAGCCAACGAACAACTCGTAATTAGTCAAAAACAATTGTCAAATATGTCCATGCTTATCGAGGCAGGAACACGTCCGAAGTCAGATTTGTTTGAGTCTGAAGCGAGCTTGGCGAATGATGAGGAGAAGTTAGTAACTGCTACTAATAATTTGAGTTTGTCCTTATTGTCTTTATCTCAATTATTACAAGTTTCACATGTAGGTTTTGATACAGAGGATGTTGCTATTCAACTGTCGAATGCTTCGTTGATCGAGGGAGATACAGAAGCTATTTATCAAAAAGCAACAGGGATTAGAACTGAAATTGAAAGTGCCATATTAAAAGTAGAGAATACAAATACCGATATTGCAATTGCTAAAACGGGTTTTTTACCAACTGTTTCTGTTGGTGGAGCGGTAGGTACTTCGTATCAGCATAGCCTTGGAGAAAAGGATGTCCGTTTAGTACGGGATCCAATTTCAGGGGAGACTTCGTTAATTCCGAATGGTTTCGGGATCCAATTGGACAATAATTTAGGGTATAATATAGGGGTAAATGTGAATGTTCCAATCTTTAATGGTTTTAGGAATAAAATAAATGTTAGTAAAGCTAAAATCAGAAAAGAGATTGCTTTGTGTAACCTAGAGGATGAAAAAATTAAGTTGCGAGAAAAAATTGAACGTGCTTATGTAGATTCAAAAGCCGCACTTAAACAATATGAAGTTTCTTTAAAATCACTTAAGTCACAGGAGGTGTCCTTTAAGAATGCTCAGGAAAGTTATAGCTTAGGAGTGATGACATCATTTGATTTTGACCAAGTTAGGAATAGAATGGTGGTTGCGAAATCTAATTTGATAAATGCGAAATACAATTATATATTTAAATCAAAACTATTAGATTATTACAATGGAATTCCTATTGTGATTGAATAATAGCTGATAAGAGTGGTCTTTGGGCCACGATTTTATAGAACTTAGCCCTTTAGAGTGATACTTTAAAGGGCTATTGTATTTATGTTCTTCAAATATGTATATTTGCAATCTAAAATTTCACAAGTGGCTTATATTTTAAACATTGAAACTTCGACTAAAAACTGTTCTGCTAGTATTGCTAAAGATGGAACATTGATTGTTTTAAAAGAATTGAATTCGGGAAGTTTCTCGCATGCAGAAAAATTACATGTTTTTATAGAGGATTTACTGCAGGAAGCGGGGTTAAAAATCACTGATTTAAACGCGGTAGCTGTTGGGAAAGGTCCGGGTTCTTATACGGGACTTAGAATTGGAGTTTCTGCGGCAAAAGGGCTTTGTTATGCTTTAAACGTCCCATTAATTTCGGTGGCTACGCTTAAGATGTTAGCAAAAAGAACGCGTGTTTCCGAAGGTGTTATTGTAGCTATGTTAGATGCAAGGCGTATGGAGGTTTTTAGTGCTGTTTATAATGATACGTATGAGGAAATAAGAAAGACAGAAGCTCAGATAATAGACGAGCACTCTTTTGAAAATTTGTTGTCTCAAGGAAAGGTTACGTTTATAGGTGATGGAGCTGAAAAATGCAAAACCATGATTACGCATCCCAATGCTATTTTTGTAGATAATGCATTTCCATCTGCACAAGAAATGGCCAGTTTATCTTTTGAAAAATACCAAAAAAGCGACACCGAAGATGTCGCCTATTTTGAACCTTTTTATTTAAAAGATTTTATGGATACTTCTAAGAAAAAATCTTAGAAGTTTAAGTCTATTAAATTGAGTGCCTCCTTAGGGGTGTTCACGGGTAATTTACAAGCGCCATCGACGCAAATAAATAGCAACGATGCTTCCTTTGTAAACCGACCTTCCAGTATGGGAAGTCTCGAATTTTCAGTTGCAGCAGCGAGTATTTTATTAGGTAAATACTGTTTATTTATCTCCTTAGTAAA
>JAESRX010000052.1 GCA_016764435.1 Flavobacteriaceae bacterium | reverse complement strand
AAAAAAAGATGTTCAGATGAGAAATATGACCTCACCTGAATTTCAAATAAAAAATTTATTTAAATTACCCAAAGCCTCCATAGAATTTTCACTAATACCTTTGAATATCCAGGATTGTGAACCGCCAAAGCCCCGTCCTTTACTAGCAACAAATAGTTCTGAATTATTTAAGCTTCAAGCCCCCTATAAGTAGATAGGATTAGGGTGAAATGCGACATATCATGTAGCAATATGTCCTTTCTCTTGCAACAACGTTTTTAAGTCTTCCTTAAAACCAGCTACTTCTCTAGGAGCTCCGTAAGCTTAAGAAATACCACCTAATTTATTAGGAAATCAATCACTTTATTATTCTCTTCTCAAACACTCTCAATTATGGGAAAGACTACACCTTGACTTTGTCTTTCCATCTAAAAAAAGTATTTAATGAAAAGGTCCTTGATAGTTCTGACTACAAAGAATAAGTAGAGAGATGGAATTACTTAGAGGCGACAGTTACACATGAGGAATAATCATGTGTAGTCTTATTAAATCCTTTACTCAAGGTAATTTCTTCTCTTTTACAGCTAAGCACTAACTTATGTAATTATCAACATACTTCATACCTATAAAAAGGAAAAGCTTCGATTTATTATAGTTTATTAATTTCTAATGATAATTATCATTAGTACTAATAATAATTTCTACTACTTTTAACTAAATTTTAACAGTCTATGAAAAAGTATTTAAATCAATCAATCTTCCTGTTGTTTGTGGTTTTCATCATTTTAATTTCTTGTTCTCCACAATCAAAAGAATCTTATATAGAAGAGTACCAGAAATTTATTCTTAATGTTAGAAATGACTGTGGAAATTATTCCGAGGAGGATTGGCTAAAAACAAATAAAAAGTTTATTAAATTTTCAGAGGACTGGTATGAAAATTTTGAAAATGAATTTATATGGAGTGAGATTTTGATATTGTCAAAATATGAAGTTGAATATAATCTTCTGAAATTTAAAAATGAATTTTCCGCTATAACTGAAATATTTAAAAAAGAAAATTTTAAAAACTTAAAGGAACAAATTAAATATTATTCAGAGAATAACATGGGTGAAGATATAGAATTTTTGAAAAAGCAAGCCGATAGTATTGGAGAATCAGCGGTGAAAATGTTAGATGATATTTTGAGTAAAAAAGAAAAGGCTGATTAAATCTAATAAAGAATTATTTATGATTAACTATGTAGAAATCACCCCTCCAAAAACTCTTTTAAAAGGAAAGTATATAATTATTAGCAGTCTAATCCTTTCAATTGTGTTTTTTGCTTTAGGCATGTGGTTCCCGCTTTTTACAACTAAGAATGAAGTGCTTGGGTTTGTTGTAAAGTTTCAAGAAATTAGATTAATGGACTCTGTTGTATTCTTTTATGAAGACGGAGATTATATTTTATCTACAATCATTCTTTTATTTACAATTATATTACCTGTGATTAAATTTATTGAATTATTCAATAGAATATTTCAATTCTTCACCTTTTCACCCAAGACAAAGGAGGTGCTAGGAAAAATAGATAAGTGGAGCATGCTTGATGTTTTTTTAGTAGCGTTACTCCTTTTAAATTTTAAATTAAATTCAAATTTTATAGTTACAAAACTTGCAGTAGGAACAACTTTTATAGCTCTTTCAATTGTAGTAAGAATGTTAACGACCACTTTAATAGATTTCAATCATGAAAATAAATAAATTATTTAAACTTCTTTTTATTCTTCTTGTCTTATTTAATTGTACAAAAAGTATCTCACAAAATTTGAAAAATCACAGATATATTGTTTTCGATATTACCGGGTCAATGGTGGGGTTGGGTACAGGAAGTGATGATATATGGGATAAAGCAGTTAATTTACTTGAAAAACAATTGAGGACATTTAAATCAGGAGAGAAAATTAGCTTATTCCTTTACGGGACAGATGTTTACAATAAAGGTTCTTACGTAATTGATAATTCTGGTGATTCTATAGAGAAAATTCTAAGTATCGTTAAAGAAATAAGAAACTCAAATTCATTTGAAGATTGTACCTGTACTTACTTTGCTTTAAATACAGTATTTAATCAATTTGATACTGAAAATTATATTAATACTACTTATCTTTTTACAGATGGTAATCAAACTTTAAATTGTCATGCGAACTGTCGTAAAGTTACACCTGATAAAGTAATATCAAATTTTGACAATGTAACGAAGGATAAAGGCTCTGATTATTTATTTATATATAAACTAAAGCCACAAATTATACTTGCTGATTCCTTTATAAATAATCCGAAAATTAAAATAATTGAAAATGCTTTAACAGAATTAGTAGTAACAATAACACCCGTTAATTCTACAATTATGTTGAATAAAGATATTTTAACAAGTAAGCAAAAATTTAATTTAACTGGAACAGGGGTTACTGAGTTTCTTAATAGTAATAGTTTAAATATCAAACTCTCTGAATTTACATTAAATAACGAAAACAATACAGCTCAAGACGCTTTATTTCTACCTAATACCATCAATGTGAATACTGAAATTCAAGAAATCAAACTTGTGCCTTTTAATAATTTAAGTCTTTTTGAAAATGTAATTTATGAAGGAAATGTTGAATATGTATTTGATAATAATTCTTCCATAACTCAAGTTAGGAGTGGAGATTTTAATATTAACATTGAAATTTTGCCTAGTAAAACAAAGGTTATTTTTAATAACACGCAGCCAACAGTAACTATAGAATTTATTGATAAATAATTAAAAACCTAAACATGAATAAATATTTATTATCTTTAAGTTTATTTTCATTTTTCGTCATTTCACATTCCTTTTCTCAAGGTATTGAATTTAAAAAAGGAGATACAATACATAAAGAAGTTATACTGATCTTTAACGATTATGCTATTTCAAACCAAGAATATATAACTTTTGAAATAAATAAAGATTTTGATTTTAAAAATTTAACATTACTTTTTAATGATGTAAAAACAATTGATAAAATCTTTAAAATCCCTGCAAAAAAAAATAAAGAAATTGTTTCTTTTAAATTTTTTTTAAATAATGGTGCAGGAAAAGGAAACTACAAGTTTTCTATAGATTCTATTAAGCCTTCTTCTGGGTTTAAAAATCAATCAATAAAGTATGTAAGTGGAATTAAAATCTTTACTGATACAGATTACATTTATCCAAAAACTTTTTCAGATATCCTTTTATATTACTTAAAGATCGTTGGAGGAGTTCTATTAGTGATTTTTATTATTTATTTTATCCTAAGTAGAGATAATATGCCACTGGGGAATAAAACATTTATAAAAGGAATGATTACTTATCCTGACGGTCAACTGGCAACAGTGAGGTTAGAAGGTCAGAACAGATATCAATATAATATTTCTAATGCTTTAAGTATAGATCCAGGAATAATTTTGGAACCATACGATAAATATTATAATAAAAAGAAAAGGAGGTTTGCGAGATTAAAAAACACTTCTGATGCAGAAATTATAATTATTTGCGATGGAATAGAAGAAAGTATAGGTGGAGCTCAGGAATTATACAATATGGATGAGGTAAAAATAAAAACAAAAGATAATAGATTATTTATAATCAATTATACAAATAGAAATAACATTAGAATTTAATTATATAAACTTTTAAGACATTAGTGATATGGCAAAGAATATTAACCCTGCATTATTTATAGGATTAGGTGGAACAGGGCACAAAGTATTATTACAAGTTAAAACTTCACTTCTAAAAAATTATGGAGAAGTACCTCCAGCAACAAAACTACTATGTTTTGATACTGACAAAAAAGAATTATTATCTGCGAATAAGGAAATTGAATATTTTAAGAAAAATTCTAAAGGAGATAAATCATTAGTCCATGAAGAAATTAAATTTAGTCCAAATGAAATTGTTGCAATTCCAATAACCAATCCAGTTAGTTTGCTTAATCAAGGCTTTATAAGAGATTGGGTTTCCGACGAAGTAGCGCCAAGAATAGGACCAAGTAATACAGGGGCGAAGCAAATAAGACAGATGGGGCGTTTTGCTATATTTGAAAACTACACGAAAGAAGATATTCGATCTCAAATTAAAGATAGAATTAATGACCTGAACAGTATTACTCAATTAAAAAATGGTGATTATAATTCAGTTGGTGAACCAACAATTCATTTAGTATTCTCACCGGGAGGAGGAACAGGAGCTGGTAGTTTTATAGATATCGTTACAATTATTAGAGATATTTCTCCAGAGATTACCATATGGGGTTATATGGTAATGCCAGAATTTTATACAGGCTTTCCAATGACTACGAGTATCATTCCAAATTCGTATGCGTCATTGATGGAAATTGATCATTTAATGGGACAAGATGCTGTTAAATCAGAGGGTAAAGAGAAGAATAAATGGTGGTCAAATTACCCGAAAAAACCATATTCTGTGGATTTTACAGGTAATGGTAATCCGATTTCTTTACCTCCAGGAAGTAATGGTTTCTTTAATAACTTATATCTTTTTGATAACATAAGTGAAAAAGGGAAGTTTATCGAAAGCGTAGAGGATGCATATGATAGAATTGGTAGAATTTTGTATCTGATGATTTCTGAGCCAGGAACAAAGATGACTAGCATGTACAGTAACCTCGAAGATTATGGTTTTGCATCTTCTGATAGCACCAATAATAAAAGAAGAAATTATTCATCGATGGGAATATCTCAGATAATTCTAAATCGTGAATTTTTAAAAAAACTAAAAAGGAATCAAATTACTCAAACCATTATAAATGCCTATTGTTATTCAACAGAAAGCATTGAGAAAGAATCTTTAAATACGTTCATTGATGAAAATTTATGGAGAGAGAATAACGGGCGAGATATGGTAATTGATAGATTGATGCCACGTAATGAATTGAAGTACTCTACAGATGTATTATACCCTTCCAAATTTAAGAAAGGTGAATGGTCTACAGACGTTAAAAATAATGTTGAAGCATTTTTAAATTCTTGGAAAACTAAAACCAGTAATAATTGTGTAAAAATCAAGAATGAAATGTTATCGGATTTTAATTTGAAAATTGATTCGGAAATTTCAAAATATTTATCCAAGAGAGGAGGAATTAATGAAGGAAAGCAGTTTGTTTCATTTTTAATAGGGGCGTTTAATGGTATGTCAGATGAAATGGAAAATGAGAGCAATACTCATAAATCTATTTGTGAAAAATTTAAAAAAAACAAATCAGAATACATTGATTCAATAATTAATGAAGAGAATGCGTATAACCCAATTGGCAAATCAAAAAGGGTTAGAGAAACTACTGAAGTATTTGTTCAACACGTAGAAAAAATTCTAATTGAGAATTGGCAAATTACTAGAAAAGAAACTGCTAAATTATTTTTTGACATATGTATTAATTCATTAAGAGAAATAATGAGTCAATTAAATAATTTAGAAAATTTATTTAATGAAGTTTCTAGTGCTGTTGAAAGAGAAAATCAAAAAATAATGAATAGCTCGAATAATGATAGTGATTTTGAAAGGTCAATCCATCATTTTTATAAAGATTTACTTAATGAAAACAAGACTGATATTAATATTCAAAACGCATTAATCTCAATTGATTTTTCTTCCGTAAAGTCTGTTAATAGTACTAACGAGATTATTAAAATGGTCGGAGATTTTGCAGAAACTACAACAGCCTACAATGCGATAGATTCATTGACTGTTGAAGGAATATTAAAGAAATTGGATAAATCAACAAGGAAAAACATTATAAATTATTTAGACGCTAGTTCAGCTTTATGTATTGATATTGATCCAAATTTCTCTATGCAAACCGGTAAGATAAAAATGGAGAAATTTGGTTTCATTTGTGTTGGAAATAAAGAAGATACTATTTTTGATGAATCTATAGGTGGAATTTATGATGAATTGAGCACAGAAGGGGGGTATACCCAATTATTTCCTGTTAGTACAGGTGATTCTGATAAAATTACATTAATCAAAATTGGAGGACCATTCCCTGGGTCGGCAATTAAAAGAATACAAAAATTTAAAGACCAGTATGTTAATTCTGGTTCTTTTCATCATTCAGATATTTATTTTTCTGAAAACGCATTGGATTTAATTGACGGAGCTAATGATGATGATGAAGAAGGATTAAAATGGTTTACTGTCGGATCAGCTCTAGGTAAAATTTATCTAGACAAAGGAGCAATGATTATTGAAATGGAAAATGGTAAAAAAGCTCCACTTTATACAGGTAATAAGAATAAAACAAAAAGGAATGAAGCATTGAAGGTTTTTGTTAATAATAAGGAGTATACGAGTTATATTGATAAAATCTTTAATGATTTATATGATACAAAAGGGAAACCATTTATTACAGAAGAGTTTGTTAAATTTTATAATGATATAACAACTGTAGGAGTATTGGGTAAAATATTTGATAATATAGATCGGGAATCTGAAGAATATGAAAATATATTTAGTGAAAAGAAAAGTCTTAAAGAATTTTCAATATCCTTGAAGATTGGCCCTGAAAAATTTGAATAGAATTCCAATTAAATTAAAATTTTATGTCTAGTAAAATATATCCGATAATCTTTTTTTCAATTTCAAGTGAAGGAAAAAAAATGATGGATGCCATTAAAGAGTATTCATCAAAAATTAATCAAAACGTATATTCAAATTTTGTGAACTATGCTCATTTTGATGGAGAAAATTCTATTTCAACAAGTATAAATGAGGAGAGTTTAGTACTGTCATTTAATAAAAAAAAACAGGACAAGCAAGATAGTTATTCACACGTAAATAAAAATAGACAAAATTATTTGTCTGTTTTTGAGTCTCTCATAAATTCCGTTAAAAATATTGACAACATTAATTATGCTTCTGAAAATAATTTTGAAATAGGCCAAACTCAAATTATTATTTTATCAAGTATCTATGAGCAAGAGTTGTCCCCATTAGTATTACCCTTATTACTTGGAATAGATTCTTTTAAATATAATGTTAACTTTCAATTGTTATTATTTTATAATCAGGAATTGACAAGTAATAAAAGTAATCATTTAAAGATTTTAAAAACCTCATTCCTAAGAGAAATGGAAACTCTTGGTTTAGCAATAAAGCCCACAGTATGGCTTTTTGATATTATCAATGAGAAAGGAATTAATTTAAAGAAGAAAGAAAATCTTTATCATGTTTTAACTCAATTTGTTGATTTAAGAATGATTGGGGCAGATACTATTGAAAAAATAACCTACAATAATGGTAATATAGAGAAGGACCGTCCTTGTATGTATGCCTCCGTAGGTTATTCTATTTTAAGATTCCCAGTTGAAAAGGCACATGAATATTTAAAACTCGTTACTTATTCAAATGAATTTATAAGACTTAAAGAAAAATTTGATCTAAAATTTGAGTCTATTCTTTTGAAGGATGAATTAACTAAATTTTTGAAAAAAAATAATTTTGAGGAATTACCTGCTAAACTATCCAAAGACTGTAATTCAGAATCTATTTATAAATCTTTAAACTTTAACCAAAATCAAATTGAAATTGAAATTGAAGAAAATGTTCTTTCCAGAAAGCTGAATGTTATCGATAACTATCTAACATTATCCAAAAACGTATCATCTGACTTTTTTCAAAAATTTGATAAAATTGAAAAAGACTATATTAATAATGTTGTAATTGAGTTTTCAGGAGAATTAAATAAAGCGAGAAATAGAGAGTTTTCAATTTTCACAAAGCTAATTGATAATGCTCAAAATAAATTTATTGATAATTCAGAACAGGGAATAAATTATGCCATTTTGTTTGTCGCTATCTTAAGTAATAATAAATCTGTGGTTGAGGATATGCTAGATGGAAGATTTACAAATGATATTCCTACTTTAATAAGTCTTGAGGACAAATTCAGAGGAGTATTTATAGGTGATGAAGTTAGCATAATAGAGAAAGAATTAAGGGTTCAAAGTGATAACAGTATTAATAAAAAAGAATTATTAGAAAAATATTCTGCAAAATTAAGAGAATCTGAATTAGATTTTGATAAAATAGTTAAAACTGTAAGTGCAGATAACCCAAAATTAGCAGAACTAAAAGCATCTATTCAAAATTATAATAAAGAAAATTCAAAACTTTCGAAGGAGATTGATTCTCACAATAAAACAATAACTAGTTTAAAAACAAAGATTGAAAAAATTAAATCAGATTTTGATCGCGACGCTACAAAAGAAGGTTATAATGTTAAGAGAAATGTTGATATTCTAACAGAAATCAATGAAATTAGATCTGAAAAAATAATTGAACTAGATAATGAGTTATCTAAAAAATATGAACAGAAGAATATTAGTGTAAAGGAAAGAAAGAAGTTTATCTTTAAGAAAATGATACTTATTCCTTCAGTGTTATTAATTAGCTTACTTATACTTCAATTAGGTTTTTTTTACAATTTTGAATCGTTTAATTGGATCTATTTAAAGAATTGTATTTTTATTACTATCCTAATTGAATTAATTTATCTTACATATGCCTCTTTTAACTTTT
>JAESRX010000051.1 GCA_016764435.1 Flavobacteriaceae bacterium | reverse complement strand
ATCGAGCAATTGCGTGCGGTATCTAAATTGCTAGAACGTGTGTAATTGGATTGTTCAGGAGGGTTTCTGGGGTAGACGTTTAGTTGGTTAGGATATTAAACGAAAATGACCCGCCACAAGGGCAGGCCATCTCTATTTCGTATTCTCACAAGCACTACATCCCTGCGGCTTGCTCAATGACTGTACCAAGAAATTCCGAGCCTGTCTATTTTGGTTCTCAAAATCCTCTGGGGTTTGGGGGCAGACAGCCCCCATTCTAACTTTAAGTGGTTGGCCGTGTGAGCGAAGCGAACATATAGGCCATACCTCCTTTAATGAATTTGCCGCTAGGCAAATGCCTTTTATACACAGGCAAAGCGAAGCGAAAGCCTAGTGTTAACTTTGTTACCTACGGAGTAGGTGTTACGGAATCGTCAAAACCATACCTATAAAGGCTTTGTCCCTGTGGATAGTTCCGAAAACCACGAATTTAGGTTCCGAAAACCACGAATTTAGGTTCCGAAAACCACGATTCATTTTTCCATATTTTGAGTTCCTGAAACCACAAATTTGGTTCTCGATAGTGCGAATTTAAAAAGTTCCTGAAACCACGAATATTTTGGTTCTTGAAACCACGAATATCTGTTAGCCTCGTTTCATGCCTTTGTTCCCGATTCGCCATCCACAAAAAGATTTCTTCGTTCTCGACATTTCAGATGTCTTGCCAAAAGATGATCTATCATCAATGGAACATCCTTTATTCTCATTGGCAACTAAGCCAGATATGCGCCATTTGGAATATCAAAGCGGAAAAAATAAATTAAAGATTATGCCGTCAGGCATTGGCCTACCTACCATTTTTGACAAGGACATTTTAATTTTTTGCATTAGTCAGCTAATGCACAAAAAAAATAGAGGTGAAAAAATCGGCAATCGCGTCCGTTTTAATGCGCATGAGCTAATGATCGCAACAAATAAGAGAACTGACGGTGACAGCTATAAAAGGCTTGAAAAAGCCTTTCAGCGCTTAATAGGAACAACTTTCACCACCAATATAAAAACTGGCAATAAAATTGAAACCAAAATATTTTCACTTGTAAATGAGGGCGGTTTTGTAAGAACCGCAGACGAGAAATTTAGACTTGATTATTGTGAGGTTGTTCTCTCTGACTGGATGATGAGAGCCATTGAATCCTCTGAGGTTGTGACAATATCGAACGATTATTTTAGGCTACGCAGACCACTTGAACGCCGCATATATGAAATCTCTAGGAAACATTGCGGCAACCAAAAAAAGTGGCAAATCGGCTTGAATAATCTTCAAGAAAAGACAGGCAGTAACGCCCCACTTAAAAAATTCCGTCTAAATATTAAAGAAATAATCAAAGCTGATGTAACGCCATTTTATAAATTTGAGCTTACGAAAGATGATTTATTTATTGTGCGGCCAAGGGTCAGTAAAACAAAATATGATAAAATTACTTTGCCTGATTGGGCAGAAGAACAAGCAAGAGAAATTGCAGTGCAAAAAGGTTGGGATTATTACGTTTTGCGCGAAAAATGGTTATCATTTGCCAAAGAACAAACAGCCATAGGAAACCCGCCAAGAAACACAGGCGGGGCGTTTGTGGCATACTGCAATAAACAGAAAAAGTTAAGATAGATGCCAACAGACGACCATCAAAAACCGCCTAAAGTTGCCCCCAAGGTAAAATCAGCACCAAAAATCAGACAAATGTATTGGTGTGATTTTCCAAAAGACGCGCAGTTGCCAGAGTTTTGGAAAAATCGGCCTGTTTTAGTTATTTCGTACAGGCATTTTTTATCAGGCGTTGCAACTGTTGTGCCGATCACGACGAACCCACAAGAGGGGAATAAATGGGCATTTCCTATGAAATCATCATTTAATAACAAAAATTCATGGGCAATTTGCGACAAAATAACAACGGTAGCGGTTAGTCGATTAACACCTGATAAGCCCGTAATTATGCGTGTGCCAGAAGAAGAATTTAATGAAATTCTTGCTCTTGTCCTCGATTGGTTACCAAAGATGCCCAATTAAAAGGGCTAAAACCTTGACATATAGCCCCATAATTGATATATTAAACTTACATACGGCCTCTTAGGAGTGTCCGCTTCCCGAAAGGGAGATACTAACCAAGGGAGCTTAATCGCTCCCTTTGGCATTTCTAGCCTTCAAGATTGGGGGCTGTCTGCCCCCAAACCCCCGAGGATTTTGAGAACCAAAATAGGGGAAGAAGTAATCCAAGCAATACCATATCTTGTGCCGCCTGGTTTACGATCGGACACAACATCTGGTATTTTTCGCATTTTGCGAATCTTTCATAAGTTAATCGTTTTCGCGGCCGCGTGAGCTTTGCCATGGCCGCTTATTATCCTTTGATGGTGCGCTAGCTTCCCACGGCTTAGAAAGAGGCTCTACAGTCATTTTTAAGGCGTTTTTTTCAAATTCATTATTCTTTTTTTGGGTCTGTTGGTTCTGGTTTTCTAAATGATGATCTATAATTCCATCGATCTCATTATTTAAACCATTGCGTAAATTACCCCGCAGTTTTTCCATTTCTGCACCATGGGTAATTTTAATATTATGCCGAATGGCTTTTTCTATTTGTTTAGGGTCTTTTTTGGCCTGAGCGTTTTTGATGGTCAATCTTAATTCAACTGTGGCCGCTGATTTTGCCCTGATATGTTGCTGAACAAGTTTTTCTTCCTGAAGCCTATCTTTTTCCTTTTGAATTTTAACTTTTTCATTACGCCTCATCATCATATTTCTGGTCTTATTGCGTTCGTCTACATTACGTATTTGATCGGTTTTGGCTTGTCGTGCGTCCTCGGCCAGACGCTCTTTTTGCTTTTCAAGCCTCTTACCTGATAGATTAAATTCCTTATTAATTTTTTCCATTTTCGGGGTTTCCTATGGCTGATAATAAAAATACATTTTCTGACTTTATGACTGACAAAGACGGCGACTACTCAACGGCTCAATTTTTGGCACTTGCACAAAAAATGTTGTCCGAAGGACGAAAACCACGGAAAATATTTCTTTCAATGTACCGCGCCGCTTTGACGGCTTCCGCTGAACATTCGATAGGTGAACATTATTATTTGGTCAAAATGATTGCGGTTGATGCAAGCGATTACTTGCCCGAAATAAACGAGCTAGTGGATGAAATGCTAGAAAGGCTTGATTAAACCTTATTATTCTTCGGTAAATCAGGGCTACGGCCACGCGTTAAATCTTTCTTACGATGCCATGGCCGTGAGTTGTCATTGCTCCGTGATTCACGCAGCCATGACCTAGATAATCCTTTGCTGTTTACTTCCACTACTGAAGTGGGGTTTTTCTGCTCTTTACGCACCACCTGTGCCGTTTTTTCGTTTGCAGGCTCTACCGTCACTTTTTTAGTGATAGGCCGCTCTATGGCCTTCGTATGGCGTTTCTCGTTGCGGGGCTTCCAATTCTTTGCCTCGCGGCGTTCTCTTGCCTTTTCAACGCCCTTTTTGAGCCTATCTTTATTTCTATTCTGGCGGCGGCCTTCGCGCTTCAGCTCCATAGATTGGCGGCGGGTTAATTCTTGCCGTTCTGCCTGTTCGCGCTGTTCAATACTGAATAAGCTCTTTTCAAGATTAGCCTTGATTAATTTATCGTTGCTAGTGCGGCCAAAAACGGCGCGTAGAGCCTTTTTTATGCCTTTTGACTGTAACCGTCTATCGATGGTTTTAAGCTCTTCCCTGACCGTTTTTTTAAGTGTTCCATGGCGTTCGTCTAGCTCTGCATCAAGCCCCAATTTTTGGCGGTGCTGTTTCTGACTTAAATCAAGGTCGGTCAATTCATGGGCATTCGTAAGCTCTGTATTTTTGTAATGTTCCCATCCCTTAAATTTCAATTTCTCCCGCCTAATTTCTGCGGTTAATTCTGCCATTTTGATATGGTCGGCCACACGTTTTGAATTATCATTAGAAATAATTTGGTTCTCGTTACCGATGCGGGTTTTTTTGCCGTTGCGCTCCATATCTGAAGCAATAGGGCCAAGATGGTGAGTAGCCTCTCTATCGATGCCCTGATCTTCAAATGACCTATGATCGACCCGCACGTCATGGCCGTGGCGTTCGAGTGCATTATTTTGATGGTGCGCCCATTCTTCGCGCCAATTGGTAAGATTTTCGGACTTATTCCAGTCCCGATTTTTCTTGCCAAATCCCTCGGCTGTCAGCTCGCGCATGGTCAACATTATGTGGGCGTGGTGGTTGCGTTCATCCCCTGCCTTCGATGGGGCATGAATAGCAATATCGGCAACCATCCCCTGATTGACGAATTGCTCCTGAACGAAATCAAGAACAAGTTTTTTGCGCTGTTCTGGGTCTAGCTCATAGGGCAAAGACAATTGCACCTCGCGGGAAAGTTGAGCGTCTTTTCGACGTTCGACTGCTTCAATTGCGTTCCACAATTGGGCGCGATCAAGCATCCATTCGGGTGTGCCTTCAGGCGTTAACACCTCCGAATGTGTTACACCCGATTTGTGGGTGTAATCATGGATTTGTCCTGTGCGTTCGTCAACGAGTCGAGAGGATGATCGGTAAGCGGCACTTGCCACTGACGATTGTCCTTTACCTCGACTGATGACATTAGCGCTAAAGCGATAATCAGCCATACTCTTTTTCTTATTTTGCATTTCGCAGAAATGGAAACGCACACATTGGAACAATGTATAAGTGCGCACTTTGTGAATAGTGCGTAATTAGATATAGTTGCTATTATTAACAACTTAGAATAATATGTCAAACAACGATGAAGAGTAACCCCAGATGCAAAAACGTAAAACCTCGCAAGAAAAATTACAAAGCCTTGGGCAGAAAAAGGCGCGTATTCAAGCACAAATTAATGCAGAAGAATCGAAGGTACGTAAGAAAGCGCGTAAAGATGATACTCGGAGAAAAATCATTGCGGGAGCATTGGCTCTTGAACACGCGGAGATCGATGCGGAGTTTGGAACAGCCTTCAGAAGAATACTTATCAGGTTTGTGAGCGAAAAAGATCGGAAACTTTTCGATTTCTAATTATTGGGATGAAAATTTATGCCCTCGATGGAATTTACTAGCGGCAGAAAATACAAATACAGAAAAAATAAAATATACCTTGGTGTCACCCCTTTTTTAAGGCGGCCAATCGGCATCAAAACAGAAAAACACGCCATCACTTTCGCCGCCCCCAGAAGCGGTAAAGGTGCAGGGCTAATTATTCCTAATATGTTTAGGTGGCCGCATAATGCGCTTATCATCGACCCCAAGGGGGAAGCCGCCGAAGCAACAGCAGAATACCGAGAAAAAAAATACGGCCATAAAATCCATGTTCTTGACCCTCTGGGCGTTGCAAATGTGCCTGATCGATTTCGCGCGCGGCTCAATATTTTAGATCATATAACGCCAGACTCCCCGCGCGGATTTGAGGACATTAGAACAATTGCCGATGGCCTCATCATGCGGCATGACCCGAAAGGCGGCCATTGGGATAATGGCGGACAAGCATATTTGGCGGGGGCAATTGCGCATATCATTTCAACCATGCCGCCAGAGCGTAGAAACCTCATTGAAGTACGCAAAGCCATTCGGTTAATGGGCGGGGATCTAAATTCTTTCATCGATGCCATGGCCGAAAATAACGCCTTCGGCGGCCTACCCATGACAGGCGCGGGTCGGCTTTTAAATTCAGGTAGTGAATCAAGCCATTTTATGAGCATTGCAACCACCAACACAGAATGGCTTGATAGCCCTTCATTTGAAAAAACGCTTTCAGGCTCTACCTTCTCATTGTCTGACCTGAAGCACAAAAAAACCACCGTTTATCTTGTGCTGCCTACTGAGCTTTTAGGTGAATATGGCCGTTTCTTACGCCTGTTTGTTCAGTCTGCACTGAACGCCATGGCAATGGGCGGAACGAAGGGGCGCGAGTGTCTTTTCATGCTCGATGAATTTTATTCTTTAGGCTACATAGAAAAACTTTCAAAAGATGCTTCAGCCATGCCCGGCTACGGTTTAAAAATCTGGCCAATTTTGCACGATATTGGCCAACTTCAAAAGCTATATACCCCAATAGGAGCTGAAACATTTTTTAGCAGTTCAGACGTTCAAACATTTTTCGGCAACACTGACCAGCTCACCCTTGAATATATTTCAAAAATGATAGGTCAAAGATATGAAAGCGGTACATTTGAGATCAACAAAGAATTTGTAGGCAAGCCGTTAATGTCACCGCGCGAAATCCGCGCCCATGTCGCCAAACGTGAAAAAGATATTGTAGCCCGAAGAATGATTGCATTTCTTCAGGGTGATGATGTTTTATCAATTCGCCTGAAGCCCTATTTTAAAGATTGGAAATTTAAGTGAATAATGAGCCACAAAAATATTCGATGATCTGGGCGTTAATTCTTATCTGGATTGCTTATACTGGCTATACTGTACTTGGCACAGAGAATGCTTTTTTTGGTATTTTAGCCATGGGTTTTGTAGCCCTCCAATGGCGGCATATTATTGGCGGTTTAGGTTCACTTATTTGGATTGTTGCAATCGGCGGCGGTATATTAATAGCTACGTGGGCAACATCACCCACAAGCACAATTGACCTTCCCGAAATGATTTATACGATGCGTTACTTTTTTATATTTCCCGCTCTTTTAATCTTTGCAAGATTGTTTAGAAATAAGAAACCACTTAGCCGTATAATCCGTGATATTAAGCGAAAATTTTTGGATTAAAAACACCTATGACAAAAGTATTTTATGACTTTAATGGAATAAAAGTAACCCTCGCAAGCCTAACTATTTATGGAACAATTTATCCAATAAATAATATAGTTTCATTTAAGGTTGTTGATATTTACGAAGAGAGAGTTAATTGGCCGCAAACAGGAATATATGCGGCAATATTATGGGTTATAGTATTTGCTGTAATTTTTAAACTTGAATGGGATTATGGCTTTTTCATTAGCGTAGTTGCGACAATAGGTATTATGTCGAAACTGCACCCAACACAATTAGAAATCGAAAAGCATTCTCTGGAAATAACAACAGCAAGTTTTATTGAGAGTAAATCAATTTTAACTTTGCAGGCAATAAGATGGCACATTATCAATGATACTTATATTGCTTTAGGTGAGGCAGTCGAGGCCAGATCAAACACTGAAGAAAACTAACGGTTAAAACCGCGCCCCCTATCTTTAGCGTGTACGCTCTCCCATGGCCGTTGATTTCTATTTAGCGGCTCTGCCCTATCTTTCGCAAAACCACACTCCCAAGGCCGTCTATTCTCTTGTGTTGGCTCTTCCTTTTGTTTTTTATTCCATTTATCACTAAAAATCTGTATTGCAACGGCAGGGTCATAGCCCATTCTATCCCAATATTCTCTAAAGGTTTCGCCACGGTCATAATCCATGGCGTTCCAAAATTCCATCAATGCGAAGTCATATTCTAATGACTTTTTATATCCCATCTAATAATTGTATCAGATCGGATGTCTTAAAATCAAATTTGGGTTTCAAGCATGCTTGAAACCCTGCCATGTGGCGAACATGGGGTAGTAAACGGAAAGTAAAATCTTCATGGGTGGTGCGGGCGCAGTGAGCGGAGCGAATGAGCCACGGCCATGATTATTTTACTTGTAGAGCGCGGGGGCGAAGCCCTTAGAATGTGGATGGATATTTTTTAAAAATCGGATTATTAACTTTTGCCTGATACACTGCGAAACAGTACCGAGATACACCCAAACGAAACGGAACGAAACACCATGAGCTACACCCTAGGACAGGCCGCAAAAGCCACAGGAAAAGCAAAATCAACAATCCTTAGAGCCATTAAAAAGGGCTTAATTAAAGACACTAGAGACCATAATAATAATTATGCTTTATTAGAAGCCGAAGTTCACACCCTTTGGCCGCTGTTGCGGTCGAACGGTTCTAAAACCGTTTCAACCAAACAAAACGAAACACTCAATAAAACCAGTGAATTAGAGGTTGAAGTTAAGATGCTACGTGAAATGTTAGAGGTGGCAAATGGAAACACCAAAAAAGCTGAAGAACGCGAAGTTGAATGGAGAGAACAAGCAAAATCAATTGCTCTTATGCTTCCCAAACCTTCAGTAGAGGTTGAAAATAAGCCAAAAGGGTGGTTTAGACGTTTGGTTGGTTAAGATATTAAACGAAAATGACCCACCACAGGGGCAGGCCATCTCTATTTCGTATTCTCACAAGCCCACACTATAATTTTGGTTCTATAAAGTCTGCCGCCATACAAGATGACAGCAGACAATTCAGATGAAATTATACCGCGATATTAGTGTCTCCATGGCTCACTATTGCACAAACCAAAGGTCCATCACTTTTAGCAGCATTATTTTTCCAATGTAATGGGCTTAGATTGTTAAGTACATCAGAACCACCTTTAGCAACAGGTGTAATATGATCTACTTCCCAGCCAAACTTATTATCACGATCACCATAGGCTGATAACTTAATCCAAGCTCCGCATTTATCTTTGCGAAACCCATTTAGCTCATTTTTTTCGCCAACATGTTTAGCTTTTGCCCACACCTGACTAATCTCTAAAGTATTCAAATTCATTACAATAGGCTCCTTGCCTAATAATTAATGACACCTTCCTGCGGAAGGCACGCAAGATAAGTATCTATTGAAATATGAAAGGAGACCCGTTACACTCAAAATATCACTTTATAAGTGCGGGTAGGTTTCCTACCTTCTTTAAGGTCGTTCATTTGTAGTGAACGACCTTAATTATTTATGATGAATTCACTCGATTAAAGCACGCCTATTCCATCAACCTACTGATCGTTTTTTACCTCGTCATCATCTTTATTGCCAATAACACTATTACCTCTATCAGTTATATTGTATTCTCCCTTGCGATCCGTTGGCGACAAAAGACCTTTTTTCACAAGCCGATAGCATGTAGTCATCATATACTGACGTGTTTTTGATTCCTTATATTTTCTGTAATAACCAACCAAAAGAGTTGATAGATTCAGTGTCCCACCAGCCTCATTGAAAAGACTCAATAACTTTGTATCCACTTCTCCTACAAGTCTAAGTTCCTTGATAAGCTCTGGTGGAAGATCTGTTAGGTCATCCGTATTAAATATAGTCATATCATGAATCTTTCTATTTTACTCCTTCTATATATACACAGTAAAAAACGACCTGTCAATGCAAGTTAAATGAAATTTTTAATTAAAAATCTATGGGATATGGTGCGGGCTGACTAATTTGTAGTTAAATTATCGAGCAATTGCGTGCGGTATCTAAATTGCTAGAACGTGTGTAATTGGATTGTTCAGGAGGGTTTCTGGGGTAGACGTTTAGTTGGTTAGGATATTAA
>JAESRX010000050.1 GCA_016764435.1 Flavobacteriaceae bacterium | reverse complement strand
CAAATATAGGATGTTTTATTTGTTTGGCAAGGGGTAAATTTGATTATTTTATGAAGGGAATTTGTGATTCGTCCTTAGAGGTTGATTTTGTAGCTGTTGAAGGGGGATTTATTTTTTATTGTTGGGGCGAATTACTAATTGACCTTGGATTTTTGATGTTGGGACGAATTGTAAATAGCCCTTCCCTACTGATGACTCCCCTCGTATAAAGGATTGGTATTCGTGTCAATTAAAATTAGCACCAACCGACTGATAGTACTCTTATATATAGGATAGACATTGGTACGCGTTCTATTTCGACCCAAAAAACAAAAAATCGCCCGTAGGCGATCTTCTTTATTAACTGTATCCGTATTTATGGAGTCCGATTTGCATCACCCAACAAAAACCTTTATTAAATCCTACTTTGATAGGTATATAAATCGTAATATCTTCCTTGAGCTTTGATTAGTTCTTCATGTTTCCCTCGTTCCACAATATTTCCATCTTCGACTACGAGAATCTGATCTGCTTGTTGGATCGTAGTTAATCTATGGGCAATAACAAACGTGGTTCTATTTTTCATCAGTATCCCAAGGCTCTTTTGTATATAAGATTCACTTTCGGTATCCAAATTAGAGGTTGCTTCATCTAAAATTATAATTTTAGGATCGGCTAATAACGCTCTTGCGATTGAGATACGCTGCCGTTGACCTCCAGACAGCTTAACACCACGTTCTCCAATAACCGTTTCTAAGCCATCTTCAAACTTATCCGTAAACTCATTTACATACGCTCCTTTTACCGCCTCTTGTAATTTTTCTTCAGAAGCTGCTGGCTTAGCAAATAGAATATTTTCTCTGATCGTTCCTTCATATAAAAAATCGTCTTGTAACACCACTCCTAACCTACTCCTAAAACTATTCAAATTTACTGTAGACAAATCCAATCCATCTAAGGTGATGGTACCACTCACAGGATTTAAGAAAGTAGCAACAAGTCCAGCAATTGTAGATTTACCCGAACCCGATGACCCCACTAATGCAGTAACTGTTCCTTTGGGCGCATCAAAAGAAATATTATGCAATACCTCTTTATTGTTTTCATAACTAAAGGATACATTTTTAAATTTCACATCGCCGGAAACATCCGACAAAACAACCTTACGGACAGAAGGATCATCTTCTTCCTTCATTTCCATCAATTCTTCTGTCCTATCTAATCCCGCTAATGCTTCCGTCAATTGACTCCCAATATTACTCATCTGCACGATTGGAGCAATCATAAACCCAAGTAATAAGGTGAATTTCAAAAAATCTCCTAAAGTCATGGAACCTTCCATCATATAGTATCCTCCAATCCCCATGATTCCCGCAGAAGCCAACCCTAATAAAAAGGTAGAAGAACTAGTAATAACAGCCGTGGCGGTCAAACTCTTTTTTACATTAATAAATAATCGATGTACTCCATCTTCAAAATTAGCATTCTCCTGGTCTTCTGCATTAAACCCTTTTATGACTCTTATTCCATTCAATGTTTCTGTCAACCTTCCTTTTACTTCTGCACTTAACTTCCCTCTTGCTCTAAAAATGGGACGTATCACTTTAAATGCTTTTAAAGCTACCACAGCAAAAACTGCAACTGGCAATAAAACAAACAGTGTCATTAAGGCATTAATTTTAATTAAAATGACCAAGGAAACAATGGCTGTAAAAGTACCGCCAACTAACTGAACCAAGCCTGTTCCCACTAGATTACGAACTCCTTCAACATCCGTCATTACACGAGAAACTAAGGCTCCTGATTTATTGTTATCAAAAAAACTAATTGGCAATTTCATTAATTTTCGTTGCACTTTTGCTCTTAATTGAGCTATTAATCGCTGTGCTTCTACACTGAGTAATCGCGTGATTGCAAAAGAGCTCAATGCCTGAATCAGAATGGCTACACACACAAAAACTATTAAATTAATTAAGGGTTGCAAGTCTTTAGACGGTATTACTTCATCTATCAATACTTTACTTGCCAACGGCAATACCAATCCTGCTAAACTCCTAATTATGATTAAAAATAATCCTAAAAAAAGAATTTTTCTTCTTGGCCAAATAAATTCTTTAAATGCCCAAGTAAATGAAACCTTGTTTTTATCCATACCGCAAATATAAGATAAAATTGAAGAGGAATCAGGACGAAGAAATCACTTCCATCGCAAGACCATTTCAATAAAAAATCACTTTAACTTAAAACAACTCCAACCTATATCTATATCTTAAAAAATTGTAAGACTACCTATAGATTACATAATATTACAGTGCTATAAATGTATATTAATCAATTAAATACAATTTTACATGATGTATTTACGTTTCAACCAATGTAAACTTTAAAATAGAATCATTGATTTACTATGAAGAAGGTATGTACTCGTTTATTACTTCTTTTCCCCCTCATTTCAATTTGCCAAATCAGCACATACGACATACGCAATATTGAGGGCAGTGGTATGCCGCTAACCTACCTGAAAAAATCTGCATATTTCAAATACAAAAATCAGGATTCTACTACGTATTATGCCATAAAAGCATCCCGTTTTAACCAACAACACACTACAGAAAAATCATTAAGTATTCAATGTAGTATCTATCTATCCATTGCTTATTTTTTAGAAGATGATTTGCAACTTGCCTCCGTTTACATCGAGGAAGCACATCAAAAGGCGCTCTTAAAAAAAGACCTATTTTACCTTCAGCAAACCACCACTATCAAAGGAAATATAAGACTGGCTCAAGGAAATAGTTTTAAGGCCATCATTGACTATAAGAATGCACTTATGTATGCTAAATCACTGAACAAACCGATTTTAAACAGCATCACAAATCAAAATTTATCTCTTTGCTATGCTTCTCAACAAAAAACAAATCTCGCAGAACAATTTGTGATACAAGCACTGAAAGACTACGATTCTATTGCTAAAAAAGAAGACAGCCAACGTACTCTTTATACAAATATAGTTTTAAACAATATACAATACTCAGAAAAACTTAAAGAAGGACTACATCTAATTAAACAGTTAAAAGACACTGCCCTGTTCTATAAAAACAATGATCATTTATCCTTAATTAACCTACACAAAGGCAGACTTTTAAGTAGATTTAAACAATATGATGCGGCTATTAAAACTTATGAGAAATCCTTAGTATATTCTAGGAGAAACAACTATAAAAACAAAGAACTTTCCAATATATTAGAAATAGCAAACACCTATTTACTTGCTAAGAACCACAAAACAGCACTGTACTTTTTAAATCAATTCCTACGGAAGCGAGATCAAAGCAACCCTATACATTCTACCCTCAACGTTAACTTATTAGCCAGCACTATTTTTTCGAAGTCTAATAATCTAGTAATGGCACAGCACTATGCGTTGAAATACGGAAAAGAAAAAGACTCCATACTTAATCACAACGTAAATAACATATTTGCTGCTTACGGAAAACGTTTTGAATCCGAACAAAAAGAAAAAGAAATCACCCTTAATAAATTAAAAATAAGCCAGGAAATAAACAAACGAAATCTCATTCTATTCGGCAGTTTAATAGCCCTAATATTAGGGTATCGTATTTTCAGAAAAACCTATAATAAGGAAAAAAGAAAAAAAAATGAGGCAGAAGTAGCCTTAAAGAAAGAAGTAGAATTTACGGACGCTAGAACAAAATTTCTAGGTAACATTTCTCACGAAATCAGAACTCCTATCACGTTAATTATTGGCTATTTAAATCTAATGAAAGACAGTGAAAACTCACTGACAAACAAGAAATATATAGCACGTGCATTATTCAATTGTGAAAAAGTAATTTCTGACGCGAATGACGTGCTAACATTGATCAAATTTGAAAAACACAAGACACAGCTAAACATCCTCAACCTTCCCTTACATGATTTTATCAAAAAAACTTTTTTCTCCTTTGAGAACACGGCTTCTTATCAACAAATAACATTGGAATTTGACACCGAAATTAATCCAACACTCAACATAGATTTTGATTTTGATAAATTGGAAAAAATACTGAATAATATTATTTCTAACGCCCTAAAATACACACACTCTAACACGAGCATCCTACTGAAATGCTATATCTCCAAAAAGCGATTAGTCCTATCCATTAAGGATGAAGGAATCGGTATATCTTCTTCGGAAAAAGAAAAGGTTTTTGAAAGGTACTACCAAGCAAGCAGTAAAAAATCGACCGGTGGATTAGGCATAGGACTGTCTTTAGTTAAGGAATTAGTTCATTTTTTAAACGGAGACATCCAGCTTAAAAGTACGCTAAATAAAGGAAGTACTTTTACAGTTTCACTTCCTATAAACACTAAAAGTAACAAGCTCGAACACCTGCCTTTACTAAAAACAGTAATCGCAGACAAAATGAAATTTCAAAACCACGAATTCAAAGAGTCATCAAAACCAAAAATACTAGTCGTAGATGACAATATTGAGATGCTTAAATACCTACAAGAATTATTCACCACACACTTTAACGCCTTATTTGTATCCAGTGGAAAAGAGGCACTGTTACTCATTAGAAAATATAGTTTTGATTTAATCACCTCTGATGTAATGATGCCGAATATGGATGGGTTTGATTTTAAAATTCTTTTAAATAACATTCCAGGACACGAACGAATTCCCTTTATAATGATCTCTGCAAATACATTCTCCGATGCCAAAATAAAAGGCTTCAACCTAGGAATTAACGATTATATAACCAAACCTTTTGAAAGTATTGAGTTGATTACACGTATAAAAAATCTATTGAAAAACAGTCTCCTTTTAAAAAGATCCCCTTTAGATTCCTTGTCTTATGACATTCCTATAACTTCACCTACTCACGAGGAACAATTAATAACAAAAACAACAAGTATAGTTTTGAAAAACATTGAAGACGAAACATTTAAAATAGATCAATTAGCCAAAGAAATAGGATACAGCCAGCGTCAATTATCGCGAATTTTAATAAAACAAACCGGATTATCCCCTGTCAAATTCATACTAGAAATCAAATTAAAAAAGGCGTATCTCCTTATAAAATCCAGAAAATTTTCAACTATTTCAGAAGTTCGATTTAAAGTTGGCATTAACAGTGGCTCTTATTTTACTAAAAAATTTAAAGAGCGTTTCGGCATAACTCCAACCAATTTAAACTAATTAGTTCACTGTAATACTCACTACAAATCCTTCGTGGCTTCTTATGTTTAAAACCTGGCCATTTTCAAAAATCAAATACTGCCCCTTAACTCCTTTTAAGACACCTTCCACTTCTGGAACTTTGTCAAAATTAACGGATTTGATTTTTGTTGGGTATTGTTCTACAGGATACTCAAAATTATAAACTTGATCATTATCCGCTAAAAAATAAGGTTTTGTTTCTTCTGGTAAAAGCGCTAAAATTTTACTTTTCTCAGCTAATAAATCAATCGCTGCGATGTCATTTTTTAACATTTTTTGCCAGCTTGTTTTATCAGACATATATTCTTTTAACGCGACCTCTGCCGCACCTGCTAAATAACGATTGGGAGTTTCTAAGATAGCAATTGCGCTACTAGCTCCTTGATCAATCCATCTGGTTGGCACTTGTGTTTTACGAGTCACCCCTACTTTTAAGTTGCTTGAAACTGCTAAATAAACAATATGAGGTTTTAATTGCACACTTTTTTCATAGTCTAAATCACGATCCTCAATCCCTAAATGGGCTTTACTCAATTCAGGACGCATTACCCAATCACCTACCTGTGCATTTGCATAAAAACAATCGTAACAATTCCCTTGTCTAAAAATCTTTTTTGCCTTTCCGCAATTCGTACATTGATGTGACAAAAAGCAAATTTTCAAAGATTTACCCACTAATTGATTGACATGCAACACATCCTCTTCCATCTCTAAAAAATAGGAAATACAACTTTTATAATCTGTTTTCATTTTTTTTAAGAGTCCTTGGTAAATCATCTGTTTTTTTTAGTATTTTTAACTCGTGAAAGGTACATAAATCTATTGAAACACCATGGTAATAGTTTTGAACTCCGTTAAGGATTCATTACTATTACAGGTCAAACGCTTGACGTATACACCGATAGATTACAGCTGCTTTTCCAAAAATATCTAATGCTATAAAAACAAATTCATGCCATTTCCTATTGTAAATTCAATTTTATCCTGGTTTTTAAAAAAGAGAAAACACCAAGTAGAACTTTTTTTAAAATACCCTTTAGAAGTACAAGATGAATTATTATTCAAATTATTAAATACGGCCAAAAACACTGAATTTGGCCAACATTATAATTTTGACAAACTAAAAACATACCGTGATTTCTCAAATCAAATCCCAATACAACAATACGAAACCATCGAACCCCTTATAGAAAGGACTCGTAAGGGAGAGCAAAATCTTTTCTGGCCTAGCACTATTAAATGGTTTGCAAAAAGTAGCGGTACTACAAATTCTAAAAGCAAATTTATTCCTGTAAGTGATCAATCTTTAAAGGATTGTCATTTTGAAGCAGGAAAAGACATGCTTTGTATGTATTTCAATAACAATCCAGACGCTCAATTATTCACAGGAAAAAGTCTTAGATTAGGAGGGAGTAGCGCTGTTTACGAAGAAAACAAGACGTTTTTCGGTGATTTATCTGCCATTATCATAGAAAACATGCCGTTTTGGGCTGATTTCAGTTCCGCTCCCAAACAGGAAACTGCTTTAATGAGCGAATGGGAGTCCAAAATGGATGCTATTATCAATGAAACTATTCATGAAAATATTACAGGATTAGCAGGAGTTCCTTCGTGGATGTTGGTCCTTTTAAATAGAGTATTAGAACGCACAGGAAAGTCAAACATTTTAGAAGTCTGGCCAAATTTAGAAGTGTATTTTCACGGAGGTGTCAGTTTTACTCCTTATAAAGAACAATTTCAAAAACTAATCCCTTCCAGCACTTTCAAGTACTACGAAATTTACAATGCATCGGAAGGTTTTTTTGCCATTCAGGACAGAAACGACTCGGACGAAATGCTATTGATGTTAGATTATGGAATTTTTTATGAATTTATTCCAATGGATACATTTAACGGAGAATCTTCCATCGCTATTCCTCTTTCTAAAGTTGAAAAAGACACCAACTACGCTATGGTTATAACCACCAATGGTGGCTTGTGGCGTTATTTAATTGGGGATACGGTTAAATTCACTTCGACGGCACCTTACCGTATAAAAATAACGGGGCGTACGAAACACTTTATCAATGTTTTTGGAGAAGAATTAATTATAGAAAATGCTGAAGATGGTTTACAGGAAGCCTGTAAGAAAACACATGCAGAAATCACAGACTATACCGTTGCTCCTATTTTTATGGCTGCAGAAAAAAGTGGCGCTCATGAATGGATGATTGAATTTAGAAAGGCTCCTAAATCACTCCAAGAATTCACCTATATACTAGACAGTCATTTAAAATCCATCAACTCAGATTACGAAGCAAAACGCTATCACAATATGACTTTAGACATGCCAAAAATTCACATTGCAACACCTGGATTATTTTACAATTGGATGAAAGGAAAAGGGAAATTAGGTGGGCAAAATAAAGTTCCTAGATTGTCTAATTCTAGACAATGGATGGATGAATTACTCTTACTTAACAAGAAGTAAAAGGAATTATTTTTTTCTTTCAATGACATAATTCACCATGGTCAATAGTGATGTTTTATAGCTAGATTCAGGGTATGTTTCAAGCATCGCTAGCGCTTTTTTATGGTATAATTTCATTTGCGCTATTGTGTATTCAATCCCTCCATTTGATTTCACAAACTGAATCACCTCTTTGACTCTCTTTTTATCGAAATTGTGATTTTTAACAGAATTGATCAACCATTTTTTCTCTGCTTTAGAACAGTTATTTAAGGTATATATTAAGGGTAAGGTCATTTTTTGCTCCTTGATATCTATCCCTGTAGGTTTTCCTATTTGGGCATCGGTATAATCAAACAAATCATCTTTAATTTGAAAAGCAATTCCTATCAATTCTCCAAACAAGCGCATGTTCTCTACTTCTTCCTTCGGTGCGTTTACAGAAGCGGCACCGATACCGCAACAAGCGGCGATAAGCGTGGCCGTTTTTTGACGAATTATCTCAAAATAAACTTTTTCGTCGATATCTAAACGTCTTGCCTTTTCTATCTGTAGGAGTTCCCCTTCGCTCATTTCACGAACGGCAACAGAAATCAATTTTAAAATATCAAAATCATCATTATCTATGGATAATAACAATCCTTTTGACAATAAATAATCCCCAACCAATACCGCTATTTTATTCTTCCATAAAGCATTTACAGAGAAAAAACCACGTCTTCTATTACTGTCATCTACGACATCGTCATGTACCAAAGTGGCTGTATGGATTAATTCAATAATTGCAGCTCCTCGGTAGGTTCGTTCCTCAAAATTACCATCAGATACCATTTTAGCAACTAAAAAAACAAACATAGGTCGCATTTGTTTTCCTTTACGGCGTACAATATAATGTGTAATCCTATTTAAAAGTGGGACTTTGGAAACCATGGACTCTTTAAACTTTTGTTCAAAAAGTTCCATTTCGTTCAAAATGGGCTGTTTTATTTGTGCTATTAATTTCATCTAGTTATCAAAAATACATTTTTTTCTCTTGAATAGAGAGAATTAAAAGGAGAAAAAGAGAATCGAAAAGAGAATAAAGAAATTAGACTTGAGTGATTCACCCAAGTCCAATTTAAACGATCATTTTTAGACAGTATCTTTACTTTTATTGGCCAATTGGCCACAAGCTGCATCTATATCTTTTCCTCTACTTCTACGCACATTTACCGTAATATCGTGCATTTCCAAATTAGAAATATAATTATTTATGGTTGCTGGACTCGCTTGCTGAAATGGTCCATCATCAATAGGGTTGTATTCTATTAAATTCACCTTACAGGGTATTATTTTACAGAATTCTATCAATGCTTTAATGCTTTCTTTATCATCATTAATCCCTTCCCAAACTACATATTCATAGGTTACATGACGTTCAGTTTTATGATACCAATAAATCAAAGCTTCTTTAATGGAAGCCAAATCATACTTTTTATTAAAAGGCATAATCTTGGTTCTGATTTCATCAATGGCCGAATGCAACGACAAGGCTAAGTTTACTTTTGTCCCCTCATCTGCCATTTGCTTGATACGATGTGGCACACCCGATGTAGAAACGGTAATTCTTTTAGGTGACATCCCTAATCCTTCTGGGCTAGTAATCATTTCAATGGATTTCATCACATTGTCATAATTCATTAATGGCTCTCCCATCCCCATAAACACAATATTAGAAAGCTTGTGATTATAATACAATAAACTTTCTTGATTAATGGCGGAAACTTGATCATAAATTTCACCTGGATTTAAATCACGCATGCGTTTTAATCGTGCTGTAGCACAAAAACTACAGTTAAAACTACAGCCTACTTGACTGGAAACACAAGCCGTAGTTCTGGTATCCGTTGGAATTAAAACAGACTCTACTATCAGACCGTCATGCAAGCGAATGGCATTTTTTACTGTACCATCTTTACTACGTTGCATCTGATCTACTTCTATATGGTTGATCACAAAATTAGCCTCCAACATAGCACGTGTACCCTTGGAGACATTTGTCATATCTTCAAAATTATGTGCCGTTTTATGCCACAACCATTCATACACTTGATTTCCTCTAAATGCCTTATCTCCATTGGCTACGAAAAATTCGCGTAGCTCTTCTTTACTCAATGCACGTATGTCTTTTTTAGCTTCCATAATATTGCAAAATTAAAAAAAGCTGTCAAGGATTTTACATCAATGACAGCTCTGTACTATTTTTATAAAATTTTATTATATAATCAACATGGCATCGCCATAAGAGTTGAAGTTATATTTTTCTTCAATTGCTACTTTATACGCTTCCATCAAGAAATCAAATCCTGCAAATGCAGCTACACTCATCATTAAAGTAGATTGAGGTACGTGGAAATTCGTTACCATACAGTTTGCAATATGAAAATCGTACGGAGGGAAAATAAACTTATTGGTCCATCCTTCAAAAACATCGAGTCTTCCTCTAGGTGACACCGAACTTTCTATGGTACGATTTACCGTAGTTCCAACGGCACAAATACGTCTTTTATTCGCTTTGGCTTTGTTCACTAGGTCGGCGGCTTTCTCATTAATTATAATTTTCTCAGAATCCATTTTATGCTTGGATAAATCCTCCACCTCAACAGCGTTAAAAGTACCTAAACCTACATGTAATGTTACTTCTGCAAAATCCACTCCTTTTATCTCTAAACGTTTTAATAAATGTTTAGAAAAATGCAAGCCAGCGGTAGGTGCCGCAACAGCTCCTTCATGTTTTGCATAAATAGTTTGATAACGCTCCCTGTCTACATCCTCCACCTTACGTTGGATAAACTTAGGCAATGGCGTCTCTCCTAATTCATGTAATTTCTTACGAAACTCTTCATAACTTCCATCATACAAGAAACGTAAAGTACGTCCACGTGATGTCGTATTATCTATAACCTCAGCGACTAAACTTTCGTCATCCCCAAAGAATAATTTATTTCCAATTCTAATTTTACGTGCAGGGTCTACTAATACATCCCACAATCTGCTTTCTGCATTTAACTCTCTTAATAAAAACACTTCTATACAAGCTCCCGTCTTCTCTTTTTCACCATACAAACGTGCTGGAAACACTTTTGTATTGTTCATCACCATTAAATCACCTTCATCAAAGTAGTTAATCAAATCCTTGAACATCTTGTGCTCAATAGTTTGGTCTTTACGATTTAAGATCATTAATCTAGACTCATCTCTATGTTCTGCTGGATATTCA
>JAESRX010000049.1 GCA_016764435.1 Flavobacteriaceae bacterium | reverse complement strand
CCTAGCGTCGCAATCACTCGATGTGACGTTTCGTGTGTTCATGACATTCAAAAATTTGTATCGAGAAGCGAGTGGTTTACAGTAGTGTTTTTAGTTATAAATGCATCTCAATACAATTGCTCCTACCGTCGCAATCACTCGATGTGACGCTACGTGTGTCTACTATATTCAATCATCAGTTTACGTGATTTCAATACACTATTTCCACTAAAAAACAACTCACTCATACGCCCGTATGGCTTCTTTAATTTTTTCAATTCTATTTTCTGGGTCTGGATGTGTGCGCATGCGTTCAGGGGTTTTATTAGGTCCAGCGGCGGCTTTAAGAATTTCCATAACGCCTATCAATGCTGTTGGGTCATAGCCGGCATCCATCATTATTTTTACGCCTAAAGAATCACTTTCTAATTCGTCATCCCGACCATAATTCATATTGATGGCATTGGCGATGGAGCTGGCACCTTGGGCGGTACTTGGGTCAAAACCCACCGCGATACCGCTTAGTAATCCTTGAGTCAAACCTTGTTTAGCGATGCGTTCTGCCGAGTGGCGTCCGATGACATGGGCTATTTCGTGGCCTAAAACACCGGCCAATTGGTCTTCGTTCTCCAAGCGTAAAAATAGGGCATGGGTAATGAAAATTTGTCCTCCTGGTAAGGCAAAGGCATTGATGGTTTTTGAATCGTTGAGTAAGTGAAAATCGAATATATAAGGAGAAGTCGCAGCGATACTTGAAGAGACTAGGCGCTGTCCTACGCGGTCTACCATGGCTTGGAATTTCTGATCAGGGTATAGGCCTCCGTGTTGCTGTGCCATGTACGGAGCACTTTGCAAGCCAATGGCAATTTCCTCCTCAGGTTCCATAGAAATGTGTTGGGTTTTTCCGGTAAATGGGTTGGTGTCGCTATTGGAATAGTAATTAAATAGCGCAAATAGCATGATTCCTGCTCCGAGGAGTAGTTTCATTTTTAAATTTCCTCTTCTCATAATTTTTTTCTTTTTATGTCAATATACATTTTTTTTGTGCAAGGAATGAAGGCGGTTTTTAGAAAAAGTGTAAATTGAAGCGCTAACTTTTAACAGATCCATGAACACACGCATTGAATTGAACGAAATTACCAAACGACTTCCGATACATTTACATCAATTTATAGTCAAACAACCCTATGATTCCTATACGGCCCAGAATCAGGCAGTATGGCGCTATGTCATGCGAATGAACATGGATTATTTAGGAGAAGTGGCACACGAATCCTATTTGGAAGGCCTGAAATCCGCAGGGATTTCTTCGGAGCGTATTCCTATGATGGAGGGGATGAATCGTATTTTGCAAAAGATAGGATGGGCCGCTGTTTCTGTAGATGGCTTTATTCCTCCCAATGCGTTTATGGAATTTCAAGCCTATAATGTATTGGTAATCGCGTCGGACATACGCACCATTGACCATCTAGAATATACCCCTGCGCCTGATATTATTCACGAAGCAGCGGGGCATGCACCTATTATAGCAAACCCTGAATATGCGGAATATTTACGCCGTTTCGGGGAGTTAGGGAGCAAGGCGATTTCTTCTTCAAGAGATTTTGAGATGTATGAGGCCGTACGTAAATTGTCTATTTTAAAAGAAGATCCTTCGGCAGCGGAAGCCGCCGTAGTAGAAGCGCAAGAAGCCGTGGAATACCTTCAAGATAATATGGGGGAATTGTCAGAAATGGCACAGATTAGAAACTTGCATTGGTGGACGGTAGAATACGGATTAATTGGCCGCTTGGAACAGGCTAAAATTTATGGAGCGGGATTGTTATCCTCCATCGGAGAAAGTGCCCGCTGTTTACATGATAGTATTCAAAAGTTACCCTATGATATTTCTGCCGCCCGTAAAAGTTTTGACATTACAAAACCGCAACCTCAGTTATATGTAACACCTGATTTTGCACATTTGAGTTTTGTATTGGAGGAATTTGCAAATAGCATGGCACTTCGGAAAGGAGGACTGTCTGGGCTGGAGAAATTAGTGACCTCGGGGAATCTAGGGACCATTCAGTTGAGTACAGGGATTCAGATTTCGGGTGTTTTTACAGCCGTGATCTCTCACGATTTAAAACCTATTTATTTTCAGACGACAGGGCCTACAGCATTGGCAAGTCGAGATAAAGAACTGATAGGGCACGGGGTGATGGCACATAAGGATGGCTTTGGAAGTCCCGTAGGAAAACTAAAAGGGATCAATTTAGCCATCGAAGACATGTCTCCCCGTGACTTGGAAGTTTATGGAATCAAGGAAGGCGCCCATGTATGTTTGGAATTTGAAGGTGGCATTACCGTACAGGGTGATGTGATCACTGGAAAACGTGATTTGCAAGGAAAAATTATATTGATTTCTTTTAAAAATTGTACGGTAACTAATGGGGACACTTTATTGTTTGATCCTTCTTGGGGGATGTTTGACATGGCTGTAGGGAAATCTGTAGTCTCGGCATTTTCGGGGACTGCGGCAGCGAGTTCCTTTGAAGAAGTGAAACAAGTGTCTGAAATGAAGACGCATAAAATTGTCTATTCAGAAAAAGACAAACAACTGTATGCATTGTATGCAGCTGTGCGGTTGATACGTGAAAATAAAGAGGTTTTATCCGAACTGAAGCCTATTTTTGAGCAACTGAGAAAAGAACATCCTTCAGATTGGTTATTGCCTTTAGAGATCTACGAATTGGTACATGCAGAAACTTCGGACTTTTCGAAAGAAGTAAGCCTTTACTTGGACGCTAAAAAGGAGAAAGAACCTGTGGGTAAGTTGATTAAAAATGCCTTGTTATTGCTTTAAAAAGTTAAGAACATCATAATTGTGACTTAGGTTACTTATATAAAAAATAATATTTTTATATTTGCCCTCATAAATTTAAAAAATAGGATATGAGTTTTTTCGGAGTATTTGGGAGTGATAAAGAGAACGACCAGATTGAATTATATTTAAAAGAAGGTGCCGTAATAATTGACGTTAGAACAGTAGCTGAATTTGACAGTGGTCATGTTTCAGGATCTGAAAACATTGTATTGGATACTATTCCTGACAATATAGCTTCTATAAAAGCGATGAATAAAAAAGTAATTGCCTGCTGTAAAAGTGGAGGACGTAGTGGTCAAGCCATGGACTTTTTAAAGGCCAGTGGAGTGGATTGTATCAACGGTGGACCTTGGCAAAATGTAGACAAGTTTGTGAAGTAAATTCACTCAGATATATTTTAAAAAAAGGAGGCCATTGGCTTCCTTTTTTTTGTGCTATTAAAAGTAGGGGTATTCATCATTGCGACTTGGGTGTGGCATTGCGAGGAGTGTTTTGCACTGTATTGCTCACGCAACAGTGAGAAGTCCTATGTCCTGATTCCTGCTTCTTACGTCCAATAATCAAGCATAAAAAAAACCAGCCTCTCAGCTGGTTTCTCACTTGTATTTATAAAGGGTTATTGCTTCAGCAAGTCTCCTCGCTTGTATTCTTCTCTTTTGTGACAACCCGTTGCACAAGAACCACCTACTTCAGTGTCTATATAGTTCAATGGCATGTCCCAACGTCCAAATTTCACTGTTTTAGCAATTAGCTTGGTGTTGCTTGCGGCATGTACATCATGACAGTTCATACAGGTACGGCCTTTGGTTTTGTTAATATGTAAAAAGTGCAAGTTCTGGTCTCCGTTTCTAAACTCGGTACCCGTGGTTGTTTTTTCTAGCATTAACAAATCCGTATCGTGGCATCTAAAGCATAATTCATAGCTTTCTTCCATAGCCACGGTGTAGTTTTTAACTGGGTATTTATACTTTAATAAAATGGTAAGGTCCTTAGAGAAGTGAGGGTCATGACAACCTGTACAACGTTTTTTTAAGGCCTTGTGTTTGTGGTCATTTTCATCCAAGTGTTTCCCGATGTTTGCAATGATTTTTCCATCTGGTTTTTTAATTGTCTTATTGTGACAATTTAGACACAGGTCTTTACTTTTAGCCACCAATAAACGCTTAATTTTAGACGCATGTGGATTGTGACAGGTCAAACAGGCTTCTGCTTCAAAAGAGGCCGTATGCACACTCGTAGCAGATTCCTGAACACCCGCGAAGTCTTTATGACAGCTCACACATAAGGCAGGAGTAGTCAGTTTTAATAATTTTTGATTGTTGGCACTGTGTGGATCATGGCAACCGACACAATCATCTTTTTTCAATGGTTTGTGTATGTACTTCATTTTAAAAGAAGCACGGTTGTCCACGTGACAGGTATAACATAACTCGGATCCTTTGTCAAACATTTTAAAGCCAATGGTTCCTTTTAAAGGATGCTCTTGGCCATTAGGAACGTGACAACTTTTACAGTCTGTTACCGTAGGGCCGTGGATTACTTTGTCTTTGACAGTATCGGCATGGCATTCGATACAGGCGTTGTTTTTTTCGGACTGTGCTTGTAGCGTAGTGGTACTTGCTAGGAGTGCAACTACTAGGACCATGCACCATTGGGTGAGGCGACTGGCTTGCTGTTTTGTTTGGGGGATTGGTTTCATTGTTTGTTTTTATAAAGGGTGGTTTGTTTGTTTGTTTGTTTGTTTGTTTGTTTGTTTGTTTGTTTGTTTGTTTGTTTTATTTTTTAGAAGGATCTAGACAATTGAATACTTCCTCCTAAATATTGTTGATTCTGATCCAAATATGTTTTTGAGTAATAATTGGCAATTATTTTAACTTTAACCTGTCTAAAATTTGTTTCATATTCTGCTACAGCAGTAATCCATTCAATCGATTCATTATTAATTAACTGATTCCTATAACCAGAACGTATATTTATACGATCTTTATAATTGGAAGAAAAAGAGAGGTTACTAGATGCATTATAGTATACTTGTGATTGATTAACATTTCCATAGGTATCGTATTGCATCATATCAAAATTTATGGAGTAGGAAATTCTATTAAGGATTGTACCATGTGTACTTAGGTGATAGGTAAGTGAAGAGTATGGGAATAGGGAACTCTCTTTGTTCTCATATTGCACACCTCCTATTAAAAAGCCTAAATTTAACTTAGCGCCATAACGTTCTTGTTCATAATTGTCCAAGGTTAAATAGTCAATAGTTAAAGCTTGTGAATAAGACATTGCACTAGTGGAGTAATATACTTGGACAATATTTTTGTATAAATGGAGGGCAATACGGTAACTATTTAATGTGGCGTCTAAGGTGTAATCACCAGGTTGCATGGAAATATAATCAACAGTAAGTGTACTTCCGTCGGTAATTAAACCACCAGGGACTCTTTTTACCTCGGTAAAATTACCGATTTCAATCAATATATAATCCAAGTTTAGCTCGTAAGTTATGTCTCCTTGAATGTTTTTAACTACGATGGTATTTATGGATATATGTGAGGCGTTTAAATAGGAAATACTTAAATCTGAGAGTATTAATTTTTCGTTAAATACAGGATACTGGGTGGTAGCACTCTCTTTTTTTGTTTTAGTGCCTTGGTAAGTATAATCCAATAATAAGGTGCTTTTAAAAGGTGTTTTTTTTCTGTAATTAACATTTAATTTCCATGAGGTTCTTCCTTTCGTGAAAAAGTTGCTTTTTTGATCGTGATAATTTATGGATGCATTAGAAAATAAACTCTCATAAACTTTACTGTACAAAACAGTTGAAATATTATTGGACGTTTGCAAGGTGTTATTACTTTTATTTGTAGAAAAATCTTGTATTAATAGAACATTAAAGCGATAGGGTAAATCATAGCTAGCCCTATTATATAATCTAAATCGTGACTGATTTCGAATTTTATTTGCTAAACTATTATAGCTAAGCGATGTATTTAGCAATCCTTTATTTTTCTTGTTAAAATGATAAACGTTATTGAGATATAGGTTGTTTATATTAAAAACAGTTTCATTTTTGCGATTATAGCTAGAGCTTGAACTATTGAATGTTTGTTCTCTAAAATAATTAAATTTCACCTCGTTTTCTACACCATATCTTTTTGAGGATTTAATTTGGACTGAGGTCTCTTCTCTTCTAATGGTTCTATCATACAAAATTTCGGTGATTTCAATGTTAGAATCTTTTAAATCTATCTGAATAGGAACAACTTTATTAAAATAGTTAAAGTTGGCCCACAATAAGCTGTTTTCTGACTTTATTTTTGTGTAATTTTCTCTATTTGCATAATTTTCGATATACTTAAAAGATATATTTCCATTATACATTTTCTTTTTTAATAAATGTACCCTCACAAACAGCGATTTGTTCGTGTTTGTGGCACGGTAGGAGGGACTTATAAGTGACTCAGAATCTTGAATATCGGGTGTGTAACTTGCGTTTATGGAAAGTGAGATCAAATTAGGGTGGTAAAAATAAGAATTCGTATATATACTCAACCCTGGAGAAATATTAGAGGACTTTATTTTATCTAAATTACTATCGGAATAAGCATAAGATCCTCTGAGGTGTGCATTTCCAGAAAAAGAGGATAATTTCCAAAATACAGGTTGATATCCACCTATTTGTGCTATACAAATAGTGGAGCTAAGGACTAGCAGAAAAAAGACTAAAATGTTTTTCATAAACCAGTCTTTTTTAATAAGTAATTATGTGCACTTCCATGTGGATTGTGACAATTTAAACAGTCCAGTGTCGTATCTGTATGGTAGGGGCTAGAATAAATATCACTGTCTGTATGACAATCTAGGCATAAGTTATTTCCAAATTTCACTAATTTTTTATACTTTTTAGAGTCATGGGCTTCATGGCAAATAGCACAGTTACCTGATGCTACAGGACCATGTACAACCTTGTTTTCCTCCAAATAATTTTCATGGCAATTAAAACAGGCATTATTAGCTAATAGCATTTTACTATTGCTTCCGTGTGGATTATGGCATTCAATACAATTAGTATCGGCGATACTCTTGTGAATTTTATTTTCAAATACAACTTCTTTATCATGACAGTGCAAACATAAATCCTGACCCTCCCGCAATAACATTTTATCTAATTTACTAAAGTGTGGACTGTGGCATTGAATACAACCACTAGAGTTAACGGGGGCATGCACTACGGAATATTGTTGTTCCATACTCACATGGCAGGTGTTACAGAGTTCTGGGATAGGAAGCCTTGGTTGTCCCATAGCCCCACGGTCATGACATTTTTTACAGGCACGTTCTTTATAAGGGGCATGTACTAAGGTGGGTAAATCTACGGCTGCTATATTTACTAATAGAGAATCGTTTTCTATTTGATTGTATTGTTGTTCCATTTCGCTAATTGCACGTCTGGTTTCTAAATCGGGTACGCCATCAAAGAAAAAGCGCGCTAATTTATGATTTGTTGTGGGACTACATCCAACAAGCAAGCCACTTAGGAAGACTATGAAAACACAATATTTTATATAATAGTTAAACAAAAGGAACTTATATGGGGTTATGAGGTCAATTATTTGGTTTCATTGTAAGCAATCAACTTATATACACTACGAAAAAAAATATTTAATATAGGAGTTGTACAAAATCAGCTAATATGGGATACAAGTTTTAATTTTCAGTTTTCAATTCTACGCGACCGTATATATTAATTTTATAAGGACCATATTGATTGGCTACAAAAATCAGGTATTTTAAATTGTATTTAGGGTCTACATATTGTTCAAAATTTGCAGTGTCGTAACTGATGGAAATAGTTGTAGGTAAATACATACCTCCTTTATCACCGGTTGCACCTCCAAAATAGAGCAATAACTGTCCTTCTTTATTAAATAGTTGAACATTTGAAAAACTACCATCCACTACAAATAAATTCTCTTCCTTATCAATAGCAATCCCTTTAGGGCGAACAAATTGACCTAGGTTTTTTCCGAAAGATCCGATACTTCGGATAAAATCACCTTCATGGCTGTATTCTTTAATAGAGCCGGAACCCATATCGGATACATAAATACTTTTTTCATTCAAAATAATATTAGTAGCCATGTATAGCCAAGCTTCATTACCTGGTCGTACATCTTCCTTAGGGAATTGGTATAAAAATTTATTAGTACCCTCTTCATAAACGGTTATTTTGTTTCCTTTAGAATCGCATACCCAAATTTTATTGTTTAGTATCGTTACATCTGAGGGGCCTTTGTTTTCAGCTCTTCCGAAACTCGCTATATAGTTACCGCCTTTATTGTATTTTTTAACAATATTTTTTTCGATATCTGCTATATATACGTTTTCTTCTTGGTCTATAAAAGAATTTAGTGGCATTTGTAAGCTCCCGTTTCCTCTTGGGACAAATGAATTAAATGTTTCGTTTTTTAAATCGATAATTACCAAACCCCCTATTCCGATGTCGTTAACATATATTTTATTATTTTTATATTCAACACCATAGGGTTTTCGTATCTCGAAATCTTGGTTCTCTCCAGTGATTGATTTGCTAAATGAGGATTGTTTTTTTCTAATATCTGTTGCGTAGGAAAAATGGGTAAGAAATTGAATTCTTGCAGAGTCCTGTATGTTAGGGTAGAAAATTTTCGGACTAGTGTTATCTGCGATTTTTTTTATTGGAGCACAAGAAATAATAGAGCTTATAAAAATTAGAAGGAGAATTTTATAAAAATAATTCATGAGGGACTTATATTAAGTTAGGATTCAAAGTTAATATATAGCGGGCATCTAGAGAATGATAATAATCAATAAACGTGTAATTATAAATAAAGAAAGACGATATAAATATCGCCTTTCTTTTATTTATATTATTGTTTTATTTAGCGTGACATGATAAACATAATTGACTACCATCATTGGTAACAGATAATAAGCCTGTACCAGAATTAATGTTAGCAGCATTGTGTACATCGTGACAAGAAGAACATTCAATACTTCCACTGAATAATAGACCAAGTCCATCAACAATAGCTACTGACTTTAATCCTTTATCCGCAGCTACTAATTGAGTAGTATAGGCAATAGAAATTGGGTGTTCGTCTACTCCACCATCTCTTACAGCTAATGGATTAATTGTTGTAGTAATAGCTCCACCATTGTCTAAAGGTTTTGATCCGTCATGACAACTTAAACATAATGCAGATACTCCTGTTGGGGTAGTTGAATATGCTACGGCAGCTGTAGCAGTTGTATTGGCATCATCTGCATTAAATGTGGTAGATGAATATGCAGTAAATGTACCAGTACCTGCAACTCTGTCCCATAATGGAGCAGCAGCAGCTTTAGCACCGTGTGGTGTGTGACAGGCATTACAAATTTGACCAGATCCTGTTCCACCATTGTTAATGTTCCACAGTTGTGCGCTAAAATCATGTTTTGTTCCACTAATTTGTGCAAAACCTAGTGCAGTGATCATCATTACTGCTAAAGTTATAATTTTTGTTTTCATAAAGGTTAATTTAAATTAAAATATTTGGTTATAATTACCTTGTAAAAATACCTTTAGAATGTAGGTGTCGGAATGACTTTTGTCATGTTCGTCTTGTTTTATAACGCTTAAAATAAGGGTGTTAAGTTGTTTTTCTTTGTAAATAACTAGGGATAAGTGTATTGTGAAACTGTTTAAAACGGTTTTAAATTAACATATGTTAACGTTTTGTTTTTTTGTTGTTGCTTGTAAAAGGTCAAAACGCAGTGTTTCAGTTGTTTATGTTTTTTAAAACTGTTAAAGTTTCTTAATTTTTAGTGAATGAAGGTCGTTTTTTGGCGTTTATTTTGTTCTTATGGGTACGTTGGTGAGTGGCGTGAATGGAGGTGGAATTGGGTGTTTTTTTTGGGTATATAATAGGATTGTGAAATAGTGCATGGCTGTTGCTTGCTTTTTTTACGCTGGATTACCGCCTTCGCAGCAATGACATTCGGGGTGTGATGTACGGAGTGTTTTTCATCGTGTCAAGCAGTCCTGTGTCCTGTATCAAGTAGTCTTGTGTCAAGCAGTCTTGTGCCAAGCAGTCCTATATCGTAAAAGTCTTAAAAACGAATGCCATGTAGAAGTCTCAAAGCATCCATTTTGCGTTTGAGTGAAGATAAAAAGTTGAGATGTTGTTCAGAAGTGGGGTTAAAAGGGCGGTGTGCGAGTCCCTTTTGGACGGTGGCTACTTCTTTTTGAAGAGCGTGTGTATTTGGGGAGATCCAAACCTCAGAAAATTGTTCCCAGATATATTGAATAGCCAGTTCACTAGGGTGTAACATATCCGTGGTATAAAAGCGGTAGTCACGGAGGTCGTCCATCATAATTTCGTAGGAAGGGAAATAATGTAAGTGCTCGGAGGTCTCTATAAAATCGTGAATACCAGCAATCAAATGAGCTTTGCTACGAGAATTTTCTACAAAACCATCTTTTAAATGACGAATCGGACTTACCGTAAAAATCAGATGTAGGTTAGGGTTGATGCTGGAGATGAGATTGACGATGTTTTTTAAGCTGTTGCTTACAGCGTCAACGGAGAGTAGTTCCTTTTTAAATTGCTTTTGCGGGATCTTATGGCAGTTCCCAACTATTGTGTTGGAAGCTATAAAACGATAGGCCCAGGCGGTTCCTAAAGTGATGATGAGGTGACTTGCGTTTTCTATCGCTGTTTTGCTGTTTTTTACCTGTTGGTTGAGTGTATCTAGTAGCTCGTTTTTAGTAAGCGCACTCAAGTCTGAATGTACGTCAAAACAATGCCAGCGTTCATTGGCAAAAAACACGTCTTTTTCTGTGTATATTTTCTCTTGGATACTGTGTGTGATGACCGTTTCAATGGCTTTGGGGTTGAATAAAATCCCAAAAGGATTGCACTGGCTTTTCAACTTAAAATAGTCGAGTTTCTTATGGATGTTCTCTGTAAAACAAGACCCAAATAACAGGATGTTAGATTGGTAATCAATTTGTTGATTGTTCGGCTTTCCTGTTATTTGGGTTCTGAATTCCATGTGTTGTTAGTTATAGATTGGGTCTCGCTAGCATTTTATTCGTTTTATGATAGTCGCTATTCTCCTTTTTTATGCTGGATTACCGCCTTCGCGGCAATGACACGCAGCGTGTTTTTCCATCATGTCAAGAAGTCCTGTCTCCTAGTTTTTGTTTCCGCCGTCACTTCGAGTGGTTTTCATAAAATGCCTGAGCATTTCATGAAAATTGTATCGAGAAGTCCTGTCTCTTGGTTCCTAGAATTA
>JAESRX010000092.1 GCA_016764435.1 Flavobacteriaceae bacterium | reverse complement strand
AATTAATTCAAACAAAAATCAAATCTTAAAAAATGAAAAATTTTAAAAATTGGCTTGTTGCATTGGTACTTATCAGTTCAACAGCTATGTTTGGTCAAGGGGTAACCACTTCCGCTATTAATGGTAAAATTACCGATAATAATGGAGATGCCTTACCTGGAGCAAACATTGTTGCTGTACACACTGCTACGGGTTCTACTTATGGAGCCTCTACAGACTTTGATGGTTACTTTAGAATAGCAAATATGCGCTCTGGAGGACCTTATTCAATTAGTATTTCCTATGTTGGATTTAATGATTATAAATTAAAAAATGTGTTTTTACAACTGGGTCAGAAATTTTCCGTTAACCATAAGATGGTTGAATCGGCAAATGCTCTTGAAGAAGTTGTAGTTAGAGGAACTAGCAATAGTTTGTTTGATGGAAATAAGAGTGGTGCGAGTACCACAATTACAAGTGCTATGGTTAAAACGATTCCTTCTGTGTCTCGTGGGATTGGTGATTTTGTAAGATCTACACCTCAAGCACAAGTAAATGGAAGTACTATTTCAATTGGAGGTCAAAATAATAGGTACAATGCTATATATATAGATGGTGCTATAAATAATGATGTTTTTGGATTGGCTTCGTCTGGAACAAATGGTGGGCAAACAGGTGTGAGTCCTATATCTGTTGATGCTATTGAGTCTTTTCAGATATCTGTAGCGCCTTTTGATGTGCGTCAATCTGGGTTTTCTGGAGGGTCTATTAATGCTGTTACTAGATCAGGAACCAATAATATAGAGGGATCTATTTATGGGTTTTATAGAAACCAAAATCTTTCAGGGAAAACACCTGTAGGTTTAGCAGGTGATAAAAAAAGAGAAAAATTAGATGAATTTACTTCAAAGACTTACGGTGTAAGAGTAGGAGGTCCTATTATTGAAGATAAATTATTCTTTTTTATTAATTATGAAAGACAGGAAAACGAAACTCCTTCACCTTTTAATTTTGACAACTATATCGGTAATTCAACATTGTCGGATGTACAAGGATTAAAGGATTACCTTCAGACAAGCTATGGTTATGATGCCGGTCAATTTGGAAATGCTATCAGTTCTTTAGAAAGTGATAAATTCAATATCAAATTAGATTGGAATATCAACGAAAAACATAAATTATCTTTAAAACACAGTTACGTAAGTGCTGAACAATTCAGTGGTGCAAGTTCTTATTTTAGAGGTATTAATTTTAGTAATAGATCGATATCTTTTCCTTCAACTACAAACTCTACGGCCCTTGAATTAAACTCATCTTTGAGTAATAAAGTGTCGAATAACTTAATCATCGGATACACAACAGTAGATGATAATAGAGATTTTGTTGGAAGTCCATTTCCTTCTGTAAAGATTAAAGATGGATCGGGAAGTATTAAGTTTGGTTCGGAACCATACTCTACGGGGAATTACCTTAAGCAAAGTACTTTAACGATTACTGATAACGTTGAGATTTACCAAGGAGCTCATACAATTACCCTTGGGGTAAATTTTGAATATTCAAAAGCAGATAACTTATTTATTAGACAGAATTTTGGAGATTATACCTATGATTCATTAAATGATTTCTATGATGGAGCGACTCCTGATTACTATACAAGTAGTTACTCTTTATTAGGTGGTATTGGAGATAATTCTGCAGGAGCTTCTGATTTTTCTGTTTTCCAAGCAGGATTATATGCTCAAGATGATGTTCAGGTTTCTGACAACTTTAAAGTGAGTGTAGGTTTACGTATTGATGCTCCTTTCTGGGAAGATGGTCTTGTAAATAAAGATTTTAACACGAGAACAGTTGCTCTATTAGAAGCAGCAGGAAAAGACTTACAAGGTGCTAAAGTTGGAAAGGGTGTTTCTACCTCTATTCATCTTTCTCCTAGAGTAGGATTTAACTGGAATGTGAAAGGTGAATATAAAACTCAAGTACGTGGTGGGTTTGGTATATTTACATCGAGAATGCCTTTAGTTTGGCCTGGAGGAACTTATTCAAATAATGGATTAGTTGCTGGAGGTGCTAGAACTAGTGATTTACCAAATGGAGGTGATTTTATTCCTGAGTTTGATGGACAACCTACACCTGTAGCCGTTAATTCTGGTGCAGTAGGTGGACAAATTGATTTATTTGCTAGTGATTTTAAATTACCACAAGTGTTTAAAGTGAATTTAGCGGTTGATCAAAAATTGAACTTCTGGGGATTAATAGGTTCTGGAGAGTTGTTGTACAATAAAAATATATACGCTATTACATACGAGAACCTTAACTTGAAAGATCCTTCTGGATTTTTACAAGGAGCAGATAACAGGCCTTTTTATAATAGAAAAGATGAGATAGATGATACTTACAGCGGTATTTACTTAGCGTCTAATACAAGTAAAGGGTATTCTTGGAATGGGTCTTTTACTTTAACTAAGCCGATGACGAATGGTTTTGGAGGGAGTTTAACTTATTCTTATGGAGATTCTTATACAGTATTTGAAGGGACAAGTTCTCAAAATAGTTCTCAATGGAGAAACCAGATTTCTGTAAATGGGAAAAATTCTGTGATGCCTGCTTCTAGATCTATGTTTGCACAAGGTCATAGACTTATGGCAAGTGGTTCTTATGAGTTAAAATGGACTGAAAATATTAAAACTACTTTTGGATTGTTCTATCAAGGTGTTAATGGAAGTTCATTCTCTTATGTTTATAAAGAAGGTAGAGACTTGTTAAATGATGATTCAAGAGATAATGCTTTAATCTTTGTTCCTAAAACAGCGGCTGATATTAATTTAGTTGATTCAGATGACTTAACTGCAGCTGAACAATGGACAGCATTAGATGCTTTTATTAGTGGGGATGATTATTTAAGTTCTAGAAGAGGGGAATATGCAGAAATAAATGCGGATAGAGCTCCATGGAATCATATTGTTGATTTAAAAGTAATTCAAGATTTCTCTATAAATATTAAAGGGAAAAAACACATTTTTGAAGCTTCTTTCGATATTTTTAACTTCACTAATTTATTAAATAAAGATTGGGGAGTAAGAAAATATGTTGGAAACTATGGGAAAGTTGGATTATTGAAAACAGTAAAAGCAGGTGAAAATCCTGAATTTACTTTTGATCCTTCTGTAGCTGAAAACAGATTTGACATTGATGACTCAGGGATTCAAAGTTCAAGATGGCAAATGCAAGTTGGTTTAAGATATACTTTTAAGTAATCTAAACTATTTTTACTAAAATTTAAAAACCTCCCATCACGGGAGGTTTTTTTATAGAACATATTGTACATTTACAAAAATTAAAAACTACTATACATGTTACAAATTCATTCTTATTGGGCCTATTTAGTGCTCGTAATGTTGCTTATTGCTTTTGCAAATTCTTTAATGGGACTTGTGTCTAAAAAATCTTTTGGAACAAAGGATCTAAGACTTCCGTTGTTTGCACTAATTGTATCTCATATCCAACTTATTATTGGACTTGGTTGGTACTTTATGTCACCTTGGTTTAAAGGATTAAAAGCAAATGGAATGGGAGAGACTATGGGAAATGATACTGCTCGTTTTATGACCGTAGAACACCCAATTATGATGATCCTTGCCATTGTATTAATCACGATTGGTTTTTCTAAGCATAAAAAGAAAACTACGGATGCCGCTAAATTTAAAACAATTACCATTTTTTACGGAATTGCATTGTTACTTATCTTAGCACGTATCCCTTGGGGACAATGGTGTGCATAGAAACGCGTAAATAGAGCTATTGAGACTGTTTTAAATCGCTCTTAAAAATAATAAGAAGCACCTCTGTCACTAGAGGTGCTTTATTCAATAATATGTTCTCATGAAAACGATACTTTCCTACCTGCTAACACCTCTTTACTATTTATTTTTTGGTCTTGGCTTGTTGTTTTTTCATCTGGTACAGTGGTTAGGACACAATCTAGCTGGCTATACGGGGCATAAGTGGGCCGTAGATAGGATGAATCGATATTTTATGTCGTGTTTGTACCTTCTAGGAACTCGGATTTCTTTTAAGCATGCACATGCCTTTCCTAAAGGGGCTCCTTTAATTTTGGTGTCAAACCATCAAAGCATGTATGATATTTCTCCTTTAGCCTGGTTTCTACGGAGAAATCATCCGAAATTTGTATCTAAAAAAGAGTTAGGAAAAGGGATCCCAAGTATTTCCTATAACCTAAGTCATGGTGGTTCCGTTTTAATTGATCGAAAAGATGCGAGGCAATCCTTGACAGCTTTGGCTAAATTCGGAAAATTCATCAAAAAGAACAATTATGCCGCTGTTATTTTTCCGGAAGGAACGAGAAGCATCGATGGGAAGCCTAAAAAATTCTCCCCAAGCGGTTTGAAAATGTTGGTGAAATACGCTCCTGGTGCCTATGTGGTTCCTGTGTCTATTAATAACTGTTGGAAAATAACTCAGTATGGTAAATTTCCATTGGGCGTAGGTGCACATGTTACGTTTGAAATTCACAAAGCAATCAAAGCAGATAGCATGTCCTTTGAAGACTTATTTGCATTGACAGAGAAAACAGTAAAGGAAGGAGTGGTTTAATATTATTGTCGGACACAAGACGCGTATAGTTTCTGTTATATGACAGTATACTTTACTACTAAATACAAAATAAAAAGGCCTAAGATTTGAAATTAAAATCTTAGGCCTTTTTGTACATTATTATCAAGCAGTCCTGACTCCAAAGTCAAGAACGTCTTGTGGCTGTTTTTAAATAAGTGCCAATGCTTGTTCTAAATCTGCAATTAAATCTTCTTGGTCTTCAATCCCAACGCTCAGTCGGATTAAAGAATCTACGACCCCTATTTTTTCACGTTCCTCTCTTGGGATAGCCGCGTGGGTCATCGAGGCTGGATGCCCTGCTAATGATTCTACACCTCCTAAAGATTCTGCTAAGGTAAATATATTCAAATTTTCTACGACAGTAAAGGCGTCTTTCATGCGATTTCCTTTGGTAGAAAAAGAGAGCATTCCTCCATAATCTCGCATTTGTTCTTTGGCAATTTTATGATTCGGATGACTTTCAAATCCTGGCCAGAATACGTTTTCTACTTTTGGATGCTGGGCTAAATAAATGGCTATAATTTTTCCGTTTTCACAATGACGTTGCATGCGAACATGCAGTGTTTTAATGCCTCTTAGAACTAAAAAACTATCCATAGGGCCACAGATAGCACCACAGGAATTTTGAATGAAATACAATTTAGTAGCGAGTTCTTTATCGTTGACTATCAAGGCGCCCATTACAACGTCCGAATGTCCTCCTAAATATTTAGTCGCAGAATGCATGACAATGTCAGCTCCCATGTCTAGTGGGTTTTGTAAGTATGGTGTTGCAAAAGTATTGTCTACAGCTAATAAGATACTGTGTTTTTTAGAAACCCTAGCGACTGCTTTTATATCAATGATATTAAGCATGGGATTGGTGGGGGTTTCTACCCAGATAATTTTGGTGTTTTTAGTTACATAGGCTTCAATAGTAGCCGCGTTTTTCATGCCTATAAAATGAAATTTGATTCCGTATTGCTCAAATATCTGTGTAAAGATACGGTAGGTGCCACCATATAAATCATTGGTTGAGATTACTTCATCTCCTGGTTTTAATAATTTTAACACACAGTCTATGGCGGCAAGCCCAGATCCAAAAGCCAATCCGTAATTTCCGTTTTCAATGCTTGCAAAAGCATTTTCTAAAGCCGTACGTGTTGGGTTTCCTGTTCTGGAGTATTCGTATCCCTTATGTTCACCTGGCGATGTTTGTGCATAGGTGGACGTTTGGTATATCGGTGGCATTACGGCTCCTGTAGAGGGGTCGTGTTGTTGCTTGCCGTGAATTGTTTTTGTGTTGAATTTCATAAGGTGTGTGTTTAAGACAGGAAAACAACTATTTTTTTTGTAATTTTTTAATTAATTTGCCTACGGTGAGTCCTTGTCCTATAATAGAAAAGACCACGATTATATACGTGATTACTAAAAATAAATCTCGGTGCATTTCCGTAGTTAAGCTTAAAGCAAGGGCAATGGATATTCCTCCTCTGAGTCCTCCCCAAGTCATAATTAGATTGGTGTTTGGAACAAAATCTAATTTTTTAGAAAAGATTTTAATCGGGAGCATTAAGGATAAAAAACGTGCAAATAAAAGCATCGGTATGCATAAAATCCCTGCTAAAATATAGTGATGATCATAGGTTAAAACTAAAATTTCCATACCTATCATTACAAATAAGATGGTGTTCAGTAAAATGTCTAATAATTCCCAAAATTTATCTACATATTGTTCCGTGACTTCACTCATAGAAGAGTTTCTGACGGTGTCCGTTCCTACAATTAAACCTGCAGTCACCATTGCTAAAGGAGCGGAAACATGCAGTTTTTGTGCAATTACAGTTCCTCCCATTACAGTAGCCAATGTAATAATCACTTCCACATCGTAATCGTTGATAGATTTCAAAAGTTTATAGGTTCCCCAGCCGAGTACCAGTCCTAAGGCAATTCCTCCAAATACTTCTACTACAAATAGTTCTGTAATTCCTAAAAATGTGATGTCTGTTCCTCCGGCAGCAATTTTATAGATAGTTAAAAATATGACCACACCTACACCATCATTAAAAAGGGATTCTCCAACGATCTTGGTCTCTAGTTTCTTAGGAGCACCAGCTTGTTTTAAAATACCCAATACGGCAATGGGGTCTGTCGGTGAAATTAAGGCACCAAAGAGTAAGCAATATATAAATTCAACTTCGAGTCCTATTATGTTTAATAAGGCATAACTGAATCCACCTACTAAAAAAGTAGAGGTAAATGTACTAAACAACGCGAAACTCATAATGGGTTTTCGCTGTACTTTTAATTGCTGAAAATTGGTATGTAGTGCTCCAGCAAACAGTAAGAAACTTAGCATGACATCTAATAATACTGTTTTAAAATCGATGGTGGCAATTAATAGTTTCTCTTGTTCTAATAAAGTATCATCAAAATAACTAGTCGCTAAAACGATTAATGTAAACACAATGGTAATGACCATGAGTCCGATCGTGTTTGGCATTTTTAAAAAACGAACGTTTATGTAGCCAAACAGTGCAGAGAGCACAATTAATATAGAGGCAATTAAAAATAAATCCATCTTATACTAATTTTTTAATTGCCATTATAATTCCTAAGTGTATTCCCTCGTGGTAATTAGAAAATTGAATTGCTTTTTCTACATCGGTCAGTTCAAATCCTAAGCTCGTCGTATAGTTGTTATAGGTGTTGAATTTTCCAGCCTTGTAATCGGCTTCCATGGTCGCGCTAAGTACGAGTAGATTGTCCAGTAATTCGGTGGTTTCTTTCTCAGTAAGGTTTGTTTTTGCAGTAGATCCTTTTCCGTAGTTTGCAATCGTTTCATCAGAAATTAAACAAGGAAGGCCAGAGAGTTTGTACACTAATAATTGTTGTGTAACGATGGTATGACCAATATTCCAAATAATGTTATTTTTAAAACCTGTAGGAATAGTATTCAATTGCTCTTGACTTAGTTCTTTAGCGATGGCAAGGATACATTTTCTGTTGAAATTTGTAATGGTAAATTGTGTATTCATAAACTAGTAGCTGTTTTTTAACGATAATTAGTGTGCTTATTTTTTGATAAAAGTATAGTATTTTAAGAACAATAAAAAAAAGGGATTGAAAAAAGGTTTGTCGGAAAGGAATAGCCTTCCATAAATTCTATTATTTTTGACCTAAGTATGTTGTAAAGTTTCTTTATAATGACTTGTAGTATGAACCTAGATTAAAGGATGTAAAATGACCAAAAAAATATACCATTTAAAAACCTGTGATAAATGTCGCCGTATGTTAAAAGAAATAGATACGACGGATTTTGAATTACAAGAAATAAAAACAACACCCATTACGACCGAACAGTTGCAAGAGTTATACGAGATTACACAATCGTATGAAGCTTTATTTAGTAAAAGAGCAAAAAAGTATACGGAATTGGGATTAAAAGATAAAAAATTGACAGAAAATGACTTTTATCAGCTTATTTTAACAGATTACACCTTTTTAAAAAGACCAATTAAGCTATGTTCCCATAAAGTCACTATAGGGAAACTCTAGTGTTTAATGTGTTTAGGTTCTATATTGACAATTAAATAAGTCTATAGTTATCAGAATCGCATATTTATTAATTTCTTATAAAAAATACCGTACAGTCACACATAACTTCTATATTTGTTTTGAACATTAACAAAATATTATAAAATGAAAAAATTATTATTTGCTGTTGCTATCTTGGTAGCAACTAGTATAAGCGCACAGTCTTATATTTCTGTTACCGGAGGATATGCTATCGGAAGTGCAGGTGTTAAATTTGGAGAAAATATAACTACGACTACTGCAGAAAGTAACTACGGAAGTTTTGGGCAAGGAATGAATACTCAATTGAGAATGGGACATTTCTTTAATGAGACTTTTGGTGTTGAATTAGGGTTTGGTTATTTACATGGAGACGATCAAGATATCAATAATGTTGATATTCCTGGAGTAAGAGAGTTGGAAGCAATTTCTAGAGGGAGAGCTTTTGGTTTATCTACTTCTATAGTGTATAATTTTACAGAGAATTTATACGGTCGTTTTGGAGCTCTTATTAAATTAGGAGGAAGAACGGAAGCGATAATTTCTGATAAAACTACTGGTGTTACTGGTTTACCTGCAGGTTATTACTCTGTAGTAAATGCAGAGGTTGACTTTCATGGGCAACCACCTTTAGGTTTTGTAGGGGCAATGGGATACAAACATAATATTGGAAAAAACTTAAATATTTTTATTGAAGCAGAATACATGGGGATTAGCGTAAAGCGTAAAGATTCTGAAATCATGAAAATGAATGGAGGAGTTTTTATGCCTGATGGTACTCAAATTCTTACATTTGATTTAGATAATTTGCCTACGGGATGGTCTAAGAAAACAGAATATGTGGACAGTCTTCCTTTTGGAGATCATATGGCTAATGACGGGGTGTTATTTCCAGCTAAAAAATTATCAGAAAAAGTTCCTTACTCATCATTCGGAATCAACTTTGGGATTACGTACACTTTTGGAAAGTCTTCAAAAGAATAAACATACGTTTATAAAATTTTTAAAAAGAGCAGTTCTTAGGAACTGCTCTTTTTTTTGCTTTAAAAACAGCCTATAGGGGTGATTAATGAGATAATACCAGTCCATTAAAGATAACGCTTTGAATAAACGGACCTAAAAAAGGAACAAACAGTTATAATTATCTAACAAATTGTGTTATATTAGTGTTTTAATAGTGTGAACCCCCATAAAACGCTCAAATGTCCCCTCAATCCCCACAAAATTTTTTAATGTATATCATGTTATTACTTGTTTTTTCATGTAGTAATGATATTGACCTCGATCAAGAATTAGAACGTCCAGATGATATTCCTTATGCTTATACAGTATTAGAACAAGAAGTTTCTCTCCTTGTAAATTCACATAGAGAAAGACTTGGTTTATCTACGTTGATCATGTTAAATGAGTCTAGTTTACAATCTCAAAAACAATCGGATCATATGTTAGCATTTAAACACATGTGCCATGATAATTTTTCAGAGAGGTATGATTATTTGGTCGCGAGTGTGGATGCATCGCGAGTAGGAGAGAATACCGCTTTTGGGTTTGAAACTGCCTCATCAGTCGTAAACAATTGGTTGAAAAGTTATACACATAAAAACATTATAGAAGACCCTTTGTTTACTCATTTTGGGATTTCTATTAAAAAAGGAGCGGATTCTAATAATTATTTCTGTCAAATATTTGTTCGATTACCGGAGTAATTACTTTTTGTGTTTTTCACCTCTTTTAATGAACATTTCTTAAGACTACGTAGGTGTTTTTTAAAAGGACACTTAAAAGTACGTAGACTTATTGTTATTTAGAAAAATAGGGCTAGCTTTATAAAAAATGGAGCTTTATTTTTGTTTTTAAAACATTGAAATACAGAAGACTATGACGGTCAATCCTAAGACTCAAAGAAAACACTTACAAGAAAGTGCTATTTTGAATTCCTTAAACATTATTATCCTTTCCTGTGATAAACAGGGGCAGATTTCCTATGCTTCAGAAGGGCTGACAAAACTAACGGGCTTTTCCCGTGAGGAGGTACTTGGAGAAGGATGGTGGAAATTGTCTTTTCAGGATGTGCTTAGTGGGCAACTACAGAAGAATATAATCAAGGACACTTTAAATGGCTTACTTCCTTTTTCTGAAAATTTTATAGACGGTAAAGTACTATGTAAAGACGGAACTTTTCGTTGGGTATCATGGAGTTTCTCACTTGGAGATGAGCATACTATGGTGATTTCGGGTGTAGATATTACAGACAGAAAACAGCGGGAACAATCAGAAGTTAAAGCAGGTAAAATATTAAATAGCATTGATTCTTTGGTGATTTTGAGTGATCGAAATTGTGATGTTATATATGCGTCACCCTCCGTAGAGCGTGTGTTGGGCTATACCCAAGAAGAAATTTTGGGAGCTGGTTGGTGGGAGAATACTTTCGAAAGTGCTAGTGCTTCTAGGGTGGAAAAAAAAGATCTTAATAGTTTGGTTTTCGATGAAGAAGTACAGCCACGTGCTATTTCTAGGCGGAGAATTAAAACCAAACAAGGAACTTATAAATGGATAGAGTGGTTTTTTTCTAAGGCGAGTAGCAACACCTATATTGCGGTAGGAACGGACATATCAATGAATGTGAAATCTGATGTAGCCTTAATAGTAGCAAAGGAGCAAGCGGAAAAATCGTTAAAATCCAAGAATGAGTTTTTGGCCAATATGAGTCATGAAATTCGAACCCCCTTAAATACATTATTAGGTTTTACAGACGTATTACTGGAAACTAAATTGGACGTTGAACAACGTGAGTATCTGGAAACGATGCGTACTTCAGGGGATGTTTTATTATCATTAATAAATAATGTACTCGATTTATCCAAACTAGATGCTGCAAAAATAGCACCAGAAAAAAGGGTATTTGATTTGCATAAAACGGTGTACGAAGTTGTAAATATGTTGAAGGTAAAAGCGCAGCATAAAGGGCTATTACTTCGCGTAGATATTCTCGAAAATACGCCAAGGTATGTAGTCAGTGATGCCACACGGTTTAAGCAAATTATGCTAAATTTAATGGGAAATGCTATTAAATTCACGAATATAGGAGAAGTGAATATCCTTGTTAAAGTGGAAGGAATGGATGCCCGACGGTTAGTAGTGGAGGTTCAGGATACAGGTATTGGAATCATGGCTAGTAAATTAGATCATATTTTTGATGCGTTTACACAAGGAAAAAAAGAGACAGCACGTATCTATGGCGGGACAGGTTTAGGCTTGTCTATTGTTAAAAAATTAGTGCATTTATTAGACGGGACAGTTTCGGTTAAAAGCACCTATAATAAAGGGAGTATCTTTCGTTTTGAATATCCCGTAGAAGTTTCTTTAAAAGAGAAAGCGCCGTTTCGTTTTGATCCGGTTTTAGAACACGAAAAGAAAGTTGCCATTCATGTGTTATTGGTAGAGGATAATAAAGCAAATCAACTATTAGCGCGTACACGTCTAAAAAGATGGGGATGTACTATAGAAATTGCTAATAACGGAATAGAAGCTGTAAAGATGGTAGAGAAAAATAATCCATACGATCTTATCTTGATGGACATTCAAATGCCTATTATGGATGGTTATGAAGCCACTAAAATTATCAAAAATGACTTGGGAGAACTTCGGAAAAATATCCCTGTTGTTGCTATGACGGCGCATGCTTCTCAATCAGAGATAAAGCGTGCTTTACACGTCGGAATGTCTGATTATATATTAAAACCTTTTGATACGGCCATCTTGTATCAAAAATTAGTCTATTATTCACGAAAGTAATCTTACTTTAGAACCCTATTTGTTAAGTATGTGGTAAAAATGCACAGTATCTTATATTTAATTTAGCCATCTAAAAGAGATTTTTTATATTAGCTAAAATTCAATATTTATGTTAGAACTGGCAGGGATTATTATTTTAGGAATTGTGGCACAATGGTTTGCATGGCGTTTAAAACTGCCCGCTATTTTACCCTTAATTTTGATTGGACTATTTGTAGGTCCGATTGCTACATTAATTACCGAGGATGGTACCAAATGGATTCAACCTGTATGGAATGGAACCCATGGATTGTTTCCTGGAGAACGGTTGTATAATTTTGTGTCCTTGTCCATAAGCATCATCTTATTTGAAGGAGGCTTGACGTTAAAACGAAGTGAAATTTTAAACGTAGGGCCCGCTATTTTAAAATTAATTTCCATAGGATCTCTCGTGACTTTTCTCGGTGCAGGAGTCGCTGTTTATTATATTTTTGGGTTAAGTTGGCAAATTTCATTTTTGTTTTCAGCCTTAATTATTGTGACAGGTCCTACGGTGATCGCCCCTATTTTACGGAATATTCCTTTGAAGAAAGATGTTTCCACAGTGTTAAAATGGGAAGGAATTCTAATTGATCCTATTGGGGCCTTAGTAGCCGTGTTAGTTTTTGGATTTATAGTTGCCGGAGAGGGTGATAATTATACCGCAGATGCCTTGGTGGAGTTTGGTAAAATTATGGTCATAGGGTTCTCTATTGGATTTACAGCGGCTTATGCCTTGTACTATGCAATTAAAAATAGAATGATTCCTCATTATTTATTAAACGTATTAGTCTTGGCGAGTGTACTAGCGGTCTTTGTGATCTCTGATTTATTCGCTCATGAATCGGGTCTTTTGGCTGTAGTGGTTATGGGAATGGTTCTCGGAAATAAAAACATGAAAGAACTCAAGGAAATTCTTTATTTCAAAGAATCTTTAACCCTTATTTTAATTTCCATTTTATTCATCTTATTAGCGGCAAATATCAATATCTCTGATTTGATGTTGTTGTATAATTGGAACACGCTATGGCTGTTTTTAATCGTTGTTTTTGTACTAAGGCCGATCGGTGTGTTTTTAAGTACACGTAATTCTGGACTAAAATTTAACGAGAAACTATTTATTAGTTGGGTGGGGCCTCGTGGAATTGTAGCCGCAGGTATTGCTTCCTTATTTGGATTGAAATTAGTAATGCATAATGTTCCTGGAGCTGAATACATAACACCATTGGTATTTATGATTGTCATGGGTACGGTGTTATTAAATGCCACTACAGCACGATTGTTTGCGAAAATTGTAGGGGTGTTTTTAAAATCGTCTAATGGTATTTTAATCGTTGGAGCGTCTCCGTTTTCACGGTTAATTGCTAAATATTTGTCAGATAATGGGCGTCGTGTGGTTTTAGTGGACAATAATCCTACACATATAGAAAAGGCTATAAATGAAGGCTTAGATGCGATAGAAGCAAATATTTATTCGGATGATTTAACTGAAAATATAGAGTTGAATGATGTTGGGTATTTACTTTGTTTTACGGGGAGTACTTCGGTAAATAAATTTGCCATAGATAAACTGTCTCCTAGTTTTGGTGAAAAAGGAGCTTATAGGTTTATTTCTGAAGACGAAATGAATAGTACGGCTGCTTTTGATACCAAAGGGCTGTTTTCATGTACGGATGATTTCTTGAACTTAAGTGAAGTAGCAAGAGATTTTCCAGTGATAAATGAGTTTGAACTATCCAATATTTCCCAATATAAAAAGGTGATAGAGAAATTAAGTGAGGAGTCACATTCGGTACCATTATTTGTGAAAGACCACACGGGGTATTTACATTTAATAGCGCCTCATAATCAATTGGATATTCACGAAGGAGACCGTTTGATGTATTTAGGGAAACCAGTAAACCTTTAATTAGTATCTTTGAAATACTATTGACACCATAAATGATCGTATTTTGAATATTAAAAAGATTTTTAAAAATAATGAGGATTGGATTTCCGAACGCATCGAAAAAGACAAAAACTTTTTTAAGGACTTGTCAAAAGGGCAAAACCCAGAAGTATTGTACATCGGCTGTTCGGACAGTCGTGTAAGTACGGAAGAAATGATGGGGGCAGAACCTGGAGAGGTTTTTATCCATAGAAATATTGCCAATATGGTGCCTAATACTGATTTGAGCGCCATGTCTGTAATTAATTATGCCGTCTGTCATCTAAAGGTAAAGCATATTGTCGTTTGTGGACATTATTATTGTGGAGGAGTGAAATCCGCCATGCAATCTAAGGACTTAGGAATCCTAAACCCGTGGTTGCGAAACATAAGAGATGTCTACCGCTTGTACCGTCACGAATTAGACCTTATAGAAGACGAAGAAGAACGTTATAAACGTTTGGTAGAGCTGAATGTGATAGAACAGTGTATGAACGTGGTGAAAACGGCGGATGTCCAACAGGCTTTCCGTGAACGCCAAATTAAAGTACACGGTTGGGTGTTTGATATTCATTCAGGAAGATTGATTGATTTAAAAGTCGATTTTAATAAAATGCTAAAAGACATAATGAAAATATACCATTTGAGTTAATACTTCTGTAGATTGGTATGTTTGTTGTTTATCCTATATAAAATTATAGACATGAAAAATAAGATAGTAATAATGTTAGTGTGTAGCGTGATTTTTTCCTGTGCTTGTAGTAAGGAAACAAACAACAGTAATGAAGAAAATGTGTTTACATACTGGATTGGAAGTAGTACTGTTCCATGTACAGGTGTCGCTCCTATGCAGTGCATGCAGGTGAAAAAAGGAGTTGATTTTGAGGCCTTGGAATGGACTTATTTTTACGATACTATTAAAGGCTTCGATTATGAACCAGGCTATGTATATAAACTTAAAGTAAAAGAAGAAAAAATCCCGTTGGATCAAGTTCCTGCCGATGCTTCTTCTATAAAATATACCTTGATAGAAATGCTTGAAAAAAAAATACAAACGGGGACTTTGTTAAATGATATTTGGGTTTTAGAAAAAATGGCTTCAGGAACCATTCCTAATAAGAATGGCATAGGGAGACAAGCGCAAATAGAAATAAACGTTTCCGAAAAAAAGTTTTATGGAAACGACGGTTGTAATAATATGAGGGGGACTATTTTAAAAGTAGACAGTGAAAACCTGCAATTTAATGGAGTCGCAACCACTAAAATGGCCTGTCCAGATATGGGAAATTCCTATAAGTTTACCCAAGCCCTAGAAAAGACAACTTCCTATAAAATTGACGGATTGAAATTGTTGTTTTTTGATGTGGATGGTAAAGAGTTATTACAATTTAAAAAAGTAGATTAGTAAATACAGACATTCAAAATCATAAAAAAAGCGTTTTCAATCATTTGAAAACGCTTTTTTTATTTAATTTTCAGGAGTTTATTCTGAAATCTCAATAGAATACATTGCCTTAAAAGTTTTCGTAGCTTCTAGGGATAGCAATCCTTCTTTATCTTCAAATTTACCCGTGCCATTTTCTGCATCTGTAATTCCTAGCCACGGTTCTATACAGACAAAAGGGGCATTGGATTTCGCCCAAATTCCCAGATAGTTAAAATCGTCAAATTCCACACGGATTTCCTGCTTGCTTTTTACATTTTTTAAAGTGACTGCACGTGATTTTAGATGCTTAAAAATTAAGGCATCATTGTCAAAAATATGAGGTGTTAAATTGAGTTGTTTGCTATTGAATATTAGTGGATGTGTACCCCCATTTGTGAGTCCTGTAAGACCTAGTTCGTGAGTGACATCCGTTTCTTTTTGATCAAATTCAATAAAATAATCGCTGTAATGCTCTCCGTAGTTTAAAGGACAATTAAAAGCAGGATGGCCTCCTAAGGAAAATAGCATGGTGTCATTTCCCTTGTTTCTTACCGTGTGGTATACCTTTAAGGAATTGTCTTCTAGTTGGTAAGTGATGCGAAACTCAAATTCAAAAGGGTAGCTGCGTAAGGTTTCTTCCGATGATTGATACGATAAGCAGACTAAAGTGTCCGTTTTTTCAATGACCTCTAGGGACATATTATTACGAATAAATCCATGTTTAGGGAGGGTATACGTCTCTCCTTTATAGGTGTACTGATTCTCTTTTAAAGCCCCAATAATTGGGAATAACACAGGAGCAGAACTTCCCCAAATTGTTCTGTCTGCTTGCCAAATATATTCTTGTCCTGTTTTTTTAGATACAATACTGCTGATTTCTGCACCTTTATGCTGGATGCTCACCTGTAAGTATTTATTTTCTAAAGTATGTTTCATGTAATAGAAGTGTGTGTAGTCTGTGATAATGAACAGCGCAGTGAAACCTGTTCTTTTAATTCGTTGGGTTTTATTTATTTTAAGACAACGATTGCCCATGAATTGGGACTTGATATTGTCGCGTTTTCAGGCCAGTAATACGTGTTGTTTACAGGGTTAGAAAGTTTTAATGATAGGTGTAATTTAAGCCCTGGTTTAGGGATGATATTTAGTTTTCTCCATGAAATTGAAAAAGTGACAGCTCCTGTTTTGTCTTTATTTACAGACCATCCTGCAGGGTTACTATTACAATCTTCCCAAGTGTAATAAGACCCATTACCATAACAGTTTCCATAGGATGCATGAAACCAATGTGTATTGGTATTCCAGTCTTCCGTAGTGCTTGTAGCAATTAGAACTTCAGGAACTAAAGAGACTCCTTGACTATTTTGAGTGGAATTAAATTGAATAATGAGTTTTTCAGAATTGTAAGTACTGCTTACTTCTATGCTAGAATTTTCCCCCACCACAATGCTTGATAATAAAGGTGTGGATAAAGAAACTGTATGTGTTTGAGCAGTCAAATTAGTGATGGAAAAACACGCAATAAAAAGCAGGAAATAGAAAGATTTAGTCATGAGAGTTTTCGTGAAACTTGTGTAAAAAAAAGAACCTTTCCTCTCGGAAAGGTTCACCCTTTATAAAAACAATATCTTCATGTAATTAGAATATACGTTTTATGATACAAAACTACTGAATAGCAACGAGTGCTACAAGTTTTTAACGTTTTTTTGTGTTGTTTAAAAATAGTAAATAAGAAGACCTAAGTACTTAATTATGATGTGATATGACTGATGTCATGGGAAACATAGTTGAAAAAATGTATTTTTGTGGCAAGTTTTAATTTTACCCCACATTATATTGAAGCCTATTAATTTTTCATATCGACTGTTTAAAAACACCGTTTTAGCATGCCTCTTTTTTTTAAACGTGTTTGTCCTTGTAGGGCAACAGGTTGAGATGGACTCCGTAAAAAGAACGTCTGCCATTAATAAAGTGGAATGGGTACGTAGTTTCCCGAAGGCAACAAGTACTAAGTTTTTTAGAAAGGGATGGTTTAAACGCCTCGTTTTAGGGAGATCTTCCCATAGTTTGTTAAAGCCGATGATGGCTTTACCTCTAGAAAAAGAAGGTTTTTTAGTGTTAGATCAGGGAAGTGGAACTGTATTTATGTTGCATCAAGATAAGATGAAAGTCCCCAAAGCATTTCGTAAATTTAAAGGAAGTTTTACTTCTTTAGTAGATGCCTGTTTATTACCTGATAATTCCATTTTATTTACAGAGTCTGCACATCGTAAGGTGTATCTGCTGTCAGCAGATAGGAAAAAGATGAAGGTTTTAAGTGATAGCTTAAAGATAGGACGTCCTACGGGGATAGCGTATGCGAAAGAAACATCCCGAATTTGGGTCGTAGATACTTCAAATCATCAAGTACTAATCCTCAATAAAAAGGGGGATATTATTAAAACTATTGGGCATAGAGGAGTGGAGGAAGGAACATTTAATTTCCCTACGGCCATTTGGATAGATACTGCAGGAATGGCTTATATAGTGGATGCTTTAAATTATAGAATACAAATTTTTGATGCCCAAGGTGATTTTGTAAGTATGTTTGGTGAAAACGGAAATGGCACAGGTTATTTTGCGAATCCAAACAGTATAGCTACAGATTCTTACGGGCATATTTATGTAGTAGATGCCTTATCACATAGTGTTCAGGTTTTTGACAATCAGGGAGTTTACCTCTCTAATTTTGGTGGACAAGGTAGGGGCGATGGTCAATTATGGATGCCTTCAGGTATTTTTATTGATGCAGAAAATCGCATTTATGTTGCCGATAGTTACAATGGACGGATACAAGAGTATCAATTGAATTTTAGACAATGAAAAATATAATTTCCTTCGTAATTTTAGCCTTGTTCACTTTTTTAGTGACAGATACTATGGCGCAAAATATTGCGAATTCCAAGCATAATTTGGGTGCTAGTGGAAAAGGTAAAGTGAAATCTATGGATGATGATAGGGTCTGTGCATTCTGTCATGTAAGCCATAGTGGAAACCCAAAAGCACCGATGTGGAATCGTAAAAAATCAGGAGCGGTCTACACCTTGTATACTAGTTCTACCTTAAATGCGACCTTAGGACAGCCTGATGGAACTTCGGTTTTATGTCTGTCTTGCCATGATGGGAAAGTAGCCTTGGCCATGTCAGCCTATAAAAACCCGAATCAAATCACTTATACTCAGGATTTAACATCTCGCGGAAATTTAGGAACTGATTTATCGAATGATCACCCGATATCATTTGTATACGATGCTAGTTTAGCAACAGCCGATGGTCAATTAAAAGACCCCAGTACCTTAGATGCACATGTATTAGATAACAATAATAAAGTGCAGTGTACTTCTTGCCATGATCCACATAAAGACTTGGATACGAATTTTTTACGAAAAACACGAGAATTTTCCCTATTGTGCTATAGTTGTCATGATCCTAAGTATTGGGCGAATAGCATTCATAATACATCCACAAAAAGTTGGAATGGAAATGGAGACAATCCATGGGGACATTTAGAAATACCATATGAAACAGTGGCGCAGAATGGCTGTGCAAATTGTCATGATACTCATAATGCACAAGGGAGAGAACGTTTATTAAAACATTTACCAGAGGAAGAAGTATGTTTTGACTGTCATAATGGAAATGTATCCAAAGATATTAGAGGCGAGTTTGCAAAACCTTATGGACATAAGGTGTTTGATCAGCAAGGAGTCCATGACCCCACAGAAACCAATGCCACTATAACCAAACATGCCGAATGTGTGGATTGTCATAATCCACATGCGGTTAATGGTGATCCTGCCGTGAGTCCAGAAATAGGAGGTGTAAAAGGATCTAATAGAGGCGTAGATGGAATTGATAAAAATGGAAATGAAATAGCAGAGGTTACTTATGAATATGAACTGTGTTTCAAATGCCATTCAGATAAAGTGTGGACGAATGTTCCCGCAGTGATACGTCAGTTCCCAGAAACCAATATGATTAATAAATTTAATAGAACCGATGGAGGCTCCTTTCACCCTGTGGTGAATCCTAGGAACAACCCGGATTCTGAGAGGAATTTATTAAATGGTTTGACCATGAGTTCTATTATTTATTGTACAGATTGTCACGGAAATGATAACAAGGGAGGTGCACAAGGACCCCATGGGTCTAATAATAAACACCTACTTAAATTGCGTTACGATACAGGGAATAATGTACGTGAATCTGCGAGCAGGTACGCCTTGTGTTATAGCTGTCATAGCCGCTCTAATTTGTTAGGAAAAAGAGCTTCTTTTGAACTGCATGAAGAACATGTGGATGACGAGAAAGTGTCTTGTAGTACTTGTCACGATCCACATGGAAGCCCTCAGTCAAACTTAATTAATTTTAATACGGCCTTGGTGAAATCTTTCGAAGGACGTTTGGAATATCAAGATTTAGGTGTAAACCGGGGGCGTTGTTTCTTAACCTGTCATGGTAAAAAACACGACGGATTTGACTATTAATTTATAGCTGTTTGAGGCTCATAAATTTCTGAAATAATATAAAACGGTTTAGAGTGGTGAGTTTTCTCACGATTTTAAATCGTTTTTTTAATGAAAAGCTTCTTGAGTGAGGGCGTTTTTTATAAAACAAGTACTAGTAATGACGGATTCTTAACGTCAGCTAGCGCGCTTAATTTGGGCGTTCCCCAAGGGTCGGGCTATCCGCTACTACGCTTCACTTTTTTAAAAGAAAAAAAGTTGCAGGGTAACCGCTTCTATCCCTAACGCGCGCATCGTAGTATCTCCAGAAAAAAGGACCCTAAGGATAAAGGATACGCAGACACGGAAAGTGTGATGGATCCTGTTTTTTAAAAAATCAAGTGTAAATTATGACGGTGTATTCTCTTCAAATCGAGTGGCTTTCTATTGCTTTTTTTGAAAAATAAGTAAAAAATTACAGTTAGATTTTTTCTAAGCTAAAACGTTAACGGGAGTGCTTTTTTCATTCAAAATCCCCCGTCGAAAAGCGGATTTAAGGAGAAACGTTAATGGTAGTTTTTCTCTATTAGTTCTCACAGAATAACTCAACAAGAGCTAGTATAGAGCGCGCATTGTTATATAAATTTATCAATAGTAATCACAGAATTTAATAGTAATTCCTCCTTTAATTAGAGGTTTTAAGACCGTGCTATTCTCTGTGTAGTTAAGTGTGTGCTTCTTGTTTGTATTGACTTCTAAAGTAGCTCTTTGATTGCTTTAATCATCCTTTGTTGAGGTGAGGAGAACGCTGTGTTATTGACTAAAAAAAGGAGGTAACTAACAAAAAAAACACCATCAAAAAATAATTCTGATGGTGTTAACACTGTGGGGTTGTGGGGTTATAGGGTTGTGGGGGTTTTTCTTATTTCTTAATAACGCCAGCTTCTACGATTACAGGGTAAAAGTATCCAGCTCCAAAATCTTTATCTAAGGCTACAGTTCCTTCGAAAATTACGACATCACCAACCAGTACTTGTTCCTGAGTAGTAATCATTAAATCGTACAAGCCTTCGTGGCTAGTTCCATCTTGAAAGTGAGACCAGTTTTTACCCATAATTCCACTAGCGAATTTGGTAACTTCTCCTTTTATCATCACTTTTTTACCTCCGTAAAGTTTTTTGTTTTTAAACAATTCTTCAATTGTAATAGCGCCTTCTACAGTAGCTATTGTCATGGTTAATTGCTCTAAAGTTGCTTTTTTTCCTTGTTTAACAGGCGTGGCTTCTTTTTTCTCAACGATTCCTTTACTTGGGTCAATGCTGCTGGCACTGGTTATATTACTTAAAAAAAGTACTGTGTCAAAAGTTTTGTTTAATTCTTTACTTTCAAATTGGGGCATTTCCATACCGCCTTTATAGTAAAAAGACTCCCCTAGTTTTGCTTCGATTGTAGGTACAGCCAGCCATTTTTTTTCACCATCTTCCAATACATTTAAATAGGTGTATCCGGTAACTTGTAAAATTTCTTGTACAATTACTTTTTTAAGACCACTTGCTGCATGTGGGTTGGGAGATTGTGCAAAAGTAACAGTACTTGCTATAAAGCAGATGACTATTAGGGAAAGGTTAACTATTTTCTTCATTTTTATAGAGGGTTTATTTTGTGAGAGTAGCGTTTTCTAAAATTACCTTGTAAAAGTATCCAGCTCCGAAATCCTTGTCTAGTGTTACAGTTGCTTTTAGAGTTATAACATCCCCAACTTTTACGACTTCTTTAGTGGTAACAGTAAGGTCAAATTCTCCATCAAAGTTAGAACCATCTTGAATATGGAACCAGTTTGAATTCATAATAGAAGGACTGTATTTTACGACTTCAGCTTTAATAATTACTGTTTTGTTAGCATAAGAGGCTTTGTTTTTTAACAAGGTTGCAATGTCTATTCCATTGGCAGCCTTTGTTACTTTTATCTCTTTTTTAGGACTGCTTGTATTTTTCTTTGGTGTGGCATGTGCATTGTTTGCAGCAGGGGCATTGTGCATCCCTTCGCCGTGTGGGTTTACCTTAGATCCTTCAATAGCACCTTCTTCATTTACACTGATTCTTTGTGCGAAATAAACGGTTTCAAATGTTCTATTTAAATCCTTACTTTCAAAATTTTTCATTTCGATAGCAGTTCCGTAATAATATGTTTTTCCTGTTTGGATAGGAGTACTAGGAACAGCTACCCAGTTTTCTTTATTGTCCTTAGTGAATTTTATATAGCTATATTCAGATACGTGTAGTACTTCTTCGGCTACAATTTTATGAACATTCTTTGCGGTAGTTTCTGTTGTTTTAGCATCGTCTTTACAAGAGATTATTAAAAGAAAAATGGCTAGTAGTTGTAATAGGTGTTTCATTGTTTTAAGTTTAATTGATCTGAATTGTTTGGAAACAAAAGTAGCATAATATATGCTTATGGTTACTGACAATTATCAGGAGACTTATCTTCTGTTAAGGGACTTGAATTATTTTATTTGGTGGCGTTTATTAGGCAGGAAGTTTTCTAGAATACAAAAGCTTCTACAAGTAATACATTATACACCAATAGTGATACATAATGGTGAATTACTGGAGTCAACAAGAAATATGTTCTACCTTTCATAGTCTAAAAAACAGATCAAATGACAATAGGTATAGGTGGCTCAACGGCCGAAATAGAATTGGCGAAAATATCAGATATGACCGTAGGTGTACAGCCTATAAAAAAGGAAGAATACCAATTGCGAATAGCGAAGGCAGCACGTTTAATGCAAGCGCAAAATGTGGTAGCTACGTATATAAATGCAGGAACAAATTTGTATTATTTCACAGGAACAAAGTGGAATGCTTCTGAACGAATGGTGGGGGCTATTTTAACTCAAAATGGAACCTTGGAATATATTGTTCCTAAATTTGAAGACGGTACTTTTTTAAAATATAGATTGATAGAAGGAGCGTTGAAATGCTGGGAAGAGCACGAAAGCCCGTATGCATTAGTAGGTGCGATTCTTAAAGAACATGGTTTTGAAAACGGAACCGTAGCGATCGATGAATCTGCGAGTTTCTTTTTAGCAGATGGCTTGGTAAAAGAAAATACAGCCTATAATTTTATAAGTGCTGAACCTATAACAGCGGGTTGTAGAATGCAAAAATCAGAAAACGAAATTGCAATCATTCAACGTGCAAAAGAGATGACCATAGTGGTACAAAAGGCAGCAGCGAAAATTATGCGTGTTGGTATCTCGGTTAAAGAAGTAGAAACATTTATTCATAAAGCGCATATCAAAGCAGGCGCGAAAGAAGGTTCTTATTTTGTGATTGTATTGTTTGGAGAGGATTCACAATTTCCACATGGAGTAGACGTAGCTAAAAATTTAGCCGCGGATGAAATTGTATTGGTGGATACAGGCTGTCAAGTTCTAGGTTATATTTCAGACATCACTAGAACCTATGTTTTTGGGACTCCAAGTCCAAGACAAAAAGAGATTTGGGATTTAGAAAAAGCCACTCAATTGGCTGCTTTTAATGCAGCTCAAATTGGAGCTACTTGTGGATCTGTAGATGATGCGGCAAGAAAAACATTGGCAGCAAATGGATTGAGTCCAGACTATGATTTACCTGGTTTACCTCACAGAGTAGGGCATGGTACAGGTTTAGATATCCATGAATTCCCTTATTTGGTACGAGGAAACAACACCATTTTAAAAGAAGGAATGGTATTGAGTAACGAACCTATGATTTGTGTACCTGGAGAATTTGGAATTCGACATGAAGATCATTTTTATATGACAGCAACGGGTCCGAAATGGTTCACACAACCTATGAAATCTATTGAGAATCCTTTTGATTTATAATTAGAAGATAGTTTATAGTATAGGCACGCTCCCGTAAACGGAGCGTGCTTTTTTGTGACTAGGATGGTGGTTATATGAAAAGTGTTTTTTGTTTACGATATTCGAATTGTAACATGCGGTATTATTGTGGTTTTAACGAGAGTATTATTGCGTATCTAGAGAGACCCTAAGGTTTTACTAGAAGGGTTTGGGCTGCAAGCGTAGTGCAACATTCACGAAAATTAAAATTATAATAAATGGAGCGTCTTAAATATTTATAAACGAACAGGAAACCAGTTGATAAGTAATGTGACGGAATTACGGAAGTTCTTAGCGACTCAGAATGACAGCATTTGTCTAAAAGAGAAAGGGCCAGCAATGAAATTCGAAGGCGAAATTAACGTTGGAGCGAAAGGCGGAAACGTATCAATAAGGTATCTAGTAGAAAAATATATTCCGAGTGAAATAATTCAATTTAGGTTTTTAAAACTGAATGGATTTAATGGAATTCATAAATTTGAACTAATTGAAGTGACTCCTTAAAAAAACGGAGGTCTAGCATACGGTTGATAGGAGCACTGAAGGTAAAGGAACATTAATTTGAGTTTTTGCAATACGGGCATTACATATCGGTTTAATGGAAGATGGATTCGATACAATTGAAAACAACTTCTCGGAGATTCAAAACTCAAGGGAATGGCATGTTTGGGTTCCATTTCTTAGAAAAACAGCTTTCGATGAAAAAAAGAAAATAAGAGCCCGTTCTGGGTGCTTCCGCTGTACAAAGCCTCCTGACTTTGAGCGCTTGCTGTCACACTATTACTCGCCACTTCTCATGATAAATTTGTGTCGTTGTGGACATGCTATTTAAAATTGCAGTATGTTTTATGAATAATTAGCTGAAAAATGTAACAATAATAGCTAAATGAGTACTAATTATAAAAACATACAATTATGCAAAGTGAATGGATAGGTAGCTATGAAAATACTGAAATAAAAGTTGTTAATACTTGGTTTGACGGTGAAAAATTATTTGTAAATAATGAATTACAAGATGAAAAATTCGGTTTGTTTGGGTCTGACTTAACTGGACATGTAATCAATAAAAATGGAGAACGAAAAAACATAAAAGCACATTTAGGTGGTTCAATGTCTATAACTTGTAGGGTTTTTGTTGACGATAAAATTTTACAATTAAAAAGGTTGAAAAGATAGTGTTTTGTTACTCGCTGTACGAAGTCTCCTGACTTTGAACTCTTGCGCCGTGATTCGTTTTTAATTGATATTCTATAGTCAAGTGCTGTTGCGTTAGGGATAGCAGTGGCATCCTTTTTTTTATTTTTAAAAAAAGATATAGCGGATAGCCCGACCCTTAGGGAACGCCCAAATATATCAAACAGCTGTTTGCCTTATAAATAATTTCATAAAAAAAACACGCCCTAAAAAGGAGCGTGTTTTTATATAAAAGTAATTTCGTTCTTTTGTTGTAAGCTACGTTTTCGAAAAGTTGCTTACTTACAACTTATTCCTACTTAGCCTCATTCTTCCAATACATCGGATTTACTTCATCCGATTCTTGATTCCAATAATCCTGAGTTACTTTTTTATTGTCAAAGGTTTTTAAGCGCCTTTCAAAAACATAAGTAGTAGGGTTAAAAACCATGTCTGTAACACCTACAGTGTACAATTGTGGGTCTTCCTCCGACTTGCGTTTCTCTTCTTGTAAAACAACTTCAAAGCCGTTGTGTTTTAACAATGCTTTTAAGAAAGTCATACGTTCTTCTGATATCTTTTTTTCTACAAAGGTAACGCGGACATCACCGATAGAACCAAATGTGTGTTTTCCTGCTAATGCCATAATCTTAATTTAAAAGAGAACTAATAGAGTGAATGTATTCATAAATAGGGCTATACATCCCAATGGCTAAAATACCGATGACGGTAAGGGCTAATCCCAAACGCATGTATAAACTGTTTTTAAAATACGGTATTGGATGGTCGTTTGTTCTAATAAACATCGCTCTTAGTACGATTAAATAATAGTACAGGGAGATAGTTACATTCACTACCGCTAAAAATACCAATAAATAATAGCCTTCACTTGCTGCGGCTGTGTACAAGAAGAATTTACCGAAAAATCCTGCGGCTGGTGGAATTCCTGCTAAGGAGAATAAACCCAATAGCATGATCAAACTCAACATAGGATTGGTGCGATAAAATCCATTATAATCGTCCATGTGTTCCAAACCTGTTTTATTTGAGATGGCTTGTACCACGCCAAAAACAGCCAGATTAGAAAAGATGTAAATCAATACAAAATAGATGATAGAACTCGCTCCTAACTGCGTTCCTGCAATCAATCCTAACAATATAAATCCTGCTTGCGCAATGGAGGAATAGGCTAAGAAACGCTTCATGTTTTTCTGACGTAAGGCGAATATATTACCAATAGTCATGGTAAGAATCGCAATAGCGTACAGCATGTTTTGCCAAGCGTCAATTAATGGGCGCATGACGGTAAACATCAATATCAATAAAATAAATACCGCAGCTCCTTTGGAAATCACAGATAGGAAAGAGGCCACCGGAATAGGTGCTCCTTCGTATACATCCGCCGTCCAAAAGTGGAATGGCGCTAAGGAAATTTTAAATCCTAAGCCTGCAAAAAACAATACAAAACCTAAAATACTTAAACTAGAGGACGTCATGGATATAGCCATTACATCAAAGTAAATAGATCCTGTGGCTGCGTATAAAAGCGAAATTCCAAAAAGTGAAATTCCACTGGCTAAGGCCGCAGATAAAATCATTTTAACTCCTGCTTCACTTGATTTTCTTTTCCCAGCATCAAAGGCTACTAAGGCTGCTACGGGTAAGGTAGATAATTCCAATCCAATGTAAAACATCAAGAAATCTCCTGCCGAAATCATAAAGTACATTCCTAATAAAGAGGAGAATAACAAGATAAAGAATTCGGTCCCTTTTTCAGCGCCAATTAATTTATCTGTAATCCAATCTGCGGATTGTAACAATAAAATCAACACACCTACATTAAGGATGTTTTTAAATAAGTGTATCATGTCGTTGGTTCTAAAGGAACCTCCAAACAATGTTTCGGTATCCGCGGGTAAAAAACCGACGGCAGTATGGATTCCAAAAAGGAAGATTGCCAAGTGTACCAAACTCGATTTTTTGTGCTTTGGTATAAATATTTCTCCTGCTATTAGTAACAATATTAGTACTAAAAGGAGCATTTCGTGTCTCATTATTAATAAACTACTAAAACTCATGTTTTCTATTTTTAAATAATTTATTGTATTACTCCTTGAATAAAAGGTTTAATACTTTCCATAATCAAATCACTAATCCATAAAGGTGCTACCCCAAGGGCAGTGATAGGGATTAACAATAATAAAATTCCAGTTACTTCGTACCAACGTACTTTTGGTAAGTCTTTAAATTCGCTCTTTACAGGTCCCATTAGCATTAAACCTATTACACGTAAAATGTAAACGGCGGTTACTACAATGGCGGAGATAGAAACGATGGTGGCTACACGGTGGAACATATCGGTATGTTGAAATGCACCTACAAAAATATTCATTTCTGCCGTAAATCCACTAAATCCAGGCAATCCTAATGAGGCCATTCCGGCAATCACATACACTACAGAAATAAAAGGAATCACTTTAAGTAATCCTCCTAATTTATAGATATCTCTTGTTTTGGTTCTGCCATAGATCATTCCAATTAAAGCAAAGAATAAAGCGGTCATAAATCCATGTGATAAGGATTGTAAGATAGCGCCTGTCCATGCTGTTTTATTAAGCATCAATAAAGCAAATAATACCATTCCCAAGTGACTTACTGATGAATAGGCATTAATGTATTTTAAATCGGTCTGTCTCACGGCTCCTAAGGCTCCGTATATAACTCCGGTAGCGGATAGGATGATAAAGAACCAAGACCAGTCCATAGCACCTTCTGGTAATAAAAACATGGCGACTCTAAAGACTCCGTATCCTCCTAGTTTCATTAATACTCCGGCGTGTAACATGGATACTGCTGTTGGGGCAGAGGCATGTCCGTCTGGAGACCAGGTATGAAAAGGGAATAAAGCTCCTAATACGGCGAAACCAATAAAGGTAAGAGGGAAGAAGAGTTGCTGTGCAGCAAACGGAATGTTTACCTGAGCAATTTCTAAAATATTAAAAGTTAAAGGACCTCCATCTGCATTAGAATTTAAATAGATACCCAAAATCCCGACTAATAAAACGGCAGATGCTCCCATTAACATTAATGTTAATTTCATGGCAGCATGTTCCTTTGGACCAGTTCCCCATATTCCGATAAGCAGGTACATTGGGATTACGGCTATTTCGTAAAATACGAACATGGTAAATAAATCTATGGAAATAAAGAATCCGTACACTCCCGTAGCTAATACAATAAGTGACACGAAAAATTCTTTTGGTAAATCTTCCATCATCCAGGAGATAAATACCCCTGCCAATACTACGATGGCGGTTAATGTAATTAAAGCAACCGATATTCCATCTACACCAATGGCGTAGTGAATATTAAAATCCTCATACCAGACAACGTCTCTCATGAATACCATGATGTCGTCGTTTATAGCACGTTCTTTTACATAAGCGTAGACCAAATGAAAGGCCATTGCTAGCTGTACTAAACTTCCTGCCATCGCTACGATGCGGGATTGTTTTAAGCCTTTTGCTAAAAATAAGGCCAGTATTGTAATAACAGGAACTACAACAAAAAGTGATAATATATCCATGTTAATCTTAGTTTTTAAATATGTATATAAGTACAATGGAAATCACTACTACACCACCCACAAAGGCCATGGCGTAATCTTGAAAATAACCCGATTGCATTTTTTTTGTTTTTTCCGAAGCTTTGAGTGTTCCAGAACCAATTCCTTCCATAAAGGCATCTATTACGTTTTTATCAAACCATGCAATAGGCTGCGAAACACAATTGAAAATAATTTTACGGGTAACGAAAAAGTAAAGCTCATCCATATAGAATTTTGCATAGGCCCACTTGTAAAAACTTCCGAAAGCCTTGCGACATTTTGCAGGATACTCGGTTGGGTTTTTATAAAACACATAGGCTAAGATAATTCCAATCAGTCCTGTGGCTACTGCAATGGCGGCCAATGGGTAATTTAAATGTGCTTCAAAAGGCTCTTTATTAGCAGTTACAAAATTGCTAAAAGGAATGAATCCGGCTACGACACTCATCACTGCTAAAAATAACAATGGGAAGGTCATGCTCGCAGGGGCCTCATGCGGCGTATGTTTGTATGCTGTTTTCTTTCCGTGGAAAATGGAGAAGTACAAACGGAACATGTAAAAGGCGGTTAATCCTGCTACAATTAATCCTACGGCATATAAAGGTTTACTGTATTCAAAAGCAGCGACTAAAATTTCGTCCTTAGACCAGAATCCTGCAAATGGAGGGACACCAGCAATGGCAAAAGCGGCGATTAAAAATGTAATGTTAGTGATCGGCATGTACTTTTTTAAGTTCCCCATATCGCCCATCATATTACTATGTACAGCGTGTATTACAGAACCAGCTCCTAAGAACAGTAATGCTTTAAACATGGAGTGTGTAAATAAGTGGAACATTGAAGCCATATATCCAACCCCTTCGTGTCCGTCATATCCAGAAACTCCTAAGGCCATCATCATATATCCGATTTGGGACATGGTAGAAAAGGCCAATACGCGTTTAATATCTTTTTGGGTGATGGCAATAATAGCAGCGAATAAGGAAGAAAACCCTCCTACATAGGCTACGATGTTAAGCGCAAAACCGTCTTCGATAAAATAGTACATAGGGAACAAGCGAGCGACGAGATAAACTCCTGCAACCACCATGGTAGCTGCGTGAATTAATGCTGAAACTGGCGTAGGTCCCTCCATCGCATCTGGTAACCAGATATGCAATGGGAACATGGCAGATTTTCCGGCACCTCCAATAAATATTAGGATCAATGCCCATGTTAATACGGACAATCCCATAAAGGAAGTGGACGCCCAATTGGTAATTACTTCTCCCGTAGGGTCGTTTAAGGTTTCAAAGTCAAACGTTCCTGTATAAAATCCGATGGTGATAATTCCTATTAAGAAAAATAAATCGGCAAATCGGGTGACGATAAACGCTTTTTTTGCGGCAATAATAGCAGATGGTTTGGTGTAATAATATCCAATGAGTAAAAAGGAGGAGACACCTACTAATTCCCAGAAAATATAGATTTGGAAAAGGTTAGTTGCCAATACCAACCCTAACATGGAAAATGTAAAGAGTCCTAGAAAGGCAAAAAACTTGGTGTAACCGGGATCTCCCTTCATATAGCCTCTACTGTAAATATGGACTAATAAAGAAATGGTGGTTACGACTATCAACATCATGATAGAAATAGGGTCTATTAAAACACCCATATCTATGTGTAAGGTGTCGGTAAAATTCATCCAAACAGTTTTGTGTGTAATCTGTTGGTATATACCGTCTATTTTAGGGACAGTAAAAAAGTATTTGTAGGCTGTAAAATAGGATAAAAAGGCACTTGCCATTAATCCAAACACGCCTATATATCCAGAGACTGCAGGTTTAATTCTCTTGTGATTTAACCCAAGAATTAAGAAAACTACAAATGGAATGAGCGGTATTAATATGGTATAACTAAAGTTCATGTGCTATTAATATTTTAATGTGGTCGTGTCGTCAACTTCAACAGAAGTGATTTGTCTATACAAATTAATAATGATGGCGATAGCCAAGGCTGTTTCTGCGGCGGCCACGGCAATGATAAATATCCCAAAGATGGCTCCTTCTAATTTTTCAGGAAACATGTATTTGTTAATCACTACAAAATTGATAACGGTCGCGTTTAAAATCAATTCGATAGACATCAAGACAGAAATTAAATTTTTCCGAGTGAAAAAACCATAGATACCAATGAAAAACAGAATGGTAGTAAGGCTTAGTATTTCGTAAATGCTGACTCCTAAAATCATGATTGTGCTTCGTTTTTATCGGTTAGTTTGTTGCTTTTTGCTACAATAATGGCTCCTATCATGGCGGCTAATAAAAGGATACTGATGACCTCAAAAGGTAAAATGAATCCGCCGTCGCCAGTACTTAATAGTTTGAGACCAATATCTCTTACTTCAATGGCATTGTAATTTTCTACCACGTTAAAATGGTGGTTCCAGATCACCCATAAAAAAGTAGCGATTCCTCCAATGCTGATTAGGGCTGCGATAATTTTTTTTCTAAGGTTCGCCATTTCTAACTCCATTTCTAGATGGTGTATTAAAAATACCGAGAAGATAACAAGCACTATCACGCCTCCCGCATAAACGGTGAGTTGTACGGCTGCTAAAAAGTTATAATCTAAAAGAAAATAAAGACCAGCAATACCCATAAGTACAAACAGTAAATAAATTACTGAACGTAGCATTTTTTTGCTAGTAACCGATGCAAATGCCATTCCTATAATGACTACTGCGAGGATGTAAAATATAATTTGTTCCATAATTTAATCTTCTACGCCAGGTTGTAGTTTAGAACCAGGCTTGTTTAATACACGGGTTAAATGTTTTCTATCGTACACGGAATTTTCGAAATTTTGACCCCACTTAATGGCATCCGTTGGGCAGGCTTCGATACAAAGTCCACACATGGTACACATGGCTAAGTGGTAGATGTGCTGGTCAATTTTTTTCTTCTTTTTACCCGTTTCTGGGTCGATTCCACGGTCCCAAATAATTTCGATGGTTCCATTAGGACAGGCAATTTCACATTTTTGACATCCAGTACAGCGGTGTTCGTTGTTGTCGTCATGAGGCATAATTACTTCCCCTCTAAAACGGTCAAACATTTTAAGGGTCTCTCTGTTTTCTGGGTATTGTTGGGTAATGGCTCCCGTGCGTGCTTTTAGCAAGTACTTTCCGGTAACACTCATACCAGTAAGTAATGTCTTTATACCATTATATATATCTGAAAAATAACTCATAGCTCTTAAAATTGAATGGTTAAATTACGCCAAACGATGAAGGCCATAATAACTATGTTCATCAAGTTTAACGGTAGTAAATATTTCCATTCCAAGGTTAATAATTGATCGATACGCAACCGTGGGAATGTCCATCGGAACCACATCATTAAAACAATAATTAAGAATGTTTTTAATCCGAACCAAAAGATACCTAGCATCGGGATGGATTCCGTAATTCCAAAGGGCGATAACCATCCACCAAAAAAGATAGTTGCGGCAATGGCTGCTATGATAAACATGTTGACAAATTCTGCGAGGAAGAAATAGGCGAATCTCATTCCAGAATATTCGGTATGAAATCCAGCACCTAATTCTGATTCAGCTTCTACTAAATCAAAGGGAGCTCTGTTAGATTCTGCTGTTCCAGCTATCATAAAAATCATAAAAGCAATAATAGCAGGAATGTGTCCTTGGACAATGAGCCAACCATTTTTTTGAACTTCTATTATTTCTGATAATTGTAAGGAACCGGTTAGTAAAACCATCGTTAGTAATGAAAGTCCTACAGAAAGTTCATAGCTAATGGTTTGTACACCACTTCGCATGGCACCAATTAGCGCAAATTTATTGTTACTTGCCCATCCTCCTAATAAAATACCGATTACTCCAATAGAAGAAATGGCGATTAAGAAGAAAATACCAATATTAATGTCAAAGGCATGTAGTTCCTCCGTATAAGGGAAAACTGACAACGCCATCAAAGCTGTAATAATGGGAAAATAAGGCGCTAACTTATAAAGGAATTTATCGGCTTTTTCTAGAATAGTTAATTCCTTCGAAACCAGTTTTAAGGCATCTGCTAAAGTTTGCAAAAGTCCTTTGTAACCTACTCGGTTAGGGCCTAAACGTAATTGGAACCATGCGGCCATTTTACGTTCTAATAATACGAGGTACAAACCGGCAATAGCAAAAAATGCTAAAAAGACCGTGGCAATAAGTATCATTTCTACGATACTTGCAACTCCCTCAGGCATAACACTAAACAACCAGTCGTGTATGGTGTGTGTAATGGATAATGGTATTCTCACTTGTAAAATATTTAAAATGTGAATGATATACTATTTTATGTTGACGATGGATATGTTATTATCTATCAATATCTGGTACTACGATGTCTAAGGTAGCCATGGTAGCAACTAAATCTCCAATTTTTCCTCCTACTGCAATATGATTTAACAGGGATAAGTTTGAAAGACCTGGGGAACGAAACTTAACACGGTACGGATTTTTAGTTCCCGTACTGTTAATGTATACACCTAATTCTCCACGTGCGGTTTCTACTTTTTGGTAAAACTCTCCTTTGGGTAATTTGATCACCGCTTTGGTAGCTACTTTATAATCACCTTCAGGAATGTTATCTATCAATTGCTCTATGATGGCCATTGATTCCCACATTTCTTGGATTCTTACTTGGTAACGTGCAAAGGTGTCTCCTTCGGTTTTTAAAGCCTCGTTAAATTTCACTTGCGTATAAGCACTGTATGGATGGTGTTTTCGAACGTCACAAGAATATCCAGAAGCACGACCTACAGGTCCTGATGCTCCAAAAGAAATGGCGTCTTGTTTCGTTAAAATACCGATACCTTTGGTCCTTTTTTGAAAAATTACGTTGTTGGTTAATAAGGTGTCGTATTCTGGTAGTTTTGTTTTAAAATGAGCGATAAAGTCCTTCGTACGTTTTACAAAATTCGGATGAATATCAAACATTAATCCTCCAGGTAAATTGTAATTCATGGTCAAGCGAGCACCACACGTTTCTTCAAAAATGTCGTTGATTAATTCACGGTCTCTAAATCCGTAGAAATAGGTAGTTAAGGCACCGACATCCATTCCCATAACACCCCACCATAAATTATGTGATGCGATACGGGTGAGTTCAGAGATAATGGTTCTAATTACTTTTACACGCTCAGGAACTTCAATTCCCAGGGCGTTTTCCACGGTTAAACAAACCGCTTCGTTATTTATATGAGAGGATAAATAATCCATCCTGTCTGTTAAATGTACAATTTGCTGATAGCTATCGCGCTCGCACATTTTTTCTATAGATCTGTGAATATATCCTAGGTCTGGTTCTACATTTTTAATGGTTTCACCGTCGATAGTCAATATTAGTCGGAGTACACCATGGGTAGCTGGATGCTGTGGTCCCATGTTGATAAAATACTCTTCCGTTTTTACGCTTTTATTAGTTGGATCTGTGATCATTGCTACATTATTTAATAATCATATTAGCTGTGTCTACATAGTCCTTTCTCAAAGGGAATCCTTCCCAGTTTTCTGGCATAAATAAACGTCTTAATTTTGGGTGGTTCGTAAAGGTAACTCCAAATAGGTCAAAGATTTCCAGTTCGTGAAATTCTGCAGTGAACCAAAGGTCATTTACGGAATCAAAGGTGGGATTTTCTCTGTCACTTGTATTTACTTTTACCACTAATTGATGTCTAAAAGTTGTAGATTCAAGATGGTAAATTACACCCAATTCTTTTCCCCAATCCATACCAGTTACACAAAATAAGTAATCGAACTGTGTATCTGTATTGGTTTTTAAGTGTTCCATTAAGGTATGTAGCTTTTCCGGAGCTACCGTAATGGTTAAAAATTGTGTGTTTTCTTCGGTGAATTCTAAGTCTGGAATCCAGCCACTAATTAACGTTTGTAAATCACTGTTTGTCATCGCTTGCATGTTAGTTACCTTCATCAAATCCATCGATAGGATTTATTTTACTTTTCATACTTTCGGTACGTATTTTGTCTTGTAACATTAACATACCTTCTAATAACGCTTCCGGTCTTGGTGGGCATCCTGGTACGTATACATCAACAGGTATTACGTGGTCAGCTCCTTTTATAACCGAATAGGAATTGTAAAAAAATGGACCTCCAGAAATTGCGCAAGCACCCATGGCGATTACGTATTTTGGTTCGGCCATTTGGTCGTATAATCTTCTTAAAACAGGGGCCATTTTATTGACAATAGTTCCTGCTATAATAATTAAATCTGCTTGTCTAGGGGAGGGGCGTGCTACTTCAAATCCAAAACGTGAATAATCATGCCTTGCTGCTCCAGTTTGCATCATTTCGATAGCACAACAGCTGGTTCCAAAATATAAGGACCATAGGGAGTTCGAACGTCCCCAGTTGATTACTTTGTCTAATGATGTAATAATTACGTTTGCTCCATTTCCTGCAGGAATTACTTTTCCAGGGAAATCTGCTGGTATTTCGTTGTTTACTTTAGTTAGTCCCATTTTAATGCGCCTTTTTTCCAAGCATATCCTAATCCTAATCCAAGGATACTAAGGAAAATTAATATTTCGATAAATGCAATTCCACCGGTTTCTTTAAAGACCACTGCCCATGGTACTAAAAAGGCAACTTCGATGTCAAAAATTAAGAAAAGTATCGCATACAAATAGTAGCTTACTTTAAATTGAACCCATGTAGGTCCGATGGTTTTCATACCGCTTTCGTAGGGTTCCCGTTTCTGGACGTTATCGGATTTATGTGATATTAAATTCGATAAAAAATTTGCGCCAGCAACAAGTACAATCCCGGCAATGAGGAATACAATAATAGCTTCTGAGCCCATGTTGTTGAKTTTWKTTGTTTGATTYGKWTGCGAAGTTAGAAATAAAWSMAAAAAARAGGGTGACKWTMGYCACCCTTTNNNRWATNTTATTTAACYWCRTAWGTTTCTCCTGMGAAAAACAAATCATCTRTTTTTTTGAATTTTGAATTTGCTTTDACYTCKGCGGTTARWGCATCCTCTCGTTCYTCYAAKGTGRYGTCRTCATAAGCTCTTATRATACCCGTTACTAAYGGRTNGTYTNAGTTTDAYTARCATDCCGTGSAKYGTTGTKTCTTGRCATTTTGMATCGTGAACWAGYAAATCKGACTCGGAAATRTTATTYTCYCCAATGGTAACTATTTCTAGTTTTAAKCCATTTARKACGATTCCTTTGTCTTTATTGGYTCCRAAWATCATYGGTTKGCCRTGTYSKACRTAYAWYTGYTTGTCWGCTCTKACKTTTTTATCGGTGTATTGTGTAAAACATCCATCGTTAAAAATMACACAGTTTTGYAAWATTTCGATYAACGAWGTTCCTTTGTATTKTTCTGCTTCAATAAATAAAGCMGTCATTTCCTTCGGKGTATTYCCTCCGATACGRGCAAAAAATCTTGCCTGAGCACCCAAGGCCAATTCTCCTGGAGAAAAKGGYTGTTGTGTGTTCMCATAMGGWGAGGATTTYGTTTTCTGACCTARTAATGAAGTCGGTGAAAAYTGWCCYTTTGTCAATCCGTAAATYTCATTGTTAAACAATAAAATATTYAAATCTAWATTTCTACGTAATATATGGATAAAGTGATTTCCTCCAATGGCCATGGAATCTCCATCACCKGTAGCWATCCAAACACTTARATTAGGATTSGCWAGTTTTAAWCCACTTGCAATWCCKGGWGCTCTACCATGAATRGTGTGCATMCCATARGTATCCATATAATAAGGAAAACGAGAWGAACATCCRATTCCKGAAATAAAYACSACGTCTTCTTTTTTAACSCCCATTTCTGGAAGCGCTTTTTGCATCGCTCTTAAAATAACATAATCATCACAACCWGGACACCATCTTACTTCTTGGTCACTTGCAAAATCTTTGAATGTWWATTTTTTWTCTGTTGTTTCCATGRTTATGAATTTGAAAGTTGTTTGAATTTTTCAATTAACTCATTATTTCCAAAAGGTAATCCTTGCATTTTATGGAATTCTGAATATTTAAATTGATCAAAAGAGTTTCTTAAAATACTTGCGAACTGTCCTCTGTTTAATTCGCAAACAACGATCTTTTTATACTTTGCAAATAACTCTGCAGTGTTTTTTGGTAATGGGTTAATATAGTTAAAATGTGCTAAACCGATACTGTCGTGTCCGTTGTCTACCATTTCTTTTACTGCTGAGTGAAGTGAACCATAAGTTCCTCCCCATCCAACAACTAATATATCTCCTTCTTGAGCAAATTCTGCTTCAATTTCTGGAATAAAATTAGCCACTCTCTCAATTTTTTCAGCTCTAATACTCGTCATCAACTCATGGTTGTCTGGAGCATAAGATATATCACCTGTAACACGGTCTTTTTCCAATCCACCGATACGGTGTTCTAAACCTGGTGTACCCGGTATTGGCCAAACACGTGCTAATGTTTCTTCATTTCTATCATAAGGATGCCAATTTTCTGTGGCCTCTTTTATTTTATTATGATTGATTTCTGGTAAATCAGCAACGGATTTAATTTTCCAAGGAGCTGATCCATTGGCAATGTATCCATCCGTTAATAAAATAACAGGAGTCATGTGTTCCAATGCTAATTTAGCGGCTTGGTAAGCAAAATCAAAACAATTGGCTGGTGTACTTGCTGCCAATACAATTACAGGACTTTCTCCATTACGTCCATACATGGCTTGTAATAAATCCGATTGTTCTGTTTTTGTAGGTAATCCAGTGGATGGTCCTCCACGTTGTACATTTACAATTACTAAAGGTAATTCCGTCATCATGGCTAATCCAATGGCTTCACCTTTTAATGCTAATCCTGGTCCTGATGTGGTAGTAATGGCTAAATCTCCAGCAAAGGAAGCTCCGATAGCAGAACAAATTCCTGCAATTTCGTCTTCTGCTTGGAATGCCTTTACTCCAAAGTGTTTGTGTTTTGCTAACTCGTGTAATATATCTGTAGCTGGAGTAATAGGATACGATCCTAAAAATAATTCCAATCCACTTTTTTCAGCTGCGGCAAGGAATCCCCATGCTGTAGCCTGATTTCCCATGACGATTCTATACGTTCCTGGGTCCATTTTTGCAGGAGTAATCGTGTAGGCGTTTGGTATTAATTCTAATGTTTCAGCGAAGAAATACCCAGCTTTTAATACTTTGGTATTTGCTTCTACAATGGCTGGTTTACTCTTGAATTTTTTAGTTAAAAAATCTACGGTATGTTCGATTGATCTATCGTACATCCAATATACCATCCCTAAAGCAAACATGTTTTTACTTCGGGAGATACTTTTATTATCTAATCCTTCCACTTCTTTTACCGCTTCTTTAGTTAAGGAAGACATAGATACTTCTATAACACGATAATTTTCAAGACTTCCGTCTTCTAATGGATTGGATTCGTAAAATGCTTYTGCTAAGTTTTTCTTAGTAAATGCATCGGTGTCAACTATTACAGTATGTCCTGGTTTTAAGGCTGCAATATTTGTTTTTAACCCTGCTGGGTTCATGGCTACTAGTAAATCAAGATTATCTCCYGGWGTACTAATKGCTACACTWCCWATRTGYACCTGAAAWCCAGATACRCCATASARGCTTCCTTGWGGRGCTCTAATYTCGGAKGGRTARTTTGGGAAAGTTGCAATGTCATTCCCAAACATGGCAGATGTGTCAGAAAATTGAGTTCCTGTCAGCTGCATTCCGTCTCCAGAGTCACCAACAAATCGGATTACGACCGCTTCAAGAGCTTCGGGTTGGTGCTTTGTTTTCTCTGTAATCATAATTTATATATAATTTGATTAAATTTTTATGTAAATTTACGTAATTAGTTTGAACTAGGTATTTATGTTGATGTCAAATGTATATTTAGTTTTTAAAATGTGCAATGACAATTATCACAAAAATGTCAACAAAAACACCTAAATTTGTAACAGAATAAACAACGAAAAATACAACATATTATGGCTATTAAAATAACAGACGAATGTATCAATTGTGATGCTTGTATCTCTGAGTGTCCTAACAATGCAATCTACGAACCGGATGATGAGTGGACGTATGCACAAGAAACTTCTTTAGAAGGGACTATTACGTTGCCTAATGGCGAAACTGCTGATGCAGAGGAGAGTAATGAAGCTATTTCTGATGAGTTAACTCATCGCAACTATGGTGATGAAGTACGCTTGGAAATTGCTCATAATTGCCCAGAAGAAATGGTCGATTTTTTACGTAAACAGTGTGGTATGGATCGTGATAATGTCTACCTCGTTAATGGTCCGGTTAATGTTAGTCGCTTACAGGCCATTTATTCATTAGTTAATGCACCACAGTTGAAATCTAAGCCGTTCACCCAAGGCCGCCCTTCAG
>JAESRX010000048.1 GCA_016764435.1 Flavobacteriaceae bacterium | reverse complement strand
GCATTGAAATCTGATGGAAGTATTCAAGCTTGGGGAAGAAATGGTTATGGTTGAACTGGTGCACCAAGTGGAACAGGATTTACAAAAATATTCTCAAATGAATCTGCATTTGCAGCACTGAAAGCTGATGGAAGTATAGAAGCTTGGGGAAGAAATGGTTATGGTTGAACTGGAGCACCAACTGGTACAGGATTTACAAGCATATTTTCAACCAATTATTCTTTTGCAGCACTAAAATTTGATGGAGATATTCAAGCTTGGGGAAATGATGAGTTCGGTTGAGTTGGAGCGCCAAGTGGTAATGAATTCACAAAAATATTTTCCACTCAATATGCTTTTGCAGCACTGAAATCTGATGGAAGCATTCAAACTTGGGGATATAGTGATTACGGTTGAATTGGAGCACCCAGTGGTAATGGATTTGTGAGTATAAATAGTTATGGTTTGTGTGAATAGTAGTATTCTAAAAAGCCCTCCACTTGGAGGGTTTTTTAGAAATTAAAATCAGATTACTTGTAAAAATGGAATGCGATTGAGAAGTATGATCTAAATTTTTGACCGAGAACGAAGTGAACAAAAAATTGTGATAATACTTCTCTACAAATGAAGTTTTGATTTCCTATCAAATATGAATATATTTAGAATATTATAAATTAACCCATTAATATATGTACCGTTCAAATAGAGGTTTCACCTTAGTAGAATTGATAGTTGTTATCACCATATTGGCAATATTGTGAACGATAGTTTATTTAGTAAATCAAAAAGATACCGTGCAAGTATCAGACGAAAACACGATATCAAAAACTATAGAGAATAATCATAGTGCCCAACTGAATTATTGTTGAGATTATTCTTCTAGTCCTACGAGTTCAAATCGCTATGCCTTTGCAGCTTTGAAATCTGATGGAAGCATTCAAGCTTGGGGAAATAACAAATATTGAGGTACTGGTGCACCAAGTGGTACTGAATTTACAAAAATATTCTCAAATAATAATGCCTTTGCAGCATTGAGATCTGATGGGAGTATTCAAGCTTGGGGATTTAATCGCTATTGAGGTAATTGAGCACCTAGTGGCACTGGATTTATAAACATATATTCAACTGTTGGAGCCTTTGCAGCATTAAAAGCAGATGGAAGTATTCAAGCTTGGGGAAATGGTTCTTATGGCTGAACTGGAGCACCCAATGGTACTGGATTTACAAAAATATTCTCAAATAACAATGCCTTTGCAGCATTGAAATCTGATGGAAGTATTCAAGCTTGGGGGTATTATGATTACGGCTGAACTGGAGTACCTAGTGGCACTGGATTTACAAAAATATTCTCCACTCAATATGCTTTTGCAGCACTGAAATCTGATGGAAGTATAGAGGCTTGGGGTAAGAATAGTTATGGCTGAAGCGAAGCACCAACTGGTACAGGATTTACTCAAATATTTTCAACTGAGTTTGCATTTTCAGCACTGAAAAAAAATGGAAGTATCGTAGCTTGGGGAAGAAATGGTTATGGTTGAACTGGAGCACCTAGTGGTACTGGATTTACAAACATATTTTCAACCAATTATTCTTTTGCAGCACTAAAATTTGATGGAGATATTCAAGTTTGGGGAAATGATGAGTTTGGTTGAGTTGGAGCGCCAAGTGGTAATGAATTCACAAAAATATTCTCCACTCAATATGCTTTTGCAGCCTTGAAAGCTGATGGAAGCATTCAAGCTTGGGGGAAAAGTAATTATGGTTGAACTGGTGCACCCAGTGATACTGGGTTTGCAAATATATTCTCAACTATCGGTGCATTTGCAGCATTAAAAGCTGATGGGAGTATTCAAGCTTGGGGATATAGTGATTACGGCTGAACTGGAGCACCAAGTGGTACTGGGTTTACAAACATATTTTCAAATAATTATGCTTTTGTAGCACTGAAAGCTGATGGAAGTATTCAAGCTTGGTGACAAAATAATTACGGTTGAAATGGAGCACCCAGTGGCAATGAATTTACATCTATAAATAGTCATATTTGTGAGTAAATTATATTTTTTAAATGCCCTTCAATCTTGAGGCTATTCAATGGCAGGTATTTCAACTCGTCAAACCATTTTTATGTCAATGAGCATTTAAAAGTGCCCCACCTACATCAAAGAATAAGGCCAACTGACGAACGGCTCTCCGCACATAAATGCGCGGATGATAACATAAATAGGTGGGTCACTTTTAAACGCCAATTACCCACCTAAGTGGGTCACTTTTGCATGCCAATTCACACATTTTTACAACAAATATTAAAAATAAATAGCCCCGAAGGGCTATTCTAGAAACCAAAATCAAATTGTTTTGGTTTCACTGAAGTTTCTGTTCGAGTTGGAATTTTCTCCGACCGATCATTTTCTTCAGTTGATGTTTTAAGATTTTGTTTTTCCCAATATCTAGCCATTTTGTACGACCAGTTTCCCAACACGTGAGATGGCGTGTACCAGGCTTCTCTATATTCCAAACTCAACGAATTCCCAACAATGATCTCTGCGGGAATATTCCAAAGTGATAATTGAATATAACACATAAGGGCTGCGGTTTTGTCGATATCAACACACTGAACCCAAATTTTTTCACCTGGATTAAGTTTGTTGGCCAACATCACCTTTGCAAAAGATAATATCAAACCTCCTGCACCACAAGCAGGATCAGAAATTGTAATAAACGGTTCTTCCAAATTCTTCAGTTGTTCACCAAATTGAATTTCTGACATAAAATCTGAAAGTGACTTTGGAGTGAAAAACTGTCCTTTTTCTTTACTCGATATTTCGAGATCCATATAGAGTTGTCCAAGAACATCTTGAGGTTCAAAGTTTAAAAGTAAAACAAGCGTGCCATACAATTCAGCAAGCCCTAATTGATCTTCCTTTTTGTAAGCTTTAATGATTTGAAGATATTCTTCTTCTCTCTCCTGGTTCATTACAATTGCATTTGATAATGCTATGGCCGAAACATAAACAAAATCTCGAAAAACTTCATATCGATGTTTGTATGTCGCCAGATATTTGAATTTTTTCAAAAACTCTTTGTAAAATTCTTCATATGATGAAGCCATGCCTCAAGTTCCTTTTTTGGAAATCTTTTGAGGCTGGAAATCACCAGCCATAAAAGACTGATGATTATTCTCTGAGCTAATTTTGAGCTCAGATGTATTATTATTGGAAACTTGATTTTGTCAAAATATTGTAGTCATAATTTTAAAATTAAAGATAAAAAAAAGGGCATATAGCCCTTATTCACTTTTGTCTTTCTTGATACATGTTGAACATAAATAGTGAAACCTATCATCGTCTTCTTCATCTTCGCCAAAATATGCATCGAACTTTTTATCACATATTTCACAGCAATTACGATATTCACGCTCTTCATCCAATAGTATTTTTCAGGTTTCACAGATATATGTTCCCTCGAAACCAACACCTGGTTCTTCATATTCATTGGTGATTTTCCAGCCTGTGATCTCGCTCAATTTCAGTAAAGTTTCGTTATTTGGCGACCATGCTGATTCATATTGAAGCTGAGTAAAGTCATCCCCATCATCAATTACTGGACTCCATTTTGATCCTGTATGCTCACACATCCAGTTGTAATCCCAGTTTGCATATCAAATCGCATCATCTTTGGGAAATTTCTCAGGGAAGATATTCGCCATATTAAAACGATATTGCTTTCCCAGTTTGACTTCATCCCCAAACACACGCTTTACAGGCTCTTCAACAAAGAATGGTTTAATTTCTTCATGTGGTGCGTCAATTTCAACATAGTTCCAATTCCAATTCGGCATATTCTTAAAAATAAGAAAATAAAATAATCTCAAAATCTGAGACGTAGTAATAAAACTGCGTAATGATGAAGCTGTCAAAAACCGTTATTTCGGAAGTAATTGTGAAACCTTGCCGAAATCGGTTATTTACAGCAAAGAATAGCAGTAAAATTACACGACTCTGATTGATACTCCCCTCGCTATACCACCAAACATTTTCACGGCAATCAACAAAAAGAAACCAGCTAAAGCTGGTTCTTAAAGTCATTCATTGATAACCACCAAAAACTTGGTCTTCACTTATGCTCAGGTCGCCATACAGCCCAGTAATATTGTTGATATGAAATCTTATCATTATAACTTCACACTTTACCATTCGGCCAACATTTCAAATCATCTATCACATAAATTGCAGCTGGTGGTGTTCTCATGAATTTCTTAGTTCGCCTTACATGTGCGATAGATCTTAAATTCAACAGCATAGCAACCGATCAACCCGTTTTTCTGCAATGAATAAGTGCCTTTCGAACAAATTTGTCTGCAAGTCCACTTCCGTATGGTGGATTGGTAATAATGTTCTTGGCAAGCGGTTCACTAGATTTCAAAAAATCAGATCCTCCATTTACAAACCCGCGATCAATCAAATCCGTTGAAACCACATTGTAACCTGCATTTTGTAGCTCTTTAGAAATTGCTCAATCTCAACAAGCTGGCTCCCATATATCACCCTCAAACTCTTCAACTGACAATAACGCTTTCACAGCTTCAGGTGGAGTGGGATAAAAATCATGTGCTGCTCTTTTGCTCCCAGTAAACCTATTCGTACCATTCTTCATAATCAAACGATTAAAATATAAACATCTCAAATCTGAGACGTCATTTAAAAACCGCGCAATGTGTGGAGCTGTCAAAAACCGTTCAATCGAACGTAGTGAAAATTGCGGTTATTTACTGCAAGCACCAGCGGTATAATGACAAGGCTCTGATTGACACTCCCTTTTTACACCACAGAACTTGAAGCCTGGTTTCTAAATGAAGACTCGATATTTCAAATTTGATTTAATAGTCAAAAACCGTAAAATAAGCACATTACATTTTAAAAATAGTATTATGCTCTATAAAGCTAAGGGGTTCACACTTGTAGAACTCATCGTAGTAATCACAATCGTATGAATCCTCTCAACGGTAGGATTTGTCTCTTACTCAGGCTATCTCGCATGAGCGAGAGACTCCAATAGATTTTCTCAACTCACAAAACTATCAGATTCTTTGCAAGTGTATGCAGCAACAAAGAGTCTCCCTCTCCCAGATGATTACATAGAAATATCTGCAAGTGGAACGGTTATAGCCTACCAAGGATATGCTGGAGTCGATGTTCTCGAAACGATAGACTATACCAATGGAGGAAAAGACCCTAAAGATGATAGTTACTATACCTATTATCTCACAAAAAATAGAAAATCTATGCAATTGCTCGCATTTATGGAGGAGCAAGGATCAGTAGCCCAAAATGCCTCTCTCAATTCTCTCCTTACAGGAGAGATGAGACCACAAGCATATGGAGCAAACTATGAAAATAGATTCCCTAAAGCTTATGGGAGTAAACTCTGAGTTCTTACTTCAGCAGATGAAGATACTCTCCATACTCCGGTTCAAGAACTCTCGGGAGTGACAAGTATAGATATAGCAACAACGAGCGAAAACTTGAATGCTTATTTTTGAAATGCAGATATACGAACAGGTTCAGGACTATTACTCTATGGACTTATGTCTCCAAAACTGTGAGGCAAAGCTCCCAGTGAATGTAGAGAATGATTTATAGCGGTTCCATGAAACCTAGAGTTTCATCCAAAATGATTTTGTGTTGCCCAATATGAGATGAGTTATATAGAGGCAACAACACCCAACTCTACAGAAGGAGGAACAGATTGGAATACTTATGCATATGACTCTACAAAGACACCTGTTTCAAAAGCATGACTCTATCCTGTAGTAAACCTAACCCAAGGAGAAGCAATATCATCTTGTGCGAGTATCTGAGCTCATCTTATTACGAATGATGAATGGATGACAATTACAAGAAGTATAGAAATGAGAGATGAAAATTGGAGTGGATGAAGCAGAGGGAATGGAATCCTGTATAATGGAGTATCCAACGATACGACTTTATGATGTAATGCAAAAGGATGAAATACAGAATCGAGAACCTATGCTACGAAAACAGGAGCAGGGGAAACAGCATGTAATCTTAAAAGAAGACATATACTTTCCAATGGAAAGATTATATGGGATCTTTCATGAAATGTATATGAGCATGTGAATAAAGCAAATACAGAAGATGGAACAGGATATGCTACAGGAACCAACCCTAATATACTTGCAGCAAATAATGCATGGTGAGAATGGAATGCAGCGAGTTTATCGGATAAAGCAAGTTATGGACCACTTCTATCTGATACTGCTTCTACCAGTGGAGTTGGGAGAGTGTATCAGGCAAATGGCACTATTTTCGTTCGTGGAGCGAGTGCGAATTATGGCTCGTATGCCGGCTTGTTCGCCTTGGGTCTGTTTGCTTCCTCATTGAGTGAGTACGGGGATGTAGGGTTCCGTTGTGCCGAGTAATCTAGAACTTGTATACTTGTTGTTCCTTCTTTTACGACCAAGTATAGAGTGAATTGTTTAGAGAAAAAGATGGAAGTTTACAGATTATTTTTGAATCATATAGACTTATGAAAATATAATCTTTTTATATACACTTACTCAATATTCATGCCTCTAAGACACTCTAATCTTTTTTCAAATAACAACATTGTAAAGATTAAAAACATTAAAAAACTACACCAACGACTCAGTTCACCAGTGCAGAAAGAAAAAACACAATTTTTACAAAAAATTGTCACTGTCCCAAATGCTAAATTACTTTTCAAAAAGTACAATTTTCTTCTCTCTCTCAAACAAGAAAAACAACATAATTGGATACTCAACAATATTTGTGAAGGTGATTTCATTCAGCTTATCGAGTGATTGATTTCTCTTGCTGCGCAAGAAAACCAACTCGATATCGTCAATGAAATACTCTCTCCAGTATGTTGGCATAATGATTTAGATGACGTGAAAAACATCATCGATGCAATCGCAACAGGTGGGTATCAGAACATAACAGAAGATTATAATTATGCAGGGTCTACTCAACCCAAAGAGCTCCAAGCATTTGAAAAATATATTTTATCAGGAGAAAGTGGGAAAGATATTTTTTATACCAAAATATTTCCAAAAGCTCTAAAAAGTGATGAAACTTGAAACAGTTTTGGATATTCGAAGCAAGAGCTACAATTCGTAGCAGACTTACGATTTGATAATAGCCCTGAAGGTGCTGAAAACATCAAACGAGAGTATGACAAAATAAACAATGCCATGACCGTTGAAAATCAACCGCTTGCGTTAGCTCTTAAAAACAAAAAAAGAGCATTGGAGTTAGAGTTCATTTTTTGTTTTTTACTCCCTCTCAAAAATGCTGAAGAGATGCAAAAAAACCTGTCAGTAACATTATTCAATCGAATTAGTACCGAACGGATGGCATTAAGAGATAAAGATCAAATTGGGATAACGAGAATATTGTTCGAAATGGCATTTTGAGAAGAAATGCCAAAATTCAGTTTTTCGAGCCCATACTCTCCGTGTTATTTTTTTGATCTCGTGATGCCAACCCTCCAGGCATATAAGAAATTCATCTCGTAAATCTATCATATGCAAATATCAGTCAAACAACTTTGTCAGCAATGGAAGCTGAATCAGCAACAAGAATTCCAGATATTTGAAGTCAGAAAATTCTTAAATACACATCAGAAAATTTTAGAATCAAATAATAAAAATCTCACCCAACAACTTAATCAATGGTCATTAGACCAATTTCAAACATTGCTCAAAATGCTCTGTTATGTGTGAAAAATTGATGCTTTTCTTACTCAAACATTCCCAACACAACCTGCGCAATCAGAGAAAATTGAAAGCATCTATAATAGTATTTTCAAAGAAAATACAACTCGAGAGATTTTTCACAAGTTCATCCTGCCAAAATCAATTCAAAATACAAATGTAAGTTATGGGCATAGTGACCTGCAAAAACATAGATATGCCAATTTATCCATGAGCTTCAAAGAAGCTTTTGAACGGCTCAACCTGCTCGGTTCAAATTTTACAGTCGGCATCGACTGTTCACCAGAACGCATGAGAATTCAGAGAAAAGCCGCCTTTGAAATCATGTTTACTTGTTACGCTAGAAACCCTTGATTTGAACAAGAGCTGGAGGAAGAACATCATTTATTGGCCAATTTCGACAACACATTAAGAAAAGATTCTGAGGACGGCATAGATACTGAATGGTGAAGTGTTCATCATGTGCTTTTTTGAATGTGTAGTGGCAGTGATGACTATTATGTACCTTTATGGTTCAACCCAAAATCTCCGAACAGTTTTCATTGCTTCATTCCTTCAGCTATTAAGATTTTGAAAAGCAGTTTAAATATCCATAAACCTAGTTAAATTTGACATACAAAAAGATATGTATAAAATGGTGGTATGAATTATTTTCAAATAGGTGTCCTATGGCTAATGTAAAAAGAACCTTTTCTCTTCCAAATGAAATAAGCGAAGAGCTAGATCAAACCATTCCGAATAAGGAAAGATCTAAATTCCTTGCCCAAAGTTTGAGAAGTGCATTGAAGGAACACAAGAGAACAGAACTTTTGAATATTCTTAAAAGCTCGACACCTCAAGCCATCCCAGAAGGGAAAAAAAGCATCGTTGATGCTTTAGGCGATATTCGTATATCTCAGTACAAAGAATTAGAAAGTAATTGATATATTCATGGATAAGATAGTTGTTCCCGATTCCAATATTTTTGCAAAATTATTATTTCAAGAAGGTGATAGTTATGTCGCAAAAGGATTTTTTGAATATTGTGTCATAAATAATATCACCCTTGTAGTACCAGAATTATTCATCTATGAAATAATGAGTATCACTCAATATTATAAGGGAGACATGAAAAAGTCGATATCCCACATTGAAGCGCACAAGGGGGTAAATCTCATTATCAGTAGCCCAAGTCTTGCTATGTGGCAAACAGCGCAGAAAATCAGTAATGCTGGACACTCCAAAAGTGGCTATCCATCAATGTATGATAGTATTTATCATGCATTGGCTATAGAAGGCAAAGGTACGTTTATTACAGCAGATAAAAGGCATTTCTCAAAGACTGAAAATCAAGGTCATATCTGCCTTCTTGAAAATTGGAAGAGTCTATTTTAAGGCTCTTTTTTGTCTTCGTTCTTCCATTCCTTCCAAATACTCCCATGTTTTGAGCTTTTGTTCAGCAAGTTTAGTAAATCCTTCAAATAATGGTGTTCCCTCAAAATCCGCAGCAAAGTTTTTCCAGTATTCCTGCCGTTCTTGTGCAACTTCTATTGAACTATTTTCCTTTTCCATCTTCTAAAAATTAATAATTATTCCACTGGTTTCTTTAAATTTTCCATTGCTTTCATTTTATTAAAGCCTGTAGATTCACTCCAAAGTCCTCCTTGCTTCATTAAAGCCATCACTTCACCATGTGTTTTGGTTTGAGAATTTGGGTTTCTAATTGCTTCATCAATAGAAAAGCCAATTAATTTGCCGTTGGCATCAAGTCCTTCAGGATTACCAGTAATTCATTTATTCACAAATCGTGTTAGATACTCATTGAACCGTGCAAAGCTGTTGTTTTCAGTAATTGGTTCTCCAAAATTTTGTTCTGCAAGATCAATGTTTTGGATATCAAAAGGAACTCATAATTGTGGGTTGAGCATTTGACCTTTCATTTGTGCCAATATCCAGTCAGTGTCCCACATATCGAAACCAAGAATTTTTACGCGTTGAAGGGTTGCTTTAATGGCTTCATCTGCTTCTTTATTACGTTTTCTATTTTCGGCAACGGCTTCTTTTACTGTTTTTTCATATTCAAATTTTGCTTTTTTAAGGTGTGTTTTATATTTCCCAACATTTCCGTTCAGTGTAGCAATCAGAGCCTGTTTATCTGTTGCCTCACGTACTCCAAGTTCGTTGTAGAGTACATAACCAAGAAGTTGTAACAAGCTTGCTTTCATATCATCCAGTGGCACATCTGCAAATTCAGGATTTTCAAGATAGAGTAAAGCATTTTTTGTACCTGATATTTTTGGCGAAAGATCTTGGTTCACTTTTTCAAATTCACCAACGGCATGAGAAAAATCTCATCGTTGAATTTCTGTATTCAGCGCAAAATCACTGCCTTGGAGTGAATATGAACGAGTAATATGATCACCATCAATTTTAATTTTCACGGTATCTCATTCGGGTGTCGTTGCCACAAACTCACCTGCTCCGTTCATTTTTATGGTTGAGCCTTTAGGGGTTCACCCTTCGATAATTCATCGTTGCAAATAACTTGTTGGTTCACCATCAATGGGATTTTCATTATTTTGTGTCGCAAGAAAATAGTCTATCCTTTGAGCCACTTGTGGCGAGATATTTCGAGTGTTTTCGGCAAATATCTTCAGATATTGTGTCGGTTTCCCTGCCTTAATATTCTCCTGGTCTTTTTTCTGTAATGCCAAGAGGATATTGTCTAATTCTCAAGATTTTCCGTCTGTTCCAATAAGATAAGTATTTAACTTTTCAATATTACCTTCAAGGTTTTTAATATCTTTTGCAGATGTAACATTTTCTAAAAGTTGGCTATATTCACTTAATCCATTTTGGGATAAGACGTCTGATTTTTCAAGCTTATCATGGTATGTAACATATACTGCCTTAATTTTTTCTAGGTCTATTTCTTTATTTTCACTTTGTTCCGCAGTCGTTTCAATCCCAAAATTATCTGCAAAAATCGTGAATTCTTCATGATTTTTTGGATATCCATTTTTACGAAAATCTCGTTTTATTTTTGGATAATCATTTTCAACAGCATGTAAAAAAGCTTGCAACTCCTGTGGAGTAAGATTATCCGAAGTTATAAAACTCTTAAATTCGTCAAAATGTTCGTTCAATCCATCAAACTTAGCTTCCAAAAGTTGGGTAATTTCTAGTTTGTTGAGTAAACTTTGTTGGTTTTCATGAGCATTATTCGTATCCATTGAATTGCTTTCTTTGAGGATTTTAAGGTCAGATAGTTGACTTTCTGCCAAGCTTTGCATGTTTGGATTGTCTGTTTGTGCCTTTTTACGTGCAAGTTTTTGTTCGGCTTGTCGGAGTTTTTGTCATGCTGAACTATCTACAACTTGTTCATTTTGAGCCTCGAGATGTATTGGGGTATTTTCTCACATTTATACGATGCGTAAAACAATATTGAGTAAATACTATCATATATTCATATGCTCGCCAATATTTATGGCTTGCGCAATAATATTTTTATGGTGTGTTCTAGGGTGGTATCTTGAATTTTTTGAATTGGTATTTTGGAAAGTGCTTCGAGCATATTTGGAAGATATAATAATATTTCCTCTAAATATGTGTCGTTGAGTAGATTTTGTAAAATACTGGGTAAAATATCTTCAACCCATATTTCTAGTGCATCGTCACCAAAAACAACGGCTGAATTTTGCAACCATTCGGCTAATGCATCATCAAAAATACTTTTGAGTGGTTCAGTTTCAAGTGAAGAATAATCGAGTCAAGGGATGCTAGAGTAGTTTTTCATAGAAAAAAGGCAAAAAAATAAAGTAGGATTGTATCCCACTTTTATGATTTGTATATATTTTGTTTATATTGATGTTACTCGTTCTGCAAGAAATAACGAACCTGCTGCAAATAATCTTCCATATTTATTGCTCTGCGGGTCAAGCCCAACAGCGAACATCTGTAGAAGTGTTGGGGTGAAGTCTTTCAGGTCAGCAATAATAGCTTTTGAGGTTTTTCCTTCGCCTATTCTTGGCACTATTGATATTTTCCATGCTTCTTCAGTATCTTCCATATAATCTGCACGAGCATTTTTAAGCCATTCTGCTTCGCCCTGTGATAGCATTTGTCCCATTGGATAGTCATATACGGTATAATCTATACCAAGTGTGCTAGGATGATATTCCCAAATATGTACTTTTTGTTCAACTGAAGCATGATTGACTTCATCGGCTAGGACTTGTTGAGCAATACAGGTGGTACTGGTCACAGTAGCGAGTGCTAATGCCCCAAGTCCTGCATTTTTGAGAAAGTTACGTTTATTCTCATCTACACATTGATTTTGAATATTGTCGTTGTTGATATTGGACATAACATTGATTTTACTA
>JAESRX010000047.1 GCA_016764435.1 Flavobacteriaceae bacterium | reverse complement strand
CAGATGAAAACGTGACAGATCCTACGCCTTGTACTGGATGTACGGAGGAATTACCACTGGGTGATTTAATTGCGGATATTGATGTACTTAAAGAAGCTGTTTCAGGAGTTACCAGTTTTGTGCCAGGAGAAGATGTTAGCTATATTATTACCGTTACAAATTATGGACCAAGTGACGCGAATAATGTCAATGTGATTGATACATTACCGGAAGGGGCTGCTAGCATGTCTTGGACTGCAGACAATGGAACATCTGGAAACGGAACCTTAAATGAGATAATTGCTTTAGCAAATGGAGCGTCCGTAATTTATACGGTAACAATGCATATTTCAAGTGACTATAACGAATCTAGTTTTGTAAATCTAGTAAGTGCAGTTGATCCGGATGTTACGGATCCTAATACGTGTACTGACTGTTCGGAAACTTTACCTAATGGCGCTTCAGCAGATATTGTAACGACGAAGTCTGACGGGAGTGAATTCTTCCAATTAGGGACTGATATTGTGTATACGATTAATGTATTAAATACGGGGCCGACGACTGCGACAAATATTCAAGTAACAGATATTGCCCCGAGTGGTACTACGATTACCTCTTGGTCTGGAAATGGACTGACAAATCAACCAGGTAATTTAGAGAATACGATTGATGTTTTAGAAGTAGGTGTAACTATTTCTTATTTGGTAACGGTTCATATTCCGCTGGATTATACGGAGGAATCAGTGTCAAATACAGTGATCGTAACTTCTGTGACCCCAGATCCTGATACTTCATGTTTGGAATGTACAGATACCAATACTAAAGATACAGACGGGGATGGCATACCAGACAGCGTAGATTTAGATTCAGATAACGATGGTATCTTGGATACGGTGGAGCAAGAGACGGCTACCAACGGAGGAGATACAGACGGGGATGGAATACCAGATTATTTAGATTTAGATTCAGACAATGATGGGATTTTAGACATTGAGGAATCGAGTAACGGAGGTACAGATGAAGATGGTGATGGAAGAGTTGATGGACCTTATGGAGAAAACGGTTTTGCAGACGAATTAGAAACAAGTACAGACAGTGGAGAAGCGATAGATGAGCCAGTAGATACAGATGGAGATGGCATACCAGACTTTCAAGATGTAGATTCAGATAATGATGGGATAAGTGACCTCGTAGAAGGAGGAACAGATCCTGATTTAGACACGGATAATGACGGGATGATTGATGCGGATATTACGGATTCAGATAACGATGGAATTATTGATGCAGTAGATCCTACAATCGATGGAAGTTCTCCTGCCACTACTCCAGATACTGACGGAGATGGGGTGGATGATTATAGAGATTTAGACTCAGATAATGATGGGTTAAATGATATTGACGAAACTGATTTAATAGATGGAAATGGAGATGGACAAGTGGATGATCAGGGTGATTTGACAGATAATTCAGACCTTCCAGATGAAGATGGAGACGGTATTGCCGATTACTTAGATCCAAATAATCCAGATTTAACCCCAATTCTAGATGCGGATGGAGATGGTATTGTAGATGGAGTTGATTCAGATGGCGATGGAATTATAGACTATGTAGATGATTTACCAGGTGAGTTTGGTGATGCCCCAACAAAGGTAGCAGGGATTACAACTATAGTAAACTCTTTTACACCAAATGATGATGGTGTAAATGATACGTTTGTAGTGCAAAACTTACAATTAATAGCTCCTAATTTTTCGATGATAATTAGAAATAGGTATGGGAATATTGTCTATCAATATCAACATAATGGAGATAAAAATAAAGAACCACGATGGTGGGATGGTTATTCTTCTGGGAGAATGACGATACAGCATTCAAATAAGTTACCGGTCGGAACTTATTTCTATGTACTAAGATATAACGATGGTGAATCGAAAGATGCCACAGGATGGATTTATTTAAATAGATAATATGTAATTATTTGGGTGTAGCTCTCTACTCCCTGACAATAAAAAAAACAAAAATGAAAAGATTTAGTCAAATAATTTTAATAGGAAGTCTATTACTGTTTAGAACAGTGTCGCATGGCCAACAAGATCCGCAATATACTCAGTATATGTATAATATGACAGTCATTAATCCTGCCTACGCAGGGTCTCAAGGAACCTTAAATATAGGCGTGTTACTTCGTAAACAATGGGTTGGTTTTGAAGGAGCTCCTAAAACAGCGACCGCATCTATAAATGCACCTGTCGGTAATAATATTGGATTAGGGTTTACTGTTATTACGGATGAAACAGGTCCCGTTAAAGAACAGAATCTTTATGCCGATTTTTCGTATACCATTCAAACTTCTGAGGTGGGGCGATTGGCTTTTGGAATCAAAGGGGGCGCAACTTTTCAACGGATATTTTTTGATCGTTTATCGACCGTAGAAAAAGAAGATCCATTGATAGATGTTAATAATTTAAATGAAATTTATCCAAATGTAGGAGCAGGTATTTTTTATTATTCAAGCCGATATTACCTAGGGCTGTCTGTACCAAATATCTTAGAAACTCGTCATTTTAAAAAAGGGAAAGGAAAGGATAGTAAGGCTTCAGAAAGGATGCACTATTTTTTGACAACAGGTTATGTATTTGACTTGTCAGAAGATGTAAAGTTAAAGCCATCAATAATGGTGAAAGCTGCAGTAGGAGCACCTGTATCCATAGACTTGTCAGCCAATGTGTTGTTGTACGAGAAACTAGAATTTGGACTGTCTTATCGATTGGATGATTCCGTAAGTGCTATTATAAGTTTCTTTATAAAACCGAATTTAAGAATAGGATACGCGTATGATCATACTGTCTCTGATTTTGGAGAACACAACTCAGGAACCCACGAAATAATGTTCCATTATAATATAGATAACTCCCGTAATGGGAAATCACCACGATTTTTTTAAACACCAGCTATGAAAAAAATATTACTATTTATTTTGTGTATCGCAGTTCAGATAACTTTTGCACAAAACAAAGAACGTTACACAATAAAAAATATCAATGCCAATAATAAATACTCCAATTTTGGAACTTCTTATTTTGGAACGAATAAAATTGTATTTGCGTCTCCTAAAAAACGAAGTTTTGTGATACAAAACAATTGGAAACCAAATGGACAGCCCTTTTTAGATTTGTTTGTAGGAGATATCGCCGCCAATGGAGAGATAGAAAATGTAAAGAAATTATCGAAAACGATCAATACAAAATGGCATGAAGCCGATGTTATTTTTACGAAAGATGGAAATACCGTTTATTTTACCAGAAGTAACTTTTTTAAAGGAAAATATGGAAAAGATAAAAATGGAGAAAATAATTTAAAATTGTTTAAAGCTCGTGTAGGGACTAACGGAAAATGGAAAGATATAACATCCGTTCATTTTAATAATGACGAGTACTCTGTTGGACACCCTGCCTTATCTTCAGATGGTCGCACCCTGTATTTTATTTCAGACATGCCAGGAACGCTTGGAAAAACAGATATATTTAAAGTCGCTGTTTTAAGTGATGGAACGTTAGGTACACCTATGAACTTAGGCGATAAAATAAATACCATCGGTAGAGAAATGTTCCCTTTTGTAGGAGCTAACGATGTCCTATATTTTGCGTCAGATAGTTTAGCAGGAGGATTAGGAGGCTTGGATATTTATAGCTATGACCTCATTACTAAGACAGCACCAGAAAACTTAGGAGCTCCCTTAAATAGTCCGAAGGATGATTTTGCCTATATCTATAATGAAAAAAAGAAAAGTGGCTATTTTTCATCCAATAGACCAGGAGGAAAAGGAGATGATGATATTTATTACTTTACAGATAATAAGGAAATAATTAAGAAATGTGAACAAGTAGTCAGTGGTATTGTATTGGATAGAGATACCCGAGAAAAACTACCATATGCACTGGTAGAGTTGTTTGAAAAAGGCACTTCTATAAAAGAAATTAAAACAACAGGTAATGCTACGTTTACATTTATAGTAGACTGTAGTAATAGCTATAAGGTTGTAGGAGCAAAAGAAGAATATCAAAGTAATAATATTGTATTTGAGACTTCTGACAAGCCAAAAGAAAAACTTCATTTGGACTTGGAATTAGAGAAAACAGATGCTAAGAAGGATGATTTTGTAGTGACACCTGAGCGTACGATAATCAATATTAATCCTATCTATTTTGACTTTGATGAGTGGAATATACGCCCAGATGCAGCCCGAGAATTGAATAAAGTAGTTGCAGTTATGAAACAATATCCGCAACTTAAGATAGAGGGAGCTTCACATACAGATAGTAGAGGAAGGGAATCTTACAATCTTGAATTGTCACAAAAAAGAGCAGCGTCTACCGTTAAATACATAGTGAGTAAAGGAATTTCTCCGGAGCGTATGTATGCAAAAGGCTATGGTGAATCACAATTGACAAACCAATGTACTGACAATGTGAGGTGTAAAAGAAGTGAGCATCAATTGAATAGAAGAACAGAGTTTATTGTTTTAAATCCTGAATTTATAAATAAATAGCTAAAATTGAGAGGAACTTCTCTAGGAAAAAAGTGGGGTACTGATGTAGTATCTGATCGTATTTAAGTCCGTAGAGTTGTTTCCTTTTTAATAAGGGTGTTTTTGAAGGTGTATGTATTGTTTAGAATGATTTTAAAATTTAAAATATGAATAGAAATAATTTTTCAAAACTTGATAAGAAGCTACAATCAATAACAATGATTGAAGTTAGAAAGAAAATAGGGAAGCTATGGCTCATTTCAATTCTAATATTTTCTAGTGTTTCTCTAAATGCGAACCCTATCGCTTTTGGTTTTTTAAGGAATTTAATTATTTCTAAAATGTATAGTCATCATCAGCAGACGAATGATAAAGCATATCCAGTGGGTCAAAAAGAGGAGGTTTTTTTGAATGATTCTGGAAATATCGAAGTACTTCCTGTTAAAGTAGTAGCGCATGAGTTTGCAACTGTAGCGGATGAATGTACGGATTTAGCGAGTACTGATGGTACTCCCACTGCTTCAGATTCTGATGGAGATGGGATTAATGACATCTGTGATTTAGATGATGACAATGATGGAATTATAGACACAGACGAAGGATGTGGAGTCCTAACTAGTGGGCCTATAAGAGTGGTCTTTGTATTAGATACTTCGGGATCTATTAGTTACGCTGAATATGATGCAATGACAGTCAGTATTAACAATGTCGCAACGACGATATTAGAGGATGAACCAACCACTGAAATAGCTGTAATACAGTATGGAGGAGGTGGAGATAAACTAGAACATACAGCCATTGTTTCAAGGGGCTTTTCTGTGACTCACCCATCTTGGACGGCTAGTAAACGGGCTAGTATGGGGGGGCAGGATCATTTACCATCTTCTTTATTTAATGTAAGGTCGTTTTGGGAGGCAGGAGGAGAATTAGATCTTACACTTCCAGGGCGAGTGTCTTTCGTTATTTTTACGGACGCATATAAAGCTTATAGTTATGCTTGCTGTTCTATCTTGTCAAATATTGGAGGGCAAACGAACCCAAATGCCTTGCCAGATTATGGGGAATACGATTTCATTAAAATCACATATGATGCGAGGTTCTTAATTGGACATCACAGTAGTACGTCTCCAGGAGGTTATGAAGCTGCAACCGCCATCGCATCTTATGATAATAATGGTAATTTATTAGTGAATTTAGGAGGTTTTTCACTTTCAGAATCACAAGTGACGGCATTGGCCTATGGTGCGACCTTTGGTGAATCTCCTGATTTTGATGTTGATGAAGTGGAAAATTGTAATGATTTAGATAGTGATAACGATGGAATTTATGATATTGTAGAATCCGGAGATGCTGATATAGCAGCTCTTGATACCAATAATAATGGGAGGTTAGATGCTGGAGATAGTGCGCCTTTTCAAGATTTGAATGCGAATGGTTTAGACGATAGAATTGAAGCTAAATATGGGGATTCTACAGGGATAACCGTAAGAAAAACTATTTCAAATAGACCAGATTACACAAATTTAGACAGTGATGGTGATACCTGTTTCGATACAGATGAAGCATATTTGGATAAAAACACAAATCTTGATGGTGGTGGAGAGTATGGAAATGCAGACACAAAGACGGTTAGTGATCCAGAAATTGATTTCGATGGAACCGTAGTTGCTGCAAGCTATCAAAGTCCTGCCACAACGATTTCTGGACAATATACATTTCAATCTGCCACAGCAATTTCAGCGATTGGGATGCCTATCATGGTGTCAGATTGTACGGGGCCAGATGTCACCATTAAAGCAATTGGAACAACGACTATATTAGCTACAAATACGGTGACAACAGCAAGTACAGATTTATCCTATCAATGGTATGAGAATGATGTGCTAATGGTCGGAGAGTCTGGAACCGTGGCCAGTGGTGCTGAAGTATCCCTTGTTCTAGAGGATGTGACTTTGGCTTTAAGTAATAATAATTATAAAGTAGTATTTGTCAATGAAGGTAATATCTGTGAAGCAGAAGCAACCATCGTGTTAACTATAGAGGCTATTGTTTGTAATCCTTGTATATATGGAGCAAGTACAGATGGTGATTCTACGGTAAGTGATTCCGATGGAGATGGTATTAATAATAGTTGTGATTTAGACGATGACAATGATGGAATATTAGACTTAGATGAAGGAGGTTGTTTACAACCAACAACTACAGTAGGTGCACTCCGTTTTTCTGAAAGTGGGGTTGAGAATGCAATAGCACTTCTAGGACTTCCAGATGGACTAGTCGCTACCATGGATAAGGAGGGGTATTTGGAGATAGAATTGTCTGAGAATATCACAGAAGGAGAAATTGTTAATTTGATAATAACTAGGGGAAGTGCCTCTGGAAATTTCATAATAGAAGCTGGAATAGACACTGTTACATGGTCAAATCCAGTAGCATATAATGAAAGTAGTGGTGCATCGCTGAATAATTTAGAAATAGTACCTTATACAATTGCAGCGGGAGGTGCAAAATATATTAAACTCACGAGGATAGCAGGTGTCCTGGAGATTGATGCTGTAACCTTTGAAATCTTATGTATCCCTTTAGATACGGATGGAGATTCAATTCCTGACCAGTTGGATTCAGACAGTGATAACGATGGTTGCCCTGACGCTCTAGAAGGAGGTGATGGATTTACACCATCAGACTTATCTTTAAATCATAGTTTGACAGGTGGTGTAGCTACTTCAGGAGCTAATATAGGAGTTCCTATAGTTACGAGTAATGGTGATGGGCAAACAGTTGGAAGTTCACAAAATAATATGCAGTTTTCTGTCGCTACGATTGCCAATCAGTTAGGCGTTTTAATCGGTTCTAATATTACTTTTACATCTGTAGTTACAGGAACGAGTGTCATTGATTTTTTTACCGCTCCAGAGACAATAATTCCTGTGGATACAGGTTTCTTGTATCAATGGTATGTCAGTACAGATAATGGAATAACTTATACAGAAATAGACGGAGCTACTTCAAGTGAATATAGCCTGTCGAATGTAAGTTCGGACAATGATGGAATGTATAAAGTAATCGTGACGCATCCAGGAAATTCATGTCCGATAGAACAAGTTGCTATGTTGACTGTTATTCCGTGTGAATTAGTAGATACACTTGTGGTAACTTCAAGTAGTTTAACGACGTGTAGCCCCGGTAATGAGGGAGAAATTATTATAAGTGAAGGAGGGTTGTCAGCCAATACGGAATACAAAGTGACGTATAAAAAAGAGGGAGATGCATTAACGACTGTTTCACCAAATCCATCCACAGATGCGAGTGGTAAAATTGTTCTTACCGGGTTAAGTGCTGGAGAATATACAATGATAACAGTAGAAAATCCAAGTAGTAGTACTTGTGCTGCTAGCATTGAAAATACAATTACCTTATTAGATTTTGAAAATACACTTCTAGTAAATGTTACTAAAATTGATGAAACTGTATTTGAAGGCAATAATGGAAGTATCACAATTATTCCTACAGGAGGAACTCCAAATTATATAATTTCTATTCAATTAGAAGGGAGTGCCACTGAATTATGGACGGGGGAGACTACTAATAATTTGGTTCCTGGGAAATACACCATTTTAGTGATCGATGCGAAAGGTTGTCAATATGAAGAACAACAAATTATAGAAAAAATAAGCGCCTGTGCTATAGATGTCAATATTACACCAAGTAAAACGGCTATTTCCTGTTTTGGAGATACTGATATTACATTAACGGCAACTAGCACAATTCCAACAGGATCATCGGCGACGCTTCCGTTAACGTATGTGTGGACAAATGGAGCCGGTATAGAAATAGGAACAAGTGACAGTGTAAGTGGATTAGGAGCAGGGACTTATAAAGTTGTGGTGACTTCTGTAGTGTCGGGAGTTTCTTGTGAAGGTGCTCAAGAAACCTTTACTATAACACAACCTGTAAATGCCTTGACAGCGAATATCTCTTCTTCAGATGTAACTTCTGTAAGTCCAGGGAATGAAGGTGTCGTATCCGTCGAAGCTTCAGGAGGAACAGCTCCTTATACATATGTATGGCTAGATAGTCTTGGGAATGAAGTAGGAACCACTAAAGAAGTTACAGGGTTAACAGTGGGGACTTACTCCGTAATTGTTAAGGATGCGAATAATTGTGTCACCGCATCTTTGGAAACCACGATCGCAGGATTAGGTTGTTTTACCATCCACAATGTTTCGGGGAATAAGGCTTTAAAGTGCCATGGTGATACGACAAATCTTAGGATTGATTTAGGAGGTGCTTCTACAGATACTACCATAACGTGGACTACCACTGATGGTGATTTAACGGGGATTGCTATAAATGGTTTAACCTTAATAGGAGTTGGTGCTGGAACTTATAAAGCAACGGTAGTAGACAATGTGCTGTCTTGTACAAAAACAATTATTTTAAATATTACGGAAAACGCTTCTCTTTCTGGAGCCATTGATGTAGGTCAAGTGGAATGTAAAGGAGCGAGTACAGGAACTTTAGATCTAAGTATCACTGGGGGCGCAGGTAATTACACCTATTTATGGAGTTCTGCGACTGTAGATTTATCAAGTTATACGACAACAAATCAAGATTTGATAGCCGTTCCAGCAGGAGCCTATCAAGTACTAATTAAAGATGGTAATGATTGTGAACTAACCATATTGGAATCCGTAGTAGAACCAAGTACAATGGTTAGTATTACTAATGTGGAAGCAATCAAAGAATCGTGTTCTAATTGTAATGATGGACAAATAATAATCACTTCCGAAGGAGGAACAGGGGAACATAGTTACAGTATAGATAATGGAGTGACAAGGCAAACATCGCCTACTTTTTCAAGTCTTTCACCTGGGGTTTATAAAGTAACGGTTTATGACGCCAATGGTTGTTTTGTGAGTAAAGAGGGCGTGGAAATTATAGAGGATGTACTGCCAGATTTTAAACCCGTTGTTTATTCAGGGAACACACAGATTGATGAGAATGGAAATATCGATTTTGTAGTGTTGATTGGTGAGTTGCGAGGGAATAATTCACGAGGAATTACTCCTTTAGAATTTAATATTTCGAAAGATCCAAACGTACTCTATGCTTTCGATGCGACCATCACTTCTCAAGGAGGTGGAGTTGTTAATAATAGTGATTGGGTCTTAGATGACAGTAATGTTTCCTACCTCAGGTTTAAATACATAGGGAATAGTGGTGTTTTTATTGGAGATACTGCTAGTTATATAGGATTGAGTGCACATTTAATTGCTCCAGATGAGGTAGGTGTATTTCCTGTAACAGTTATCATTATGTTGGGAGCTGGAGGCGAAGTGAGAATGGACAATAATATAGATGTAGAATATATAAAATACACGAAATAAAATTTTGAGAGTACACAACTTATACGGGAAATACATCCCTGAAAAGATGTTCTAAAGGGATCCTGTTAATTAAGTTTGTGTCCAGTGTTTTTGAGTTTGTGTGTTAGTGAATAAAATCAAAGAATAAGATGTATATAAAAAAAGTCTCTGTTGTTATACAGAGACTTTTTTATTCAAATGGGGAGTTGATTTATTTCATTTTTATAATTATAAATTCTGTTCTTCTGTTGAGCTGATGTTCATCTTCAGAACATTTTACACCGTTACTACAGTGATTTACTAAATGGGTTTCACCAAAGCCTTCGTGGGCGATGATTCTATCTTGCTTGATTCCGTTTCTAACGATATAATCGTTAGTTGATTTGGCCCTGCGTTGTGATAATTCTAGATTGTAATTGTCCTTAGCTCGACTGTCTGTATGGGACTCTAATCGGATGACCATTCCAGGGTATTTACGCATAAGATTGACTATTTTATTAAGTTCAACAGAAGCGTCTCTTCGGATATAATGTTGGTTTAAATCAAAGTAAATGATGTCTAAATCAGCAAGAACTACAATGTCTTCGATTGGTTTTAAAACAATGTTTACGTTTAAGTCAACTGTTACGACTTTTGCGTCTTCTTGGTCAAACGTATGAAAGGTTTTTGTGACACTTGTGTATTTGTCTTTAGAACCTTGTAAGGAAAAATTGGCATCTCTGTCTATATATTCTTCATAATATCCATCTGCCTTTGTCATGAAATAAGCGATTTCTTTTCCGTTTCCATCCATCAAGCTAACTTTGGCATTTTTTAAAGGAAGTCCATTGGCATCATCAAATATTTGTCCTTTTACTTTAAAAGGAGGGATTCTATTAAAAGTATAGATGTCATCATCTCCCATACCGCCATCTCTGTTTGAAGAGATGTATCCACGAAATCCTTTTTTATCTAAATAGTAGGCAAAATCGTCTTTGTTACTATTGAGTGGTTTTCCTAAGTTTATGGTATTAATGATTTTATTTTCATCGTTTTTAACGGTCGCAAAAACATCGAGCATTCCCAAACCAATATGACCGTCAGAAGAGAAGAAAAGCGTTCCTTCACTATGAATAAAAGGGAACATTTCATTTCCTTCGGTATTTACGGTGTTTCCAAGATTTGTAGGGTTGGACAGGGTTCCGTTCGGAGCCACATCAGCTACATAAATATCGGCACCACCAATGCCTCCAGGTCTGTTAGAGGTGAAGTATAATTTAGTGCCATTCTCGTTTAAAGAAGGATGTCCAGAAGAATATTGATCACTATTTACGCTGGTTTCTTGAACGTCTTTCCACTCGTCGTTTATAAGAACTGCTGTAAATATTTTTAAGTTTACAGTTCCTTTGGAATCTTTTACTTTTTTATTATTTAAGTAATTATTACGGGTAAAATACATCCGATTTTTAGCCTTGTTAAATGTGGCTGTGCCTTCGTGATAAATAGTATTCACATCTCCTTTTATTTTGCTTACATTTCCTTTTTTATCTGCAATATACATGTCTAAAAAAGGTTGGTTATTCCATGCATAGGTTCTAAGTATGGAGACTCCTGGATCCCGAGTAGAAACAAAAACAATTTTGTCGTCTATACATGTAGCTCCATAATCACTGAATTTAGAATTGAAAGACAAGGTAGATAAAGTGTATTTTTCTTTTTTATTAAAAATAGCACTGGTGATGTCTTGTTTTTCGAAAAATTCAGAAACTCTAGAGTCATTTTGGTTCGTTTGTTTGAATTTATTCATCCATTTTCTAGAGGCTTTATAGTCTTTAACTCCTCGCAATGCCTGTGAGTAGTAATAGTAGTATACAGGAGGGATGTTTTCTCCTTTTACAGCCTCACGATAATATTTGACTGCTTTTTTTGGCTGTCGTAGCATCATGTAGGCATCTCCAATCTGTCTTTGGGCGTAATTCTTATTAAAATTTTTCTCGATGAGTTTTTCATATTTTTCAATGGCTTTTATGTATGAAAAGCTATTGAAAAGTTGTGTTGCTTTTTTTTGCCTTCCAGATTGAGCCAACAATGAAGAGCAACTTATAAGTAATGCTAAAGTGTAAAAGTAAAGTGTTTTCATAGTTAAGAAATTGAAGGTTAAAAATAACGTGGTGATCTAAATTTTCCTTTTAGGAATCTGAACTCATATATTAATAGTATTTCATGGGATCCAGAGGTATAGGGCCTAATGTCTCCTGTCGGAATTTCATAGGCGTATCCTACTCTGAGTTGTTTATTTACTTGCATGTCTGCGATAAAACCAATGGCCCTTTCTTTTCCATTCATTCTATAAGATCCCCCTAGCCAGAATTTTTCGTTGTATAAAAAGTTGGCAGTTAAATCATAGGATAGTGGTGCGTTGTGAGTATACTTAGTTAAAAAGGTAGGTTTCAGTTTTAAGTTATTACTCAATGTAAATACATAGCCCGCAATTCCATAATAATGCAGTTGTTCAAAAGCTTTAAAATCAGTACTGTTAGTATACGTAGTGTTTACGAGTCTAGGGGATGAAACCCCCACATACCACTTATTTGTATGAACATATATCCCCGCTCCAAAATTTGCGGTCAATCTGTTTAGCTTTTCGTTAAAGTAAGGGTCGCTAGAAACGGAGGGGTCGTTCATAAGTTCTGCGTCAATTTTATAATAACTAAAACCTCCTTTAAGCCCAAAGGCTACCTTTATTTCTTCGGAGACATTAATAGTATAAGAGAAATCAGCGTAGGCATAGGTGAAGTTTTCATAGCCAGTTTTATCGTTTAGAAAAGACAGTCCAATTCCAATTTTTTCATTTCTGAGTGGTGTATGAATGGACAAGGTTTGTGTATTAGGTCCTCCGTCAAAACCTACCCATTGGTTTCTGTTTAAAGCAATAATGGACATTACCCCGCGGCTTCCTGCATAGGCAGGATTCACCGCAATGGTATTGTACATGTATTGTGTAAATTGAGGGAGTTGTTGTGCCATTGAGCTAAATACACCTCCGCAAATAATGCTGATCACTAATAGAATAATACGTTTCATAATGTGTTTTTTAATTAGTTCCTAAATAGATGTATCCTGTTATTGTTTTCATATCTCCGTTCACCACATTTAGAGTGTAATAATAGGTTCCTGAAGGAAGTAATGAGTTACTCCCGACAGTCATTCCTGTATTGTCGTGATGACCATTCCAATTATTTTTATAATTTTCAGAAACATAGATTCGTTTTCCCCATCGATTAAATAATTTTACTTTAAGAATAAAACCACAATCCTCATTGTAACCACCTACTTCGAAGTAGTCGTTATGTCCGTCTCCATTTGGAGTAACTACTTTGGAAATCTTAATGTCTCCTGCAGTACAGCCGAGTACATCACAGTCATCATTGACATTGATCGTAATTTGATAGATTTTTCCGCAATCTCCAAGTTCTGTATAGGTGATGATATAGTCTCCTAAGAGTACATCATGTGGAGTGAAAATATTGTCATCCAAACCTTCAGAATAATCAGTGTCTTCCCATGTACCAGTATCATCGTAATTAGGGATCAACTTAGATAAGTCAAAACTTCCATCTTCGTTCTCTCCAATGTCGTAAATACATAGGAATTGCGAGCTTAGATCTATTACTTCTGGAATAGAAGGCTTATTAATAATTATGGTTTCTGAAGCATCTGAGGAACATTCTCCCTGTGATGCTGTGATGGTGTATGTTCCTGTATCTGCAAGGATAACACCATTTGTATTACTTATTATTTCAGGTGTAAAGCTATAAATGTAATCTGAATTGTAATTTGTGATTGTAAAACTCCCTGTGGTTATGACACACGTTGGTTGGGTGATATTCTCTATGTCAACGGTTGGTGATTCAACGATCAATACATTGATTGTCTGGATGTGTGTGATTGAATTTTCACAACTATCCGTAGCAGTCCATGTCCTAGTGATTATGTATGCATACGAATTACTTTCTGAGATCACTTCTGAAGTTTGCACTTCGATGCTGGCATCACAGTTATCAATCGCTGTTAAAACAACCATATCAGGAATGGCGTCACATTCTACGGTTTCGTTGC
>JAESRX010000046.1 GCA_016764435.1 Flavobacteriaceae bacterium | reverse complement strand
GATCTGGGTAATGTTACTCAACAGCAAGTTATTTTGGTTGCGGGGGCAAGATTTGAACTTGCGACCTTCAGGTTATGAGCCGTCAACGCTATATACTAACTAATTGATATTATAGTATATAAATTGATTTCAAAATAAAATGTGCCACGAAATGTGCCAATTTCGGTATTTTTTACCAATATTCGAGTTATCCAACTAAACTTATTTAACACACATAAATACAGATAATTAAAATAAGCTCATTGATACCCTTTAAGTCCATATATGTTAAATATAGTTATTAGGGCTTATACGGATTTAAAATACAAATTTGTAACAGATAAATATAATTTATTTATTAAATACAAATAGATATAAATAACCCAAATTTACATATTCAATCAAATAAAGTTTGAATATTACAAAAAAACATTAATATGTAAGTAGCTTATATTTTAAGTATCAAACATGCCCAAAATCACAAAATGAACCCAGCTGAAGAATTCCATTGCCGTATTCAATGAAAAGGGAACAGTCGGAAAAACACCGATAGCCCTTAATATTGCCCTGTATTTTGGATATAATTTTGCAACCAATCAAAACAGATCTCGCAAGAAGATTGAAGAAATAATTCCAGAAACTCAGTTTCTCAAAGTTGAACCTCACGAAGCTTTCCCAAAATTTGAAAAAGAATTTAACGTTGTCTTTGATCTAGCAGGGGAGTTAGTCTGATATGAAGAAAGCCTCATATCAGCTTTAGAGCAAGCACAAATCATCATCATACCGCTTATCAATGGAATCGAAACTATTGATGCTACAGCTGAAACCATCGCAGAGCTGGATAGCATTGCTACAATAACCAAAAACATTGTAATTGTTGCCAATATGATCCGCAAGCCATCAGACATTACAGAAATTGAAAATGGTTTAGCATCATTGATAGGAAGAGATATTCCAATTATTCCTGTACGATATACGAAAGGTTTTGAATATCAGCAAAAAGAAGGGCAATCCGTTCAAGGCCTCGTCAAAAGCGGGGGATGGTACAAAAGCAAATTCTCAACCTTGTGTGATGATCTGAACAATCTATTTACTTATCTGAAAAAATAACTATGACAAAACCACCGCTTACATTTGCCAATGTGACAGCAGAAAAACCTAAAGCTCGAGGTATCCTTATAAAACACAAGGAAAAGACAGCTCAATCAAATTATTCAAAAATGGGCGCACCCAAAAAAGCCGTAGAAGAAATACGATGAGAAAAACTGGTTGCCAATGTGACAAGTTCAGAAAAAGCTAATTTCATGAAACAAGCTGGCCTTATTGGGCAGTCTACTTTCTTGCGCCATGTTTTAGAAAAGCACTGATATTTGAATGCTGAGTAATTATTCCCACATTCTTGCTGCCAATTCTTGCTCTTCAGATCCAACAATCTGCAAATAATGGGCAGTTGTTTGTATGTCTGCATGTCCCATCCACTTTTGAAGAGTCGGCAAGGGAACACCATTCATAACAGCCGCAACTCAAAAAGCGTGTCTAAGACCTTTGGCCGTTGCGTGAACGCCAGACAAACCAATTTCATTCATAACTTGTTTACACCAGCCCCAGGCTGCTTGACGTGTAACAGGCCATAGTGAAATTGGTTCTTTTAATTTCTTCAGTTTATGGATCATATTCAACTCATCCAAAAAACTAGCTGGCACTGGCACATTACGCCAATGTTGCTTGGACTCACCTTTTTGTTTGCGTTTTTTAAGTGTCCTAAAAGTAATGCAGCCATTTGCAAAATCAATATGGTCTGAAGTTAACTCCAGGGCTTCAGAAACTCTGCAACCAGTAAAATACAAAATTCTGCAAAATGTTCGGGCATTATCATGTTGGCTATGATGTTTCGCGGCTTCGGCAAATTTAATCCGTTCTTCTGCCGTCAGATATAGTCGATGTCATTGATTATCAAGCAGTTGTATTTGCGACATATTATATGATGGTTTTAATAAATTTAACACTTCTCTAGAGATGAGTTAAATTTATTGAATAAAAAGCGAATTACAAATCTAAATTGGCGGCAATATTGGTGCAAAAAGCAATATCCATTTAACACTATTCATAATAGTGTTAAATTTGCATTTTAAGTATTTAATAGTATTCTATTATAATTAGATGAATAATTATGAATAAGTGACCAAATAATCATGAAAATTAGCAAAATAAAATTGGAAAATTTCAGATCTTATAGGGAAGAAAGTGTAATTGATTTTAATAACCTAAATGTCTTTGTCGGGAAAAATGATTTTGGAAAGTCGACTATACTAGAAGCACTAGACATTTTCTTCAATGAAGGTAAAGGCGTAATAAAGATTGATAAGGATGATGTTAATAAGCAATCAAAGACTGCTGGCAATACCGAAATTAAAATCAGTGTAATATTCGAAGAATTCCCAGAATTAATAACAATAGATGCAACCAATAAAACAAACCTTGCTGAAGAATATCTCTTAAATGATGAAGGTAAATTGGAAATTATAAAGAAATATCCAAATGCAGGAAAAGAAAAAATCTTCATCAAATGTAGTCACCCTACAAACCCAGCTTGTTCAAATTTATTGCTTAAAAAACAGCAAGATCTTAGAAAACTGGTTACCGATGACATAACATGTGATGACTTAACCAAAAATGCAGTAATTAGGAAATCTATTTGGGATCATTATTCAAGTGATTTACAATTACAAGAAATTGAAATTGAAATAACAAAAATTGATGCGAAAGATACATGGTCACAATTGAAAAAGTATCTTCCACTTTATTCATTATTTCGATCTGATCGAGAAAACAGTGACGGTGATAAAGAAATTCAAAATCCAATGAAATTGGCCGTACAAGAAATTTTACAAGACCCCAATCTAGCAACTAAATTAACTGAGGTTGCTCGCGAGGTTGAGGAAAAGTTAAACGAAGTTGTGCAAAACACCCTTGAAAAATTGAATGAAATGAATTCAGAAATTGCAGACAGCTTAACTCCAGTAATACCAACTCCCGATAGTCTAAAGTGGGTAGATGTCTTTAAAAGCGTATCTATAACAGGCGATGATGATATACCTATCAATAAGAGAGGAAGTGGCGTTAAAAGACTTATTTTGTTAAATTTTTTTAGAGCGGAAGCGGAAAGGAAAAGAAACTCAAATGCCGTTCCTAATATTATATACGCCATTGAAGAGCCTGAAACGTCTCAACACCCTGAACATCAAAGAAAATTAATCGAAGCTTTTAAGGAATTAGCAGATATAGATAACACTCAGGTATTGTTAACTACTCATAGCCCCTCAATTGTAAAGCTTCTGGACTTTGATAATCTTAAATTAATTAAAAATGACCCAATAAAGACAATAATTAGCGTTGATAGAAATGAACTTCCTTACCCCTCATTAAACGAAGTTAACTATCTTGCTTTTGGAGAAGCAGACCAGGAATATCACAATGAACTATACGGATATTTAGAAAGTGAAGAACTACTAAATAGGTTCTTGGAAGGCAAACCAACAAGACCCTATATAAAGGTACGTAGAAACGGCACACATCAAGCTTTGGACAAAGTAATCACAGAATACATACGCCATCAAATCCATCATCCTGAAAATCAAAATAACGCAAGATTTTCAAATCAAGAGTTACAGGATTCAATCGCTAACATGAGAATATTCATCAACGAGCAAAATTAACATTCAAATCAGTCAGTAGAAAAAATATGTTGTTATGGCTTAAAAACTTATTTTTTAAAGAAAAAATAATTACGTTAAGTGAGGTGCAAGTAAAACTTAACCTATGTGCTTCAGCACATAAAGAAGGAAAATATCATATTGCATACACCCTAGCAAACGAGCTTGCAGAAGAGGGGAATGCACAATCTCAATACAATCTAGCTGGATATTTCGAGAATGGTCTTTATGTAAATAAAAATAGAGAAGTAGCTCTCAAGTTTTTCAAACAATCTGCTAATAACGGATTTGCTCCAGCAATTGAGAAAGTAAAAATGATCGAACTGAATTTTGATTCTTATATGAGAAAGTAACTGTGGTTCTACATGAAACAATTGTTCATAATCTTATTCCTTTTAATTCCAAGTTTTACTTTTGCCTCTAATTCACCGCCAATTTCGTGGCGACAGATCAAAATCATCCTCGACAAAGAGATTTACAAATCCCACAGAACAACATTATATTGCAGCGCCACTTTTAACAAATTAAGAGAAATTTCACTCCCTGTTGGTTTTGAAACGACTAAATACATTGATATTGCACAAAACTTAGATTGGGAACATGTTGTACCTGCTCAAAATTTTGGCCAAAGCTTCAAAGAATGGCAGGAAGGCCATCCTTCTTGTGTTAAAAATGGCAAGCCTTTCAAACACCGTGATTGTGTTGAATTAGTAAATATAAACTATCAATATATGCAAATTGATATGCACAATATATACCCCGCAATCGCATCGGTAAATAGGCTCAGAAGCAATTATAATTTCCGAATGCTTCCAGATGTTGAAAGTAACTTTGGCAGTTGTCAGATGAAGATATTTAATCGGAAAGCCGAACCTCCAATAAACTCTCGCGGTCAAATTGCTAGATCCTACTTGTATATGGATAAAACCTATAAACGTTATAATATGAGTGACCAACAAAAACAATTGATGAATGCCTGGAATAAAATGTACCCACCTAATCCTTGGGAATGCGAACGAGCAAAATTAATTGAGCAGATACACCCCTTTAGATGTCCACTGCGTGTCTCAGGAGCTTATTAGCCCACTCTGCAAGGTCGCCTATTCATCATAAATTTTAAAGCAATAAGGCTTATGTCCTAAGATTGTTTAATGCGTTGTTTGGAATGCTCACCTCTTCATTTGTGTTTCTTCCCAATCTTTTACTATAAAAGAAACGCGGGATTTCCTCTCTGTGTCTCTCCTTGGTTGTCTCTGAGTTGCATCTGTGGAGATATCGTGGCAGTATTCTCATTATACTTAATCAATTTAAAGCAGCCTCAGGCAGCACTCAGTGAGAATTCAGATGAAATACCTGTTAATATTGTTATTTTCGGTCATTGTCTTCAGCGCACAAGCAGCCGAGATAAAGATCTGGCATTGTAAAGAGGGAGCTTGCCCTATCGGTGCGCCTCAATCGAATAATCTTATTATCACACCTATATATGTTTTATCAAACAATAAAGCTACCAAGTTTGCTGACTGGGTAGCCTACAGAGTCACCAGATCAACCATAGGTACATCAGCAGATCACAATAGATCATGGAAGGGTGATCCGTTGTTGGCCGAGGAGGTAACACTAGAGCCTAAAGATTATAAAGGCGCAAGCAAAGAGCTCTCTATTGATAGAGGGCATCAAGCTCCTCTAGCGGCCTTCTCTGGCACTGTCTACTGGCGAATAACTAACTATCTATCTAACATCACACCTCAGAAGAAGAACCTGAACCAAGGCGCTTGGAAGAGGCTTGAGGGTAAGGTTAGGGATGCTGCTTATTATCTCAATGGAGTTTATGTGCTTACAGGCACTCTATATGAGAGGGAGCTAGATGACTTACCAAAAGCAGATGAAGATCATGAGTTGCCCTCGGGATATTGGAAGGTGATCCTAAAAGGCAGTAAAGCTATCGGCTTTATCATGGATCAGGGTATGGCAAGAAAAGATGATGAGTGTGAGGCAATTGTGGAGTTGTCTGAGATTGAGCAAAGGACTGGGCTTGAGCTGTTTCCTGAGATGGGCTTAGTGGGGGATCTGAAGCGGTCTAAGGTTGGGTGCTAATGGTTTTGATAAAGGTGGTTTAATTTGGCAGCGGCCGTGTATGTATGCAATCTGCTGGTTTCAAGAGTCTATTGTGTTTACCCTCCTCAAAAGCACAAAGCTCAACTTTAAACATATTTGGTAAATCAATTGGCTGCCAATCCACCCACGCCCACACATTTTCAAAAGTAGTTTTCTTATCTTTGTCATATATATGCAAGTTAGTGAAAACAGCTTTAGACACTTGTAGGTCATCAAATTGAACGCCAATAAAACTCGCTTCCCTGAAATCAGCATTAACCAAGGATGATGAAGTGAAAACAACATCTTCGAGTGTCGCATTATAGAATATTGTTTCCCATAGATTACTTTCGGCGAATTTCGATGATTGTAAGGATGCGTTTGTGAAGTTAGATTGAATGAAATCACTTCGGTAACTAATAAAATTCAAAATGGAGCTTTCGTTGAAAAACATTCTCACTGCGGAGGTATTATGGAAAGCCATTAAATATATATTTGAACCTGAAAAATTTAATTGTGTTCCATAGTAGTGCAGCTCACTCTCAGATGGTCTATAATCGTGCCCAAAAAATATGCCTGAAAGTGAAACTCCATCAGTTTGTCCAACACCGTTTCTTTTACAATTTATTCCTCTATGTGTTTTGCAGCTTAAATCGAGATCATTTAGGGAAACTTTATGTTTAATTAAAATATTCAGAGCATTTGATTTGCCATTGTCATGATTTGATCTTTTATTTAAAACTTCCCAAGCACTAGATATTTGCTCAAATTTTCTTGCTATAGTGTTTTCTTTGCGAAACATTCTGTCCTCATAATAAATGAAAACAGCAAACAGAATACTGCATAATGTGGCAACTGAAACCAATCTGTCCAAAGACCACCACAAAATGAAAGATTTGATTGAACCTAAGGTTGCTCCAAATGCTTTGTTTGCAATATTTTTAATAATTGCATTGCTGGGTCGCTGATTCATTCAAATCCTCTATTTCGGTTTTTTATAAAATATACATTACTGGCTGTGTAGCGTCACTAACAATTTGTCAAGGAACGAAGTCTCTAAAAGTATACTTTGTGAAACTAACGCTTGACGTGTTCCTTTTAATGTCTCATAACTACATTCTCACAACGTCTAAGGAAATATGGCATGACATTAGTAGGATACGCACGGGTTTCATCTTTAGGGCAATCTTTAGACGTACAACTAGATAAGCTGAAGGCAGCAGGATGTGATGATAAGTTCATCTATCAGGAAAAGAGGTCTGGTGTAGATACCAATAGGCCAGAGCTTAAGATCTGCTTAGACTACCTCCGTAAAGGTGATACTTTATTGGTGACTAGGATTGATCGATTAGCTCGTTCCACTACAGACCTCCACAGAATCGTCTCAGAGCTCACTAAGAAGGGCATCCTGTTTAAAGTCATAGATCAACCAACAATTGAAACTGTTACATCTTCAGGCAAGCTCATGTTTGCTGTATTGGCTGCTATAGCTGAGTTCGAGAATGACATTAGATCTGAAAGGCAAATGGATGGCATCCAGAAGGCTAAAGAGAAAGGCGTTAAGTTTGGCAGGAAGACCTTGATCACTGAAGAGGTAAAGTCTCAGGTGCAGCTTATGAGGTCTGAGGGGAAGCTTGTGAGGGAAATTATGGAGGTTATGGGGCTGTCTAAGGCGAGTGTCTATCGGGCATTGAAATAAACCACAATATTTATTATAGTAAGATTGATACTATGGAAGTTACATTTAAATATAATTGAAAGAACTTCATGACATCTGATATAAAATATTTGCAGAACTACAAAGCAGATTATCTATACATTAACAAGTCAGCAAAAGGAAAATACGCCACTATAGTAACTGAAGAAGAGTTTTTAGTGGGTGAAGTTGAGGTGACTGAGCGATCTCGGTTAGTCGTTAAGGCGTTTTATGTTGATGAAAAAGAAGATTATGGTTCGTTTCAAATTATAAGAATTAATTATCACAAATCATATGGATGGAGAGAGGAAAGTAAGGTCAGTATTAACCAATTTGACGCATTAAAAATGAAGTCATTTGTTTCAATATTTGCGAGGCTTAATTTGAGGAATTCTTCAAAAGCAAGGCTCTCCTTGAAGCAAGTGGAAATTGAAGAGCTTGAAGAGCTTCTTAAAAGTTCAGCAGGGTCGGATATTATTAAAAAGCTAGCAAACTCTCCAGAATTGCATCAGGATATTTATGCGATAACTGCAAAGAAAAAAGCCCTAAGTATATTCAAAAACATGCTTTCCCAAACACACACGGAGCTTGAGTGGCAAAAATTCTTCGAAGAAAATAAGTGGATATTTGGGTATGGTTTAAACTACATATTTTTAAATAGTGTCTCAAATAAATTGGAGGCTAGAACTACTGGTGCAGAGTTCAATAAAAGTGGAAAAACAACAGATGCACTTATGAAGACACGGGCGGAAGTGAGCCAATACGTACTGGTTGAAATAAAAAAGAATGATACTGAGCTACTACAGTCCAAAGAATATAGATCGGGTTGTTTTGCTGTATCTACGGAGTTGTCTGGTGCTGTTACTCAGGCACAAAAAACAGTTTTTGAATTTTCTAAAGAACGGTTTAGGGATTATGATGTAGATGAGGAAGGCAATGATTTAAACTCCAGTACTTTTGCAATTAACCCGCAGAGCTATTTGGTCATTGGAAATTTAAGTCAAATTAGGTCAAATAAAGATAAAGTTACATGTTTTGAATTGTATAGGAAAAATATCAACTCACCAGTAATTATCACATTTGATGAGCTGTATTATAGAGCCCGTTGCATTGTAGACAACCTAAGCAATGAATGATGATTGCATGTAGCTTGCACTGCTGTGCTAGTCTTCAAAAACTCTTTTTTTGGTAACATTGCTGCTGCGAGCAGGTTCAAATCTATTTGGATTCTGACTAATAAACTCTCGGAGGCAGATGCGAATAATCTCCGACTGGGATTTGCCTTTTTCCTCGGAAGATCTTTTAAGCCAGTCCCGTGTATGATCCTCAAGTGTTATCGTGATACGTGCTTTAGTCATTATTTTTCTCATAAATATTTTTGATCGCGCTAATTGCTACAGCGAAACCAAACACTATTCCCATTTCGGCAATGGTGCTCCCACCTAATGGGAGAAAAAATGCAACCGAGCCCAACAGGCCTTTAATTACTGCCAATAAGAGAAGAATAGCTCCGCCAATAATAATGTACTTCATTTAAACCTCCGTTTGTGGATGTTCTTGATGATAGCTGCAATTAGTTAACAAATCATGATCGATGCATCACATAATGATTAATATTAACTTTTTGATAGTTATGGCTCTACCTGTCAAAGACTTAATTGTGGTATCTTCTCAACCCACCCCCTAAGCTGCTCTACAGTTGCCCCTTCAGAATATACAGTGCTTACCAAGTTCTTGCCTTTGTGTCCCATCAGATAGCCTATCTGCTCTTGCATGACACCATTCTCAGTAAGCTTAGTTGCAAACCAGTGGCGCAATGAGTGGAAGTTCACAGCTGACTTATCGATGCTCTCACGCATAGCAGACCATTAGCTTACCCTAGCATTGTTCCCCTAGCAATATCATTCGTAACCCATTGATATATTGTTATAATTAAATAAATAGGGATTCGGGTTCGACTCCCATCCTAACCCTGATGTCATTGATGTGCTTGTACAAGCTGGCATTTCTATTGAATCAGAGACAGAGGGTGATTATACGCCCCTCATCATTGCTATTTCAGAAAATTATAATTTGAAAGTTGCAAGGCGATTGGCTGAACTTGGGGCAAATACCAAAGCTATGGATAAAGACTATAAGGCTGCCTACCAGATTGCCGAGGAGCGTTTAGAATTCAAATTAAAACAACCTGAATATGGCCGAATATCCAAAGGGTTTAACGAGCAATTATTGAATAAATTGCAGTAAATAAGTCAATAACTCGTTGAGTTAGATTAAATAAAATTTTCTTTTCTAGAATAGGTTCTGTATAAAACTAACTTGCAAGCATTATAAAAATGCTGTTATATTAATAAAGTGTTTCTATTCAACATCCAAATAATTTTATGTGTTCTTTTTAAAAAGTTTAAAAGGGTTTTAGATATGAAGTCCAAAATCTTCAAAGACCTTGCAGAAGCTTCCCATACTTTTAGAGCATCAACTCAATTATTCCCCAGCATTAACATAAAAAAACTGAGTAAAGATCTTGCCGTACACACCATTGGGAAAGAACGTGGAGAAAAGGATCTCCCTCTATCTAGTGATAAAGATTTTGATACTCTAGAATTAATGGTTATCGAACATTTTGAAGATGAAAACAAAGCTGCTCAAGCGACATTTGAAGATGAACACCATATATATCACACTCGATTAGCAAGTCTGGATTTTAAAGGGGAATTTGAAAAAGTTCGGAAAACTAGTGCTACAAGCGTTGCCGATTTTGATGCTGAAGTACAAGCTGGTATAGATGAATTACATGGTTTGAGGGACGCCCTAAATGATGCTTCAGAAGAACGCAAAACTTTTAGGAATCAGCATAAAATTTCAAGAGCAGCGCGTATTAATTCACCATCAAAAATGTGGTTAAAAATATCACTTATCGTTTTACTCGTCATAATTGAAACCGCATTAAATGGTGTCTATTTAGCGGAAGGAAGTTCTCAAGGCTTGTTTGGAGGTATTGGTAAAGCTTTTTCTTTTGCAATCCTAAATATCATAATTTCTTTGCTGTTATCAATATTTGCTGTTCGGCTTATTACTCATAAACATATTTTTTTAAAGTTATTTGGATTTATTTTTCTACTAATTTATTTAGCTGCTGTCATTAGCATCAATTTAGCACTAGCGCATTATAGAGAAGTAGCTCCCATTTTCTTCGAACAAACTGGTATTGAAGTGATGAATAGGCTTTTAACGGCTCCATATATTTTCAAAGACATTAATTCCTGGATTTTATTTGGCATTGGATCGTTATTTTCAGTTATAGCATTCATAGATGGGTGGTATTTATCTGATCCATATGTGGGGTATGCTGGGGTAGAAAAACGTCTTCGCATTGCTAGAGATAATTATAAGAACATGCGAAAAGAAAATATTCAAGAGTTACAAGATATTCGTGATGACTTTATTGATGATATAGAAAATATTGGCCGCGATATATCATCTCGAGTTCAAGAACACGAAACAATTATTGCGAGTAGAATTAGGCTTGTTTCACTTCTTAAAGAACACCAAGATCAACTCAACAGAGCAGCAAATATATTAATATCTGAATATAGAGATGCAAATATAGAAGCTCGAACCACTAGAAAACCAAAGTCTTTTTCTGTAAAGTTCAAATTATCCTCATCTCCGTTACCAGAAATTACAAATGAAAGTTGGAACAGTTCAAAGCTGACAAAGGATGTTATCAAAATGCAAAATGAACTATCAAACCAGATTAAAGAAGTAAGTAAAGCATTTCAAAAAGCATTAGAACGTTATAATGCCCTTGATGATCTACATCCGGATTTATAAATGAGTTCTCGACGAAATAGATCTCGAAGAAGATCAAAACCCAAAGATTCAATTTTCCCTATAATTCTAGTAATTATTTCCATAATTGCGCTGCTAAGCATGTTTGTATTTTTATTTTTAAAATCCCAAGATACAACAAGCTTGAATGAAGATCTGTGCCCGACAGATGGAGAGATTTCTAGAGTCTTGGTCTTATTCGACACCTCAGATGGATTAGGTTTAGTTACTAGCCTAGACATAAAAAAACGCCTTATAGAACTGTCAAATAATGTAGAAATTCACTCTCGATTCGAATTTAGCACATTGAACCCGAGCTACCCAATTCGCAATGTTTTATTTAATGCCTGTAATGCACCGAAAGGAGAAGAAGTCGATTCTACAATAGAAAACCCTAAGTTAGCGCAAAAAAAGTGGGAAGAAGGGTTTTTTGAACCATTAAATAAGCTGTTCTTAAATTTACCCGAAACACAGGCGAACCAGTCACCAATCATGGCGGGCATTCAAGATATTGCTTTAAACTACTTAGGTACTAGCGATTCTAGTTCAGTACGCACAGAAATTATTATAATTTCTGATATGATTGAACACACCGATTCCTATTCTCAATATCACGGCAATCTGTCCTTTAATCGCTATGTAGACTCAAAAGGCTATAAAAAATTCGCAACTAACCTCAACGGTGCTGATGTATATATTTGGTTGGTGATTAGAGAGAACTCAACAATTAATACTTTGAAACATATGAATTTTTGGACTGAATGGATTAGAGATAATAGAGGGCAATTGAAGAAGGTTAATAAGTTACAGGGGGTCAATTGATGGTACTTAGATCTAAGAGATATGATAGTGCGAGTAAATATGCACCGCCAGTCCTTTTTGCAGTGTTTACTGCCTTTGGCATTGCCACAATTATTTATGGGAAATTTAGTAATCAAAGCGCCTTTGTCGTTACTTCTGTTCCAATTGCAATAATGCTCGCCTATATGTCAATAACCCTTTTTTTAAAAGGCTTAAGATTACATGACGACCAAGTAGGAGATAATTTATACTATATGGGGTTTCTATTTACCCTAACTAGTTTAGGACTCTCGCTTTATCAATTTAATGACAATCAATCAATTGATGGCATTGTTCAAAACTTTGGTGTCGCTATTGGATCAACAATTGCTGGTGTCCTGCTAAGAGTTATGTATACACAAATGCGATTTGACCCAATAGATATAGAAAGAGAAACCCGCTTTGAACTCGCTGAAATGGCGCGAATGATTCGAAGAGAGATGGACGAAACCGTACGAATACTTGCTGATTTTAGAAGGGCTAATCAACAAATGATGGAGGAGGGTTTTCGCGAAGTTGAAACAGCGACCAAAAACGCAGGAAAAGCAGTTGCAGATTCTATAATGACTATGGCTACAGAAACAAGGACACCATTAGAAAAAGTTTCAAATAACTTAACGAATTTACTACAAGAAACAACAAACGCGATTGAAGAAAGTTCGAGTTTTCAAAATGACACGTTATCTGAAGCTCGAAAAGACATAACCAAGAATATTTCTTCATTTGGTCGAAGTGTAGATCGTATAGAAAAAAAATTCAACGATTTTTCTATGCCTCATGAAGTTATAGAGGTCAAGTTTGAGCCAATAATTGATAAGCTTGAAACCTTGATAAATGAACAAGCTTCTCAAACCCAACAATTGTTAAAAGAGAGCAACACAAATTCCATCCAACTGGATAAAAGCTTAACAAGCATCACCCAAATTGCTGAAAGCTTACAAATAATTGCCTCACAAATAGATATGGATCGTGGCTCTACAAACTATAAAGTACAAAAAAAATCTCGTTTATGGAGCATATTTAATAAATGAGCCAAAGAAGATCAATTGCGCTTGAGAAAAAAAGCTACCGAAAGGGAGTGATCCTAGGACTAACAATGGCTGAAGCCATGATATTGTTTTTATTTTCTTTGTTGCTAGCTATTGCCGCAGTCATTCAAAACGATAAATCGGCTGATAATCTAGAAATAGCCGAACTAAACAAACAAGAATTAATTGATCAGTATTCTTTACTTCGAAAAGAGTTGGATAGATCGGAAGATATTCTTTTAAAAATTTTTCAAAAAAGTGATGGAAATTTAGATTTAGAAAAAACTGATTGGAAGAAGTTGAGTGAATTTTCAAGGGTAACAAAATCCAATGAAAATTGGCGAGAATTAATTGAATTTGTTGAAAGTTACAATAGCCTTGATGATAATCTAAGTCTGAAACAGATTATTGATTTCATGCCCATTATTGAAACTATTTCAGAATCTGATCTAATGTCTTCAAGTATTGAAGTTACAAATTCAAAATTGAAAAACATTTTAAATAATTATAACGAAAATAAAAATGGGGTGAACATATGGCCGCCAATTATCAACCTAAGTGAAGCCGCAGGATATTCATTCAAAGTCGGAAGCTCAAAATTAACCCCTGAATTTAAAGAACTTTTAAAAACCGATATCACAGACCAATTACTTAGAATTATTAGCGAGTATAATGTCGATTTAATAGAAGTTATTGGGCATACTGATGAACAACCTCTAAGTAAACGAAATTCTAATTTGGATGCTCATATTCTTAGTGTCATTAACGGGAATTCATCAGCTGAAACACTGCTTCCAGCTGATAACGCTGGCCTAGGCCTTGTCCGTGCAGTTTCTGTTGCAAAAGTCCTTCAATCAAATCCACTTTTAAAATCTATAACTATCTTACCATATTCTGGAGCTCAACTCATACTGCCAGGAGATCAAATTTCAGTTGGAACATCAACAGGTAATAGTAAACATCGCCGACGAATAGAAATCAGAGTTCGAAGAAGTGAAAAATTGAATTCAATAAATAATTAATTGTTCAAGAAACATCTTAAATGAAGCTGAGAGTATTTACTCAAGTGCCGAAAAAGCCAATTTCTTGAAACAAGCTGGTCTTATTGGTCAATCAACTTTCATACGCCACGTTTTAGAAAAGCACTGATATTTGAATGCTGAATAATTATTCCCACATTCTTACTGCCAATTCTTGCTCCTCAGATCCAACAATCTGCAAGTAATGAGCAGTTGTTTGTATGTCTGCATGCCCCATCCGCTTCTGAAGAGTAGGCAAGGGAA
>JAESRX010000045.1 GCA_016764435.1 Flavobacteriaceae bacterium | reverse complement strand
TCAAGAAAATGGAGCCGGAGGAAAACAAGACAATAATATCAAAACCATTATTACCAAAAGTGGGCATAAAATTGAGTTTAATGATACGCCGAGAAGTGAGAGTATTACGATTACCGATAGGAAGGGAAATCATATTATTATTGATACTCAAAATGAAAATATTAGTATCAATGCCTTAAAGAACATCAATATTACTGCGGGGGAAACGATGACATTAACAGCTGAAAATTTGAATATTAATGTAGCTCAAAATATGAATACAAATATAGGGATGAACGCTATGTTATCTGTAGGGATCGATTATATAAAAAGAATCGGGAGTAATTATAAATTAAGAGCTGCAAATATTTTTAAACGAGCAGATAAAAAACTGGAGGTACAGGCCGTTGATATTCAGAATAAATCAAGCCAGATCACCATGAGTTCAAAAAAGAATATAGACATTCATTCTTCTGAAAAAATATTAAGTAATAGTGGAGAAAAAACAAACCTATTTTAATTATGAGCGGAAAAATAATAGAAACTGCAGGGGAGGAAATTATTATAAGTGGAGAATCTATTTCTTTACGTGCAAACGATGGTAATTTTGTTACAAATGCAGGGGCTAATAACAATTGGCATGCCAAAGAAGGGCATGAAATGGGTGATTTTGAAGCTGTAAAAGTTGATTCTGAAAAAGAAATTCATTTAGAAATAGGGGTGTTTTTTGACGGTACATTAAATAATAAGTTTAATACCAATTTAGGTATTGAAGGCGCTCCTTCCAAAATAAAAATGTTTACAGGGAGTTACAGAAATGATCATACGAATGTGGCACGTTTATCTGACTTATACCTAGATGAAACAGAAGATGTTGATGATACACAAACAGTAAAATTTCCTATTTATGTAGGAGGAGTAGGAACTTCATTAGGGAAGGTAGATGATATTATAACCATGGGGACAGGGGAGGATGTCCCTGCAGCTTTAAAAATAGGCGCAAGTGTTTTATTAGGAGGACTTGGTCTAATTATTGCCGAAGGATATGATATTTGGAATGGCGACCGAAGTATAAAAGGAAAAGTAAATGACGCTATTAGAGATATTGTAAAAAGAATAGTTTTTTTAAAAATAAAAAAAATAAAATCCATTACATTCGATGTTTTTGGTTTTAGTCGTGGGGCAGCATCTGCACGCCATTTTTGTAATGGTTTAAAAGAAACGGTTATTGAAATAGATAGGAAATACAATATGAAAGGATGGCAAGATGTCAGTTTTACAGAAACTAAAACAAGTAATGTAGGAGGAGATTTGTATAAAAAATTAATAGGAAAAGTAACTGAAATTCCAACACAATTTAATATTAGATTTATTGGGTTGTTCGATACGGTGGCAGCAGTCCTAAAAATGGATGCAGGAGATTTTTCTGCGGATGATGCCTCACATCATGGTATACATTTAGATGTATCCGGATTAAAAGCACAGAAAGTAGTCCATTTAACAGCACAGGACGAGCATCGTAAAAACTTTTCTTTAAACAGTATAAGTACAGGCTCTACCTATAGAATGTACGGTGTACACTCCGATATTGGTGGTGGCTATAATACCGAAATTGAAACCGTAAGTTTAGGCCATGGGACAAAAGAAAGCGATAAAGCAAGGTTAGAAAACGAACGTTTACAGTGGATTAAAGAGGGATGGTATTTGGAAGGGGAAATAACAGTAGAAAATAACAGTGTGATTACTACTAAAAAAGTCAGACAAGGTACTCTTATTACTACTATAAAACATAGTTACTTGCTTATAGGTACTAAGAAAGTGTTTAATCATTACACCTTTATTCCATTGCATTTTATGCATTTATTGGCTAAAAACAGCAAAGTTCCTTTAAAGGGGGTGAAAGAAGACCATAAAGTACCTGAGGATTTAAAAAAAGTAGATAAGATATATAAAACGTTTGTACGTACAGAACAAACACCAGAAATAAGCGATGATGATTTAAGACTACTGCGCCATAAATACATCCATCAATCAGCAAATTTCAACAATCCTACTTTAGGGGTGTATGCTAATGCCCCAGTTAAAGAACGTAGTGAATTTGAAAATTAAAGAATTATGAAAAAAATAATATTGGTTTTACTGGTTATAAGTTTTTTTTCTTGTGAAAAAAAATACCATTGGTCACCTTCAGAAAGTGCACCTAAACACTATCCTGCAAAAATATTACAAAATTACTATCAGTATAAAAATGGAAAAGGTATAAATATTTATGGAAGAACTGCAGGCGGAAGTGGTTGGGGGCTTCCTGGTGGAGTTTACTCAGGAAGACCTAAATTTAAACCTGTACCAGATAGTTTATTTGTACATTGGTTTTCTGCAGCAGAAGGTAAATTTTATAAGGGGGCTTTTAAACTTCCTGAGAAAAAAATAGATAGTGCTCTAAATGCAGGGAGTGTATATATCTATACAGGATTTGCACCGCATGGTAGAGTTGTTGTATTTACAGGATATGGATTTCAAACGGCACGCTTTAGAGCAAAAGAAGACACTACATTAACACCTCGAAAGTTTTTACTAAATGCAACGAATCTGAAAAATGAGGAAGAGTTTGAAATAACATATGGACGTCCTTTGTATACAAATCAAGAAATTATAATGGATTATATGAGTAAAGAAGATAGTCTTTATGTTCGTAAACATGGTATTCCAGATAAATGGTAATGTACGAATACATCCATCAATCAGCAAATTTCAACAATCCTACTTTAGGGGTGTATGCTAATGCCATAGTTAAAGAACGTAGTGAATTTGAAAATTAAAGAATTATGAAAAAAAAAGTTAATATTTTGTTTTGGGTAATAAGCATATTTATTTTTATGACCTCATGTAATACAGAATCTACGTATTACAAGGATTACTTATATTTATCTTCAAATAAAGTAGCGTCTGAAAATTATAAAGTAATTAAACTATTAAATGACAACACAGGTTATATGTCTTCAAGTACAGATATGTTTTATGATAAACAAAATCACAATTTTTTAACTAGAAAAAATGATTCTATTTACTGGAAGATAAATGGGGTGAATTTAGAATTAGATTCAATTATTGTGAGAGGTGATTTTGATAACTCAGGAGTGTTTTTTAATAAAAATTATTATGTTGATTGGATATTAACAGGGGATAAAAAGAGAAAAAAATACCTCAAAATAATCATAGATGAGAATTTTTCTAACTCTGAGTTAGAAAGGTTATATGAGAAGGCCCAAGAAATTTCATTTTCTAGAAGTTATAGTAAAGGGAGGTGTTATTTTAAAATAAATGAAAGTTGGCTAGTGGTAGAATCAGAAAAATTATATTCAAAAATCGAATACGATTCAGAAACTAAACAACTCAAAATGTCTGATTTCCCTATTAAAAATAAGAATAGAATAATTCAGTTGCAAAGTCTCGATTTATTTAAAAAACAGGAAAATAAACCTTCACTTATTACGTACATCCATTTTTTAAAAAAAGAAAAACATGGTAGCTCTTTTTTTGATTTTAATAATACAACTCGTGCTGGATGGACGGGAATAGGTTATTTTCAACTTAATCATGGCTTAGAAACTTTAAAATTCAAGGATAACACCTTTGTTACCCTAGTAGATAATGATTTGATATTTGATATCGGTGCGTATGTTGAAAATATAGATTCTTTTTATACTTATAAAATAGCACCTTATTTCTCTATTTATACTATTGATAATATGACTTTATTACGACTTAATAAAGTCTATAATGATTGGAGTAATAAAGATAGGAGAGGAATATATATGGTTATGAATAAAAAAGATTCTATCCTTAATTTTAAAAAAAATGGGAGTGTAAAACCGATAACAAACTAGAAAAAATCTAACACAGTTGATACGTCATAAATACACCATCCTACTTTAGAGGTTTAGACCAATGCTTCAGTTAAAAAAAAAGAGATAAAGAAGTGATGAAACCGTTTAAGGAGCCTCCGTATTTTTGTTTTGTAACCATTAAAATTATAGCTGTTGAAAACTATGCGTTAAAAGTTGTTGCAATCTTAGATTTAAAATAGTGTTTTGAGAGTATGGACCCTTTAGGAAACGAACTAATAGATAAGGTTCTTAATATTGTTTTCGTAGGACTCAATGGCAATGGAGTGTCTAGGGTTTTTTGGTATGAAAAACAACTTTATGAAGAAATAAGAACTCAAAACTATGAACCAATTACAGCTAGTAAATAAGAAGCCAATAGGGAGAATATGAAAGAGGCTTTTATCTGTCAAAACACCTATTTTTTAATAGTGGAAAAGAAATTGAATTGTCGGATGATTTTGTAACTGTAATAAAAGAAATTAGTGATTTCACAAGAGAGAGCGATGTTACGTTAAGACTACTTAAAAGTTCTATTATATACACAAAAAAACTGATTTCAGAAAGCAGTTATAAGGTCGCTACAAATTGGTTTAAAAAAAATCAGAAAAAGATAAGTCTATTGATAATAACGAAATGAGTCTTGTAATAAAACAAAACTTTCTTTTCTTTTAGAGAACTACCCCCTTATCATTAGAAATTTGTACAACGATAAATTTTCATATTACGTCGAATTAAATACCAAACAGCGTTAAACTTTAATACATAAAATGATTTACTAGGTTTTTTTTAAAAATGAAGAAAAAACAATGAAGTTATATGAATTCTATTTTCTTGGGAATAAGTGACTATTTAGGACCTTGAAAAGACTAAAATCCCAAACGTTCTCCATGCATGGTTCCTCTTGAATAGTTTCCGTTTTCAATGAGTAGAATTTCGCCATATTCTCCGTTTTTTATACTAGAATCTACGGCGTATATTTTGTGATTGTACAGTTGTTTTACTTCTTTCTGAGAGGTATGTCCTACGATTATATGTTGGATGTTTAGTTGGTTTAAAATGCGGTCTATTTTCTTATTAGAGAATTTCTTTTTAAAATACCCACGATACCAAACGGGCCCTTTCTTCCCTAAATACCTCTTGTAAGAGGAGCGTTCTTTATGCGTGATGGGATTAAAATCTATGAGCTTACGGAAATGATTATTTATGGATTCAATGTCAAATCTTTCTTTTAAAAATGTTTCTGAAATCCCTCCATGCATAAATAAGTTGTCATTTATTTTCAGTAAGGTGGCTTTAGAGCGAATCCATCGTCCTAAAACGGTGTCAGTTCCATACAATTCGGAATAGGTTTTATGGAGTAACTTTTCTGTTATTTTATAGGTTGGATGGATGTGACTGCAATCGTTTTGTAGGATCATAAACTCGTGATTTCCGAGTAAGAAATGTACGCGACCACCTACTGATGCGGCTTGTTTTTCGAGGTGATAAATAAACCATAGAAAATCAGTGACTTTAGCTCCTTTGTCAAAAACATCACCGCAAATAACAAGGTGTCCTTTTCCTAAGTTCCAGTGGTTGTTTAAATCTAATACGTGGTTGTTACGAAGTATTTTTAAGCCTAAATCATACTGTCCGTGAATGTCACTTATTGCGACTATGGTGTCTATGTTTTTATAGACAGAGATACTGGGAGTGAAATTTGTAATAAAAGCATCTAAGGCTACTGTTTCGGAAATTACGTTTCCTTTTACTATGTTTTTAATGGCTAAATTATGGGGTTTGATAAATACATAAGGGCCATCATTTACGGAGAGCGTATCTATTAAAATTATTTCTTGATCGCTTTTTTGGAATGTTTTTTCAGGCCCTTGTTTACAGGCTAAAAATAAAAAGAAACCAAGGAGATAAAGTAGATTGTTTTTAAAAAATGTATTCATAGTACTAAGATACAAAACACAATGGTGATGTGAAGTCTAGTGGTGTTTTTATTTTGAAATCAATGATTTTAGGGGAGATCACTGTCTTTTTTCGGATGTATTGTCTTGCGCTGTTTAGGGACTTTTTAGACGTGTGTTTTTGAAAATCACACTATTTTTATTGACTTTTTTTTTAGCCTAAAAACAGTTTTAAATGATAGATGAGCTTGATTTTTTTTTGTTATTTAAAACAGGATGATAGTAACTTTTATCCTTGATTTTTACTTAGAAATGGGATTAATTAAGGCTGTATGTAAGTGGTTTTTTTTAGATGTGTAGTGCTCGCATTAGGGGTAGAAGTGGCATCCTTTTTTTGGAGACTGCGCGGAGGCGCAGTTCCATAAAAAGATATAGCGGATGACCCGACCCACTTTTTAGTGGGGAATGCCCTGCTAATGCGGCATAAAAAAACACGAACTCCAAAAAGGAATCCGTGTTTTAAAATGATAGATAGTTTGAACTATTTTATGTCTTGTAATTGTTCAATTCTTATTTCTGACTACTGGTTTTTAGTTGTCTAACCAGTTATAAGCGTTTGTAAATGCTTCTAGCCAAGGAGAAACTTCATCTTGACGGTTTACTGGGTAATTAGCCCAGTTCCATTGGAAAATAGAGCGTTCTATGTGAGGCATCATTACTAAGTGACGACCATCTTTAGAGTGCATCATGGCGACGTTATAATCAGATCCGTTTGGGTTATGTGGATAGCCTTCGTAGGCGTATTTAGCGGTGATATTATAAGCGGCTTCTTCCATGGGTAGGTTAAATTTACCTTCTCCATGTGAAATCCAAACTCCTAGAGTGGTTCCTGCTAGGCTGTTTAGCATGATGGAATTATTCTCTTGAACGGTTACAGAAGTAAAGTTAGATTCGTGTTTTTGAGAATCGTTGTGTTTTAGTTTTCCGTGTTCACTATGTTCTGGGTTTATCAATTCTAATTCCATTAGTAATTGACAACCATTACAGATTCCCACAGACAAGGTGTCTTCTCTTTTAAAGAAATTATCCAAGGCTTTTTTTGCCTTAGGATTGTATTTAAAGGCACCGGCCCATCCTTTAGCTGATCCTAATACATCTGAGTTAGAGAATCCTCCAACGGCTCCAATAAATTGAATGTCTTCTAGGGTTTCTCTACCGCTTATAAGGTCTGTCATGTGAACATCTTTCACATCAAAACCGGCTAAATACATGGCGTGTGCCATTTCTCGTTCTGAATTTGATCCTTTTTCACGGATAATAGCTGCTTTTATTCGTTTTCCATTTGAGGGGATTAATTTCCCTGTGAAATTTTTCGGAAATTCGAATTTTAAAGGTTGTACTGCATAGTTATCAAAACGTTCTTGTGCTTTATTATTGGCGGTTTGTTTTTGATCTAATAAGAAGGATGTTTCATACCAAGTATCACGCATGGTGGCGATGTCAAAACTGTAAGCGTTTTCTCCGTTAATGAGTTCTAGGGCTTCTCCTTCAACTGCTTTTCCAATGTTTATAACCTGTATTCCGGCGTCTTTTAATGTTGCTTCTATGGTTGCGTCCCAAGATTGGAATACTATTCCTGCATTTTCTGAGAATAATAATTTGATGGTGTCTGCTTCATTCAATGCTGACAGGTTTACTTGTGCTCCTACGTGGTTTTGAGCAAAACTCATTTCCAATAGTGTTGTTAATAAACCACCGGCAGAAACATCATGTCCTGCGGCTATTTTCCCTTGTTTGATTAAGTTTTGTATCGCATTAAAGGCCTTTTTAAAATAAGCGGCGTCTTTAATGGTTGGCACTTCACTACCGATGGTGTTTTGCGTTTGGGCAAAAGAAGAGCCTCCTAATTTATAGGTGTCTTTACTTAAATTTATATAGTAAATACGGTTCAGTTTATTCTGTTGGAATACGGGTTCTACTACTTTACTGATATCGTTACAATGGGCTGCTGCTGAAATAATAACGGTTCCTGGAGATATGACATCTTCAGTTGCGTATTTTTGTTTCATAGATAAAGAATCCTTCCCTGTAGGTACGTTGATTCCTAATTCAATAGCGAAGTCTGATATTCCTTTGACTGCTTTGTATAAACGAGCGTCTTCTCCTTCGTTTTTACACGGCCACATCCAGTTGGCTGAAAGTGATACCGAGTGTAGGTTTTCTTCTAATGGTGCCCAAATAATATTAGTCAATGCTTCTGCGATTGCGTTACGTGAACCTGCAACAGGATCTATTAATGCTGCAATAGGAGCGTGTCCAATACTAGTGGCAACTCCTTCTTTTCCATTGTAATCCAATGCCATTACTCCGACATCGTTTAGTGGTAATTGTAAGGGGCCTGCACATTGTTGTTTGGCTACTTTTCCACCAACACAACGGTCTACTTTATTAGTCAGCCAGTCTTTACATGCTACAGATTCTAGCTGTAAAACTTGTGTGGTATAGTCGTGAATTTTAGCGATTGTATAGCTTGCATCTGTGTAATTACGTGTGATGGTTTTATCTGTCATCACTGTTTTTGGAGAGCTTCCGAACATGTCTTCTAAGGCTAAATCCATTGGTTTGTCACCATTGGTTTTACTTTCGAAAGTAAAACGATCGTCGTTTGTAACTACCCCTACTTCGTAAAAAGGAGAGCGTTCACGTTCTGAGATGGTTTTTAAGGTTTCTATATGTTCATCAGAGATTATCAGTCCCATACGTTCTTGAGATTCATTTCCAATGATTTCCTTAGCGGATAAAGTAGGATCTCCAACAGGTAAGGCGTCTAAATCAATTTTTCCTCCAGTTTCTTCTACTAATTCTGACAAACAGTTTAAATGTCCACCAGCACCGTGATCGTGAATAGAAACTATTGGGTTTACATCCATTTCTACCATACCTCGAATGGCATTGGCTGCACGTTTTTGCATTTCTGGATTGGAACGTTGGATAGCGTTTAATTCTATTCCTGTGTTAAATGCTCCTGTGTCTGCGGATGATACAGCGGCGCCACCCATTCCAATTCTATAATTATCTCCTCCTAAAAGTACTATTTTATCGCCTTCTTTAGGGATGTCTTTTAAGGCTTGTTCTTTTTTACCATAGCCAATTCCTCCGGCTTGCATAATTACTTTGTCAAAACCAAGTTTACGTCCATCGGATTGGTTTAGTCCAAGCTCGTTTTTCTCGTCATGTTCAAACGTTAGTACAGATCCTGTAATTAGAGGCTGTCCAAATTTATTTCCAAAATCAGAAGCTCCATTGGATGCTTTGATTAAGATATCCATAGGGGTTTGGTACAACCATTCACGTGGGGCCATTCCGTTTTCCCATGGGCGATTTTCTTTTAAGCGAGAGTAAGAGGTCATATAGACGGCTGTTCCGGCTAATGGTAACGATCCTTTTCCTCCTGCTAATCTATCTCTTATTTCTCCTCCTGCACCTGTTGCGGCACCATTAAATGGTTCCACTGTGGTAGGGAAGTTATGTGTTTCTGCTTTTAATGAGATGACTGATTGATAGTCTTTTTTCTCGTAAAAGTCTGGTTTGTCTGCAGTTTTAGGGGCGAATTGCTCTACTTTAGGTCCGTCTATAAAAGCGACATTGTCTTTATAAGCAGAGACGATGTTCTGCGGGTGTTGTTTAGAGGTTTCCTTGATTAGTTTAAATAAAGAACTGGGCATTTCTTCTCCATCAATAACAAAAGTACCATTGAAAATTTTATGACGACAGTGTTCTGAATTTACTTGAGAGAATCCGAAAACTTCTGAATCGGTTAGTTTTCTGTCTAATTTAAGGGAAAGCTTATTTAAATATTCCACTTCATCAGCGCTCATAGCTAAACCTTCTTGTTGATTGAAAGCAGCGATATCATGAATGTCTAAAATAGCTTCTGGGCTTGCATCTACGGTATATATATCTTGTGTTAATGATTCGAATTTCTCACTTAACATAGGGTCGAAAGAGGCGTCCTTAGTCACGGGAAGGTATTCTTCTATGCGAATAACTCCTTCTATATCCATGTTTTGAGTAATTTCGACAGCATTAGTGCTCCATGGAGAGATCATGGCTGCACGTGGTCCTACAAAGCGTCCTTCTATGGTGGTTTTAGAAATTTTAGTGACATCACCAAAAAGCCAGTTTAATTTAGAGATGGTTTCTGAACTAAGTTCTTTTGACGTTTGCACAGCAACTATTTTACTGTTGTGGTTCCCAAAGAAATGAATCATTATGTGTGTGTTAGTGTGTTGTTTGAAAAATGCGAATTTACTGAATATAATTAAAAAAAAAGCACAATAAACGGAGTTTATTGTGCTTTTGAATACTGTTTACGAGTTGCTGTTTCTGGCTCGTGATGGTGTCCTGTTTTTATTTCGCGGGGTGTTCCTTGTGAAATTTCGAGATCTTGAATTCGTAGTGCTTTCACCATTTTTAGGTTTAGGCTTATTGAATTTTTTTCTTGGTTTCGGTTTGGCCTTTTCTGATTTTGCCGGAGCATCGTCTATTTCGCCTTCAAAAGGGTGGTCTGAAATTACAGGGACTTTTTGATTGATTAATTTTTCAATGTCTCTCAAAAATGCTTTTTCTTCTTGATTACAGAAGGACAATGCAATACCGCTTTCTTTAGCTCTACCCGTACGACCGATACGGTGTACGTAAGTTTCTGAAATATTAGGTAAGTCGTAATTCACAACCAATGCGAGTTTAGATACATCAATACCACGTGCTGCAATATCGGTAGCTACCAATACAAACAATTCTCCAGACTTGAATTTACCCAAGGCTTTTTGTCTTGCTGTTTGTGATTTGTTTCCGTGTATGGCTTCTGATTTGATCCCAGCTTGCCCTAATTGTTTTACAATTTTATTCGCACCGTGTTTGGTACGTGAAAATACTAAGGTAGATTGCTTAGGACGTTCCTCTAAAATGTGAACTAATAATTTTGTTTTGTTCTTTTTAGCAACAAAATAAACTCCCTGCTCGATTTTATCGGCGGTTGCTTTTTCTGGTGTGATGGTTACCTTTCCAGGGTTTCCTAATATTTTTCCTGACAAGTCACGAATAGACTGTGGCATGGTCGCAGAGAAAAATAAAGATTGTCTTTTGGCGGGTAATAACTTTAATAGTTTTTTAATGTCGTGGATAAAACCCATGTCTAACATCTGGTCTGCTTCATCCAATACAAAGTATTCTACATCGCGTAAGCTAATAAAACCTTGATTTATTAAATCTAATAAACGTCCAGGAGTGGCAACTAAAATATCGACCCCTTGGCGTAAAATGCGTGTTTGTTGGGCTTGTTTTACTCCTCCAAAAATCACGGTGTTTCTTACATCTGCATATTCTCCGTATTCTGTGAAGTTTTCACCAATCTGAATGGCTAGCTCACGAGTAGGAGTTACTACCAATGCTTTAATTTTTCGACGTCCTTTTTGTCCTGGTTGTCTTTTGTTATATATATGTTGTAATATAGGTATTCCGAATGCGGCAGTTTTTCCAGTTCCTGTTTGTGCACAGCCCAATAAGTCTTCTCCTTTTAATAGGATAGGGATGGATTTTGCTTGAATAGGAGTGGGGTGGGTATATCCTTTGACTTCTAATGCCTTTAGGATGGGTTGGATAATTCCAAGTTCTTTAAATGTCATAAATTTATTTCTGCGGCAAATGTAAGGTTTTAATTTTTAACTCCTTTATAAGTATGGACTAGGATTTACTAATTGGAGAGGAGTGACTGTAAATTTGGATTTACGTATGATTTTACTAGAAAATAAGCACATATGATACTTTTAGTTTTAATTCTTGTCAAGAATTGAAAGAGATTGGAATTATTGTTATTTGATTAATCATGTTCTTTTAACATTTAGAGATATTAATGATTATAAGCGTGAATCATTATTTTAAGAATTAAGTTGATGTACCTATAAGATTAAAGCAGGAGTATTGACTTGCTTATAAATTTAAGTCAATTGGTCTATTAGTATTAAAGTTTTATTTTTGTTCCTTGTAGGTATAGTTCTTTAGATAAGGAAATTGCACGTTGAAACGGTATATAATTTGCGTCTGAATTTTCCCAATAATTCAAAGCAATGTTTACGTATTTTCGGGCCTGTATTGGATTGCTTTTTTTTAGCAATGTAGCCATTTGATAGTAATATATTGGTTCATCTGTTTTTTTGTCTATTTCTTTTTTTATGATCTCTTTTGCTTTTTCAATATCTCCAGCCTTAGCGTATATATTGGCTAAAAAACACCTTTCTTGGATTAAATTAAATAATCTATTATTATCAAGCTCCAAAAGTTTTAGACATTTATGATAATCTTTCATTTGGTATGCTTCAGCAACATCAATAAAACCACCATAGCCTTTTCCGAAATGTTCAAATTCACTTTTACAGGAAACCTTAATAATTTCAGTATTATAATCGCACATAATTGAATTTAATAGGGTAAGACATCTTTTCATTTCCTCATGTTGAGGAGAATATTTGGAAAGTACAGTAAGTATCTTTTCTATCCTGTCTGATTCCCCAATAGATTGATACATGTCGGATTTACTTTCAAATGTATTTGATAACACAATATTAATAGGTTTCCTTTTTACTGCATATTCTTCAAATATATTGATAGCTTCAAAAGCTTTTTTTATTTGCCCTGAGTTTTTTAAAAGAGAAACCTTGTACCATAAAAAAGCAATGCTATCGGTTAAAGTAGTTGCCTGTAGTAGCCCGTTATTTATACGTTTATATGCTAAATCGATTTGCTGCGTTTTAAACTCAATTTCTGCAAGCTTTATTTGAATTTCAGCATTTAATGGATCTAGAGTTTCTTCCTCGAGTAATACCTTTTTTGCAGCATTTATATCCCCTTGTTTTTCATAAACAGAGGCGTATTTTAGTCGTTCTTGATCTCTGTCAGGAAACTCCGCAGTATAACGATCTAGAGTGTTAAGAGCCTCAGGGTATTCTTCATTCCTTAATTGCAAATAAAACAACACTAAGAGTCCTTTTTCAATATTACCATTGTCAATAGCTTCTTGGATTAAGGCTTTCGTCTTGTCAATACCATAATCAACAAAATATTTATTCATCAAATTTTGATAAGGTGCAAATTCATAAGGGAACATCTTCCTATGTAATTCTTGTAACTTATAATAAGAATCCACCTTCTTTGTAATACTATAATATATACCTTTGGCTAAAAATTGCATTCTTTGAGGTAAGGACTTACCTAATTGTATTGCACGTTTTAAAGCAGTAATAGCTTCTTCTTTACGTCCTAATCCGTATAAAACGTCACCCATATAATAATAACATTCAGTACAAGATGGGTCTAGTGCTATAGCTTTTTGTTCTAGTTTTAATACTTTCAAGAGCTTTGTAGGGTGTTTGTAAAACAAAATCCGTGATTCAGTATGATATTTAAGAGCTTCAAAATTATCTGTAATTAAAGTAGAAACTGGCATGTAGGTTTGGTTCTCAATATTTTTAAAACCTTCAGGAATATGGTCGAAAATTTGTTGCTTTAATTTATCTATAGCTACATAAGGATCTTCATTTGTTGCTGTTAACTCGGTGATGATTTTGCTGTCTTTAGAACTATATAACTTTCCCTTAAACTCAAATTTACCGTTTATAATATTGTAAGATATACTTGTAAAATAGTCGTTTCTAGATTTTACAGCTATTTCTCTTTGCATGCCAATATTTGGGCTAATAAACGAAGGAAGCCCTAAAACATCATGGAAAGTATTTAATGAATAGGCAGAAAATGTATAAAACTCGGGTCGCTGATTAAGATTGTATTGAAGTAGTTGAGAGAATGCGACACCGTACCAATTTTTATCCAAATCACCTGTTAAATTTTTGAACTGAAAACTGGCTACTGTTTTTACTTTATTTCGAGCAGGTACAATTACGTTAAATTTCTGTCCTTCTTCGTTCACTAGTTCAATTTGGCTGAAATTTATTGTTTGTTTCCCATTAAATAAAAATCCTGCTGCCAAAAAAGCGAATAGGATGTTTGTAATAACTATAAATCTAGGCCATTTTAAATTGGTGGATTTAAATTTTAATTGCCCTCCAAAGTAAATGATTATTATAATGGCAGGCAATAGAGCCAACCATACTAATAAATATTTATCAACTAGGACATCACTTAATTTGTATCTTTTGGTAATAAACTCTACAAATTGAAGTAAACCAAAGCCAACGGCAAGATAGGTTCCTAAATATTGTGGTACGTTTCGATCCCAAAGAATTTGGATAAATGTTTTATTCGTTATTTTATTCATAGCATTGATAAAAAGCTAAGATAGAATAATCAATTTGAAACGCAAGTTTCACCTGTATTTTGTTTTTTTTTTAATGTTTTGCCCCCGCTGTCGCATGAGTAAGCTCTATGGCTACTGCATTCTATGGGTGGAAACAAGTAAAAAATGATATTTATTTTTGTTTAGAAAAACGTGTTTATGCTAAAAAAAATGCAATACAATTACGTGGTATTGTTTAAATAGAATAACTCTCCTACGGTCGAGTTATTTCCAGTTCAACAAGCCATAATCAACACCACATTTATTTTTAAATTTACATTTCCCTCAGATTTATGTAGTAAAATTATGTGTATTTACATAAGGTTGCTGTCTTTTAATTACGGAAAAACGCGATGTAAAAGCTTGTTTCTTATATTGTTTAGAATTAGCATTTTATTTTTTCCTTTACTGACTTTGTCGTCAAAATATTTTTTAAGCTGATAGTCCCATCTTTTGGCATTCAAGGCGCACATATTCAATAATGATTTCAGCTTTTATCTGCTAAATGACTCACTTTAGTTCTTCCGTTAATACTAGTCCCTGATTGATACGGAAATGGTGCTACTCCTGCATAACAGGCAAGCTTACGAGCATTATCAAAGGTGGTAAATCCTTTTGTGACAATTAACAAACAGGTTGCTGTTTGAGGGGCAATACCAGGTATGCTAATTATTAATTGATAGTCTTTTTTAAGAGATTCATTGTTGTCTATTATCTTCAACACTTGTGAGTCAATTAGTTTTAGGTTTTTTTAAAATTCTTAATAATACTAGTACTTGTTTTTGTCAATTCCTTGATTATTTTCTTCGGTAAGAATAATCCCGACCGCGCGGAGTGTGCTATGAGTAAAGCGTAAGCTTTACGTAACTAAAAATAAGATGATGGTAGGTCCATCAGTATCGGCTTGCAGGAGCGGGTA
>JAESRX010000081.1 GCA_016764435.1 Flavobacteriaceae bacterium | reverse complement strand
ATATGGTTAAATTTGCAATCTGAAAAATAAAACATAATAAAACGAGTTAACGATGAAAAAAGGTATACATCCAGAACAATATAGAATGATTGCATTTAAAGACATGTCTAACGGCGATGTTTTTTTAACGCGTTCTACTGCAAATACTAAAGAAACTATTGAGGTTGATGGTAATGAATACCCTTTAGTTAAATTAGAGATCTCAAGAACATCTCACCCATTCTATACAGGAAAAACTAAATTGATTGATACAGCAGGTCGTATTGATAAATTTAAGACTAAATACGCTAAATTCAAGAAATAAGAATTTAGTCTATTATATAAAATTAAAAAGCCTTAACATTTTTGTTAAGGCTTTTTGTTGTTTTAAAAAAAAGAAATTATTGTTCCTGAAAAAAAAGTGTAGAGACGCAATGTCTTGCATCGCTACCTTTTTCGGAAAGACGGATCATAGTACGTCTCTATGTGAGTTGGTAATCGATAGGGGATACATCTCCTGCATCCATGTCTTTAATGGTAATGTCGTGTATCCGTACTCGTACTAATCGCAAGGTAGGGAAGCCCACGGCAGCTGTCATTTTTCGTACTTGTCTGAATTTTCCTTCGGTTACGGTGATGGTTACCCAGGAAGTGGGCCCATGACGATCGTCACGAATCTTTTTTGCCCGTTTCGGAAGTATAGGGGTTTCTTCTAATTGAAATGCTTTACAAGGCTTGGTCATGTATTTGATGCCTTCTACACCTATTTCCACACCTTCTTGCAGTTGTCTTATGGCTTCTTTTGTGATGATGCCATCTACTTGCGCATAATATTCTTTTTCTACCTTTCTACTACGTATTTGCTGGCTTACTTTTCCATCCGTAGTTAAGAGTAATAAGCCTTCAGAGTCTTCGTCTAATCTCCCAATAGCCATGGTGCCTTCAGGAAAGTCATAGAGTTCACCTAAGAGCTTCTTTTTTCGTTTTAAATCGTATTTAAACTGGCTGATATATCCGTATGGTTTGAATAATTTGAAGTGATTGTGAGTCATTGTTTACTTAGATGATAGTTATTGGTTTTCTGTTATTAGTTAGCGACGGGTTCAAAATTAAGTATTCTTGATATCATATGTAATGAAAGTCTTTTTATTTTAATTGAAACCTACAGTATTTTAAAATTATAGGAGTCTGTACTTGCTTTTTTGGTGATTTTTAAAGAGATAATCAGTAGAAATCAGGACGATTGGTGTGTGCTTATGTAGTGTCACATCCAGTGATTGCGAGGGTAGGAGTAATTGTATCAAGATGTATTTAACTAATAGGTAGCTGTATCGCCATTATCATTGACGTTTTTTACTAAAACCGTTATTTTGGATTCAAATTATTGAATGATAAAATTAAGATCTCACTAGCATTGATGCTAAGAACCCTCCATTATTTCCCTGTATTTTTGAGGAAAATAGTTTTCCCTCAAGAGGGCGTTGGTGAGCTGTTATATTGTGTGTAAAAGTATGGTCTTTAGGTTGCCTATATCCGAATCTAAAAGTCTTTTATCCGATCGTATTGTTTTCGTCTTACAGGAATGACAGGGCGTATTTATAAGCGTAGGAAGCTCATTTCTAAAATCTATTATCTCATTGTTTTAAAACTAAAAACACCTAAAAAGCACAAGGCAATTTAGGTGTTTAAATATCTTTAAAAAGAACGGGTCCTTATGCAAGCATAGTTACAGGGTTCTCTATAAAATGTTTTAATGTTTGTAAAAATGCAGCTCCAGTTGCTCCATCCACAGTTCTGTGATCGCAAGCTAGGGTGATTTTCATTTCATTTCCAACAACGATTTCACCGTTTTTTACTACAGGTTTCTGAACGATAGCACCTACAGATAATATTGCTGAGTTTGGTTGGTTAATGATAGAGGTAAATTCAGTAATTCCGAACATTCCTAAGTTAGAAACAGTAAAAGTACTACCATCCATTTCTGCTGGCGTTAATTTTTTACCTTTCGCTCTTCCGGCCATGTCTCTTACTTCACTTCCAATTTGAGTCATACTCTTATGGTTAGTTCCGGTCACAACAGGGACTACTAAACCGTCTTCAACAGCTACAGCAACTCCGATGTTTACATGGTGGTTGATTCTCATCTTATCTTCGAACCATTGTGAGTTTACTTGTGGATGCTTTTTTAAGGCCATTGCACATGCTTTTACAATCATATCATTAAATGATACTTTGGTTTCTGGTAATGCATTGATTTCTTTACGAGCAGCAATGGCATTGTCCATATTGATGTCCAACATTAAATAATAATGAGGGGCAGAGAATTTAGATTCAGTCAAACGACGAGCAATCACTTTTCTCATTTGAGAATTGTTAATTTCCTCGAAGCTTTCATCTTCCATAGTAACAGCACTGGTAGCAACGGGTGCAGAAGTAGCCGTAATAGGTACGAAAAATTCAACATCACGTTTTACAATACGTCCATTCTCTCCAGTTCCAGTAACAATAGCTAAATTGATACCTTTATCAGTCGCAATTTTCTTGGCTAATGGAGAAGCAGAAATACGTCCGGTATTTACTACTTGTGCAGCAATAGCTGTTGGAGCAGCAGGAGCAGCAGTTGCAACTGGTGTAGTAGCGGGAGCCACTTTTTCTTCTACAGCAGGAGTTTCTTTTTCCGTTTCGCTAGGATCAGGAGCAGTTGCCTTGTCAAAATTAGCTACTAAATCGTCAATGTTTTCTCCTTCATTACCAATAATAGCTAATAAAGAATCTACAGGAGCACTCACACCTTCTTTTAATCCGATGTATAATAAAGTTCCTTCGTTAAAAGATTCGAACTCCATTGTAGCTTTGTCAGTTTCGATTTCAGCAAGGATATCACCTTCTTCGATTTTATCGCCAACATGTTTTAACCATTGTGCAACAACACCTTCTGTCATTGTGTCGCTCAAACGCGGCATTGTAATTATTTCTGCCATATTCTTATATTTTTATGAGAATCGCTACCCGCGAACTCTCGGTTTTTTTTGTTGATTTAATTAGACTTATCTATGAGGTAAAAATGGATAATCTTCTTGTTCATAAACAGCATCATACATCACGTCGATTTCTGGGTATGGAGAATTTTCAGCAAACTCTACACATTCTAAAATTAAGTTTTTAACATCTTCGTTAAAACCTTTGATTTCTTCTTCTGTTGCGTAGTTCTTTTCTCTAATCACTTCTAGAACTTGGTTGATAGGGTCAATTTTCTTGTACTCTTCAACTTCTTTTTTTGTTCTGTATAATTGAGCATCACTCATAGAGTGACCTCTATAACGGTATGTTTTAATATCTAATAATGTTGGTCCTCCACCTGTACGAGCTCTAGTAATAGCTTCATCCATTGCTTTAGCAACAGCTACTGGGTCCATTCCGTCTACTTCTCCACAAGGCATTTCGTAACCCAATCCTAATTTCCAGATATCTTCGTGGTTTGCAGTTCTAGAAACAGAGGTTCCCATAGCGTATCCATTGTTTTCACAAATAAATACTACGGGTAGTTTCCAGTTCATGGCCATATTAAAGGTTTCGTGTAACGATCCTTGTCTAGAAGCACCATCTCCAAAATAAGTTAAAGTAACTCCGTCTCTGTTAAAATATTTATCAGCAAAAGCCAATCCTGCACCTAAAGGAATTTGTCCCCCTACAATACCGTGTCCTCCATAGAAGTTGTGTTCTGGAGAGAAGATATGCATAGAACCTCCTAAACCTTTAGAAGTTCCTGTTACTTTTCCTAACATCTCTGCCATGATTCTTCTAGGATCTACTCCTAAACCAATCGGTTGTACGTGGTTTCTGTATGCAGTAATCATCTTGTCGTCTTTTTCCATCACATGTAATGCTCCGGCTAAAACAGCTTCTTGACCATTGTAAAGGTGTAAAAATCCACGAATTTTTTGTTGGATGTATAAGGCAGCTAATTTGTCTTCAAACTTTCTCCAAAATAGCATGTCTTTGTACCATTTCAAATAAGTTGCTTTTGTTATTTTTTTCATCTTCTTTGTTCTTCAAATTAATATAGATCCTTCTGGGGATTTTTTTCGATGAAATTGATGGTTTTAAACATAAAAATCTTCGAACTGCAAAAGTACCAATTTAGTGTTAGCTTTTAAAATTATTATACCCTTTTTTTAACTACAAGGTTTTCGTTTAAAAGTAAACCGTTTAACTGACTACAATTGTAGTAGTTAAACGGTTTTTTTCAGTGTGATATCTTCCTGTTTTTATAGGTAATCTTCGATGGGATTACAGGAGCATATTAAATTACGGTCTCCGTATGCGTCATCTACACGACGTACTGTAGGCCAGTATTTTCTGTCTGCGATATAATCCAGTGCAAATGCTGCTTCTTTTCTTGAGTAAGAATAAGGCCACGTATCGCTGGTTAACATCTGAAGTGTATGAGGTGCGTTTTTCAATACAGAATCGCCTTCAGTTGTGTAAGCTTCAATTTCTGATTTTATCTGAATTAAGGCATTAATAAAGCGGTCTAATTCTTCTTTGCTTTCACTTTCTGTAGGCTCTATCATTAAGGTTCCTGCCACAGGGAATGATACTGTTGGTGCATGGAATCCATAGTCCATTAATCGTTTTGCAATGTCGGTTACTTCGACTCCTTTGGCTTTAAACTCTCTAAAGTCAACGATCATTTCATGAGCAGCAAAGCCCATTTCTCCAGTATATAGAATACTGTAGTGCTTTTCTAGTTTAGATTTGATATAGTTCGCATTCAAAATAGCAAAAGTAGTAGACGCTTTTAAACCGTCATTTCCTAGCATTCTAATATAACTATAGGAGATTAAATCTACCATAGCAGATCCATATGGAGCAGCGGCTACGGCCGTGATTCCATTTTTTCCTCCGGTAGCTTGTACGGGATTAGAAGGTAAGAATTCAGCTAAATGTGCAGCAACACATATTGGTCCTACACCAGGTCCTCCACCTCCATGTGGAATGGCAAATGTTTTGTGTAAGTTTAAGTGACATACATCAGCTCCAATTAATCCAGGATTGGTTAATCCTACTTGAGCGTTCATATTGGCACCATCCATATACACTTGACCTCCATTAGCGTGAATGATTTCGGTAATCTCTTTAATTTCAGATTCAAATACACCGTGAGTAGAAGGGTAAGTAACCATTAAGGCCGCTAAGTTATCTTTGTGTAATACTGCTTTTTCTCTTAAGTCATTGACATCAATGTTTCCGTTTTCGGAAGTCTTAGTCACCACTACTTTCATTCCTGCCATAACTGCGGAAGCAGGGTTGGTACCATGTGCCGATGCTGGAATTAAACAAATATTTCTGTGTCCTTGGTTTTTTGATTGGTGATAAGCTCGGATTACTAATAATCCGGTGTACTCTCCATTTGCTCCTGAGTTTGGCTGTAAAGACGTGGCTGCAAAACCAGTGATTTCACTTAAGTGATTTTCTAAATTTTTCAACATTTCCAAATAACCTGCTGCTTGGTCTTGTGGGACAAATGGGTGAATGTTTTGCCAATTACTGTTAGATAAAGGGAGCATTTCCGTTGCAGCATTCAGTTTCATGGTACAAGAACCTAGAGAAATCATGGAGTCTGTTAAGGAAATATCTTTCTTTTCCAATCGTTTGATATAACGCATCATTTCCGTTTCGGATTGGTAAGAATTAAATACCTCATGTGTTAAATAGGTGCTTTTTCTTAAGAAATCTTCAGGAATGATTTGCTCATCAGAGCGGTTTTCAAATAAGGTTGCTTCTTTGTTTTCTGAAGTAGCTATAACTGTTAAAATAGCATTTATATCTGAAATACTTGACATTTCGTTGATAGAAATACCAATGGTAGTAGCATCAATAGCTAAAAAGTTAATTTCATTTTCAGTAGCTATTTTTAATGTGTTTTGTGCGTCTTTTACAGGGATTTGAACGGTGTCAAAATACACATCGTTTACTTGATCTAGTCCCATTAAGTTAAGTCCAACTTCAAGGTTACGCGCTAAACTATTTATTTTAAGAGCGATGTTCTTCAGTCCTGTTGGTCCGTGATATACGGCATACATTCCCGCCATATTCGCTAATAAAACTTGTGCAGTACAAATGTTAGAAGTTGCTTTTTCACGTTTTATATGTTGTTCACGTGTTTGTAAAGCCATACGCAAGGCACGGTTTCCATCCACATCTTTTGTGATTCCAATAATACGTCCTGGGATTTGACGTTTGTAAGATTCGTTGGTTGCAAAATATCCAGCATGAGGTCCTCCATATCCTAATGGGATTCCAAAACGTTGGGTCGTTCCTACCGCAACTTCAGCACCCATTTCTGCAGGTGTTTTAAGCAAGGCTAAACTCATTAAATCAGCAGCAACTACTACTTTAATGTCTTGTTCTTTTGCTTTAGAGATAAATTGAGTGTAGTCATATACATTTCCGTTTTTTGCAGGATATTGTACGATGGCTCCAAACATATCTTTGGATAGTGTAATGGTTTGGTGATCTCCAAAAACCAATTCAATATGAAGCGGAGTCGCTCTTGTTTTTAAAATATCGATGGTTTGTGGCAATACTTCATTTGAAACAAAAAACTGATGAACACCAGCTTTTTTCTGTGCTCTACTTCTCGTACTAAACAACATAATCATTGCTTCAGCAGCAGCAGTACCTTCATCTAACAAAGAAGAATTTACCAATGGTAATCCTGTTAAATCTGTTAGCATTGTTTGGAAATTAAGCAATGCTTCTAATCTCCCTTGAGAAATTTCTGCTTGATAAGGCGTGTATGAAGTATACCAGCTTGGGTTTTCAAAAACATTTCGTTGGATAACTGCAGGGGTGATTGCCGCGTTGTATCCTAATCCGATATAGGTTTTAAATTGTTTGTTTTTATTCGCAAGTCCTTGAATATGGGCTGTGAATTCTTGTTCGTTCAATGGGGCTGGTAAATCCAGTCCATTCTCTAAACGAATATTGTCAGGGATTGTATTAAAGATAAGCTCGTCAAGCGATTCTACTCCAATGGAGTTTAACATTTCTTGAACACTAGATTCACTAGGTCCGATATGTCTTAAAACGAATGCATTTGTTTTCATTTATAATTGCTTAAAGTTATGTTGTTATTTTCGCAAAAGTACAGAAAATACATCTATGATTCTACCTATTATTAGTTAATTATGGTACTTTGTTACCCTAAAAAAATAACCATTCAGAATAGCTTATATTTGCCCTGTGAATTCTCTTAAAAAAATAGCCTTATTTTATGTTTTTGCAAACGTACATGTTGCATTAGCAACAGGGGCAATGACGTATGTTACTTTATTTAAATATGGGGAAATGGATGCTGTTCCTGTTTTTTTTGTATTCTTATCTACCATAGTTTCTTATAACTTTATCCGCTTGGTTCGTTTGGAGACTATTCAAAGTTGGATGGCTGTTTGGTTGGATAAAAACAGAAAGTTAATGTTGGTTCTAAGTGGGATATGTGGACTGTTTTTACTTGTTTTGCTATCGCAATTACGTTGGGAAGCAATCGGTACCTTGATTCCGTTTTTTATAGTGACTTTCTTTTACAGTGTTCCATTTTTTTATACGAAAAGGTCCTTGCGGTTTACCCCTGGAATTAAACTGTTTTTAATTGCTTTTTCTTGGGCAGGAGTTACTGTTTTTTTTCCTTTAGTAGATGCGGAATACACCGTAAACGTAGAAATACTTGTAGTGTTTATTCAACGGGTTTTTTTAGTGATGGCATTAACCATCCCTTTTGATATTAGAGATTTAAATTATGATGCTTCCCATTTGAAAACCATACCACAGCTTATTGGTGTTAAAAAATCAAAACTGTTAGGGGTTTTCTTTGCCTTAGTATTTATGGGGATTGAATTTTATTATTGTCAATTTAAAATGGACCTGATGCTTCCTGAACTTATGGTAGGCGTGTTGCTAATACTCGGGTTGTGTTTTTCGAATCGCAATCAAAATAAATGGTTTGCTTCTTTTTGGATAGAAGCCATTCCCATTGTTTGGTTGCTATTGCTATTAATTTAGTTATATTAGACATCACTTAATATATAATGATGCAAGATAACTATACAGCGTTTTTCAAGACAAACGAACAGACATGGGATTTGAAAGTTCCGATTCATGCGGCTTCTGAGTTTTACGAAGTTACAAGTTTTAAACAAGGAAAAACGTCTTTAAATCCAATTGAGTTAAGAGAATTGGGAGAGGTTTCTGGGAAAACACTCTTGCATTTACAATGTCATTTTGGATTGGATACCATGAGTTGGAGTAGGCTAGGAGCCAAGTGCACAGGCATCGACTTATCTTCCAAAGGAATTGAAAAAGCCAACGACATTAAGAAGGATTTAAACCTGCCAGTTACCTTTGTGAAAAGCAATGTGTACGACGTGCCTGAAAATGTACCAGGAGAATTTGATATTGTTTTTACTTCTTATGGAGTGATAGGCTGGTTGCCAGACTTGGATTTATGGGCTAAAGTGATAGTGGATAAATTAAAACCAGGAGGTGTTTTTTATATGGTGGAATTTCATCCGATTATGTGGATGTTTGATTATACATTGGAGAAGCCCGAATTAAAATATGGTTACAATCAAAAAGAAGTGATTTACGAAGAGTATAAAGGAACCTACGCGGATACAGCGTCTAGTATGTTGAGTAAAGAATATGGATGGAATCATGGATTAGGGGACGTTATTTCTGCCTTAATCAGTGCGGGGTTGACTATTGAGTTTTTACACGAGTTTGACGAAGCTCCCTACGATGTATTTCCAGGAATGCTTAAAAATGAGAAAGGACAGTATGAAATACCTGAAGGCAAAAGATTGCATCCTCTGTTGTATTCTATACGAGCTGTGAAGCAGTAATTGTTGGTTTTGGTAGATAGTGCGATGATTTTTTTATAAGGAACATTAGATTGCCCTGCCATACCTCTAACGTGATAGCGCGGATTTGCAATCCGTGGCCACAAAGAGTGTCACAAAGGGCTGTTCGCATAAACCTTTAAAAAACAATAACCAGTAAAAATTAATAGTTAACTAAGAAATATGTCATTCAAAAATAAAGGAACAGAAAATTTGTTTATTCAGAATTAGAAAATGCATTCGATGTTTGTGTGTTTTTTAAGGGGTTTTGTTTCGGATGAGGGTGCGCACGGATTTCAAATCCGCGCGATCGGGTTACTAATCGGGCCTATTGAGAGATTTTAAGAAATTTACGGCTTCAAGTATTTTAAATAAAATACAAAGCGAACCAGAAAGTAAGAGAGAATGGATGCTAGAACGCTTTTAAATGGCTGCTAACACGCATAATAGAAATAAAAATTATCAATTCTGGCAATATGGCAATCATGCAGAAGAAATATATTCCGTGAAATTTTTGAGGTCAAAATTAGATTATATTCATTTGAACCCTGTAAAGGCAGGTGTGGTGGGGAAATGGAACATTATATGTATTCAAGTGCTAGAAATTATATAAACAATGCTGGATTTCTTGCGGTAACATTTGTAGACAATCCTGTAATTGAAGTATTAAAAAAAATCAACGATCAAGAAATTGAATCAAGAATAGAAATGAGAGAAAGTAACAAATAAAAACAAAGCTCAAAGTAGGGAGACTTTGCGCAGCGGGTATTTCACATTATAATTCTGAGATATATCCATATCTTATAAGTTCATCATTGTTTTTAATTTCCTTAGTTGCACCATCATGAATTAGTACTATTTTTGTTGCGATATCCAAAATATTTCGATAGTCATGATCCGTTATTATAAATCCCTTATTTTTAGATTGTGAAATAATTAATTTTTTTATTTCCTCTTTGTGAATGGGATCGACACCATTAAAAGGTTCATCCAATAGAATATATTTAGCGTTTGAAAAAATGATTAAAAATATTTCTAATATTCTCCTTACTCCTCCAGACAGTTGTTTACTTTTCTTCTTTAGATGTGGTTTTATTAAAGGGTTATTCATAATCAATAAAGAACTTTCTTTATCGCAAAACATTTTTATAATTGTAATTATTTTAACATGATTTGGGATGAAATTATTTTGTGGCAAATAATTAATTAGATGACGATTATCAAATACTCCATTGATATATTTATCTCCAACCTTTATGAATTTATATTCAGCTCCGATTGAACCGAAAATAATTTTTAATAAAGTTGATTTTCCAGATCCGTTTGTGCCTAATAACCCAACAATTTCCTGTGTATTGCAGGAGATGAAAATATCGGATAAAATTTGTTGATTTCCATAACTTTTTAATACGCTATCTACGTGTAATCTAGTCATATAGTTAATATTAAAGCAGTTATTATTAGGCTAATAGTCAGGTTACTAATCCAAAGTAAGGTTTTATTCAAACCTAGATTGTAATAAAAATAGTATTCGTTGGCGTTTTTACATTCGTAAACAAAATATTGAAATGCTAATGAAAAAATCAGATAGGATACTGCTGCAGCCCCCGTTGAAAACAATGAGATTGATTCTCCTTTATCAGCTCTCGTTAGAACAGCAATATATCCGAAAGAATACCCGTTTAAAACAGCAGTTATAGATGCTGGAATAATTAGTTTCTTATAAAAGGTTAATAGGGTAATGATGATTTTCATGTACTACCTGATTTTTCATTCAGCTTGCTTACAACACAGGTAAATCTTGCTGTTCTGTATGTTTATTAAAAGATGCTCCGTTGCGAGTTGGTTATTGATATACTTCCAATCTCTCTAAAAAGGCTTTGATTTTCAAAAGCAATTTGTTTAATTCCTTTATGTATAAGTGAAATACAAAATTTTCCGTAAAAATGTTTTGGAAAACTGGTTGTTTGGTTTTCTATCCTTAGATATTCTAAATCCTTAAATTTCATACCTGTTATCTTGGTTTCCTCTAATGTTACCTAATAAATATAATTCCATAGACAATCCATAATAATGGGCATTTCCATAAATAACTAAAATTTTATTTTTCTTGCTATTGATTATTTTTTTGGCTAAATATTTGTTTCTATAGTCTTTAATATAATCCTTGTTAAATATCTTTTGGAGGCTTTTATTTGCTTTTTTACATTTGTAATTTTTATCTTCTAAGCTAAATTTAAAATCACAACTGTCCAATTTTATTTCAGTGTGTTTTTTTTCAAATTCACTTATCAATTCGGACAAACTTACATCTGCTTTTATTGAGGTTAAACTATCAACATTTAATTTATTATAGTTTGGTTGTTCTATCAACTTGTGTTTTTCTTTGTATTTTATTTTTCCTGCAATAACATTTTTGGCTGTATCTAAATATTTTCCAGGGAAAAAACCCATTAACTTTCTTAATTTCAAGCCGTTTGTTTCTTTAATTAAAGAATCTGTTTCTTTATCGTCACGAGTACTTTCGTAAAAAACGGTATAGTCTAGCTTTTGTAGTGAATCAATTTTATGCGCTACATCATCAAAAAAATCCTTGTTGCCTACATGATGCATTAACAGAAATATTATTTTCTTTTTTTTGTTTTTTATAATTCTCAATTCACTTTTTGTGTCAAGTACTCCAATTTTTTTAAGGGTACGATTAGTGAAAATTGAACCACAAGCAGTAAGTATAAAAAAGGTTAAAAGAATAATAGATTTCTTCATTTCGTTATAAGTGAGTTTTAATTATGGCTTACAATGGTAAGCCCTGCTGTTCTGTGTGTTTATTAAAAGATGGATCTAATTCCGTTGCGCAAAGTCTCCCGACTTAGCGCCACATATTGCTCAGATTAACAAACTCAAGTTTCGCACCCTTAATTTAGTGGGATTAATCAAAAATAAATAGCAATAAAACCAAGGTAAACCCTTGGTTTTATTGTGCTTTTAAGTTAGGACACACAAAGCACAAAACATGATAGAACACGAAGATATTACAAAAATACAGGAGATAAAAGGAAAATTTAATAAGATTTGGCTTAGTTCAGAATACCTACAAGCACATCTAAACATTCTAGGATTCAATATAATTAAAAACAAGTTTAGTTGGTGTAAGAAATCGGGGATTTCATTCGGTAATTTTATTTCTACACTTTTAATTTTACCTATTATCGGGTTTGATTCTATTCATGGACTTACAAGTTTAAAAGACAAGGGATTAGGTCAGTCTGGTAAAGATTTATACTATCGAATCCTAGCAAATCAAAAGATAAATTGGAGCGTTTTTCTAGCTCAGTTTTTGAAGCAATATCTATTAAAAGAAGAGCTCTTTACTCCTTCTCAAGACGCTACAATGTGCTTGATCTTTGATGATACTGATCTGTCTAAAACAGGAAAGACAATTGAAGGTGTTTCAAAAATATACAACCACGTATCAAAATCGTATTACCTAGGATTTAAGTTACTTGTAGCTGGTTATTGGAATGGAAGTGTATTTATTCCTATTGATTTTAGTTTACACCGTGAAAGTAAAACATCAAAATTAAAATACGGACTAACAGCAACGCAACGTAGACTTCAAAAGAAAATACCGAGATGTAGTAAAACAATTGCAGCAAAAAGGTATCAGGAACTCAATAAAAAGAAAACAGACCTATTGGTACAAATGTTCTCTAGGCTTATAAAACGAAAGGTTCCTGTAGATTACACCCTAATAGACAGCTGGTTTACAAGTGCTAAATTACTTAGAAAGTTACGGAACATTAGTAGTTCAACTCATATTATTGGGATGTATAAATACAACAGTAAGATTGAAGTTCGATCAACGATAAAAACGTTGTCACAACTCAAAAAACAGAAAATAAAGCCAAAACGATGGCGTAAATTCAATTATTACTACCATCATTACATAACTGAAATTGATGGTCTTAAGGTTGCTGTATTAATTCAAAACGCGGAAAAAATGGCATACGTTAATATCAACTGATACAACACTGAAATTTGTAAAGGCTATTGAAATATACAGTATCAGATGGTCCATAGAAGTGTTTTTTAAAGAAGCTAAGCAGTTGTTTGCTCGAGGAAAATGTCAGTCCACTAATTTCGATATCCAAATCGCACAGATAACCATTACAATGGTTCAATATTTACTCACCAGTATTCGATATAGAATGGAAGCCTGTGAAACTATATAATCTTGTTTAAAGATTTAAAACAAGATTATATAGAGAGTAAGTTAAATGTCAGGATATTAGCAGTTGTCAGTTTGGTGATTGATGTTTTGGAGAAAACGAGAGAATCTATTGATATTGAGTTAATTACACGTGAAATAACAGCAAGTATTGAGGATTCCTAGTAAATACCCATAAACTTAATTATCAGCAGGTTGCATAAATCTATTTAAGTTCGAAACTTGAGCTAACAAATAAAAACAAAGCTAAAAGTCTCCCTACTTGGCGCTGCGGGTTGTTTATTTTTTATAGTAAATCCAAATCAAAATATTTGACGTTCTTTGTTAAATGCACTAAATTTTGAGTTAAGAATCATCCCTCGTGTTTTCTGTAGCTTCCTGTTAGTTAACGTTTTTATTTCATCATATTCTTTTTTATCAAGTCAATTGTAAAGTTCATTTGTGTGTCTTTTTGGTTTAAGTAATCATCAAAATTTTGAATTACATTGTAATCTGGGATAATTCCTCTATTGTAAATTTGATTAGCTTTTTTAGGAACGTCTTGTTCTAAGTTTACAACAGAAAAACTAATTCCAAATTTTGATTTTGGTAGAATATAGTCAAGACCTCTATGTCCATTGTGTCCATAGTATCCACCCATTGTTTCCTCTCCAATTACTATGGTGTTTTTATTGCCTGCAACCATTGCTGCAAATAAACTACCAGCAGATGCTACTCCAGGACTTATTAATAAATAAATATTTCCGTTAAAAGTATTTTTATTTGGTGTTCTAACTTTATGGTCGCTACTTTTAGAATTTTGATAAAACCTGCCGTTTTCTTCTTTTGGAAAAACTTTTTGGAATAGTCTATTGTATTTACCAACTCCAAATGGTCTTAAAATTGAGGGGACTTTAGTGTCGATGTATTTCAAATAAGGAATTTTATAGTAACTAATCCAAGCTTTTTTGTTTTCTGAAAAATTTCGATTTGTGAGGTATGAATAAGTTACTATGTCGTTAGGGTCGTCTCCACCACCATTATAACGGACATCAACTATTAAATTTTTAATATTCCTTTCCTTTATACTTATAAAAATACTATCTAAAAAAGAAACGTATTTTAAATGCATTGGGTCTTTTTCGTTACCCATAGAAAAACTATTTAGAGTTAAAACACCTGTTTCTTTGTCAATATGTTTATAGTTGTAGATTTCATTTTCTTGCCAATCTGTATAATTTACTTCATCAAAAGGTTTTGAGTATCTGTTTCTTACATTTTTATAGTACTCTTTATTTGCAATACTGTTAAGAATTATTTTTTTTGTCTCATCTGAATTTCTTGTTTTATATTCAACTATAAATTGATTGATTTTTCCAAAATTTAAACGATAATATTTACTGAAATAAACTTCTAAGCCAATTCGTTTTCCCGTTGTGTTTACTCCGTCAGTTGTGTAGTATTTGTATAGATTTAATATAATACTATCAATTTTATCATTGTTAATTGATATTATTTCTGCACCTAAAGGTATTGCCCCTTTACTGTAATTAATTATCCACTTTCTATTAATCCATTTTATAGGTAACGGAAAATAACCTTCTTTTTCATTTTTTAATGATTCAGACATATTTTCGGGTAAATAAGTCTCATTGTGTAAGCTTCCTTCAAAGTCAGTTAATTGACATATAATATTATAAAATTCTCTATAAGTAGATGATTTCTTAATTTCTTCCTTTGCCCAATTATAGATGCTATCTATTTCTTTTTCTGTTCTGTATTTGTAAAGCCCAGAATTAGCTTTTAATCGTATATTTTTAAATATCTTTAAATCTTTTATCATTTTTTTTTGTGAAAAAGAGTCATCAATGGATTGAGAAAATATAACATTAGATGTTATTAGAAAGAAAAGAAATAGATACGTTGCTTTTTTCATTTGATTTTTTTTACCAAATGTAATTTTATAAGATTGCTGCCACTTGTATAATATTGGTTATTTTGTTTTTATAATAATACTCTCTTTGTATTTTTTTGGAGAAATCCCAATAAAACGCTTAAAAGTTTTAGAATAGTGTGCCATATCTGTAAAGTTATATTGATATGCTATTTTAGTAAGTTCGGAACTTGAATTAATTAGCTTTTTACTGGAAAATATTTTCCTCATTAAAATGTAATTCATTGGTGTCATACCTGTTGTTGCCTTAAATTTTTTGGCAAACCCAAATTTGTTGATATTCGCCATTTTTGAGAGTTCATTTAGGCAAAACTTATCATGAATGTTATTTTCAATATAATCGCTAATTTGGTTGAAGTTGTTAAAGTTTAATGCTGAATACTCATTTTTATTTTCTTCCGAGTATTTTTTCAATGTATTAACGAATTTAAACAGATGGAATTCAATCGTTTTAGGATTTTTCGTGTCCAAAGTATTTTTTAACTCTAAAAACAATTTGTTTACTTTTATACTGGTTATTTTTCTATTTATAAACTTGATGTTTTTCCCATTTAAGGCGTGTTTCATCACATCACTTGGGATGTAGATGGTGTCAAACTTTAGATAAGAGTCACTATCAATTAAAGGGTTAGAATGGATTTCATAAGGGTTAGTTATTGAGATGGTTCCAGCTTCACTAAAAAGACTTTGATTTTCAAAATCAATTTGTTCAATTCCTTTATGAATAAGTGAAATACAAAATGTTTCATGAAAATGCTTTGGAAAACTGGTTGTTTGGTTTTCTATGCTTATATATTCTAAATCCTTAAATTTCATTCTTGTTTTCCTCTAATGTTGACTAACAAATATTATTCCACAGCGCAAAGTCTCCCGACTTAGCGCCACCATATTTCTCATATGAACAAATAAAAATAAAACTCAAAGTCGGGAGACTTTGCGCAACGGGTACGCACGGATTTCAAATCCGCGTGATCGGGTTTGTTATCCAGTTTCATTATTCATTTTTACATGTAACTCGTCCAATCTCTCTTTGTATAGATATTTCTGTTTGAATAATGTCAAACATTATTATCATCATTATTTCTTTTTTTTCTTTTCCTGTTTCTTTAATGTTTGAGTAAATAAGAGTTCCCAATTTATCTGTTTTCATTTTTAAATTCCCCTTTTCCTCTTCAATATTTGCTAAAATAGATAATTGTTCATATTGTAATAATTCAATTCTTGAATTAGAAATTGCTTTCCAAGAATTTATTTTTATTGTTGGTATTTTAACTCCATTATTTTTTAATACGATATCCATTAACGATATTTTATTGTTTTCTGAATAAAATTTAAGAGAGTCAATAAGTGATTTTTGTGTAGAAATTAGAGCTGTAATTTCTTTATTTGTTTCAGTTAAT
>JAESRX010000044.1 GCA_016764435.1 Flavobacteriaceae bacterium | reverse complement strand
TAGGAGACCTCGGAAAAGGTTTTTATACCAAAACCCTATATTTGTAATGAATCAATTATTGTTTAACCCAAAAGTTGCGTTTATAAGTTGAATTCAGCATTCTTTAAAAATTAATTCCCACGAATCATCAATCTCAATATTTTTTTCTGAAAATCAACCTTCATCTCTTCCTTCGATATTTAGTATAAATAAATCTAAACAACCCCTTACTCATTTCAGTCTACCTACATTAGATTGCGTATAAGTTATGGCCCTTTTTCTTAGATATACACGTAGACATTTCAACTAGAACAACACTCTCATTATTGGATAAAATCAAATACTATAACCCCTCAAAAAAGTAAACACACTTAAACCTTACAAAACTTTATCAAATCTGCTTTGGTCATCGCCCCAGCGAACCGCTTAACTTCTTTTCCTTCCTTGATTAAAACAAACTGAGGCAATCCTTTTATCTGGTATTTATTAACGATGCTTCTGTTTAGATCCGCATTTATTTTTAATACTTTCACTCCCTTGGATTCGGTAGCAAATTCCTTTATAATTGACCCCATCATCACACAAGGACCACACCATTCCGCCCAAAAATCAATCAATACTAATGCTTCTTTTTTCAAGAGTGAGTCAATATCGTTCCCTTCCAATGTCAGCAGTACAGACGCCTCTTTTTTCCCAAGGATCTTTTTATAAATAAACCGAATAGGTAAGGTAAAAGCAGCAATAATAGTAGATACCATAAACAGTATAAACGCAATGACATAATGCACAATCGTACTTAGGTTTTTTCTTTTTTCGAAGTTGGACTCTGCCTTATTCTGATAAGCTATTATCTTTTCTAACATCTGTTTGATAGTTATTTTAATATAAATTTATATTTGATAGTTTCATTTGGGAGTATCAAAAAACAATAGTTCCCAGGTATTAATACCATCAATCCAACGCTGTATATTCTAAAATATCTCCAGGTTGACAATCCAAGGCTTTACATATTGCTTCTAAAGTAGAAAAACGTATTGCCTTCGCTTTTCCTGATTTCAAAATTGATAAGTTCGCGCTTGTAATCCCTATAATTTCAGACAGTTCCTTACTTCTCATTTTTCTCTTCGCTAACATAACGTCTAAGTTAATTATAATTGCCATCCTTATATTGTTAGGTCATTTTCTTTTTTAAACTTCATTGCAAATCGTAAAGAATTACTTTGTAGGATAAAAAACATCCCTATAAGAGTAATAAATAAAGGCGCCATTGTATTGGATTCATACGTTAAAGAAAAAGTCCCTCGATATAATTCCGATATCCAAAGCCCTAACATTTGAATAAAACTAAGGACTCCTGTAAATAAGAAAAACTTTCCTGATTTTTTCAAGTTCTCAACTATTTCAAGAGAAAACTGATTCCTCTTTAATAAAAATAAAGCCATTTTTCTTAAATAGAATAACCCGACTAAAAACAGCACATAAACAATAATACTCAAAGTTGCATAAATAACATGAATAGGAGCCCATTCATTTGGTGGTACTTTTATTAGATTGATATTCATAAGACCAACCGGTATTGTAAATATAATTCCGGACAATCCTAACACATGAATTCCGAAAATAATATCTACAAAAAGTTTAAAAAATTGCTTTTTCATATTGTTGTTTTTCTCAAATATACGTTTTATTATCGATAAACAATACTTTTACGTCGTTTAGCAAAAAAAAGAACGAAAAAACACATCATGTCTTTCCGCTCTTTTTAAGTTTTTTGCTTATCGCTATTTCCTATTCTTTTACATCAAACTTAATAGGATCCTTCACTTTCTGTTTAGTCAATGCTAAGTCTATTACCTCTTTCATCTCCGTAACATAGTTGAATTTTAATCCTTTTAAATAACTCGGCTTAATTTCTTCTACATCCTGTTTATTATCAATAGATAAAATTAATTCCTTAATATTAGCTCTTTTAGCCGCTAATATTTTTTCCTTAATTCCTCCTACAGGCAACACTTTACCTCTCAAGGTAATTTCTCCTGTCATTGCCAATTTATTTTTCACTTTACGCTGTGTAAATACCGATATTAACGATGTTAACATGGTAATACCCGCACTTGGCCCATCTTTAGGCGTAGCACCTTCTGGCACGTGAATATGAACTTTATAAGCATCCAATACTTTTTGATCTACACCAAAACTAGCTGCATGTGCTTTTATATATTCCATAGCAATGGTGGCAGATTCCTTCATCACTTTTCCGAGATTCCCTGTAATAGTCAATCCTTTCCCTTTGGAAATAATAGATTCTATAAATAAAATATCTCCCCCAACACTGGTCCAAGCCAATCCTGTTACCACACCAGCTACTTCATTGTTTTCGTATTTATCTCGCTCTAAATGAGAGGGTCCTAATACTTTTTCAATAATCTCTATAGTGATATTGGTCTCATATTCTTCTTCCAATGCAATTGACTTAGCCGCAAAACGAACCATCTTAGCCAATTGTTTCTCCAAACCACGCACACCAGACTCTCTAGTATACGCCACCACAATTTTCTCAATAGATTTTTTATCTATTTGGATATGCTCCTTGGTTAATCCGTGATCTTTTATTTGTTTTGGTAACAAGTGTCTTTTTGCAATTTCTATTTTCTCTTCTATAGTATATCCCGACACATTGATAATCTCCATACGATCTCTCAAAGCCCAAGGAATAGTAGATAAGCTATTTGCCGTTGCAATAAATAACACTTTAGATAAATCGTAATCCAACTCTAAATAGTTATCGTAGAATGAAGCATTTTGTTCTGGATCCAACACCTCTAACATAGCCGAAGATGGATCTCCATTATGGCTCGAAGAAGCTAATTTATCTATCTCGTCCAACACATATACAGGATTAGAGGTTTGTACCTTTTTCAAATCCTTAATAATACGTCCTGGCATGGCACCAATATACGTTTTTCTATGCCCTCTAATTTCAGCTTCATCACGCAATCCTCCAAGAGACATACGTACATATTTACGACCAATAGCTTCTGCAATAGACTTTCCTAAACTAGTTTTCCCCACTCCTGGAGGACCATACAAACATAAAATAGGCGATTTCATGTCACCTTTCAGTTTTAAAACTGCCAAATGCTCAATAATACGCTCCTTTACTTTGTCTAACCCAAAATGATCTCTGTCTAATATTTTTTGTGCTTTTTTCAAGTCAAAAACATCTTTCGTATATTCATTCCATGGTAATTCCAATAACAAATCTAAATAATTACGTTGTACCGAATATTCTGCCATTTGAGGATTCATACGTTGCAAGCGTCCTAATTCCTTTTCAAAAGTATCTTTTACGTCTTTATTCCATTTTTTGTCTTTCGCTTTTACGCGCATTTCATCCAACTCTTCGTCGTAAGAAACGCCTCCCAATTCTTCTTGAATGGTTTTTAACTGCTGATGTAAATAATACTCACGTTGCTGCTGATCCATATCCACTCTAGTTTTAGACTGAATATCATTCTTTAATTGCAAGCGTTGTAATTCTGCATCCATTTTTTGCAATGTCACCAATGCGCGTTCTTTCAAGTTACTAATTTCTAACAACTCTTGCTTTTCCTTCACTGGCAAATTCATGTTTGCAGACACAAAATTGATTAAAAAAGGCTTACTCTCAATATTTTTAATCGCAAAGGTAGCTTCCGAAGGTAAGTTTGGATTTTCCTTAATTATACGAGTGGCAAGGTCTTTTATCGAATCAATAATCGCTTCAAACTCTTCTTCACCCTCATCAGATCTATCCTCAATTACTTCCTTAGTAGTTGCTTGCATAAAAGGCTCCGTTTGAGAAATTGATTCAATTTCAAAACGTTTCTTTCCTTGAATAATAACCGTTGTATTTCCATCAGGCATTTTTAATACCTTTAAAATAGTCGCAACAGTTCCTGTTTTATAAATATCATTTGCAGTAGGATCCTCAACTTCTTCGTTAATTTGAGCCACCACACCAATAATTTTATTCCCTTTACTTGCTTGTTTGATTAATTCTATAGACTTATCACGACCTGCCGTAATAGGAATTACAACTCCTGGAAAAAGCACGGTATTACGCAAAGGTAAAATAGGTAAGGTGTCCGGGACATCCTCCTTATTTATCTCCGCTTCGTCCTCGGGAGTCATTAAAGGAATTAATTCAGCATCTTCGTCCATCATGCTATGCAATGACAGATTGTCAAACTTTAAAAATTTAGATCTACTCATATATATTTTTTCCGTCACTTTGTCATTAAAATAGTGCTTGAAAAAAGACTACTTAACTTACAGCGACCCGCTTATTAATTACTAATCAGGACCTTACACTTTACTCAAAGTGATTATCCACTTACATTTTCCAATTTTTATGCCATAAATAGAATGACAAACTTATTAATTTTTGGTAATTTTAGCATAAAAGTGTCACAAATCAAAACTTCCTTTGTTTTTATACTATAACTCACTATTTGGAAACAGCAGTATCACATAAAACCCAACTCATAGAAAAATGCCTGAAAGGTGATTCCAAGGCACAATTTGAACTCTATAAAAAATACTATAGAGCTATGTTTAACACGGCATTACGTATCCTAAACAATCGTTTTGAAGCGGAGGACGTAATGCAGGATGCTTTTTTAGCTGCCTTTACAAAACTAGAAAGTTATCGTGGAACTGTCAGTTTTGGTGCTTGGTTAAAACGCATCGTAATTAACAAGAGTTTAACCGCTTTAAAAAAGAACAATCGGATGGAAACAATCCCTCTAGAACTGGTAAAACAACCAGATAGTGAACCTGTAATAAGCAAGGATCAAGCCCCGCAGTCTAAAACTATTTTAACCAAGATGCAAACGCTAAAACCAACCTATAAAATCGCATTAACACTCCATTTAATTGAAGGGTATGATTATGAAGAAATAGCACAAATTATGGATATTTCTTACGAGAATAGCCGGACAATTATTTCCTGAGCAAAAAATAAATTAAGAACCCTTTTATCTTAAAAACATGAACGATGATTTAGACAAAATATTTGATAATTTAAAGGGAACATTTGACACAGAAGAACCTACCATAGGCCATTTCCATCGATTTGAACAAAAATTATTTAATCCACCCCTAAAAAACAATAAGCAACGATGGATGTCTCTGTTTTCTGTAGCAGCCATGCTATTAATAATGCTCGGTATTTGGATAGGCATGGAATACAAACAGTCCTCCTATGGACTGGAACTAGCGACTGTTTCTCCACAAATGCACGAAACACAAAATTATTTCACTACAGTAATTCAACGTGAAATAGAAATTATTGACAGCTATAGAAACCCACAAACCAATAAATTAATCAATGATTCTTTTATTCAATTAACAACATTAGAAAGTCACTATACTCATTTAAAACTTGAACTTGGAGAAAGTTCACAAGACCAACGCATCATTTTTGCCATGATACGAAATTTTCAACATCGAATAGAAGTATTAGAGAATCTATTCCTTCAACTAGAAAGACATCAACTATTAAAAAATAACTCCCATGAGATATCTATATAAATTACTAGCCATCATTTTATTAGTTCCTAGTGTGCTATTGGCTACAGATCAAATAGGAAAACACAGTAAATCTAAAAAGATTCACAAAGAATTTTCAATTAACAATGACGGAATTTTCACCATCACTAATAAATATGGAAATATTAACATCACCACTTGGAATGAAAACAGAATTGTAATAGATGTATACATTGAAACTAACGGAAATGATGAGCAAAAAGTAATTGATAAATTAAAAAAAATAACTGTAGATTTTGATAACGGAATTTCTTTTTTGAGAGCCAAAACAGTCGTTCAAAAATCAGGATATAGTCGATGGAATTTATTTGGAAATAATCAAACCGTAGGTATAAAAATAAACTATACTGTAAAAATGCCTGTAACCAACACATTAATTGCAACGAATGATTACGGGAACATAAGTATCAATAAATTACAGGGAAAAGCCACCATTAATTGCGATTACGGAAACCTTTTTATAGGAGAATTACTTCATTTGAATAATGAAATCACGATTCACTACAACGGAAAATCAACCATTGAATCTATGAAAGGAGGGAAAATCAACAGTTATTATTCTACGTTAGAAATAGATAAATCTGACATATTACATGTGAATGCCAATTATTCTCATATTCAAATTGGTAGTTCAAAAAACTTAAAATACAGCTGTGATTATGGAGATTTAAATGCAGATAACATAGGTGTTATCTCTGGAAGAAGTGATTATTTCCATGTAAAAATAAAAACCTTAAGTAATAGCGCTAAACTTAGTAGTGATTACGGTTCTATTAAAATTGAAACTATTTTAGCGGGGTTTTCATCCGTGAAAATTAGTAGCGACTACGGAAACATAAAACTGGGAATAGAAGACAATACGCCTTATAATTTCAAAGCAAATGTAGCATATGGAAATCTGAAAATAAAAAAAGAAGGCTATACATTTCAAAAAAAGATTACAAAAAATAGCGATAAATTTTATCAAGGTTATTATTTAAAAGAAAATAAAACATCCTATATAAACGTACAAACCAGCTACGGAAACGTAACAATTACTAATCTATAAACTACTCATTATGAGAAAAATAATTGCTATAAGCTTTGTTTTACTAGTGTCAACTTGTATGCAAGCCCAGTTTTTTAATAAAAATAGTAAAGGGAATAAACATGAAATAAAGACCACTAGAAACACCTCTGATTATAATGACATAAGTGTTTTAGGATCGTTTGACGTGCTACTAGTCAAAGGGACAGAAGGAACTCTAAAAATTCAAATAGAAGAAAATTTACTCCCGTATTTAATCACAGAAGTTTCCCGCGGAAAATTATCGATTCGTTGGAAAAAAAACAGCAACATACACTCAAGAAAGAGAGTAAAAATAAAAATACCCATCCAATCCATAGAAAATATTTCATTAATAGGTAGCGGAAATATTTCTACCGATGAAATACTAAAAGAGGATACACTAAACATTTCAATTACGGGTTCTGGTGCTATTAAACTCACCGTAGAGACATCGCTGACCAAAGTAAAAATCACAGGTTCTGGAAACATCCAACTAGAAGGGAATAGCCGTCAGTTAAAATGTACGCTCGCTGGCTCAGGTGATTTTTCTGGAGGTAATTTTAAATGTGAAAACGTGCATGTTTCCGTCGTAGGATCTGGAGATGCTTCCGTATTTGTAAGTCAACAACTAAATGCATCTATTGCTGGCTCCGGTGAACTCACCTATTATGGCCATCCAACAATGGAGAAAATAAATGTTGTAGGATCTGGTGAAGTACGGATGCAATAAATTACTACCCTAAATAAAAGGCTCGAAACCAATATTGATTTCGAGCCTTTTAGTATTATATTTTAACCTACAATACGAACTGTACTTACGCCATTAGATCGTTTTTCTATTTGAATCTGAGTAGGAATACGTTCTTTCAAATTATCCACATGAGAAATAATCCCTATCATTTTCCCTTGTGACTGTAGTGTTTCTAAGCTCGAAATCACCGTTTCTAAAGTGGCACTGTCTAAAGTCCCAAATCCCTCATCAATAAATAAGGAATCTATATTTACATTGTTACTTGCCAAATCTGAGAGACCTAAAGCCAAGGCTAAACTAATAATAAATTTCTCTCCACCACTAGAAGTATCCACATAACGCACTTGGTCCGTTTGGTAATGGTCTATCAAATTAAAATTAAGTTCCTCTCCTGGTTTATAATCCTGATTCATTTTTAGTGAGTAGCGCTTGTTCAATTTAAATAAATGAATATTAGCAAAAGCAATCAAATTCTGTAAAGTCAATCGTTGTACATACGTATTAAACGCATCCTTAGAACCACCCAATAACTGGATTAAATCACTCCATTTTTTAAGCGATTTCTCTTGTTCTTTTATCGCTTCAAAAACACCTTTATTCCTAGAAATAATTACTGCTTCTTTCTTGAAAATCTGTGTAATCTCACCCATTCGTAGAAGTACCAAATCTTTCGTTACTTTTAAAGAAAGTAATTGTTCACGCATTTCAAGCAAACTTGTATCAAATAATCTCAACGAATTATGCTTCTTTAATTTAAGTTGTAAACGCTCTTTTAATGCGGAAATCTCGGTGGAAGCTTTCTCTATTTGATCCTTTATCACTTCTAATTCAGCCTTTATTTCTTTGCTCAATAATGCAGTAATTACAGCCTCCTTATTTAAAAAATCACTCTTCCCTATTTCTTCTTCTAAGGATATTTTTACGAAGGCTAACGCTGGTTCTATTTTCTCAAGATCCTTTACATTTCCCTGTACTAGCCCTTCAGTCTTGGCCTGCTTATCTTTCAATACATGAAACTCCTTTTGATGATATTCTAATAGATCAACAGACGCTTTTTTGGAAACTTTCAACATGTGATGTTGCTTTTCTAAGCCAACTTCTCTTGGTAATAGTAGGTACCTATCTGCCTCTAGTTTAGAGAATTCGATCGCATGATTCGCTTGCTCCTTTTGTAATAAAACCGTATCACCACGTTGCTTTTCTAGTGCTTCCCTCCCACTTTTTATTTTTAGGGCCAATTCAGACAAAACCTGTTCTACTTTTTGCAACGCTTCTTTTCTCTCTTTATAAGTTTCAAGGGCTTTTTCCAATCGACCTACAAAACGAACAGTTTCTGAGGGCTTAGGAATGTCAAAATCAAAATTAGAAAAACTATGTTGCAGCTCTTTATCTATTCCTTGTAATTGTTTAAGTAATGTATCAATATCCTTATTTTTACGTTCTATGTCTTTTTGAAGCAACTCTTTTTGAGACATAAACGTAGAAATCCGCCCTTTAAGCTGTACATTTTTCTCATATTGATTTGCATAGGCACTCTCCACCGCTGATTTTTTAGCAATAAATTCTTGAGCTAACTTCACCTGACTATCTAAGGCTTGTAATTGTTCTTCTAATTGTCCATTCCTCTTTTTAATGGACAGCATATCATCCAATTTAGAAGTGGGATTCAGTACCATCGCTTTTTTCAAGAGAGACACCTGTAACAAACTCAACTCTTCTAGTCGCTTCGTAAAGCCCTCCATATTACTTCCTTCTTTTCCCTTTTCTATATTTAAAAAAAGGATCACTCGCTGATGTTCTATTGCTACTTCACGCCTCTTTTCTAAAGTCTTTTGGGACTTAGAAACAGTGGAAGATAAATATGTAGACACATAGGGATGCGCTGTAGCACCACATAAATTACACGCTTCACCTTCTTTTAACTTTAGACGCTCTGCTTCAAAACCTTGAATTTCTAACTCTAATTGCACTATTTTTTCGGCATCTGAAACCTGTATCTTAAACTCAAGTTCTCTAGCTAGAGCAATTTTAATTTTTTCACGTATCGTTACTTCCAATAACGCTGTTTGCTCAATTCCTTTGTTAGAACTCTCTATTAACAACTTATTTTCCGCAAAGTTCTCTGCTAAATTAAAAAGTGCGATCCCTTTATTCAAATCAGTATTCAGCCGTCCTTTATCAACTAACAGTAACTTTAAATCAGCGTTAAGGACTTCTTTTTTGACTTTATCTAAGGATGCTAGCAACACCTCTAAAACAGTGTCTTCTTTCTTCTTTTCTAAAACAGAATCAGCAATGACGACGCCTAATTTAGAAACCTCCCCTTGCTTATCTGTGACCATTTTTGTGAGCTCTAAGCGCTCTTTATCCTTACTATGTAATAGATAAAGCTGTTGGTTCCATTGGTTGAAAAAAGGAGCAACTTTCTCCATCAATGAATTTTTATCCAAATATTGGTTCAGGTTTATTTCGTCTATCTTAGCCCCTTCCGATAACCTCTCTAAGGTAACTATTTTTTTTTCGAATGCCTGTTCATCTTCCAAAAACCGATTTAATTTATCGACATTTTTAGCAATACTATCTTTGGTCGCAATCATCATCGTCTCCATTCTCGCTACACGCTCCAATTTAGGCAACCAGAGATCAAAGTTTTTTTCTTCATCCTCAACATTTTTCTTTGCTTCCTCCGTTTCTTTTTTTGAAAGTGCTACACTTGGTAACAGGGCACTTAAAGAGCTTTTAAACTCCTCGCCTACATGCTTCTTTTCTCTATATTGCTCATCCAGCCCTTTTAACGCGTCCAGTGAATCCTTAAAAACAGCTGCTTTATCGTGACCTGAAAGTTGGTCAAACACCTGATAATGTTTCTCCTTGTTTTTCTGTAGCGCTACATTTTCATGTTCATTATCAGAAATTTCCACTTGTAAATTCTTCGATATTTCATACCAGTTTTTCACAACTTCCAGAGCATGTAACCTCTCTTCTATTTCCTTAGACTCCTCGTTCTTCCCCAGCTGTTCTACCAGTAATTCTTTCTTTTCTTCAATAGCCAAAATATCATCGCTATTTATCTTACTACGTATCTGTTCTAATTTCTTGCGTTCTTCTCCTGCTTTACGCGTAATAACCTCCCCTATTTTTTTATAAATTTCCTCTCCGGTTATTTGCTCTAATAAGGTGCCTTTATCCTTTGAATTTGCCGACAAAAAAGACGCAAATTCACCTTGTGCCAGCATCACAGAACGTAAAAACTGATTATAATCTAATTGAGTTACGCGAACCACAGCTTCTTGAACTTCTCGTTTTTTTTCTGCAATTATACGACCTTCAGTAATGTTTTTCAGCCGAACTTCCTCTTGTGGTTTTCCTAAAACTTTACCGTTTTTAGAGACCAATCGCATATACCAACTTGCTTCATAAACAATCTCTTTATTTTTAAATAAAACCCTTGCCATAGCATCACGCGCTCCATAACTAATAACATCCTTTAACCCTGCCTTAATGTTTGCTTGTTTAAAACGAGGTACTTGATGATATAAAGCAATGGTTATGGCATCTAAAATAGTTGTTTTTCCAGCTCCAGTAGGTCCGGTAATCGCATAGAGACCTACATCTTTAAATTGAGAACTATCAAGGTCTATACAAATAACTTCCTCAGATTTCAAGGAATACAAATTCTGAAGTTCAATTTTTAAAATTTTCATAATTCCTATTTTTAATTATCTAAAGCTATTTGTAAGGCCTCATTAAAAGCGTCTAATACAGAATCATTTGCCTTTAAATCGAAGTCCATTTCTTCACATTTCATTTCAAAAACTCGCAATGGAGACAGTTCTTTAACATTCCTAATTTCTGCCGTTAACTCTTCCAACCCCATGACCTTTCGCTGATTTTTCAAGGTTACTTTTAATACTTCTATTTCTAAAGAAGCTACTATATTATTGATAGCAACTGCCCCTAAAGTCGTAGGCGACGTATCATTCAAAACAACTTCCACCCACGGTTTTAATCCATAACTATTCGTAGTCAATTTTTTCAACTCGTCTTCGCACTCATCTATAGTTCCTTTTATTCGAACTACCTTTCTGAATACAGGAATCTCCAATGCTACAACATCACTTATTATAGACTGATCTGTTTCTAAAATAACGATGTTTTTGCGTTGATTCACTTCACTAAAACTTAAAATTACGGGAGATCCTGAATAGCGAACTTTAGGGTTCCCACCCACTATTTGTGGCCTGTGTAAATGTCCCAAAGCAATATAATCAAAACAAGAAGGGAAATCTTCCGCTCCTATATGTCCCAAATTACCCACATAAATATTTTGCTCACTATCAGAAACACTACCACCAATGGCAAATAAATGCCCCATTGCAATCATAGGACAGCCATCAGCATTCAAGCTATCTGCAATAATTCCCACCTCTGAATAATGATGGATCAGCGCTTGTTTATAGCGTTCTGTTATGTCATCAAATTGTTCACCAGCCACCGCTTTTCGAATATCCTGATCCCTTAGATAAGGAACTGCGGCCACAATAATAGATTCCTCATTCACAGATAATTTAAATACTTCCTCCGCTAAATCCTCCGTTGCTTTCCCTATAACTTTCACAGACAGCGTCTCCAGTAATTCTTTCGGAGCATTCATTGTACCAGGAGAATCGTGATTCCCACCAGTCACAATGATATGACTACAAGCTGTAGTTCTTAAAGCTACCAAAAAATCGTAATACATTTTCAAACTCAATGTAGAAGGTGTACCCGTATCAAAGATATCTCCCGCAATAAGTAAAACATCAATCTGATTCGATATAACAGTACTCAGTAACCATTCTAAAAATAATTGTTGTTCCTGAGTTTGCACTTGATCGTGTAATCGATGACCTAAATGCCAATCTGAAGTATGTAATATTTTCATGAATCAAAAATAATCAACATTTTTAATAGAAAAAACAATAAAGACATAAAATATAAGGGCCACAAGAGCGCCTTGTAATTCACCCCAACTCCCCACTAATAATTCATCTCCTAAATTCAATTTAACAATACTAAATAGAATAATTTGGGCGTTCCCCAAGGGGCGGGCTATACGCTCATACGCTTCACTTTTTTAGAAGAAAAAAAGTTGCAGGGTAACCGCTTCTATCCCTAACGCAAATGAGATAAAACATGCAGCTAGATGTTGCGTTTTAGACAACAAATTAGTTAAACTTGATCTTTTAGAGTGGCACAAGTTAAAGCATAAACACTGGCACTAACCGACCATAATCGGTGGCACAAATAGAACCGTGATAGCCAGTAGTTAATAATTTAAAATGCTAGTATGTAATTAACGTATTTATTAAGAAACATCCACTAGTGGATATTTCGGAGCAAGTTGCCCCCTCTACCGGGACTCAAAAAAGATGTAATTACATACTGACGTTCTGACGTATGTTGACCCCCCTTTAAAATCATTGGATTAATATTCCGGAGCATGTTGACCCCTTAAACGATTTTGGTTTTACTTAGTGGGTAATTAATCACTAAATGGGAATAGATGGCAGGTAAACCAACACGTATGAGTCTCGTAAAACAATTATTAAGAATGCATCACAATGGCATTAAAACACCATTACAAGAATACTTTGTGTGAGTAAAAACACTGTTAAAAGCTATATTTTAAAAGTCAAGGACAACGGCATTCCATTCGAAAAGTCATTAAAACTAGAAGATCCTTTATTAGAAAAAGCGTTACTCGCTTATGGTCTTTGTCGATAGCCTCTTGATTAAATCACGTAATCTCCATAGTATCCTCTTTTTAGCCGGCATAGTCAACTCTATATTCATGCAGGCCGCTACGCACCTCATAAACACTTAATTGTTGCCAGTAGTTTATTGGTATTATTCCTAAAGTTTTTGTAATTGTATTTTGTAATATATTCTTTCAATTTTTAGAAAGATACTATTATTGGCTTTCCAAAAATATTTTTCTATATAATCTAACGGAATAAGGCTTGCAATACTAAACATATATTCTGGCGTAGCGTTTTTGTTGTTTTTTTCTAAAAAATAAACATTCGATTGTCCACTATAATATCCATTTAAACGAAAAGTATCTTGTGAAGATGATAAATAATAATCTGGATTTCCTATTCGGTTAACATCATCTTCCCCATTTTTTAAGTTTATTAAATAATCTGTAGAGTGACCGCATTCTAGTAACAAATAATGATATTCAGGGTAGTATGCAGTAATTCCGCACTCGTCAAGATATGAACTAATTTCTTTGCCGTTATCTGTCAATATTTTTTTTATAGAATAAGAACCATCTTCATCAAATTCCCCAATTAATTGATTTTTTAAAATACTTTTTATTTTTTTTATATCTGTAATTTTTTCGACTAATAGCTCATTCTTTTTTCTGTCTTTTTCTTTATAAAAATCTTCTTTTGAAATTTCATCAAGAATCACTCTATAATCATTAGTAATTGCCTCTATATGTCTTTTTGCAAAAGCACCAAAAACATATCCTAATTGTTGTGTAGAATCTTTTATCGCTATTTTCAACCAATGATTTTTCAAATATTTCCCATTATCCATTACGGATGTTGAATCTATTTCGTAATCATTAGACAAGTAACTAAAAACCTCTAAATTAGGAGCTGAAGATATAACGATACTATTTGTTGTTGGTTTATTACGGATTCTAATTCCAGATGGCGTTTTTATAACAACTTGATTTTTTATAGCCTTAAACCCCCTATTTGTAATTGTATATTTTTTTATTACGTATTCTGGTTTGTTATATATATTATGAATATTGGTGGTAATTATATTATAGTCTATCCATGTGTTTACTCCATAAAAACCTTCATCATTATAATAAGCCGTTTCATCTAGCCTATCTATTATATTTAACGATTTATCTAGAAGTATCGCAAAATGAATATTTTCAGAAACACAATATTCTGAAAAAAAAAGAACAATCAAGTCGTTTATTTCATATTTACCTGTAATATAATATTCACTATGTTCTAAGGCTGAAAGTTTTAATCTTTTTAAAATTTCCGCGTCGTTTTGTATAGAAAATCCTTGTTTTTTTTCAGCACTATCATAATAATTAAAAGGTGAATAATAGCTTTTAAAAAATGATTTTTCATTAATAATTTGTTCTAAAGTTTTTTGCCCCAAAACAGATTGAAATTGAAATATTATTAATAACAGTAATATTGTTTTCATAGTTAATAAAATTCTTGTGTATCTGAATGTTTTTAAATTACTACTAACAGTTGAAAATCGAGTAGTGCAGGGTTTATTGCACTACGTTTTATCTCAAACGAAATGGTTGTTTATAATTGTTTTTTTACTAAATCACCTGCACTTCTTATATTTTCGTATTGTGCGACTTATATACTCTTTTTATTGTTTGTTCTAGCTGACTTGAAAGATATTTTCCTTACCTTCTATATATTAGTTTTATTTAAATTATTTATGCTAATTTTTTATCTGATATCCTATAATTCTTTGATTTATAAATACCTTGGCATTATATTTCGAAATTACAACTACTAAAAATTAAAAGTAATGATAGGATTCTGGAGGATTTCATTGTAGTTATTTTTCACATTAATCAAAGCAATTCCAGTTTCCAGTATTTAAACTTCCCCTTAGTTTTTTCTCATATTTTGGATTGGCAATAAAAAGTGTTATCCAAAATCTGTTTTCTTGATGAAAATGGCTATATACAGTTCTAGGATAGATTTGGATTACTTTGTTTTTATTACTCCAAGTCATACGAATTCCATCCGGCCAAATATTTTGGGGGTTTGGATTATGAACTGGAATACCATATTTTTCTGTTAGTTTTTCAATCAGACCTCTATAAACCAAACTGTCAGCATTTTTAGTATATGCATAAAATAACATTAACTCATCGGACAATGTTGTTAATGCTCCAATTTTATCAAAATTCAACGAGTAAAATTTCGCTAATTTATCAGCGGACGAGGATCGGTCATGTATATATTCATAACCTTTTTGACCACCTTTAATTGTGTACTCGTATTTACCAATAAAATACTGTTTATTCATAGCGTTTTCAGCAAAGAAAGATTCTGACTTAAAATCAAACTGTAATTTTTCTAAATCAAGTGTGTTTAATTTAAATTTTTGTGTTTCATTTATACAACTACTAACTAAAATAATTACTAATAGTAATCCTAAATATCTCTTCATCATTGTTTTTCTTAATTATTATTAACGCTTGGCCAAGCGCAGTACGGATTTTAAAGCACAGACTTTCAAGTATGTACTTATCCAAAGATTTTTATTTTGTTTTATCTTTTTTATTGTAAAGCCAAATTAAAAGGTTTGGTGGCCTTTGTTAAAATACTGAACTTTTGGGCAAGAACCAACCCTGTATTGCGTTTAGGTTTTGTTAGCGGTTCGGCTTTATTTTTTTACCCTTCCGTAAACTTCTCCTTCAATCCAATTTTCTGTGTGTTTTTTGATTTCTTCTTTTAATATATTTCTCACTTCTTTTTCTAAATCCTCTTTTTTTTCATTAAAAACAAATTCTGCATTATATTCATTTTCTATATTTTGAGTATAATCTTCTAGAAGCCTTTGCTCATATATATTTTTGAGGGGTTCATTTAGGTATTTTAAACCTTTGTGTTTCCACCCATTATTTTCAAAATAGTTTATATTTTCACTTGTAACAATATTCTCAATATAGATTTTTGATTCTACTAACTTTAGAAAACCTAAACTATCTACAGAATATTGTTGTTTCCTATATCCAAAAGGGAGAATTGAACCTGACATTCTATCCGTTGCAGCCCAATAAGAGTAAAATATAATTTTGTCATCTAAAATCTGATATTGTCCGAGTTGGATGTGAATTGAACTGCAATCTCCCTCTTCTTTGAATACGGTATGAGTCAATAGTTTTTCACCACCTCTATATAATTCAATAATCTTGTTTTCCGCACTTTCTAAAGTGTCCAATTTAACTTGATTAAATGAAAAAGTTACTCCATTTATTTCAATTACTTTTTTTTGTCCAAAAAAAGTAATTGAAAAAGCCAGAAAAATTAAACATATTAAAGAATTGTATTTCATTTGTTCTTTATTTTTAGCTCACCGCTAACACCTATATTAACAATACCATTAGCACTACAGTAGATATTGAATTATTATTTTAAATATAGTTAATAATTTAAATTTATAACGACTAAATACGAGTTATATTACCAAATAGACAGAGTTAGTAGTATTTACTATACTTATATCTTTTCCACTAGAGCTATTTCCTTAGGGAACGGTGTGTTTTTTAGCTGTATGAATTGCTTTAATCACGTTATTATTCCTTAAAAAAGATAACTGTTACGTATTTTAGGACTTCGAATGTACCAACTTATTCAAACAATGGTTTTAACCGTTAAAACAGATGTTAAATAAACTATTTTATAGTTTATCGGCATAGTTGTTTTTAAACTAAAATATTCTCGGTAGTTTTTCCAACGTTCAAAAGGAACCCCATTTGTTTTGTAATGGGTTAGGGAGTCTTTATCTACATTTCTATCTAATCTTCCTTGTACATATTTTTATCTATCTTGCATCCCCATCGGCACAAAGTCTTTCCATTTTACGTCTGTTTTTTCGGCTTTAAAAAAGCCTACTCCTCGTTGAAAGCTACCTAATCCTTTCATAAAAAGAGCTACTGTACCTCCGGGGGCTACATTTATAACAAAACTAAAATCGTGATAAGTAATATTGTCTTTTCCAAAATTATCTTTAAAACCTTCGTTAAAAATATGTTTTATTTTTTCTTGGTCTAGTTTGAAATTACCTTTATAAAATTGGTTATCTATATAAGATAGCCATATTAAATCTAAGGTTTTTGGGAGTGTTTTTAAGCCCTCAACAGAAGAGCCTGACATACCCCAGCCACTATCTATAGTACCGTCTCGTCTAACTTCTACACCTCCTAATGATGCATAGTATATAGTAGCAGGGAAGTTTTTTGGTGCATTGGCGGATACTCTCCATTCGTATTCTTTATTCATATTTTTTTTATTTTGACAACTTGTAACTAATGTGATAAGTAGTAACGGAATCAAGATTTTATTTATCATGTTTTTTACATTATTTACAACGGCTACTGATCGAGTAGGTAAAGGGGATTTCACCCTAAACCTCTCACAGAACCGTGCTTGATAGTCTCCCATCACACGGCTCTTGTTATACAAATCTATTACTAA
>JAESRX010000021.1 GCA_016764435.1 Flavobacteriaceae bacterium | reverse complement strand
AACTTTGGCTTTGCCAATAAATACTCAGGGAACGCATGCCTTACTTTGGACTTTTGAAGACGGCAACGGAAATACCAGTACCCAAACACAAATCGTCCTTCTTAAGGATGACATCGCTCCAATTCCTGACATTCCTATATTGCCAACAATTACCGCCTCTTGTGAAATTACTTCGCTTAGTCCTCCCACGGCTACGGATAATTGCCAAGGAAAAATAACAGGTTTTCAAACCTTGGCTTTGCCAATAAATACTCAGGGAACGCATGCCTTACTTTGGACTTTTGAAGATGGAAATGGAAATACCAGTACACAAACACAAATCGTCCTTCTTAAGGATGACATCGCTCCTGTTCCTGACAATCCTATACTGCCAACAATTACCGCCACTTGTGAAATCACTGCGCTTAGTCCTCCCACGGCTACGGATAATTGCGCTGGAAAAATAACAGGTTTTCAAACTTTGGCTTTGCCAATAAATACTCAGGGAACGCATGCCTTACTTTGGACTTTTGAAGACGGCAACGGAAATACCAGTACCCAAACACAAATCGTCCTATTAAAGGATGACATCGCTCCTGTTCCTGATGAACTATTCCTTTCTTCACTTACTATTTTAATTGATACAGAAGCACCAAGGCCGACTGCTACGGATAACTGTCAACAAAACGTAAAAGTGAATACGCTAGACCCTACTAATTTCCCCATTCCTGGAACCTATTTAATTGGATGGATTTTCGAAGATACCCACGGGAATATAAGTGAGCAGGAGCAAGATGTTCTCGTGCTTGGAACTCTCACAGGAGCAGTAAATAACTACATCACTCCGAATAACGATGGCGTTAATGATTATTTACTATTAAAGAATATTCTACGATTTCCTAAAAACAGTGTGCAAGTTTTTACGCGTACAGGAAGGCCCGTATACAAACAATTAAATGCAAAAAATCATTGGGATGGTCATGGGAATATTGAATATCACGAACGTGTTCCAAGAGGTATCTATTATTACATCATCGATTATTATCGCGGGAATACAACACAATTTGTAGGTTGGGTATATGTAGATTATTAGTACACACAAAAACAGCTTCCTATCGGAAGCCGTTTTTGTGTGTATGTATCGTTCTATTATAGTAATTTGGACAATCCCAATTTAATTATTTTAATCAACTTCGTTTTTTGAATATTATTCCGTTCTTCCTGAATCTGAACCATTCTATTCAACATGTTAATCGCTAGTTTGTCAAAATTGTACTGCTTATATGTATGTCCGTATTCAATAAATTTATCCGTAACGATCTGTATCGCGATAGCATTGTCACTTTCAGCGATCCATCTAAAAGCTTCCCCATATTTCGCTTGTATTTCTGGATCTTGATTCAAAAACATTCCCTCAAGTACATAGTTGGCAATAAATGAAAGTTTACTTTTATCCTGTGCCATGATATACATATTGGTCAAGGGGCTCGCTAATTCAGATTGTTGTTTTTCACCAAGACTATTCACTTTTAACAGGGCTGCTTCCTTATCTATTCGATATAAAGCCACCAAAGATTTTCCAGTAACCGCAAAGGAAACGCCATCTATCCCACGTTTAAATACGGGTGCGTAAATAGGATTAACTAATTTCCCTAATACTTGTATTGCTGCAGCTTTCACCAGAGTGTTTTTAGACTTCATTGCTAAATACTCTATTTTTTTAATGGTTGCTTTTTTATTGTATTTATTAAATAAATCTATCGCATTTAGGGCTTTTATTTGAATACTCGCATTGGAATCACTTAATGCTTGCACCATGGTATTGAACACTATTTTCTGATCTTGTTTCGCTGAAAGATATTCAATCGCCTCTAGTTTATCCACAAAATCTGTCGCATTTTTATACTGAAACAAATAATTTTCCAAACTTTTTTTCACGGTAATTTCCGCCAATAAATCATGCCTTGCTCCCACTTGAATTAATTTAGGAAACTCTCTATAAGGATATGTAAATGAATGTTCCTTATCAGTAATCCAAACATCATAGCGTTCTTTTCCTTTTTCGGAATAAACATCTATTGTCAATGGGAATTTAAAAATTTCACCTTCTTGTTTCAGCGTTACAATAACCGTTTTATTTCGAATATTATAATCATAGCTCACCTTTAATTTTATATGACCATTCCCAAAATACCATTGATTAAAAAACCAATTCAAATCTTTTCCAGTCACTTTCTCAAAAGCCATTCGTAACTGATGTGCTTCTGCCACTCCATATTTATTATCCGTTAAATATACCTTAAGGCTGGCAAAAAACGCATCGTCTCCAATATATCGACGTAACATATGAAGAATAATACTTCCTTTATGATAACTCACTGGATCAAACATTTCCTCACGATGTGGATAATTAAACCGCACCAGATCTAATGCTTCTTTTCCGCTAGAAAAATAGATGTTTTTAGTCGCATACAAATGCTCGTCAGCAATCTCTTTCCCATAGGCGTGTTCTAGCCATAAATATTCCCCATAAGTGGCAAATGATTCATTGACTGTTAAATTAGACCAACTTTCTGTAGTCACCAAATCACCAAACCAATGGTGAAATAATTCATGAGCAATCGTATTTTCCCAAATGTTTTTATCTACCAATTGGCCTTTTGTTTGCTGTGCATCTGCTGCATGAATAACCGCAGTCGTGTTTTCCATGGCGCCACTCACATAGTCACGCATTACAATTTGACTGTATTTATCCCAAGGATATGGAATCCCGGTTATCTTTGAAAAAAAATCGAGCATTTGCGGTGTTTTCCCGAAGATATCTCTAGCCACCGCTTCATATTCTTTTTCTACGTAGTAGTTAACCTCTTTTCCTTTCCACAAATCCTTAATTACAGAAAATTCACCAACCCCCATAAAGAATAAGTACGGGGCATGTTTTTGATCCATTTTCCAATAATCCGTTCTACTTCCATCTCCATTCTCTATTTTACTAATTAACGTCCCATTAGACAATGTCATAAACTTAGAAGGAACCGTCATGTAAATTTCCTGACTCGTTTTCTGATTGGGTGCATCAATAGTAGGAAACCAACAACTACTAGATTCGGTTTCTCCTTGTGTCCAAATCTGAGTTGGTTTGTTTGGATCTTCCTCTTTCGGGTCAATAAAATACAAGCCTTTTGCATCCTTAATCGCAGCACTTCCTTGTTGGGTAACTTTTTCAGGTTGGGCTGTATATTTAATATAAACCTCATAGGATTCCGTCCTTAAATAAAGTTTTCCTAAATCTATAATTAACTGGGTACCAGAATTCGTATAAGTCCTTATTACATTGTTTACTTTAACAGAATGAATGATAAAAGATTTAGCGTCTAGAATAATTTTATCCGTGGCATAGAAATGTGGAGAAGCAGTAATCCAAGCTTCCCCATCCATGGTGCTGTTCTCAAAATTAAAGCTAACTTTTAATTTGGTGTGCTCTAAATCAGTAACTGTTTCTTTGGTTTCTCTATACACCGATGACTCCTGTCCTTCCGCAATAAGAGAACAGAGAAACATGAGGAGGAAAATTGTTTTATTTGCCATGGATTTTTATTTTTTTCAAAAATAGATGATTTTATATGGTTACTCGTTAATTGGACGTTAAAAAGCCATACACCTTGCGGTATATGGCTTTTTTATAATTAGTTCACGGAAACTACTGTATAGAACTTAAGATTCCTTTCAATTGTTTGAAGTTCATATTGTCCTTGTCAATTTTTACTTTTTGTAGCATTTTAAAAATGGATGCTGGATTCATCTTATCACCTAAGACACGCATGATCAAAAATCCTTTTTCTTTATCAGCCCCATAAATAATAACTTCATCTATAGCATCTTCCTCTCCTAAAAACTTCACGATCAATTCAGTATTACCACTATTCACCCGCATTAATTCATGGTAAGAATCTTGCTTTAGAATCGCTTTTATTTTTGACTTTTCACTTGATAAATCAGTTTCACTTGCGGCTGTTAATTGATAGCCTAAGAAATTAATTTTACGAATTGTATTGGTAATATCTTTAATCTCTTGACTAGTATTTTCATCTTTTTGAATTAAAATACTGCTTGGAATATCCAAGGCCAAATAGTAATCATTTTCCTTACTATCAATAAAAAAACGTTGCAATGACAGCTCTTTAGTACAAGAAAGTACGCTTAGCACGGTCAGTAAAAGCACACCGTATAACTTGAATTTCTGTGACATATTAGTTGTTCTTTTTTAAATGAGTACCTGAAATATGTGGTTCTATTAGGCTCGATATTTTATTGAGATCAATATCTCCTGTCAATGATAAGATTACTGCTTCCAGCTTCATTCCGTGAATATTAATGTTGTTATTCTCTGTTGCTTTAGAAATTCCATTCACAAACATTAATAATTCTTTGACATGATCTTCATCTTTACCTTCTCTGATATAGATCTTCACATTGGTTCCCTTGTCATTTACGCGCATCAATTCCGTCAGTTTTGAAGTTTTCAAATACAACTTAATAGTGGCTGCCATTTTTTTGATCACGGCAGGATCTTCCGCTGTAAATACTTTTAAGGATTCTAAATTTGCGAGCATTTGAACTTCTTCATTATCACCGCTAAATTTACCTAACATTCTAAAGGCACTTTTACTTACGATGACGCTAGAGACATCCTCCATATCTTCAAATTTATCGAAGACACTTGTTTGTGCATAGGTTTCAAATGCCAGGAGGGTTATTGCGAATATAATTAATACTTTTTTCATTACTTTTCTATTTTGAACTGTTAAATACTTTGTTTTTTGTAGTTTCAAATTGCTGTAGGTGACCGATTGCAACGGTTCCTTTATTCAAATTTGATGCGAGCATTCTTAATGCAACTTGTGTTTCCGCATATAATTTTGCTACTTCTTTTTGCTGTTTGTCTTCTTGATATCCACTATATACCCCCACCATTAAAACGATAGACGCCGCTACAGAGAGCCATTTCCATTTCTGAGTATTCCTTTTTAAATGAATGGTTTTTGTATAACGCTCGTTTTTTTCAGTTGCAAAAAAGGTGAATAGCGCTCGGTACTCTATTAAATGTGCCGCTACATTATCGCCTGTGAAATATGTTTGCAACACTTTTTCCTCTGCCAATGTAGTTGTTGCATCTAAATATTTTTCTAACAACTGCTCTATGTTAACTAACTCCATAATTGTGCTGCTTTATTAATTGTTCTTTAATTGTTTTTCTCGCTCTTGACAATGAAACTCTAACCGCTGTAGGTTTCATATCAAGCATTTTAGCAATTTCATCAAATTCGTATTGCTCTACATCTCTCAATTGTATAATTAGTTTTTGTTGTCCTGGCAACTCATTTATTAATTCGTGTACCAAGCTCACACTATCTCTGAGTTCAATCACTTTTTGAAGTGAGGTCCCATTCTCTTTGTAATTGCTATGAATCAAGGTTAGATTTGACGCTTGCTTTGATTTTAATCTATCAAAACAGTAGTTCTTAGTCATGGTCATGGCAAACGCCTCCACACTTTTATAGCCTGTCAGCTTTCCTTTATTTTTCCACAACTTAAAAAACAATTCTTGCGTAGCATCTTCCGCTTCTTCTGTACTTACTAGAAGGCGCTTTGCGAGTCGAAAGACTTTATCTTTAAAAGGCATTACTTGATGTAAAAACTCCGATTGATTCATTTTTAATGTTTGGTTAAAAGCGAACTATTTATGCTTTGTTACAATTATGACGAGTCTATTTCGTTTTTGTAACAGAGATCATTAAAAAAAAACTTAATTTTACCAGAACAAAATTAACAAATTATTAGCTACGCCTATGAATTCCTTTAAAAAAATTGCCGCAATTGTATTAGTGTTCCTTTTATTTTTAAGCCTTTCAAGCTGTGATAATGACGAAACCAATGATGTTCCTCAAGATTTAGAAGTTCAAAACTTCACATGGAAAGGACTCAATTTATATTATTTGTGGCAAGCTGAAGTGAACGATTTACAAGATGCTAAATTTAAAACTCAGGCCGCTTTGAATGCTCACTTGGATAATTACGCAGATCCTAGGGTATTATTCGAATCTTTATTATTTGAACGAGGAACTAAAAAGAAACTCGGAGTTACCGATAGGTTCTCTTGGTTTATTGAAGACTATATTACTCAAGAAAATGCTTTTCAAGGCATTGCAGAAACTACCGGAATTGAATTTGGATTGCTTCGGATTAACAATTCTACAAATATCTACGGCGCTGTACGTTATGTGATTCCAGGATCAGACGCTGCCATAAAAAACGTGCAACGTGGTGCTCTCTTTACGGCCGTAAATGGCAACACACTTACGGACAGTAATTTTCGTAACTTATTATATGGAGACAATCTAGAGTTGACCTTGAATTTTGCAGACTTTAACAATGGGGATCCTCAGTTAAACGGAAACAGTATCACTTTGACAAAAACACTGGTTAAAGAGAATCCTATTCATAAACAAGTCATACATGAAATAGGTGGAAAAAAAATAGGCTACCTTATGTACAACGCTTTCACTAGAGGGTATGATCAAGAATTAAATGATGCTTTTGGTTATTTTAAAACGGAAGGCATCGATGAACTTGTACTGGATCTTAGGTATAACGGAGGTGGATCCGTTCAGACAGCTACTTACCTTGCCAGCATGATCACTGGACAATTTACAGGTGAATTATTTGCAAAAGAACGTTGGAATCACAAATGGATGGAATATTTTAAAAATAACAAACCAGATTATATTTTAAATAACTTTGTGAATCGCATGGAAGACAATACGGTAATTAATAGCTTAAACTTACCTTCTATTTATATTTTAACTTCAAGTAGATCTGCTTCTGCTAGCGAACTAATTATCAATGGACTCCTTCCTTTTATTGATGTAAAAATGATTGGAGAAACTACTTATGGAAAACACGTAGGATCTGTAACTATTTACGACTCTACTAATTACACTAGAGAGAAAGCAAATCCAAATCACCATTACGCCATGCAGCCTATTGTATTAGAAATGCTAAATAAACTTGGAGAAAACAGTAAAACTGGTTTTGAGCCGACCATACCTTTATCTGAATACTACGGTAATTTAGGAAGTCTCGGAAGCCCTACAGAACCAATGTTAGCCGCCGCTATTCAGTTGATTACATCCAGTGGAAAAGTCTCTCCGACCAAACCATCTCCTTATTTTATGAGCCAAAAAACGGTGAGTGACAGCAATGAACTTTCACCTATAGGAATGAATATGTTTATAGATAAAGCATTGCCTCAATTCCAACAATAACCTTTACACAAAACGTGGACATAAATTAAATGTCCACGTTTTTTTTTAGTCTTCAAAACACCTTTTATGCAAAAGACCCTTCTCCTTCTAATAACCTGCTGTTGCTTTTTTAGTTCTTGTAAAAAAAGATACCTCCCTCGCCCCACAATTGAAGTGTCCATAGAAACTTTCATCAAGCCAGGAACAAGCATCAGAGCATTGACTATTTTAAATGACAGCACTATGATGTACGCTGGCTCACAAGGTGATATTACCAGTACCTCCGATTTAGGGATTAGTTGGAATACACAGAGAATAGTTACGGACAGTGTCAGTCCTCATTTCAGAGCAATTTCAAGTACAAACAACGCTTTCTATGCTTTAAGTGTTGGAAATCCAGCCTTGTTATACCGATTAAAAGAAGGTGATTTTACGATTGTTTATAAAGAAGAACACGCGAAGGTTTTTTATAATAGCATGGCTTTTTTTGATGATTTAAATGGAATCGCCATGGGAGACCCTACAGAGGACTGTCTTTCTATATTAATTACGAGAGATGGAGGTTACAGTTGGGGAAAAATGGACTGCTCCGACTTTCCGAAAATTTCAGCTGGTGAAGCCGCCTTTGCTGCGAGCAATACCAATATTAGTATTGTGGGAGATCATGCTTGGATAGTCACAGGAGGAATTCATGCACGTGTGTATCATTCTAGTGACAAAGGCCTTTCATGGGACGTCTTTGACAGCCCTTTAGCGCAAGGTAAACCAACAACAGGAATCTACACCAGCGCTTTTTACAATGAAAAACAAGGAATTATTATGGGAGGCGATTACACGCGTAAAGATAAAATAATGCCGAGTAAAGCCCTTAGTATTGATGGTGGTAAAACATGGCAAGTAATTTCTCAAGACCAACCCAGCTATATCAGTTGTGTACAATACATTCCAGAGACTCAAGGACAAGAATTATTAGCCACTTCTACCCAAGGCATCTATTTTTCCAATGATACTGGACGTACCTGGAAGAAAATAAGTTCAGAAGGGTTTTACAGCCTTCGAATGATTGACAAAAACACGGCTTGGATGGCTGGAAATGAAAAAGTTGCACTCTTAAAAATACACTAAAATGAAACCTATTTTTACCGCTATTATCCTAGTAAGTTTATGCTTTTTTTCTTGCCAGAACCCCTCTAAACTAGAACAATTGTTAGCTTGTGAAAGTAGCGAGACTTTCCGATTTGATAAAACAAGTACAGACTTCAATAAAACATTTAGTATTCAAAACTATAAAAAATGGAAAACAAACCTATACTACGATGAGTATCAGTCTTCTATAATGATAGCAGACACTACAAAAGCCCTTGACAAAACATTTATTTTTGAAATTGCGATGTACGATGGGGAATTAAACTTTACCGCGGCCTTTAACGCAGGTCTCAAAGCAAAAATCGAACAAAACAACTTAGAATTAGTCGAGGAAAATTATTTTAAATGGCAAGATAAGCCCGCTTATTACAGCAGGTCTAAAGGGATAAAAAACAAGCGTAATTACCAGGAATTAAACATCTACATAAACCACGAACCAACGCGCTATTTAAAAGCTCAAATTCAAGTCTATGGAGATCAAAATATACAAGAGCGGTTCTGTAGTAGTCTACAACTATTTACTACGTTAAAAATAAAATAAATATCCCCAACTAGTGATGAATATCAGTAGCGAATATGTACTTTTGAAAAAAAATTAATTAGTATGCAACATATCATAGATCGATTTGTAAAATACATTACTATCGACACACAATCAGACCCCAACAATCCTGCATTTCCAAGTACTGAAAAACAATGGAAATTAGGTAAATTACTTGTGGAAGAATTAAACGAAATCGGAATGCAAGATGTTTCTATCGATGAGCACTGCTACGTAATGGCTACACTGCCTTCTAATGTGGATCATAAAGTACCTACTATTGGTTTTATTGCTCACATAGATACCAGTCCAGACTTTACTGGAACCAACGTAAAACCACAATTTCATGTGAATTACGATGGAAAAGACATCGTTTTAAACAAAGAAAAAAACATTATTTTGTCTCCTAGTTATTTTGATGACCTATTACTATATGTAGGTCAAACTTTAATTACTACTGACGGAACCACTTTATTAGGTGCAGATGACAAAGCAGGAATTACGGAAATCGTAAGTGCTATGGAGCATCTAATTAAAAATCCACAAATCAAACACGGTGAAATTAAAATAGGCTTTACCCCTGACGAAGAAGTAGGGAAAGGTGCTCACTTATTTGATGTAGAAAAATTTGGTGCTGAATGGGCCTATACCATGGATGGTAGCCAAGTCGGTGAATTAGAGTATGAAAACTTTAACGCAGCCAGTGCAAAAATCACCATCAACGGTAAAATTGTACATCCAGGATATGCCAAAGGAAAAATGATCAACTCTCAGACTATTGCCGCGGTATTTATCGGTGCAATGCCTGCAAAAGAGGTTCCTGAGTCTACAGAAGGCTATGAAGGGTTCTTCCATTTACATGGTATGAAAGGTGAAGTTGAAATCACAGAATTAGAGTATATTATTCGTGACCACGACATGAAATTATTCCAAGAACGCAAAGTGCAATTGGAAGAATTAGTGGCTAAATTCAATAAAACATACGGAGCAGGAACTGTTGAAGTAGAGATCAAAGATCAATATTTTAATATGCGTGAGAAAGTAGAGCCTGTAATGCACATTGTTGATATTGCAGAAGAAGCAATGAAACAACTAAATATCAAACCATTAATCAAAGCAATTAGAGGTGGAACAGATGGTTCTCAATTATCTTACAAAGGCTTGCCTTGTCCAAATATCTTTGCTGGTGGTCATAACTTCCACGGTCGCTATGAATTTGTAGCAGCTGAATCTATTGTAAAAGCAACAGATGTTGTGGTGAAAATTGCGGAATTAACTGCGGAAAAATACAAATAGTATTTAAAAACAACAATATTTAACATCTTGTTAAATATTGTTGTTTTTTATTATAAATTTTCCCTTCCCTCCTTTTCGTCTTATTTTTGCTTTACAAAAATATTCCGATGAAAAACAACTTTTTACTTGACTTAGTAGCGACCTACGACAGCCCATTATATGTCTATGATGCTGAAAAAATAACTACACAGTATCAAAAAATTACCTTGGCTTTTTCTTCTGTTAAAAACGTGCGTATTAATTATGCCGTCAAGGCCTTGTCCAATATTAGTATCTTAAAATTATTTCGCACACTAAACGCTGGAATAGACTGTGTTTCTTTTCAAGAAGTATCACTTGGCTTACAAGCAGGCTTTGACCCAAAGGACATCATCTATACGCCCAATGGTGTATCCATCCATGAAATTGAAAAAATCGCAGCAATGGGGGTTCAAATAAATATTGACAACCTATCCATTTTAGAACAATTTGGAAATGTAAACCCAAATATTCCCGTTTGTGTGAGAATCAATCCACACATTATGGCAGGTGGACATTCTAAAATATCTGTGGGTCATATTGATTCTAAATTTGGCATTTCAGTACACCAAATACCTCATATTAAACGTATTGAAAAAAACACTGGAATGCATATAAATGGAATTCACATGCATACGGGCTCTGACATTTTGGATATTGAGGTGTTTTTACTGGCGACAGAAATTCTATTTAATGCAGCAGTTCAATTCGAAAATTTAGACTTTATAGATTTTGGAAGTGGATTTAAAGTCCCTTATAAGCCTGGGGATGTTGGTACTGATATAGACGAGTTAGGCATTCAGTTAGGGAAGCGTTTTAATACATTTTGTAAAACATACGGAAAAGACATTGCATTAATGTTTGAACCTGGGAAGTTTCTAGTGAGTGAATCCGGAAAATTTTTAGCACAGGTAAACGTTGTTAAGCAAACCACTTCTACCATATTTGCTGGAATTGATTCTGGTTTTAACCACCTAATTAGACCTATGATGTACGATGCTTACCATCATATTAATAATATTTCAAATCCTAAGGGAAAAGAACGCTACTATTCTGTAGTAGGCTATATCTGTGAATCCGACACCTTTGCTAGTAACCGAAGAATTCAAGAAATTAGTGAGGAAGATATTCTCTGTTTTGACAATGCTGGTGCTTATTGTTATTCTATGTCTAGTAATTATAACAGTCGTTATCGCCCCGCAGAAGTATTAGTGAAAAATGGAAAAGCACATTTAATTAGAAAACGTGAAACCATGGATGATTTATTAAGAAATCAAATCGAAGTAGATCTCTAATATAGGATTTCTAATTATAGATTGTTGTTTGGTCAAAACTTAACAATTATAGAAACAACTAAAAGGCACTCTCAAATGTATTTATAAACAGTCCGTTTAAAATACATTTGAAAGTAGTCCTCAAAAAACGACTATTTCAAACAGGCATATCCTACGCTATGATCTGTAAATTTTAAACCAGCCGATTCTCAGCACTTTAAAAATGAGAGTTTTACGATTTACAAATCATAAGCCATTGGAAATAGGATTTTTACCTTCATTTTTTACAATAAAAAGAGGCTACTAGTTTTTTTTAAGGAAATGACTTCTTGTTTTTTAAAAACCTGTAGTTCATATAGTTAGAAAACAAACCCCTGTTTTACGGAGACCTCTCTAATTTTAAAAAAATTCAGGAAGGCACAATCAAAAAATTAGGTTTTCTGTTCCTTTTTCTTTGCCGCAGGAAACAAAACATTATTTAAAATAAGACGATATCCGGGTGAGTTTGGATGTAAATCCAATTCGGTTTTAGGATCTCCCACTAAATGTTGATAATCCTCTGGATCATGACCTCCATAAAAAGTCCACATTCCTTTTCCTATAGTACCGTGAATATATCGGGCTTCATGATTCAATTTACTTTCTCCCATCACCAACACTGAAGCTTTGATATTTTGTCTATCAAAAGCCGTGGTTTGCCCCATAAAACCTTTTACTAATAAGGTGTGGTTCTGACATAACATCGTAGGGATTGGGTCCCATTTCGCAGAATATTCCATCAATGAAAAGTAATCTTGAGTCCTTTTTATTTTTCGCTTACGCGTCATGTCAATAGAAGAAAACTCATATTCGGTTGGGTTTCTCACCAATTTAAAATCTTTAAAGGCCAAGGTCTTGGAAAAATCCAATTTAGATTGGTAATTGGCTTCCGATGGGTCTCCGTCAAACATCGTTTCGCAAATATCAACACCTTCCGCTGCAAGAGAAATATCAAAACTATCGGTTGCAGAGCACATTGCGAACATAAAACCTCCTGCTTTCACAAATTCTTTTATCTTCAAAGAAACGGCTAACTTAACAGCAGCCACACTTGTATATCCCAATTCTTTCGCTGCTATTTCTGCATTTAATTTGTCCTGAACATACCAATTAGCAGTTCTATACGAACCATAAAATTTACCAAATTGTCCCGTAAAATCTTCGTGATGCAGGTGTACCCATTCATAGATTTTCAAGGTATCATCTAAAACTTCGGCATCGTAAATAACATCAAATGGAATTTCCGCATATTTCAAGACCATGGTTACAGCATCGTCCCACGGCTTCTTCCCTTTCGGAGAATACACTGCAATTTTAGGTGTTTTTTCCAAGAGTACGGCTTCCATATTTTTTGAAGGACTTGAAATCTCTATAAGAATTTTCTCCGCTTCCAAATCAGAAAGAATGATATAAGTAACATCTCTAATTTGGCATTCTTTACGCGTTGCTTTTGAGTCCTCTAATAAAAAGGAGCCTCCTCTATAGTTGAGAAGCCATTGTGCTTTCTGTCCCTGTTCCAAGGTCCAGAAGGTAATTCCGTAAGCTTTCAGATGGTTTTTCTGTAGGTTCGCATCCATGGGCAACAGGATAAATGAGGCCCAAGAACTAACGGTTCCTAGAAAAAACAGCGCAATTAGCACTAAGTGTTTCGTTTGTCTGTATAATTTAAAAGGGCGTATCATTCCCTCCAATATCAAATGCTTGATCCGTGGTAGGCATACTCCCTGCACTAATCTCACTATTAAAATCTGTATTCATTTTAGACTCAAATTCGGTACCTGTCCCCTCTTCTAAATCAGAAAACAAGGCCAAATGTCCCGTAAATTTCATTCGTATATTTTCCAATCCACCATTACGATGCTTGGCTATAATAAATTCCGCCTGTCCTTCACAAGGTGATCTTTCATCATCGTCCCATTCCATAATCCCATAATATTCAGGTCTAAATATAAAGGATACAATATCCGCATCCTGTTCAATCGCACCCGATTCACGTAGATCTGATAACAAAGGACGTTTACTTCCTCCACGAGTTTCCACTGCACGTGATAACTGTGACAATGCAATTACTGGAATATTTAATTCTTTTGCTAAAGCTTTTAGGTTACGAGAAATCATAGATATTTCCTGTTCACGATTTCCTCCTGCTCCGGCGGCCGTCATCAATTGTAAATAATCAATCACGATACATTTTATACCGTGTTGCGATGCCAATCGTCGTGCTTTTGCACGCAGGTCAAAAATAGAAAGTGATGGAGTATCATCAATAAAAATAGGGGCATTTGAGAGGTTTTTCACCTTCACATTTAATTGCTCCCATTCATGTGGTTCTAGATTCCCTTTTCTCAGTTTACTTGAAGAAATCCCCGTTTCCGAAGAAATCATACGTGTAATTAACTGAATAGAAGACATCTCTAGAGAAAAAACAGCACAAGGTTGGTTGAATGTAATGGCCATATTTTTAGCCATTGATAGTACAAATGCCGTTTTCCCCATTCCTGGACGTGCGGCAATAATAATTAAATCTGAAGGTTGCCATCCGGACGTTAGTGCATCTAATTTAGTAAAACCAGTAGCGACACCACTCATCCCTTCTTGATTGGAAATTTCTTCGATTTTCTTAATAGCCTGACTCACTAATGATTCCGCAGTATCAGCACCCTTTTTCAAATTCCCTTGGGTAATTTCAAATAATTTGGTCTCCGCACTGTCTAATAAATCAAATACATCAATCGATTCGTCGTAGGCTTCTTCTATAATATCTGAGGAGATACTGATTAAACTACGCTGAATTGATTTTTGTAAGATAATACGTGCATGAAACTCTATATGGGCAGAAGATGCCACTTTTTGAGTTAAGGAAACAATGTAATAATCACCTCCTGCTTTTTCTAAATTACCTTCTTTTTTTAATTGATTTGCTACGGTTAATAAATCCGTAGGTTCTGAATTTTGAAACAAGGTGAAAATTGCGGCATAAATAAGCTTATGTGCTTTTTTATAAAAGGCATCTGGAGACAAAATATCAATCACATCATCTACTCCTTTTTTATCAATCATCATTGCACCCAAAACGGCTTCCTCTAGGTCCAAAGCCTGTGGAGGGACTTTTCCTTTCTCTAAATTAATAACTGGATTTTTTTTCTTCCAATTTCCTTTTTCTGGTTGCTTTTCTTCCATTGACCCTTTGCCTTACTTATATGTTAACCACTTAAAGATAACCTGTTTAAAAGTTACATTAACGGTTTCTTGTATTAAAAAATTACCCGACGAAAGTAAACTAAATAAAAAGAAATACTCCCAAAATTAAGGGGTAATATTCTTAATTTTTTAACTCCTAAACCTCACTTACTTAGATTTATGTAACCTTCTTAAGGTCGAGATTAAGTTACATTATTTTTGTGACAAACCTGAGGATTTCCATATATTAAGTTATCAATAACGAGATATTAGACCAACTATATTTTTCAATACCCCTTCATAAATAGTGTTACACGCGGTAATTTCTAGGTGAAAAATCTAAGAATAATAATTGTCATCTCGCCTATATTTCATCAATAAACCACCCCGTAATCATACCTATTACGAAATAAACACATACATATTGGATGAAAAAAAGCCAAATTCAACAAGTGAATTTGGCTTTTTATAGTTATTTTCCAGTACTTAATCTACTGGGTCTTTGTCTAAATAATCTGGGATTCCATCCTCATCATCATCATTCGTTTCACTTTCATTTATGGTAAGTATTCCGTCTCCATCATCATCATTGTCTAAATAATTAGGGATTCCATCTTCGTCAGTATCATCATTCGTAAAATCACCATCCTTATTTATATCTTCATTTCTGGTACGTACCCCGTCACCATCATCATCTACATCCGCAAAGTTAGGAACATTGTCCCCATCAGTATCGTCGTTGTATATATTTCCATCTTTATCCAGATCTTCATCCTTTGTAGCGATCCCATCATTATCATGATCAGATGTATTCACAGCCATCAATTCTATTTTAAAAATCAACGGGGAGTTTTCAGGAATCAAGCCTTTTGATTTATTTCTATACCCTAATCCAGAAGGAAAGAACAACCAGCCTGCGCCACTATTTTCAAAATAAAATGAATCATCTAAATTTATAACCACTTCACCTGCATTAAAATTAGTAAACCCATTACTCCAGCCTGGAAGAAATTTCAACATATCGAACCACCTTGCTCCAGCACCTGAATCAAAAATAGTACTATCTAATAAAGAACCTCTATACGTAGCAAATACCGAATCTACTTTTGTAGGTGCAGCTCCAGTTCCATCTGCTGTTTTTAAGTAATACAACTTATACTCAATATCTTTTAATGTCACTTTCTGAACAGAAACTAGCTCCGCTAATGGAATTTGATTTTCTACCGGAGCAGCACCTTCCTTCTCACCAATAGTCCATATTTCACCATCACTATGCAAGTAATGCGCGTCAAAATAGGTCAATATCGCTGCATCATCTTTGATTTCTTGTGCAACCGCATCAAAATCATCAGCACTACTACCACTAGATTTACTACATGCAAGGCCTAAAAAGGCAACTGTACATAAAACAACTAAGCTTTTAAATTTCATCTTTTATATTTTATCTGTCAATATTAGAAAACGAATTGAATTTTGTGATACTAAACCATCCCTTAAGACATTCATTTCAATCTTTTTTACGTCGCAAGATAGTATTTTCATACCTTTGTTTAAAGAGAAAAAATAAAATTTAACTTTTTATGAGAATTGATAAATATTTATGGTGCATTCGCATGTTTAAAACACGCAGTTTGGCCACGGAGGCCTGCAAAAAAGGGCATATAAAGATAGATGGTACAAACCTCAAACCTTCCAAAATGCTCTTCGGAAACGAATTGCTTTTAATCCGTAAAAATCAAATAAATTACAAAATACAAGTCTTAGACATTCCGAAAAATCGTGTAGGCGCTAAATTGGCCGATTTATACCGGAAAGACCTAACTCCAAAAGAAGAATTTGAAAAACAAGAATCATTAAAATACTCCAAGGATTATTACCGTAAAAAAGGCGCGGGTAGACCTACCAAAAAAGACCGTAGGGAGATCGATGACTTTACTTTTGAGGAGTAATAGGTCTCCGATTACGGAGGAGTAAAACAACGCAGAACAATTCCGTATAAAGCGTCTACAAAAAAAAGGGATTCCACAAATGTGAAATCCCTAGTGTACTTAATATACACAATCATAAATTGTGTAGGGCATAATTGGTTAAATAATTACGACGCAATTTAATCAAAAAAAGACTCTAAATAATGGTCATGACGGACCTTTAGCACGGGTTTTATAAATTCCGTGTCATTTATTGAATAAAAAACGCCAAAAACTTCTTTAATACGCGATACTTACGAAAAACTTTTAAAAAAGGAAATTTCTTCACAGATCTTTAACGAATTGTATCGCTAATATTCTTATTTTTACAAGATGATAAAAAAAATATTTATTTGTGTTGTTCTTATGTCGTGTCTTCAGGTATTTTCCCAAGAAGAGAACGAGCAACAAGAGACCGTAACTCTAAAAGGACAAATTATCAATATAAAGAGTAAAAGTGGCTTAAGTGGCGCTCATTTATTCAACTTGAATACCGTAAACGGGGCGGTCGCTAATAGACAAGGATATTTTGATTTCCCTGCGAAAGTGAACGATACCATCTATATATCTTACTTAGGATTCCAATCTATTAAATTAAAAATAACAAATGACTTGCTTCGAGGAAATGAATTGCTGATAGAGCTTCATGAAAAACGGGAACAAATGAACGAAGTAGTCGTGAAGTTACACAAACTAGTAGGCGTTTTAGAAATCGATGCAAAAAACATTCCAACGGATAAATTTGCACGAATCCATATTAGTGGCCTCGCTCAGACCTATGAAATTGGCGCTCCTAAAGTGGCCTATACATCCGCAATAGCTTCCCTATTCAATCCGGTAGATGCGATTTATAATATGTTTGGAAAAAAACCAAATCGTCTTAAAAAATTAAAAAAATTACGTGATCAGGATAATTTACGTAGCATGATGGAAGAAAAATTTAACAGGGAATTAATGATGGAGTATTTAGATTTAAATGCACAGGAGTTAACCGAACTTTTAAATGAATGTAACTATTCAGATTACTTTATAAAATCAGCCAGTGATTTACAATTGACAGAAGCTATTTTACTCTGTTATGAAAATCATAAAGCCATCAAAAAAGGAAGTACTATCAAAAAAAGAGACAAAGAATAACGGTCTCTTAAAATACGATTAAATAAAGGGGTGTATTTTAAAATACACCCCTTTATTGTTTTATTCACTATGGTCTATAATAATTTTCCATTGACCATCGATCTTTTTAAAAATCAATGTAAAGATACCATTCGCTTCTCCTACTGTTCTTTCTAAATGATATTTCCCGATAACACTATACACTCCTGCGGCTAAAAAATCGACATGTATCACATCAAACGTCAATGTACCTGTATGAGCGGGCGTAGGATATCCCTTTTTATAATTTAATAAGGTCTGCTCCCAGCCAAAGGTAATCCCTCTACTCCCCACAAACTTGAGTTCCTCTGAATTCCAATAGGCATTCATATAGCCTTCTAAATCACCTTTAGACCAATCCTTAGCCGATTGTTCTAATACATTCCGAATGGCTGCCTGGTCTTTTTCTACCCTAACAGTGGTACTTGACTGATCACAGCCGATACTTATGACTAAAAGTAGAACTATTATTTTTTTTAGATACATTTTATATTTTTTTAAACATGGTATAATGAGTACCAATATACTTAATTTCAAAAGAAGTGCCTAGTATTTCAAAGCCTTGTTTTTTATAAAATTCTACGGCTATTACACGTGCATTACACCATATATATTTACAAGATATGTTTTGCAATAGTCGGAGTCCTTCTAATAATAACAAGGTGCCAATACCAGCTCCTTGCCTTGTTTCTGAAATAGCCATTCCTCTTAATTGACACTGTGCTCCTGTTAATTCAGGCAAACTATTCACTACAAAAGTCGCCACACCAACCGTTTTACGCTCCCCTCTTTTAATTGCTCCTAAATGAAATGTAGAAGGGTCCATGTCCCCGCTAAAAGCAACAGGCAACGGTAATTGATTTCTAAGAATAGATTTCCGTAGTGGATAGGTATCTGAGGCGTTTATCAATTGTATTTTCACAGCATCCGCACGATACAATACAGCCTTTCTATCATCATACAAACAATGGTCAACAAACTGCATCTCGCACTTTTCCAAAACCCTAATAGACGCTGAGTTCTCCTCGTAAGCATTTGCTATAATGTACTTTAACTTTAAGTCCTGAAAACCATACGCTAAACATAATTTAGCCGCAGTCGTCGCGTAGCCTCTTCCCCAGTATTTCTTAAAAAACCGAAAGCCAATATCCGTTTCTCCGTTCTCCTTCGATTTATTTAAACCGCACCAGCCGATAAAAACATCGTTTTCTTGTAAGCAAACAGCCCATCTCCCATACCCATCACGTTCATAGTTCGGATAGTTATTTAGAAAATCCTTTGCGGTATCTACATGATCAAAAGCACTATCTCCCGTATATTTTAACACCTCTTTATCGCTATTTAATGCAAAAAAATCCTGGGCATCCTCCTTTGATAATTTCCGAAGGTAAATGAATTCATTCTCTACTATTTTAGTCATCATCGAATCTATTAAAAGTATTGGTTTAAATTAAGGAACAAGATAGCCAATTAATTGGCTATTGAAAAAACCATTTCCAGGCGAACAAACAGGCTAGTAATCGTCAGAGAGCTCCTAACTGATTTTTTATCTCCTCATAACTTCCCGTAAAAAATCATCAAAAAAAACCAACAAAACCACCTTGAACAGCCCTATAAATATTCTTAGAACCACCTAGGAGTATGGATTTGTTTACTATCTTTGAAAAAAATAATAAAATTCCATGGAACGATCAATAATCCTTAATAACACACAAATTCTACATAAAATAAAGCGAATAGCTTATCAAATTTATGAAGAGAACGTGAATGAATCCGAGATTATATTGGCTGGAATCAATGGTAATGGGTATGTTTTTACACTTAAAATAGCAGAGGCATTAAGAAATATTTCCAATTTAAATGTCCAAGTTTGTGAAGTGCATATTGACAAAAAAAATCCTTTAGGCCCTATCAGTACCTCACTTGAACCAGAAGAATACAGAGAGAAATCCTTAGTTCTTATAGACGATGTTTTAAATTCTGGCAGCACCTTAATTTATGGGATTAAGCATTTTTTAGAAGTCCCTCTCAAACAATTTAAAACGGCTGTTCTTGTAAACAGAAATCATAAGAAATACCCTGTAAAAGCAGATTTTAAAGGAATTTCCCTTTCTACGTCCTTAAGAGAACACATAGATGTGGTCTTTAAAAACGATGTTGCCACTGTGTATCTGAATTAAGCATCTTTTTTATTTCTTCTACTATCACTGCGATTGATTTCTCATCTATGGAAAGGATATGTTGGGCTCTATTGTAAAAAAAAGCACGTTCAAACAAATGCTTTCCAATAAACTCTTGTAGATTTTCTAAACCAATGGTTTGTATAAGTGGACGGCTATGCATTTCATTTTTTAGGCGCTCATATAAAGTAGAAATCCCCGCTTTTAAATAAAAAGAACTACTATTTAATTGTATCACCTGCATATTATCTCCATAACAAGGAGTACCTCCTCCGAGGGAAATGACACTGTTTTCAGCAGATTTCATCAATTCTTTTAAATACGTCGCCTCTATTTTACGGAAATATATCTCTCCTTTATTCTCAAAAATTGTTGCCACTGAAGCTTTTTCTTTTGATTCTATATACGCATCTAAGTCTACAAACTTGAGCCCTAACTCTTTCGCAACAGCTTTCCCAATTGTGGATTTACCACATCCCATATATCCTAATAATACAAGTTTCATCACTCCAATTTATTTTAATTAAAAACACCCTCTTTAAAACACCATCATTTATTTGGTAGCCAAAAGTTTAGCTCAGAACACCACTATGATCTTAAAAAGATATTACAAATATCCATAAAAAAACTTAAAAATCGCTTGTTATATTGCTTTAACATTGTATCTTTGCAACCGCAATCATAGATTGTTAATGACCTGGTAGCTCAGTTGGTAGAGCACCTCCCTTTTAAGGAGGTGGTCCTGGGTTCGAGCCCCAGCCAGGTCACAAAGAGGTTAAGCATCAGCTTAACTTTTTTTGTTTAAATAATGCGCACGTGGCGGAATTGGTAGACGCGCCAGCTTGAGGGGCTGGTGGAGGCAACTCTGTGGAAGTTCGAGTCTTCTCGTGCGCACTTTTATATTTCTTGGAACTATTTTTAAAAAATGACTCTATTTTCATAGAAATCCTCGATTCCCAAACATTCTTTTAGATGCTTCAATTTTTTTGATATTCCTTAAACCATTCCTGCTAATCAGGTGATGAAAATTTGGATTGAGTCAACAAACAGTCCGTCAAAAATAAATCAATTCTATCTGGTTTTTTTCGATCCCCTAAAAACAACTTACATCTTCTATTATTTTACTGTTTTTTAAAAAAAAACAAAATCAGGCCTTTCTGTCTATTTTTTTTTGTTCTTCAATAATTTTAATTACATTTGTTGCGTAATAGTGCAACTATGCAATTAAATAAAATACCATGAAAAATTTTACTGATTTTTTTAAAGCGCTAAGTGATGAAACAAGACTTAGAATACTTCATCTATTACGCAACTCAACAGTGGAAATATGCGTGTGTGAATTTACAGACATCTTAGAAATACCCACATATAATATATCCAAACATCTTAAAATATTAAAAAACACCGGACTCCTATCCGAAAGAAAAGAAGGTCGCTGGGTTTATTTTAAGTTGACAGATACACAGGACAAATTTACCCAATTGATATTTAATGCCCTTCAAGAAATCTCTTCACTACAACTTGAGAAAGACCTTGTCGCATTAAAAAAAAGACTTGATCTCAGAATGAAAGGGAAATGTCTATTAGGCGTACAGAAAGAACATCTCAAAACGAAAAATAAAGAAACAATCTCAAAAAGTTAATTTTTTTATACTGGCACCTACTGATACCTCAAAAAAAACAAGAGAGATTCGTGGGGAACTCTCAACACCTTAGGTCTCTTCTGCCGAATGGTTCGTCCTTAAAAAATTAGTCTAAAGCGATGTAATTACTAGCTAAAAATAAAAGTGAGAAATGTAATACTGTAAGACCATCCCCTATTAAACACCAAATATTAACCATAAGGATACGCCCATCTAATTCGTAAATTATACCTAAATGGACTCATCAATACCTCCGAAGCAACATGTGCCAAAGAATCAATATCCAAACGACATGGCAGACACTTATCAGCCTTGTCGAGGAAACATGTCTTTAAAAGATATCTTTGAAGATTTGAAAAAAATATCAAAAATAAAGAAGTGTTCTTATTGTGGATGTAATAAAGACACCTTAAATGAATTTCACAAAATAGCCACTATAAAAAACGAAATAGAACTCGCTGAGAATGCACTTAAAATAGCCGAGAAAATCTCAAATCAAAAGCGATACGAATGTATCGGATGTAATCCTTGCTACCCTGCAGACATCTCTAACATATTATTTGACATCGAAAACAGCGTACCTTCAAAAAAAGAAGTCACTAGTAATGACCAACCTTGTGCTTGTGACAGCTCTAAAAAAAAGAACAAGTGGCCCGCAGAAATAGGCACCTATTATATAGGAAATAAAAAAAACAGTATCGCCATAAATACCTTATCAAACACGACGTTCCCAAAACAACTTATTGAAAAACTGAAAGATAAAATTGCCATCGTTGGTTATTGTGAAACAGAAAATATTGGAATTGAAAAAGTAGTAAAAAACCTGATCTCAAATCCAAACATCCGAACATTGATTATTTGTGGAGAAGAAAGTGGGAATAATATGATGGGGGGACATTATGCGGGCCAGGCACTTATTTCACTTTATAAAAACGGAATAAATGAACAGCATAGGATCATTGGAGCAAAAGGAAAAAGAGCTGTTGTTAAAAACTTAGATAAAGAGCAAGTAAAACAGTTTCAATTACAAATTGAACTGATTACACTCATAGGAAATAATTCGTTAGAAACCATCGGTAACATCGTAGATATTGAGCATTCTAAAAAGAAAAAAGTTTTTAAAAAACCGTTGGTACAAAGAATAGCGAAGGAGGTAATTATTGCAGAAAACCCTCAAAAATTACGCTTGGATAAAAAAGGATATTTTGTGATAATCCCCGATAAAACGCAACAGAAAATTTTTGTTGAATATTATGCCAATACCGGAGAACTACTTCAAACAATGATTGGAAATGACGCTTCAAGTATTTACTATACCATTATCGAAAAGGAGTTTATTTCAAAACTAGACCATTGTGCTTACCTCGGTAAAGAATTAACAAGGGCCGAGTATTTTATAAAATATGACATCCCTTATAGACAAGATAAAGCACTGGGACAATTGGCAGGTGAGAAATAGTATCACACTAAACAGCCTCCCGATTGGTTATTTCTTTCACACTGGAACCATGCTCAACGTGCAGCAACAGACAACGCGTCTTACTCTTTTATTTAGAGGTCAAAACAGGGTTTCACAACTAGAATTCAACTCCATAACCTTGGCTGATTCATCTTCATAGGATGTGAATGAGTCAAGTTCAAAGCGCAATGATATCCGTACACATCTCATTGCTGTTACCCCTCTTTAATAGACTCAATAACTACTAGAAACAACGTATACTCATCGTTATCCACAATCAATATCCTGGACTACAGTTACTTCATTAATGTATTTAGCAACAGCACTCAGGAGCCACTCTCTCATCAGCCAGTTGGAAATTCCTAGTGAAAAAAACACGATTCTTACTAATAACTCCCGTATTCCAAATCACATAATACACGAGGTCTATTACAAAACATCAAGAAAGGTATGGGCTTTCAATAAAAATTATCGTAATGTTACATTTCATACACAAACACCTGTGGAAACCTCAATGAATACAGAAAACGCAATCGTTACAGCCATTTTTAATGGCATTTCTTTTTCTTCAGAAGAAGAATCTCTTATCGCGAGTAAACTCGAAAAAATAAGCTTAAAAAAGGGCCATCTCTTATTGAAAGCAGGTAAGACAGTCCACCACCAATATTATGTAGCTACGGGTTGTTTAAGAACCTATTTCATCGATAATTCAGGCAAAGAACACACCGTGCAATTTGCGATTAAAGATTGGTGGATCAGTGATTATACCGCCTTCTTCTCTACAGAAAAAGCCATACTGAATATTGAAAGCATTCAGGAAGCAACCTTGTATGAAATTTCCAAAGAAAATATGGATATTTTATTTCGAGAAGTACCCGTATTAGAATCGTTTTTTAGAAAGAAAATGGAACGGGCTTTTGCTAATTTTCAAAAGAGAATCTTAGCAAACCTGGCGCAACCAGCGAAAGAAAGATATGTCTCATTTTTAAAAATGTATCCAACCATTGAGCAGCGCGTAAAAAACTACCACATTGCATCCTACCTAGGAATTACCACAGAAAGCCTCAGTAGAATTAGAAAAGTATTGACACAGCCCTAAGTTTATTACCATACATCAATTTTTAACGGTTATTTTTCGTATATTTTTGTGCTACAAACTAAATCATATACCATGAAAAAAATAACAACAATGATCATTGCTATCGTTTTGTTTACTGCTTGCGCAAATAACACAAAAGAGAGTAATACAAAGGAACAGGCCGTAGAAACAAAGACAAAAAACACCACTTCTGTAAAAAAAGTATTAGTTGTTTTGACCAGCCATGATGAATTAGGAGCTACCGGTCATAAAACTGGTTTTTGGATTGAAGAATTTGCAACTCCTTATTATATATTAAAAGACAATGGAATTGAAATCACCCTCGCCTCACCAAAAGGAGGACAACCTCCAATAGATCCTAAAAGTGAGGAAGCATCTTTCCAAACACCTTCCACTGAGCGATACAATATAGACAAAGAAGTTCAAGAACTTTTAGCCAACACATTAAAATTGGAAACCATTAATCATCTAGATTACGACGCTGTATTTTACCCTGGAGGCCATGGACCATTATGGGACTTAGCGGAAGATAAAAACTCCATTGCGCTTATAGAAGGTTTTTATAAAAGCAATAAGCCAGTAGCCTCAGTATGCCACGCTCCTGGAATCTTTAAACACACCAAAAACGATGATGGATCTCCTTTAGTGAAAGGTAAAAAAGTAACAGGTTTTACAAATGAAGAAGAGGAAGCTGTTCAACTTACCACTATAGTTCCTTTTTTAGTAGAAGACATGCTAAAAAGCAATGGAGCTATCTATTCTAAAAAAGCAGCTTGGAGCCCTTACGCTCTTGAAGACGGTTTGTTAATAACAGGACAAAACCCCGCGTCTTCCGAATTAGTAGCCTTACTTTTAGTAAAGCAATTAAAGAAATAAATAGGTCAACTATTTTACTGAATGACCGTTTCTAAATAATATACATGCTGCTATTTTCAGAGTGAAAATTGAAGTATAATCGTTGTTAACAGTAGGTTTTCAATGAAAAAGTTATTTTATCTGTCGGGTAAAAATGTGATCCATAAAATACCCTGTGCTAACAAACGCTTTTAAGTTCTAGACTTGAAGGCGTTTGTTTTTTAACTAGATTTTTCAGCCGATCATTCAGCTAGTAAAAAAAACAGTTCGCATAAACCTTAATTTCTGAGGGTAAATTCAAAGAAATTTATTATTAAACTTGGGTAGTGAAGGACATTACCCGTATCCCAACTCTTTTCAATGAGTTTCTATTTATATTGGTTATCCCGAACCGTATTGTCTAATGCCTATACTGTATGAAAATCACCATCGCAACGTAAAATAAATCCAAGGCCTTCAGAAATATCTTTCGACCCCTGCCCTCTCCAAAACACCTTAGTCGATTGTTCAAAACAAAAAAAACAACTCAATTTCTTCCTTTTTCTTCTGGGTACAAATCCATGACTACATCGCTCTGAAAAAAGAGCTTACTACCCACCTCCATACCCGTTAATTTTCCGTAAAAAGCGGCACCCGTATCTATATTCCAAAGATTTCCGCCGTTAATAGGTAGCAGTTCACCATAACGCGTAGTCGCTGTATGGCCTATATAAATTTCGCGGTATAATTTTAAGCGTTCAGGGTATCTTTTATCCGATCTCTCTAAAGTTGGATCCAATGCAAAAGCACATTCCCATAAGGTACGATCCCAACAGAAATTGGGCGCATAGCTTTCCTTTTCCACCCCTTTAGCTGCCGTAAATCCCGCATGTACAAACAAGCGATTTTCAGCATCTATATAATAATCCTGTAGCTCCGTTATAAATTTTAAATGGGTTGCTATTTTCTCCTTAGATTCCTTTGCATAAGCATCCTGTGTTGCACCTCCTCCATGCATCAACCAATCCCCAATGACTTGTTGGTTCTGGAGCCATTCATAACATTTTACATCGTGGTTTCCACGAATAAAAATACAGGTATACTCCTGTTTTAAGGCTATTAAATAATCAATTACCTGTGGAGATTCGCTCCATCCGTCAACATAATCCCCTAAAAATATCAGGGTATCCCCATGGGAAACAGGCATTCTATCCATCAATTGTACCAGCGCTTTATAGGCACCATGTATGTCTCCTATCACAAATGTTTTCATCTCTTTATCCATATTCCACCTCTATAAAAACCAAGGCTAATTAAGCATCAAAACTAATGAAAAATTGACTATTTTTGCCTTTTTTAAAACAACAAAGCCAGCAAAGGCTTCCCTTTATCAATTAATACTAGTAAGGAATGGAAAACAAATCGGAATTACCTCATACTAAACACCATACCGTAGGGATTATTGGTGGAGGAATTGCAGGCGCCACAATCGCCATACGTTTATCTGAACTTGGTATTAAAGTGGTCGTATTAGAAAAAGGAAAAAGTTTGGTGAACGGACCTCCTATTTGTCATTTGCATGCCGGAGGAAATCTATACCGAGAAATAGACGACAAGCAGTGCTTTACCCTACTTAAGGAGTCCATTAGCTTGCTTCAATTATACCCCAAAGCTGTAGATTATCGACCTACACTTATCGCCATTCCTACCGTAGATTCAGGAGATCCCATGGATTTAGAACCTAGATTGGAAAAATTACAAGGCGAATACCAACGTTTGATTACAGAAAACCCTAAAAATAACGTTTTAGGGAACCCTGAAAATTACTATAAATTCTACGACAGAAAAGAAGTCCAATACTTGGCCAGTATCCCCATCAGTCATCCACCTGAAAACTTAGACGAATGGATGATGTATGCCAGTAAAAAACTAGATTTAGAGCGTTTAAAATTCCCTTTAGTTATGGTGGAAGAATACGGTTTAAATATTTTTAGACTCGCCGCTACTGCATCAATTTCTTTAGAAAAAAACAGCAATAGTACGGTGATTACTAGCGCAAATGTACAAAACGTGATTGCCATAGATACTCCCGATGCTAATTGGGAAATACACTACAAACAGCAGGGAGAAAACAAGCAGACTTCAGTCTCTTTTTTAATCAATGCCTGTGGTTTTAAAACAGGAACTATTGATGATATGCTCGCTGTAAAAAGAAATCGTATGGTAGAATTTAAAGCCGCATACATCAGTAAATGGCCCGATTTTAAAGGTTTTTTACCCGAGATAATTTTCCACGGAACACGTGGCACAAAAAATGGAATGGGCCAACTTACCCCCTATCCTCAAGGGTATTTTCAAATCCATGGAATGACTACAGAAATCACGTTGTTTAAAGATGGATTAGTCCCTACGACCACGCACAGTGCACAGCCCCTATTAGATCCAGAATTTATTCGTAAAATAGAAGATCAATGGGACTCGGAAGAAATTAGCGATAGAACCCATAAATCCATCGCGCATATTACACAGTTTATTCCGGATTTCAAAACCGCTACATTGGGAGGAATCCCATTATTTGGTGCCCAACAAATCCCTGGAGATGATCCCGATCTAAGAACCGCAAACGTTACCTTTTCTAAGAAAAACTATGCCTGTTGCGAAATAGTTAAGGCTTCCTCGACGCTCACAGCAGCCAATGCAATACTGGATAAATTAATAGAAGAAGGGCATGTCACTAGAAAAGATTTTCCAGAAATCGCGTACCCAATCACTTTAGACATCAGTGAAAACAAGATTCAAGAAAAAGCCACAGCACTCTGTAAAGAACGTAATTATCCCGCCCCAATGGCCTCAATAGTCAACCAGAAAACCCCCATAAACTGCACTCCTATTTCTTAACTTATTTTCGTTGAGAACATCCTTTTGGAAAGGTCCTTTTTGTCATTAATCTGTTCGCACTTGAAATTTATATTTTTAAATAATAGCTTGGCTCTCTAATACATTTATTCCTCATTTAATCTGTGGCACCTATAACCAACCCTATTATTGTAAAAAAACGGATCGGTTTCTTCTTTATTAAATTGACCTCTATTTATTAATTTATTTTTAATTACGGATTGCTCATGATGATGTATTGTGTTCCTCTCGTCAATTTTATAAAAACAAAAAGGAAAACAGGTGCTATTTTTTCGGCACATTCTCTTGTGAGAAATACATCGTTTTATAATCGGTTATTAGAATTTTCTTTTATGCGTAGGAACTAAAAAGCAGGGGTGTTTTTTCCTGTTAACTCAGATAATCATTAGAGTAACACAATGGATTGTTTAAATTCTTGTTTTTTCCAAGACCATAAAAATGACGCAAACCAATTCATTTAATTCATTTAAAAAACAAAGAGGAAAGGAACTTGATCGTATGGACTCTAAATAAGGGAACGCAATGTGTAATAACACCTAAACACAATTCAGTCTCGTTATTTACTCCAAAGGTCTGTACTTTTAACAATCATATCCAAAACTATTGATTTGGTTTTATAATAAAAAAAGGTAAAAACAAAAGCGTTTACTTTGTACTAGAACGAAGAATTTGCCCCTTTACCTCGTACTGTAATATACTGAAAATGTCAAGAGCATTAAAGGAAAAACAAGAAAAGAAAAATTACATTTGAGGATTTAGAATATATAAGCATCGATAACCAAACAACTAGTTTTCCAAAACATTTTTACGAAACACTCTATATCTCTCTAGTAAACAAAGGAATAGAACAAATGGATTTTAAAAATAAACGTCTATATACTGAAGCAGGAAGTATCTTAATCCTTACGACTTACACTCTAACACTTTAAATCAAAGCGTCTATTCTCTAAAGTTCGATACCATCTACATCCCAATTAAAGTGATGAAGTACGCATTGAAAGGAAAAAACATTAAGTTTCTCAACCGACAAATAACCCGTAAAAAAATCAACAAATTGTTCTTGGAGTTAAAAAACGCTTTAGACACAAAAAACAATAGAATTTCACTTATTTAAACTCGTTACTACCTTAAAAACCTACTCGAAAGAAAATAAAAATGAATATTCAGAATTAAACTTTAAAAGCTTCATGAAAATTAGTGATTATATTGAAAATAACATTCATGATATGTTTAGTCTAGATGAACTCTCAAAAATGGCAAATATCAATAAATTTGGGCTTGTTAAAAAATTTAAAGAACCCACAGGTATGACACCAATGAATTACATCTTAATGAGGAGAATATTTTCCAGTAAAAAATTAATTAACTCATTTTCTGAACTTACTGAAATAGCGTATCAATATAACGTTACAGATATGGCACACTTTTCTAAAACTTTTAAGTGTTTTATTGGGATTTCTCCAAAAAAATATAAAAAAGCATTATTGAAACAATATAATTACCAATATTATACAAGTTAACATTTTAGTAAACCATTAGATTTGATGAAATTTAAAACAAAAATGAAAACTATCTCGTATCTAATACTTCTCTTTCTAGTATCTTCAAATTTACTATTTTCCCAATCCATAGATGATGCTATTTCATACAAAAAAATATTAAAAGATTTGGTGGATTTTAAAAACATCAGAGAATCCGTAAATTCTGGGCTGTACACCTATCGTACTAAAAAACAAATAGACAGTACATATACATGGGCTTTTAATGAAGTCCTTACTATAAAAACATAGCGTGAATTTTATAATTTACTGACAGTCATTACCGATTATGAAGGAAGTGTACATAATAGCACCTCTTGGCCCGATAACCTCAGGGAAGCTATTAAAAAAGAATCAAAAGGTTATTTTCCAATACCGTTAAAAGTAATTGGAGAGAAATTAAGAGTAAATATGAAAGGAACCCGTATTCCATTAGGTTCAGAAATAATCTCTATTAATGGTCATAGTAAAGACCAATTATTAAGAGTACTCGGGAAATATCACACAACTGATGGCTATAATACAACTGGGAAAAAAATAGGAATCTGTATCCATTTCAGTAAATATTACCGCTACAATTTTGGCTTAAGTGATAATTTTAAAGTCGTATACAAAAAACCAAGGTCAAAAAAAGTTCAAAGTATAAATATAACAAATGTCAGTTATAAAAAATATTACCAAAATTTCGACAACAGGCATTCTGTCAAAACTGACAACAAACTCTTTGAAAACATAAAGAAAAGTGACTATTATTCTCTACATAAATTAAATACCACAACAGCCATTTTAACCATAAACAGTTTTAGCCTAGGAAGTGATAATGATAAAACACACTTGAAATACAAAAGCTTTTTAGATTCTATATTTATAGACTTAAATCAACGTAATTATAAAAATATAATTGTAGATATAAGGAACAATGGAGGAGGAACCTCTCCTAACGATATGATTACATTATCATATTTAATAAATTCTCCACAAAAAGAAATCAGAACTGCTTGGGTTAGTTTTACGGAATGGATACCTTATTGGAAATACTTTCAAATAGACATCCCTTTTTATCTAAAGCCATTTGCAAAAAGTAAACTAAAAAAGATAATACAAGAGGAATTACCTATTGTAAAAAACAATAGACGGTACTATAAGGATATTCTAACTTACCAACCAAATATAAACAGCTTTAAAGGTCAGGTTTACCTCCTTACGGGGCCTTGGGTTGCTTCTGCCGCATCCTTATTTGCTTCAATGTTGGCATCAAATACCGAAGCAATAGTTATTGGTGAAGAAACAAGTGGTGGTTATTATGGGCATAACGGTGCTTTTCCTGTAGAATATAAATTACCGAAATCTAAATTTACAACAAGATTTTCAATTGTAAATTTAACACAAGATGTTTTAATAAAAGATACACAACCCTTTGGGCGCGGTATTATACCTGATTTTAATATAGAACAATCTTTTAATGACTTCATTTATAATAAGGATACCCAAATGAACTTTACTATTGACTTGATAAAAAAGAATAAATAACAGTTTGTTTTTAAATGAAAAATCACCTGCAAATGGGCTTTCCTGTTTTAGACAGGTCGACAATATCAAAACCAAGAACCCTGTAGATTTAATTCAACATTGGTATCATTAATTATTACTCCTCTTCTTAAAAAGACAGTGATTTTACCAATAGCCATTTTGTACTTACAAAGGTTTGTGCTAAATTCACTGAACTAAGCGATTCGTAAATCATTATTCGACATTAAAAAACTAAACTCAAAATTGAAAATTCTATTAAAAATAATACTCAAAATAATTCTTTTTGTCCTTTTGACTGTAATAACTCAAATCGGAGGTGTTATTTATTTATTAAGCCTATTGATTTCCATAAAACGAAATAAAAAAAGGAAATTTAATACGCTGGTTATTTTTATTGGACTTTATCTACTGTCTACATTTCTAATTGTACCTTTAATGGCCCCCAAATTTGGTCGAGAAAAAATAAAACATACTGATAAGATAAAACCAACGAATTATATGACGGTTCTATTGAATAGAAATTATGTTCGACCAAAACTAAACGAATTATTAAACCTAACGGAAAAAGAATTATTCGGAACAAATATTAAAATTAATTATCTAGACGCAAATTTCCCTTTTATAAACAAGTTCCCTCTTCTTCCTCATTTAAGTCATAATGACGGAAAGAAAATTGACCTCAGTTTAATTTACGAAACAAAAAGTGGGACTATAACTGATAAACAAAAGTCTATCAGTGGTTACGGAGTATTTGAAAACCCTAAACATCCTGAATATAACCAAATTGAAAGATGCTTACAAAGGGGCTATTTCCAATATGATTTTACGAAACATGTGACTTTTGGAACAATTAATAAGGAATTAGTTTTCTCTGAAAAAGGAACAAAAAGACTGATAAAAAGTATCTTGAAAAATCGAAATTTAGGAAAATTATTTATCGAACCTCATTTAAAAAATAGAATGAATTTAAAAAACAATAGAATAAGATATCACGGTTGTAGCGCCGTTCGACACGATGATCATATTCACGTTCAATTGAAATAAAATTTAATGACTTCACTATAGCATACTTGCTAGCTACACAACTTAGAAATATTTAGTTTTTGAAAGCTGACTATTTATAATATTCATTTCCATTAACATCAACATAACCTTTTCTATTATTTTCATCCCTAAATTTAGCTAAATTAAATTCAAACGGACTTAACTCAGTATATCTAATGGGGCAAATATTATAATATCCATATCTATTATTTCTCATTACTTTTATTGGTATCTTACTCAAGTCTATTGAATCAAAATATTGTACTCCCATTTTGTTAGATAAAATCCCAAAGTGAGTTCCAAAATCTATTATTACATCCTCCTCTACTTGGCTATTTTCATTATAAGTTAAGTTTCTTTTTCTATTTAAAAAGTAAATGGATTTCACTTTTTCTCTAGTGATAGAATCAATATTTTTGTAATCTTGAAAATCATAATTTGTATGTCCTATGGCCTTTTTTAAAAAATAAAACTCACGGTTTTCTTCTATTTTAAGTCCATAGGTAGTGACGTTTCCACATACGTCATCGTATTTTATTTTTGTATCAGGAGCATTCTTTATTTTTTTCATTTCGGCGTTATAGTATTCAATTTCGGTGTAATTATTCAGTACTTGAAAACCATTGTTTGCGTAATCTATGAATTTAATATTTTCAAGGATAATTTTACCTTTTTCATTTTTAACAGTTAATCTATTTATTTTTTTATTTACGGTATAATGTTTTCCATTTAAAAAAAGTTTCCAAGAATATTTTACTGGAAATGTTTTTTTATATTGATTTATTATTTTGATATTTATTTTTCTCGGTAATTTTATGCGAATAGAAGATTCAGCATACAATTCTTCTTCATTCCAACATAATTCGTTAATATTTGAAATCAAATCGATAGAAGAACAAGCAACTACTTTATTTTCCAATTCATCATATAAGTGTATTTTCCCAGCAACGTCACCAAATTTCTCGTATGAAATAAGAGAGTTAAAATACTTATTCCTAGACACATAAATACTGTATTGGCCGTCAGGGCTATGTCGTCGATAATATTCTCCTTCAGATATAGTACTAAACCAATAGATACAAATGATTAGACAGGTAAAAGAAGCTAAGATAATTTTATATATGAGTTTCATTTTTTAGTTTATTGTCTAGCTCTGACTAGCTACAATTGGATTTTTTTATTGACCATCAAACGCCGTATTACTATTGTTTCCTGTTGGTATTTAATTTATGATACTTCAATATCAATTACGACCTAAATGAAATATTAGGATAATATTAAACCCTTATTTCAATGTAATTTTGAAGAAAAACATCAAGAATCGAAAGGTATCACCTGTAGCTTAAAATTAGAAAGTTTTTCTTTTACGAAAAAAGATTCATACAGGTATTTTTAGAGTTCTATTTTAATAGCTAGATTAATTCTTAAGAAAGCAACTAAATAAGAAAAACACTGTTTGTATTTTACTGATAATTTCATGTGTTTAAAGATTTATATAAATAAATAATTAAAGTAGTCAAAAATTGGATTATATCATCGTTTTTACTTATTCCAATGAATGATTTAAGATCGAGATATTGTTTTATATCTTTAAAGGATACTTCCATATCCCAACGGATTTAGCAACGCTCAGAAATAATATTAGCGCGCCAAGTCTTGTGGTTAGATATCGGCTCAATTATTTATTCTTTCTTATTATCCCAAATAGTTTCCTGCCTTTTAAATAGACTTAACTATTTTTTCACTTCTTTTGGACCTGATTTTTCTTCATCGCACTAATGGTTTATCTGCTCATCCATTACTATAATCACCTAGAACTCATTGTCATTATTTTTCATTCCATAATTCAAATATATAAATTTATAGGCTTTACCAAATATTTACAATTAATATAAATACTCCTTATTGTTTTTAAAAAACAGATAAACACCTACTCAATTACTCATTTCACTAACTCTTCAGAAAGCTAAGACTTACTTTTTTAAAGTAGCTTACAAACCTGTTTTTACCTAGACTTATGTGTTTTTTTTTACATAAACCGTTACTTTTACAAGAAAAAAGCAAAAAACTCTTTTAAACCTCAGATATACATAGATTCCTCTATATCAAATACCCATACGAGTAGTCTTATCAAAGCAACAACAAAATTTAATACAAGTAGCAACCAATACTTCTTAAAATGTGGTAAATGAACTATAATTTGTGGATTTCCGCAAAATAATCGCTAAACAGCTAATTTACAAAGTTTTAATCTATATTTATAAAAAAACAAGCTATTACAGGAAGGAAACGACTCCCGTTTTAGGCACTTTTATGTGCTATTATTGCTCTTAACAATATGAAACTTTAGAACAGCTAGAAAATATATGGATTTCAATAAACGACTACTGCTACTCATTTTAATATTGGTAATAAGCTGTAAAACAGAAAGAAACAACATAGTTCTCCCAAAAAAAACCGACACTTACCAAGCTGTTATTGACACTTTTTACACTAAAAACCCAACAGCTATCGGGATCATGGTTCATATTGAATCACCGAAAAATGGTATTTCATGGAGTGGCAGTGTCGGTTATTCTGATGCTGAAAAGAACACGGAATTATCGCCTACTCAACCTGCATTAATTGCAAGCAATATAAAAACATATATTTCCGCCACTATTTTAAGGCTTCAAGAACAAGGCAAACTGTCCATCGAAGATTCCATTAGTAAATATTTAAGTCAAAAAACGGGCGCTTTATTTATATCAGATGGATATGACCTTGATCACATTAAAATTAAACACTTACTCTCTCATACAAGTGGAATCGAAGATTATGCCAATAAAGCCTATTTGGATTGGGTAGACCAGCATCAAAAACACAGATGGACGAGAGATGAACAACTGCAACTCACCATCAAGGTGGGGGATCCATTAGGTAAACCAGGAGCTATGTTCAACTATGCAGACGCAAACTACTTATTATGTACGGAAATTATCGAACAAATCACAGGTAAAAATTTTTATACATCCATCAGAGAGTTACTTAAATACAGTGCGCTAAATTTCACAAACACTTGGTTTCCTACCTTAGAAGAGAAACCGATAAACACCTTAGAAATGGTGCATCAGTATTGGGCTAAGAGAAATTGGGATTCTCATAACTTAGACATTTCTTGGGATTTATATGGTGGCGGAGGAATTGCCACAAATACGAAAGAATTAGCGCAGTTTACCTCTCATTTATTCAACGGAAATATCATTGAGAATAAGGCTATATTAAAGCTACTATTCACCAAGATAAAAACAACTGATGGAAAAGATAGCAACTACTGTCTTGGACTTTCAGAAGGAGAAATATCAGGACTTAAAAGCTATGGACATGAAGGATTTTGGGGAACAACTGTAGCCTACATCCCCCAACTAGATACTTCCATCTCTGTTTTCATTTTGGATCGAGATCAAAAACATCTTAAGAAAATCATCTTAGAAACACTCGTTAAAGAATTGTCTAAAAAACACCTATCTGTAGCAAATGTGTCTTTACTAAAACACTTAAAAATAGAGTGATCCCTGTAACGTAAAAACAACTTCAACCTTTTATTCAGATAAAAAATAGCAATACAACGTCTGTACACTTCCCATTTTAATCACCATAACCATAAAAAACATATCTAAACTCCCCCACAAAAACAGAGAATTATGTATCCAGCACCTATCACCCATTTGAGTATAGACGGAAAAAGAATAAGCAGTTTTACACATATAAAACTGGAACAAAAAACAAATGACCATCATAAGTTTGAAATTATTTTAGACCATGATGTTATTGAGATTGAGGGAGGCCATACGATTAATAAATCAAAAAACTGGCTTGGAAAATCCCTGATTATTACCTTTGATTCTGTCGAGTTTTTAGGATATATCACCGCGGTAAATCTAGAAAACAAAGACGGACATAACGGGAACTTAATCTTAAACGGCTATTCACCGACTATTTTACTAGAAGGTGGAACTCACCTGTGTTCTTGGGTAAATAACACCTTGGAGGGGATTGTAAATGAAACCTTGGAAACCTTAAATATCGGGACAGAAATCAGTCCCGTTTATAAAGATATTATAGAATACCAAGTACAATACAACGAAAATAATTATCAGTTTTTACAGCGATTGGCCAAACAGTATAACGAATGGTTCTATTATAATGGAACAAAAATTCTATTTGGAATCCCAAAACGAGGAAACGTTATTTCCATTGAATACGGTAGAGAAATTTCCGAATTACGTATGGAAATCAGCGTCAAAGACCATCGTCAAACAAAATTTGCCTACAATGAACGCATGAATAATGTGGTCGCTTCCTCTTCTAAAGATCAAGTAGCAGGCTTGAATGAACTCGGTTCGCATGCCTTTTATACGGCTGCCGAATTCTACAAAACAAAAAAGAACAGCTTTACAAACATCGATTCAAAAGTAAAATCTCAAATTGATGATCTTGTAGAACGGAAACAAGCAACGGCAAGTGCCCGATTGCATGTAATGAAAGCAACAAGTAATAAACAAGGATTAACTGTGGGGACACTTATTAAAGTAGCCTCCGCTAAAGTAGCTGGAAAATCGGATTTTGACATTCAAAATTACGGGGAATACATGATTATAAGTATTACACACCATGCCACTGAGCGCTCCGAGTATTTCAATACTTTTGAAGCAATTCCATCTGGAATTACAGTACCCGAAGAACCAAAAGTAGCGCTTCCTGAAGCAGAAAACCAATTAGCAACCGTCGTTTCCAATGCAGACCCCAAAAAAATGGGAAGAGTACAACTCCGTTTTGATTGGCAAATAGGGATTATGAAAACTTCTTGGTTGCGCGTTATGACTCCTGATGCTGGAAGTAGTAAACACCATTTAAAAAACAGAGGACATGTCTTTATCCCTGAAGTAGACGATCAAGTAATGGTAGGCTTTGAATATAACGACCCTAATAGACCCTACGTAATGGGAGGCATGTTTCATGGAGACAATGGCGCTGGAGGAAGTACAAATAACAATATAAAAAGTATCATTACTAAAAGTGGTAATGAACTTATTTTTAATGATGGCGAAGGAAAAGGAAGCATTAAACTAAATGCTCCAACAGGAAATAGTCTACATATGAATGGAGATGGTAGCATCCGTGTTTTCGATGCGAGTGGCAATAAAATGTATCTAGATAACCGGGGGAATATTGATATAACAGCGCCTAATCACATCACCTTTAACAGTAAACAAGTCACCTTTAATGTAATGGATACAATGCAGTTAAACGTACTGCAGAAAATGTTTATAAACACCCCCTTTTTACAGCAATTCATAAGCACGTATTTCCATACGCAAGCAGGAAAAGCCTTATTTACTTCAGAAAACGAAATTAAAATAGAAAGCCCTGAACTATATGCCGTAGGACAAAAGAAACTGTATTTACATTCTGATGAGTTGGCCACTTTAAACTCCAAAGGAATTGTAGAAACAAAAGGAGATAAAGGGAATAAACAGACGAATAAAGCCTCCAAATATAACATCGCACTTACTGAAATCACCGCAAAATGTATGGTTGATTTTAGACCAAACAGCAGCTATACAGGTGAGTATGGTTTTGACTGGATGCGTATGGGAGACACCGGAGGAATTGGAGATACTTGGTATGCAAAAATAATTGGAGAATATGAGGGCTTTTGGAATTTCAACAAGCAAATATATGATGGAGGTAAATTTAAGGTCAAAGATTGGGCATACGATAGGTTAATGAATAAATTTAGGCAAATGTTCATCCCTTGGAAAAAAGAATTTTACACAATTCCTGTGGCTACAATTTTCCCAAATAAAACGGCGAAATTCACCCTGCAATTAGAAATAGAAGAACCACCTAAAGAAATCACCTACGAGTTTAAAAAAGAATTCTTTTCCTTTGATAAAAAGAACATCGCAACCCTTACAAAAGGAAAACACAGATTGACAGATGAATTGGAAATTACATGTATAAAAGAATTTGATACCACACAGAATATAGATGTGATGGCAACAGATAATAATGATAAAAAACACCTCATAGGACGCTTAAAAATAAAAGCAAATAGCAAAGCACATAGAAGTCAAAAGGACATTGTTTTTATCAATGTTACCACACAATTAATGAAAGGTTATAAAAATAAAGGAGCTTCTAACGGAGGTGAATTAGAATTGACAAAATATTTAAATCAAGCCCTCGTAGAACCCGTATTTGATACCGCTACACCATTAGAATTGGATTTCTCTTCTGATGCTACATTTAATAAAATTTATTTGTCTGGAGATAACATCGCACTTCAAGATTATTTAAACGACATGGTGTATCGTAAATACGATTTACAAATGGATTATAGATCTCATTATAAAGTGTATTTTATTAATGAAAGAAATGGCTACGGTATTGCTTATGCTATTGGAGGTAGTGTACGTTCCGCTATTGTATATAAAGATGGTTTCAGCGACTCCACTGTCGCGCATGAAACCTTACATTCAATGGGATTATATCATAGTTTCGATAATGATAGTGAATTTATTTTTGAGCAAGATATGACGGACAATGTGATGGATTATTCTGATATCGGAAAATATGGAATTCCGGTCATAAGCACCTGGCAATGGCAATGGAGCATTCTAAATAAAAATTTAAACTAATGAAAAAAATATTTTTTTTAAGTATTCTTCTATTATTTTATAGTTGTAATGCACAGCAGCAAAAGATTGATACAATTAAAAAAGACAAAACAATGAAGACATTTGATATAGAAAAATTCAATAAAAATAAAGCCAGCGATGGTGAATATATTCGTACCACAGAGGATGGAACTGTAATAAGACAATACAAAGGAGATGCTTCCTATTCCGAGATAATAACACCCAATGCATCCTTATTTGAAACTTTTAACGAATATTATAACAATGGGAAATTAGCGTATACCGTGGATCGGTTTTATGATATTTTTACCACAGGGCTCCTCAAAGAATATGACCAACAAGGTCATTTAATTAAAAAAACCAATTTAGAAGAACCTTTTCCCTACTCCTGGGAAGCGGTGAAGAAATATTTAAAAGAACATGGCGTTCATAATTTAAGAAAGGATATCAATAGCATCCGTAGGTTTAATACTTCCGAAGATAGCCATTGGGAATTGCGATTTAAAGGAAGATATAATGGACTAGAAGGTGAATTTTTCATTGAATTAGACGGAAAAACAGGAGAAGAGTTATTGGTGAAGTTATTCAAAGGAAAAGGTTCCAACGGAAAAACAGGAACGATTGCGAAGTATGAAATTTTAGTTGATAGCAAACGTGAAAAAAATATTTTTATTCGTCATAATGGAAACGAATACACTAAAAGTGAATGGGAGGAGCATCAAAAAACGGAGGCTTACAAACAATGGAAAAAAGAAAATAACAACAGTATTTGGAACACCATTTTTGGTAAAAAAAACAATTAAATTATGCCTCAGAAAATAACAGACACCGCTAAATTAAAATGCGACAAAGGAACCGCCCCCGTTAACCTGGCTGTAACAAGTCAAGACTATAGCACTTTCGATGATAAATTGGTCGCAACAGAAGAAGATGCAAAACCAAATGAAAATATCAAACCATTTGGGAAATGCAAACTAAAACCTACACCAGGTGGCTATGCACCATGCCAACCAAAAACTAAAAAATGGACTAAAACAGCCAAACTAGACCAGATTAACGAAATGAAAATAGTGTTAGAAACCTCAGAATGCCTCTGTGGCACTGGAGGAAAAATAACAATCATCCAAAAAGGACACCAAGGCATAATAGAAGCTGAAGAATAAACAGGATATTTCCTACAAACGCTAGAAGCAATTGTGTAGAGATGCTTATTTATTGAAATCTACTTTAAAATCACCCGGTTCTCGATACAAATTCTTGAATAAAAATTCAAAAATTCACTCGAACTGACGCGAAATATCCGATCGCGCGGATTTGTAATCCGTGCGTACCCTCATTCACACGACTAACCCATAAACAGTACACAATTATATTGCTGACAGTATTTCAACGCATTTA
>JAESRX010000043.1 GCA_016764435.1 Flavobacteriaceae bacterium | reverse complement strand
TCTATCATCGACACAACCATTAAAAATGGACTAAATGTGATCGATGCACTCCGACTTGTCGCTAAATTTGAGTTCAATCTTTAGAACTGATTAGTTACCAATAAAACTATTAAATGAATAAATTAATTACTTTTTTAGGATTGCTGTTAAGTTTGACAGCAACTGCTCAAATTCAAATATCTGGTAAGGTTTTAGACAAAGAATCTCAGAATCCGTTAGAATTTGCTGAAATTATATTATTAAACAATAAATCTGCTGTAGTATCCGGTATTGTGACAGACTCAAACGGTGTCTTTAAATTAAACGCAAAATCGGGGGTTTACAAATTACAAATTTCTTATGTTGGAGAAATACTTTATACGAAGAATGTATCAGTCTCAAACAAATCTTTGAATCTTGGAACTATAGAAATTGTAAACTCTCAAGAATTGAATGAAGTTATTATAACAGCAAAAAAGAAATTAATTGAGAGAAAAATTGACCGTCTAGTTTTTAATGTTGAAAATTCCTCAAAGGCTTCTTCAGGAGACGCTTTAGAAGTTTTAAGAGTTACACCCGGAGTTCGTGTACAAAATGATAAAATTACGATGATAGGAAAAAGCAACCTACAAGTAATGATAAATGATAAGATTGTAAAATTATCAAATGAAGACTTAGCTGATTTTTTAAAATCTATTGCATCAGAAGATATCAAAAATATAGAAGTTATTACAACTCCTCCAGCTAAATATGAAGCCTCAGGAAATAGTGGTTTGCTAAATATAACCTTAAAACAATCCAAGAAAGATTCATGGAATGCACAATTGAAATCATCTTATAGACAACGGCGTTATCCTACAGGAACAGTTGGAGGAAGTTTCAATTTTAATAAAGATAAATTCAGTATTGCAAGCTCCTTTAATTATAGGGATGGAGTTTATTATCAAGAGCAAGACGACTATGCTTATTTCCCTGATGGACTTTGGTATACGCATTCTCCCATTAAAATGGATTTTAGGGGATTGAATGGGAGGATTGATGTTAATTACCAGATCACGCCTAAATGGACAATGGGAGGTCAGTATTTATATAACGGCAGGGGTTATTTAGTGACAGATGCGCCATATATGCCTGTTTTTGATTATGATACTAATAAAATTTCAAGAGTACTTCAATCCGAAGGTACAATAGATTCTAGCCCGAAAATTCATTCAATAAATTATAATAATGAAATTGCAATAGATACTTTAGGGCGTAAAATAGCCTTGAATTTAGACTATTTTACCTATAACAACCCAGATACAAAAACATATAAAGGTATTTCAGTGATACAGAATCCATATTCACAACAGTTTTATAGAGGGACGAATACAAATAATCAAGATGTTACCAATGTATCTGCAAAATTAGATATCGAATATCCTTTAGAGTGGGTCGATATAGATTTTGGAGGTAAGATATCGAAATCAAAATCGCTAAATGACATCTCGTTTTTCAATACTGGTTTGGTAGACAGTCCAGTATCTGATTTACCATTATCTAAAAATGATTTTGAATATAAAGAGGACATTCAAGCATTATACATTTCGGCTAATAAAAAGTTCAATGACAAATGGAGTACTCAATTTGGATTAAGAATGGAAGCGACTCAGACAGTCTCTAAGTCTAATAATTTGGATTTGTCAACAAAAAATGATTACACCAAGTTTTTTCCAACTTTTTACCTCTCGTATAATGCTACAGAAAATTCAAACTTTTCATTTAATTATAGTAAACGGATTGAAAGACCTAGTTTTTATCAATTGAATCCTAATATTTATTTTTCAAACCCATTTCAAACTATTGAAGGGAATGCATTTTTGCAACCTACTTTTATCGACAATTTGGAGCTAACGAATACCTATAAAAATTTTGTAACAAAAATTTATTACAGCAATGAAAACAACATAGTTGCTCAAGCGCCTTTAGCCGATCCTGCTACGAATTTTATTCGTTTTTTATGGGAAAATTATGTTAACACAGAACGAATAGGAATTTCTGAAAATTACACCTTCGATAAAATTAAATGGTGGAGTAGTAATAATAGTTTGGATATAAATTATTCTAAATCGGATTTTAGCCTACCTCAAAAAGAAGAAGATCAAAAAGGAATCAATGCAATGATTTCAACATATAATGATTTTAATCTAAATGAAGACAAAACACTACTTATGGGAGTTAACTATTGGTATAGTTTTCCGGGAGTAGATGGGGTTTTTGACAAAAAAGCAGCAAGTTCGTTATCATTATCTTTACAATATTTATTATTGGATAAGAATTTGAACATTACATTAAGAGGAAACGATATATTTAAGACATCGGCAGAGAGGACAACAACCAAAGTAAATGGGGTTATTCAAACTGCAAGATATTACTATGATAGTAGGTATTTTCAAATTTCAGTAAGCTATAAATTTGGAAATAGAGACATCAAAGCCAAAAAACACAAGACGGGGAATAAAGAGGAGAAAAGCCGTACTGGGAACTAGGAATCTCAACTGATTATTTTTCTTGATAAATGTTTTATGTTTTGACGCCTATATTCCTACAGTAATATTTCGTTTTTTAATTCATAATAAAATGACCTATTAATGATATATCCTTAAGTTTAAGGTACATTTTTAAAAACATAGCTTATCTAAAAACAATAAATCTCACGTACAAACTATTAAAATGAACTTAAAAAAAATAGTATTCATAGTTAGTATTTGCGCATTTTTATCAATGAATGCACAAAACTCAAATTTTAAAGAAAAAAAAGAATCCATATTAAAAGATATTTCTAAATCTGAAGCCAAAATAAAATCTTTAATAGTATTTGGTTTCTCTAAGGATATACCTATAAAGTTTTCTACTGTAATTCCTGTAGAAGCTAAACCAGTAAAACTTTCCTCTACAAAATTTGATCTTAAATCCTTAAAAGAAAAAATCAAGAAAGCTAATTGGACCCAGGATGTAGTAAATAATGAGACTAAAATCACTTTAGATAGCGAGGGTTATGAGGATTTTATAGCGGTAAATAATATTGAGCTCAATAACGCTATCTTAAATAATATTACATTTTATAACCATAAAAAATTAAACCTAAAAGTTGAAGAAAACGTAAGATATGATGGTAGCGTTGAGTTTCTACTAAAAATAAAACAGAAAAGGATTAAAAGCTTTGACCTAACACTACTTTTTCAATTTGAAGAATTTACAGATTTTAAAATTGATAAAAAAGAATTATTTTTAAGTTCATTGCAAATTACCGATATTCAGATAAATAATAACATGGTTAGTTTTCTGAAAAAAAACAATGAAAAAAATAAAAACATTGAGGTTTATGCTATGGCTAAAGACGGACTTTATTACGAAAGGACAGGGATGTCATCAATGTCAAAATTTTCAGTTAAAGAAATCAATTATTTTAAAGAGATTCTTTTATTTTTTGAGGATGTGAAAACAGTGTTAAAAAAGGATAAGTTTAAAACTGAAAAAGAATTTAAAAATTACATAAGTTCTAATCAACCAGAAGAATATATTTTATCAAAAAAAGAAGAAAGAGAGAAACAAACCCTATATAATTTTGATTTCCCCATTCAACCAGAAAAATTATTATTTCGAGTTTTAGAACAACATCAAACCTCAGAAATAACCATTTCTTTTAAGGAGGATTCTAATGAAATTGCTTTTATAGCGAAATCAAATTATAAAGTAGGTGTTATTGACAGAGAGGGCAATTGGATAGTTAAACCAAAATATGAGTTTTTATCAAAAAATAAATACTTTCCAGGTTATTATAATGCGCATAATAAAACAGTATATATAAGTTCAAGCAATACTGAAATTAACTCTTATGATTTCTTTTTAGAAGAGGATCCTTTCATTGTGAAAAAATGGTATAAAACAGGTGAATATCGTTCAGAAGCTGGTCACGGTCTATTTGATGTTAAAAACAAGAAATTTATTTTACCCATAAATAGAAATACGTATATAAAAAATCATTATTCGTATTACTTCGTAAAAAAGTATCAAGATAATGATACAATATTGACTGCACTATTTGATTTTGAAGGGGCTAAGATTTTTGATTTTGAAAATCAAGACATAAGTTTAAGTGTTAATAAGATATTTAAGGTCACTAAAGGTGGTAAAGTCTCTCTATACCAATTGGATACTGTAAGTAAGGAAATAAAATTATTAACGACAAGATTGTACACTTCTATTAATACCCCTCATATTAGAACAAGTATAGAAGAACAGACTGAACGTCCTCTTTTTAGAGCGGATAAAAACCGTGATGAAACTTCGGATTATCTTACTTTTAGCGGGAAAATTGCTATTGATGGAAAAAAATACAGTAATATTAGTTGCTCTTATGATCGATTTATTGTTAGAAATAATGCAGGTGTTTATTCAATTTTAGACAAACAGGGTACATTAATTAAAGAATTATGTGCTACTACAATTCCCAAAAAAGAGTACAGTAACTACTTGCTTCAAGTTCAAAATAAAAAAACAAAACTATATGGTTACATAAATAAATCAGGCGCTATGGTAATTCCTTTTATGTATTCAACTGCCACCCGTTTTGTTAAGGAAAAAAAAGGAAGCAAAGCATTAGCATTAGTTTCGATTAAAGATAAAGCAGGAAATATATCCAATTTCGCTATTGATCTAACTAATAATTTAGTTGGAAAAAAAGAGGTTTTAAAAAGAAACGAATATGATGAAAAAGAAGAAATGATCCATCAGCTAAATAATTATTAGTCACTCTTAGTGAAAAAAGAACGCACAATGTCTAGCGCTTAAAATGCACGATAAACAAGGATTATTGTGTAAACTGTCATACAATAGGTGGGGCTAACAAGAGGTGAAAGTAAAAAGTTTATATTTGAACTAATAAAAAGAAAAGGAAATGTCTTTTAACTACTTAATGTTTCTTACGTGAACCGTTAGTTGTTATAAAAAAACAATAAACTATGGGGATATTTTCATTCTTTAACAAGAATAAAAGCAAAGAGGTGTCTGAACCTTCAAAATCAACTTTTAAAGAACATCTAATTGATGATTTTCTTATAGTAACACTTCCAATTGATTGGATACCTTATGAAAGTGATAGGTTTAGAGCAAGGACAACAAATGAAAAACTTCAAATGTCAATTATTAATTATGGAAATCAAACTGGAGAACGTATAGTTAATGCTGCATTTTTTAAAGAATTAAAATTAGAGCTATATGAAAGATTTGTTACGGAAGGAGAATATGAACCTTATGAGGACCTAATTGTAACAAATAATTTTATAACTAAAAGTTTTAAAGTTGACGATGAAACTCAATATTATTTAACAACAGCAAGGAATGTCAATGGTCGTTTAATAATTACAGATATTATTATCCGTGAATTGGATGATTATAGTACAGATATGTCTCTCTTAATACAAGAGATTTCTAATTCAATGCAACTAAAAGAATAATGAGGGCTTAGGATACATCCGTAAATGTCAAGCGAAAACCTTAGCACCTATTAATCGAAAAGCAGGTCACTTAATGATAATAATTAATCTGTCCGATAGAAAAATGCAGGTATTTAATCGAGGACATCACTACTCAGAATAACACCGTAAAGGTTTGCTTAGAGCTCAAAGAACAAGAACTATCAATCTGTTTTCTTTTCTGCTTTTGTAGAACATAAGTGTAAAAGCTACCTATAGGTTTGGTTTAATAATGTATAAAATGAGAAGGATGAAGTAGCAAGATTATAGGTTTGAGTTTATTTACAAAGACTGCGGTGTTTTTAAATTTGACTAATCGAATAGAAAGGATGAAAAGCTGGATAAGTGCTTGTTAAGCTGTAAAACTCAGATTTCTTAAACGTCTTTGGATTTCTTATGCTAATGGTTCGCCATAATTTAAAAAATGACACCAAATTACAGACAAGGAAATAACTAAAATGAAAAAAATGAATAAAATAAATTGGATAGTTGGGTTGATTCTTATCTTTATTTCATCAGTGAGTTGCAGTCAGTCAAAGCAGGAAAAGACTGAATTTATTATTAATAAATTGAATCTTATAGAGACTCAAAAAACAAGTTTTAAATTTCAGGTTGACGCTCTAAAATACCGAGCAACACGAAAAGATCGTATTAGAATTATTGATTTGGAAAAATTAGTATCAGACGACGAGATCGTTAAACGAATAAGAGAAACGTTTAGCGAGGTTTTAAGTGATAAAGAGGTAAATGACATTTATAATTCCCTGCAATTAAGTGCTTCTGATATGCTTTTTAATACTCGGGAATTATTTAAGGCAATATCTACACAATTTAGTGATATAAATAAAGAGCTTGAGGACATAACTAGAAATGTTAAAGAGAAGGTTGAAAATCCGACTAGTAAATCCGAACCGACACCCATAGATAAGGAAAATGGATTTTATGCTACTGTTGGTTATAATTATTCGACTGAAAATAAGGATATAAAGTTAGAAGCCAATCCTTCATTGACTTCAATAGATATTTTAGAGCTAAAAAAAACATATAGTAACTATTATGACAGCTACGAAATTAGTATCCTATTTACAAAAGAAGGCACTAAAAAATTTCAGATCCTAACAAAAGAAAGTATAGGGAAACCTATAATAATAGTGATTGCTAAACATATTGTTTCTATGCCGACTGTGATTTCAGAGATAATTGATGGAAAAGCAATCATAAGCGGAGATTTTTCTGAAGAAAAAATTGATAAAATGATAGAAATATTGAAAAATAAATAAAAAACTATGTTTCAAAACATAGCAATTTCAGATGCTTTTTTATCTAGAAAATCACGTATCCGCTCTAAATCGTTATTTTATAAGGAAGTAGCAGTTAGCAAGTAATCTAAAAAAAATGACAACCAAAATAGAAACTTACATAGTTGATTCGTTTACAGATAGAATTTTTAATGGAAATCCAGCAGGTGTTTGTGTTTTGAATCAAGAATTGTCAAGTGAAAAAATGCAATCTATAGCCAAAGAATTGGGGTTTTCAGAAACAGCATTCATAATCCAAATTGACAAACCAAATATATACGCAATAAGATATTTTTCTCCACAAATGGAAATTCCGCTTTGTGGACACGCAACACTTGCTTCTTCAAAAGTTCTTTTTGAAATTAATCCTGAAATGGTCAATATTCATTTTAAGAATATTCAGAATTTAGATTTAATGATTCAAAAAGATGGAGATGAGATTGAAATGGAATTTCCTGTTTATGACACAGTTCCTGAAAATGCACCGGATGAGTTACTCAGAGCTCTTGGAATAGACAAAATATCCAATAGTGCGTATAATAAAGAAACAAACATCTTGCTTCTTGAAATTCAGAGTAGTCAAAGACTAAAGAATCTTTCTCCTAATTTTGAAAAACTAAAGACTTCTCATAATTCTATAAACGGAGTCGTTGTTACAGCAATCTCTGAAAGAAATGACTTTGACTTTGAATCCAGATATTTTTGGCCTTGGAGCGGAACAAATGAAGATCCAGTAACAGGTGGAACTCATACTTTTTTAGCAAAATATTGGAGTACACGTTTGAATAAAAAGAAAATGAAATCATATCAATGTTCAGAAAGAACTGGTTTTATGGAAGTAGAAATAATTAGTGATGAAAAATTAACAATTAAAAGTGAAGCACAAATAGTTTTAAAAGGTGAACTGAAAATATAAAAAGGGTGCTTAAGCATAAAAAATCGAGTTCGAATAAAAAATAAGGAATGAAAGGGGATATGTTTCACGGAAACATGAATATAAGCGGCTAAAGATCTTTGCTAGTATCCCTTAAAATCAAAAAGAAAGGAGGGGGTTTTTTTTATTCTAATGCTTGTTTTGTGTATCTGAAAAAATAAATCAATTTATGTAGCCACTTTTTAAGTAGTAGCACTTCAATAATCACGTTTTTCTAATCGACAGCTTATTTTGCAAATAATAAAAAGACAGGAATTTGGAAAATAGTTCATGAAAATGGAAGTTATAAAAATCAGGAGGAAACTGGGAATAGAAGGGGTTTTATTATCATGGAGAATTGAATACAACAAAACTAGACATTCCAGGGACTTGGGACAGAGACCTTAATAAAATACCTTCAATAAGGTGTCGGTTTTCAAAAGAAAAAGAAAACAATTACAAGATTTTAACGAAGGGCTAAACCTGAAAAAACATTCCTTTTGCACCCGTATTTCCTATTGCTGAATCGTTAATTATTAAATAAAACAAGTTAGATTCATCATGATATCATGAGTTGTTTTAATGAAAGACTGTAAATTAGTGGGTTATAGTTCTATTTTTTTATATTGCAGAAAAAAGATGAATAATTCGGAGTTTTGTGAAAGCCATAAAAATAATATTTCGGTCTTCAGATGTTCTAAATGCGCAAGAGGTGTTTGCTCACGTTGCTCTATAAGCGCTTCGAGTTTTTGTCCTAAATGTAGAGGGAGAAACATCTTAAAAGATGAAAGTGAAATTGCTAAAAATGAGATTAGAAATATACTTATTAGTGGTGTTGCAATGAGTTTAATCGCTATCCTGATAATTTCAGTACTAGAAGGTTTTGAACTTAATTTTAATAAGGATTTAATTTTTAATAGTATTGTATTCTTTGCTTTTGGAATTTCATTCGCCAGTTCTATTTACTTTGTTAATAAAACAGCTGTTTTTGATGAAGTTCAAGAGATTCCTTTAATTGGAACTACAGTAATGAGGTATTTATTAATAGGAACATCAATAATTGGAATTCCTATTTTTTATTTCTTTTACTTAATATATCAGTCTAAAAAACCAAGATAAATAGTATCTTCAACCTTCATTCAAACAATACATTAACGATTTCTTCCACTTTATTAAGATACATTCACTAGCATATATTCAACTTAAAATAAACATGACAAGAGCGCAACAATTAACATTTTGTAAAAGATGTACCTTCAGAAAACTAGTACTCAAACAAGGAATTATTTGTAGTCTCACCGGTGAAAAAGCAGATTTTGTGGATGTATGTACAGATTTTGAAGAAGATAGTGTGATTTTAACGCTTGAAAAAAAGAAAAGAGAAGCCATAAGACCCAACCAAAAAAGGGCAGAGATTGCACAACTATTTATAGCAATAGTATTAGTGGTTGAACTTATTGCTCTCGGGTCTTCTTATATGCAATATTCACTTTTACAGTCGTTAAAGTTGGGTGAGTTTATTTCAGAGGAAGTATTAACTGCAAATGATACAAGAGAGCAAATTATAGCCATCTTATACACTTTTGTGTCTATAATATCCGCCGTTACTTTTATACAATGGTTTAGAAGAGGGTATTATAATTTAGGTGTCAGAATATCCTGTTCTTTAGAAGATAAATGGGCCTTTATAGCTTGGTTTATCCCTGTGCTTTCCATATTCAGACCTTATCAAATAATGAAAGAAATGTGGCGAGAAACTTCGCATATGATTTCATTAAAATTTGATGGATTCAATTCCTATAGTTCCTTAATTATTGGTGCTTGGTGGATGCTTTGGGTAATTTCTAATTATATTGGAGGTGTTGTTCTTAAAAGTGCTAACCGTTCCGAAACAATTAACGACTTGATAAATTTAACTATAGGGGATGCAGTACTTTCTTTTATTGATATTCCATTAGCAGTGCTGACTATTTTTATGATTAGATGGTATGCCTTAAGAGAGGAGAAATTAAATGAAATTGAAAGGGCTTATTAGTTGATTACAGGATGTCGATATCTGTGTAATGTTAACAAGGACATAAAAATAAAATTATGAATCTAAATCAAATAACCGTTCCTTCATTAGATTTGACAATATCAATTCCATTCTATGAGAAATTAGGATTGAAATTGATGGTGATATCTTTACCACATTACGCAAGATTTGAGTGTCCAGATGGGAACTCAACATTTTCAATACATCTTACAGAGAATTTACCTAAAGGGGAGGGAGTTCTTGTCTATTTTGAATGTAAAAACCTTGACGAATATGTAAATGAACTTATGAAAAAAGGAATTGAGTTTGATCTGAAGCCAACCGATCAAAAATGGTTATGGCGAGAAGCAAGGTTAAAAGATATGGATGGAAATCAACTAATTTTATTTTATGGAGGAGAAAACAGACTAAATCCACCGTGGAGAATTGAAACTAAATAACGTCCGTAAAATCATCATAAATAATATTTAATAGAACAGGAATGATAGATTATTTTTTATACTCTATACGCACTTCAACTTGTTGCTAGCATTCTTTAAATCGACTGATATAAGCACCGCTTAAAAGAGAGAATACCCTACAGTCATACAGGAACTATTGCGTGAAGTTATTCCTGTTATTTGGAAAATTTAGAGGGTGGATTGTTTTTGTGATATTGAATCTAGGCGGTGTGTTTTTTATGCTTAATAATGAGTTTAAAATAACGGAAATTTGGAGAATAAGTACATGTGTGATGCACTTATGAATAGAAGTATTAAAAAACAAAATAAAAGAGCTCCTACAACTCCTATTAATTGCTTATTTTCGCGGCTCAAAATAGTTGAATATGATTTCAGTAGACCAGTTAGGTGTAGAATTTAGTGGGCATACATTGTTTAAAGATGTGTCATTTGTGATTAATGAAAATGATAAAATTGCCCTTATGGGTAAAAATGGAGCAGGAAAATCCACCATGATGAAAATCATAGCCGGTGTATCTAGCCCTTCTAAAGGAGGAGTGAGACATCCAAAGGATACTGTTATTGCCTATTTGCCACAGCATTTATTAATGGAAGACGATTGCACTGTAATGGAAGAAGCCTCCAAAGCATTTGCAAGTATCTTTGCCATGAAAGCAACAATGGATGCCTTAAACAAGGAGTTGGAAACGCGTACGGATTACGAATCTGACGCCTATATGAAAATTATAGAGCGTGTTTCTGATTTAGGAGAGAAATTCTATGCAGTGGAAGAAGTAAATTATGAAGGAGAAGTAGAAAAAGCATTGAAGGGACTTGGTTTTAAAGCCAGTGATTTTAACCGTGCTACCTCAGAATTTAGTGGAGGATGGCGAATGCGTATAGAGTTGGCGAAAATTCTATTGCAAAAACCAGATTTAATTTTATTAGATGAACCTACGAATCACGTAGATATAGAGTCCGTAATGTGGTTGGAGGATTTTCTAATAAACAAAGCCAAAGCAGTGGTTGTAATCTCTCACGACAAGGCGTTTATTGACAATATTACCAACAGAACCATTGAGGTTACTATGGGAACCATTCACGATTATAAAGCCAATTATTCTCATTATTTAACCTTGAGAAAAGAGCGTCGTTCACATCAAGTAAAAGCGTATAAGGAACAGCAAAAAATGATTGCTGATAATCAACAATTTATTGACAGGTTTAAAGGAACTTATTCTAAATCTAACCAGGTAGCTTCTAGAGAGCGAATGCTTGAAAAGGTTGTGCCCATAGAGATTGATGAAGTAGATACGAGTTCGTTAAGTTTGCGATTTCCTCCTGCACCTCGTTCTGGTGACTATCCGGTAAAAGTGGAAGGCATGAGTAAAAAATATGGTGATCTTACTATTTTTAAGGACGCTAGTTTTGCCATCGCCAGAGGCGAGAAAGTATCCTTTGTAGGTAGAAATGGAGAAGGAAAATCCACGATGATAAAAGCCATCATGGGCGAAATAGAATTTGAAGGGAAATGTGGTTTGGGACACAATGCCAAAGTGGGATATTTTGCACAAAATCAAGCCTCTTTGTTGGATGAGGATTTAACGGTTTTCCAAACGGTAGATCAAGTAGCGAAAGGAGATATTAGAACCCAAATAAAAAACATATTAGGACAGTTTATGTTTGGTGGTGATGCCATCGATAAAAAAGTTAAAATGCTTTCTGGAGGAGAAAAAACCCGTCTAGCGATGGTGAAATTATTATTAGATCCCGTGAATGTATTGATTCTGGATGAACCAACAAATCACTTGGACTTGCGCTCTAAGGAAGTTATAAAAGATGCCTTATTAGCCTTTGATGGAACCTTAATTTTAGTATCTCACGACAGGGATTTCTTAGGTGGATTATCCGAGAAAGTTTTTGAATTTAAAGACCAACGAGTGATAGAGCATTTTGAAACAATAGACGCTTTTTTAGAACGAAATAGCATCAAAAACTTAAAAGAAATAGATTTATAAACACTGTTTTATTAAGCATATAGAATCCCAAGTTGATTAGTTCACTTGGGATTTTTTATGTTTAATTTTAGAGATGGTCAACGATTCGTTTTTTTTAAGAGATTTATATAAAAAACTTTTAAAGTGATGATATGGGAGGTGTAATCTCTTATACAGGATGGGGGTTTTACATGTTATATCGGAAATGTTTAAGTGAAAAATAACTGAATAAAAACTGTAAATAAAGAGGTCTGAATGACTGATGTTTAATATGTTAATTAGTTGTAAATACTTATGATCCACCTGTTTGAATTTCTGTTTTAAAAAGGAATCTAACTTCTGTAAGAAATGATCGTTAGGGAAAGGAATTAATTGGAGATTATTTGCTTAAATTCGGCCTTTCTTAGCTGTAAAATAAACATAGTATGCAAAAAAAACAAAAATCTCTCTTAGTAATCGCAGCCTTTTTCGCTATTTATGTGATTTGGGGATCTACCTATTTATTGAATAAAATTGCAGTGACGGAATTACCTCCTTTTATGTTGGCATCCATTCGGTTTGTTACTGCGGGATTGTTGATTTTTGCAATTGCTAAAGCAAGAAAAACTTCTTTAAAAATCACAAAGAAACAATTATTAAATACCATAATCATCGGATTTTTATTTCTAACATTTGGAAATGGTGTTGTGGTGTGGGCGCTAAAATATGTAGATAGTGGATTTGCAGCTTTGGAGATTTCCGCGCAACCGTTAGTGGTTTTAATCATGATGCGTGTATTGGAAGGAAAAAAAATTCAAGCGATGTCTATTATTGGCGTTGTGCTCGGGATTATTGGAATTTATTTACTGGTAGGACAGGAGGAATTAATCAGTTCTAAAGAAACGGTGATCGGTATGGTCATGATCTTTGCCTGTTTACTCAGTTGGTCTTATGGAAGTTTATTGGCGGCTAAAGCGGATTTACCCAATAATTATTTTGTAAATACGGGTTATCAAATGTTTTTTGGAGGGTTAATGCTGGGCTTGGCGAGTTTAGGGTTTGGAGAAACATGGAGCCTACCAACAACGTGGAGTGAAAAGGTCCAAATATCCATGGTTTTATTGATCTTATTTGGAGGGATTGTTGCCTTTACGGCCTTTAATTTCCTGTTGCGCACGGTATCACCAGAGAAAGTGGCAACTTCCACCTATGTAAACCCACTTATAGCAATGATTTTAGGTTGGTATTTTCTCAATGAACAAGTAACCCAACAATCTATGGTAGCGGCTGTGGTACTACTCACAGGTGTTTATTTTATCAATACCAAACGTAAATTAAGTACACGTTATTCGCGTTTTAGAAAATAAGATTTTGGGTGTCATCTGGGGGGTGTAATTTCTATAATGCTTGGAAACTTTGCATTCTTAACTATAATTCGGATTCGATGTAGACTGTTTTTTATAAAAAATAGCTGGGAAATTACGTATGTACTTTTTTAAGAGTATTGGTTGGTATATAAAAGAAGAAGAGACCTGTAATGAAAGGTCTTCTGTTGTATTTGTTGTTTATCATTGGACAAATAACGTTTCACCAAAGTTTTTCCTATGAAAATGTTGACATTCTTTTCAAGAAATATGTTTACCTACTTTCTAGCAGAATTGCCTCACTGTTATTCTTTCCGGATGATTACTATTTTACCCAATCGGTAACTATCCTGATTGTTTGAGAGGTTACTTTGTGGTGTTGCATCTGTGATGGTCCAATACCTTGAAGAGTAGTTTGTGAAAACAATTTGATTTGTACTTTCTTCTATCTTTACGGAAACTACCAAGAATTTTACATAGGGATGCTCAAGTGTTTGGATATAACAACGTATTCTTTCTCTATTTTTACCGATCATCCAGGTGCCGACCATTCTTCCTGAAGGCTCATACAGCCAATTTGAGTTGGAGATTAATGTAAATCCTACAATTTTATCGGCATCTCTCACATTTATTATTTGGTTTCCTTTAGTTAAAGGAACCGTTTCGTAAGTAGTTTCTTTACTATTTATATTTTTCCAATAGGTTCCCGTATAAATATAGAGAGATTTGGCCGCTGTATTGTAAATTAAGGATCCTGCGTTAGGAACCAATAGATTCATTTCGGTATCGTTACTTACAGAGTGAATGTTTACCAGAGAACCTTCTGTTACTTGAGCAAAGAAGACACTCGTGTATAAAGAGAGTATTATAAAGAGAATAATATTTTTCATTTTTTAATGATTGAAATGTTTAATGTATGAATAGTAGGTCTATTCTGTGCAATTTATAGAGACATTAAAAACGAAGCGAAATTCTTTAATTTAGAACGATAAGCATCATTTTTTATGGCATAATCCTTTAGTGATCGAATTAATAGGGGTAAAGTTAGTTAAATAATTAAGAGACAGCAAGTCTTTTGTTTTTGACGGAATTTTTGGATGCAGGATAATTGTTTGCCTGCGAATAAGAAGTGCTGATTTCCCTGTGAAAGACTACAGCTCTTTGCTTGCTGTTACTTGTAGCAATAACTCAACTGTATGGCTACAAGGTTAACTCCAATATTTGTTGGGTTTTTACATTACCCAGTACATATACTTGAAGTTGATGCAGTGAGTAATGCCTATTACTAGCAAGATAATAGAGAGAATATGTTAATGTTTTTAAACTGCTTATTTATGTATAAAAGATTAACACTTAGCTCTATGTGTTACTAATCAGAACATTACTATTCATTTTTATTAGTGTCTTTTCTTTTCAAACATCGCCCTCTAGGTTCATCCCCTTCATGGAGTACAATTTCGGAATGAAGGAATTGTGCAGCGTCGGCAGAATCTTTCACTTTGGAAGCACTTCTGCCTATCATTTCTGACTCAAATTCTGTCAATACACTTTCTCTTATTCCGAGGGCTCTCCAATTAGATTTGGGGCTACATTCTCTTGAAATTCCTCGAGCCAGTGATAGGGCATCTAGTAATGCTTGATTGGCCCCTTGACCTTTAAAGGGGCTCATAGGATGTGCGGCATCACCAATTAGGGTGACTTGTGTTCCTTTCTCCAATAATGTTGCGTGTAATAACTCACGGTCATATACAGGGTATCCTGAAATCTGAGCTTCTAAGGTTGCTGTTAAAATTTGAGGAATCGGATCGTGCCATTGTGTTCTACGGCAGGCTTCTTCTTTCAGTGCTTTTGTTCCTTTTTTACTTAAGGATTTGGCTTCTTTTTCAGAGATCGGAAAGCTGAGTTGCCACATTATGGTGTCTGCGGTATAAGGCATCATGTAAATGCGCTCATTCCCATTGGCTGTTTGAAATACTGTAGCTCCATCTAACAAAGAACGATCAACATCTGGGAGTGATTTTAAAGGACAAATCCCCAAGATTACCATACACCCCAAGTAACGTAGCGGACTACTTTCCTCTCCGATCAGTAAGTTACGTACCGAACTACGGATGCCATCGGCTCCCACTATAAGATTGGCTTTCGCAGTTTTAGTCGCTCCATTCACTTTAAATTTTAAGTGCATCGTATGATCATCACATTGTGTATAGCCAAGGAACTGGTGCCCCCATTGTACGGAATTATGTCCATCGAGTTGCTCTAGTAATGCCAAGCGTAAAGATTGGCGTGCAATATGTATATTTGTTCGTTTTGGAGCTGTTTTTGTAGTGGATTGCATCCATTTTCTCATGCCCCATTCACCGATGATTTTACCCTCGGTTGTATGTACCAAATGTCTTGTAGAAACGACCCCTTCTTTTAAGGTAAATAAACCAAAGGCTTCCATGGCTTTACTTGCTTGTTGTAAGGTCAACCCATAGCCTTGAGATCGCGTATCAAAGCTGTTATCACGTTCGTATAGACTGAAAGGAATACCACGGTGTAAACAGGCCACAGCAAGAGCTACGCCGCCAATTCCACCACCGATAATGGCTACATGTGGATGGTTTTCTGTATCTATTACTGGAGGGGAAGAGGCGGGTATTAACCCTGATCCAGAGCAGTTTACACATTCATATAAGTGTCCCTTAGGACGTGCAGGAGCAGGCCCATTAGCCGTCTCTTTTTCATGTTTTTCCAAGGCCACTTGATAGCGTATCTTTACTTTTTTACGAAGCCTTTGACGTTTTTTTCCACGTCCCTGACATTCCAAACAAACTGTCCAACTCATGCCTTTATTGTTTCCGTTTTTCATTATTTCACTGGGTCTTTCTATCGGCAATAAGAATCAATGAGTTGTTACAATGTATTCTTGACACACTCCTAAACTTTGATCAATAAAAATAATACTTCTTATAGTCTAACGTGAGGAATACTGATTGTTCCAATGCGTTTGGCTATCCTAAGTAAAGATAATCAAAGTGATGAACTCCTTATTTACGCAGGCAAATGTAAATGTTTTGTATTAATTATATTTATTAAATACCATAATTTTAGCCTTGATTGACCGTAGGGCTTAAATCTATATTTTCTGTAGCGAGTCGCTAAACTTCCGTCTTAAAATTACCGTTTGGAATGTTAATTTTGTTTTTAATTTCAAATTTAATATCGGAAAGACTATCAAGCTCCGTTGTCACTTCAATAGGGCTAAACCCATTTTTAATTAATAGCATTTTAGAATTTTCATTTTGAAGATGTGTGATTGCTTCAATACGCTCCAATTGAAGTTCTCGAAAACCAAAATGAACAACGCTTTTAAGTGCTTCACTCATTATCCCTTTTCTCTGAAATATGGGATTCAAATCGTATCCAACCTCGGCAGTTTTAGAGTCTTCAGAAAAATTCCATAAACAAATTGAACCAATTATTTCAGGCTTATTTTTCAGCGTAATTCCCCACGAAACAGAGGTGTTATCTGCCATTGCTTCGGTTATCTTTTTTATAACTTTCAGGGCATCTGATACGTTTTTTGTCTTAGTGCTTTCCGGGCGATCAATGAATTTATTTATAGTTATATCAGATCTTAAAAATAGAATACGAGCAGCGTCTGTTTCTTCTATTTTCCTTAAAATAAGTCTTTCGGTGGTGATTTTTGGAAAATATTTAAGGTTCATTTTGTTTTGTTTAAAGATTTTAAAGATGCTGAAGGTGTGTGGTAAATATCGTTTTTAAGATTCCAAGTTCTTTGTTTTTAGGCTCCAAAGTCCTGATACGCATTCGTTTTCATAATGTCAATTTTAAAAACTCCTAGTTTATCTTTTGTAATCATTACACTGTCAAAACCAAGTTTATCAAATTTCTCAATGGTGGCTAATTCTCCTTCTTTTAATTGTAGTACTTTTCTTAGAAGCCAGTCCGATAACGCTTTATTGGGGTTTGTCATTAATGCTTTTGAATTTTCTTGGCATACTTTTGCTTCAAAAACTTCTCCTGTTGGAATTTGTAAGTTAAATTGGACATCTCTATTTGGAAAGAAATCCGGGTAGTTTTTATGAATATCAATAGGGATTGGAATGTAAATTTCTCCAATATTCCGTTCTCTTCCACCAGCGTTCCACACATTCAATCCGCTTTTTTCGAAAACAAATTTTTCTTTATTCTTAATTCCGTAAAGCGGCAAAATAATATAGTTTTTTCCTTTTACAAGCGTATTTGTGGCCGATTTAAATTCATTGTTTGAGAACAAATCGAGCAGTAAATTATAGGGATCCTCAATAATGTCAATCGGTAGATGAAACGCATTTTCAGGGATTATAAATTTTCTATACAAGGTGCTTTTTGAATAATTAAAAGAATAAAAATGATGTCCATCTTCAAATTGTAAACTTGCCTTGTTTTCTTTTACAGAATGAATATTTGTAATGTCTATTGGTTGATAATCCGTTTCAAAAAGCAATAATTCATGGTCTCTTCTTGCCACAATGTGATAAAGTGATGCCTTTATATCGTAAATCCGATTTGCTAAAGCAATTCTTTCATTTCTATATTCCCCCAATTTAAGCGCAAGTGATTTGCCTTTATAAGTACTCAAATCCTGTGAAAGACTGTTAAATTCAGCAATTTTCTCTGTACTCGTCGGACCTTTCGAAATAAAGGTTTTTAAACCAATTCCAATATGATTAAAAGCCGCATCATAGGCAGTATCTGAACGAGATAGGTTCTGTGCTTTAAAACTTCTACAAAATATGTTTTCTGCCACTCTGTAGTTTATAAAAGGGACCGTGCTTTCACTAAAAAGGCCAGATAGTTTAGAGACAGCCGCAAGAAGTTTTAAATAATCTCCGTTGTTTGTAATGTCAATTTCTGTGAATGATTTCATTAAATAGGTTTAATTTTGGGTGTAATTTAATTGATTAGTATCATTGTTATAAAACTTCCAACTTTCGTAAATAATCTTTATTTTACTACGGATGTAAAATGGTGTTATAGGTACTTACTTTTTCCGAAGTACATATATCCCCGTATTTTTAAAGAGCCTATCATCAGATGATTTTTTATGAAGGTACAAAATAAGAAAATCATGTTGTTTTTCAATTGGATAATAGATTTTATTTTTATCGAGCCTGTGGTTAAAGCCATAGCCTTTAAAATGGATTGATTCTGACTTATGTTTTAATGAAAAATAGCCCATACCATCCCAGCCTGAACGGCCATGATTATTGAAATCACCTAAGGATATGGAAGATTTTGATTTTCTTGTAAAATGTTCCGTCTGTATAGGGCTAACTTCTTGCTTGGCAATTTTCAGTTCCATAAACCTTTCTTGGTGCATTGCTAGAAATGGTTTTAAGGTATACATGGATATTTTCCCATAAGTTGGAGCTGTTTTTTTATAAAATTTTTTGGATTTAACCTTCGTCCAGCCCTTATTGTTTTTTAAAAAAAGATAAGTGATTTCAGTGTCATAGTCCTTTGAAATGTCAAGCATGTTCGCTTCTTTTATAAGCGTTTCAAGTTGTAGGTTAGAAAGAAGGTCCCCGTCAATGGTCTGTATCTATTAAATCAAAAAAAATAGATTCTTTTAATTCTTTTGGTGAACAATAATCTGGATTTGAGACAACTTTAATTCCAGCGTTTTTATATGACTGTGCTACAAAACGTGTGCAAAACTGTCTGTTTTTTTCTTTTGACTCTATCGCTTCTTTCAACCTTGTTAATCTTGCTTCTTTTGTTGAATATTCAGTTCCTGTTTTTTGTCTAGCAAAATTTATTACATCTTCAATAATGTCGTCAAAATTTGATTTGTTGTATCTTAATATTTGGACATCATCTGTAAATTTGTATATCGTACGTGTAGTATTTATTGATTGAACACCAAGACCATTTGATTCTATTCCTCTTCCGACACCAACGTAAATAATTGCGTGAGAATAATCAGATTTGGTTGATTTTCTAATTAATTCACATTCTCTGTCGTGTTTTCGAGTGAGAAGAATATCTCCAACTCTTAATTTACTAAAGTTAATAATGTACATGGGCTGTTCAAATTACTGGCAACGGTTTGTGTAAGAATAGTAGCGGATTCCAAGGCACGAATCTTTCAATTTATCACTAAACGTTGTACTAAAATACAAACTTCAAATTTAGCACAAAAACCGCTATTATTTTTATACAGTGTTGCACTAAACACCTCCGGTGTAGCTTACGTTGCGAACCCTTAACTTCTGTGTTATTCATTTAAAATCAGAATAACATGAAAAACACAGAAGAAAA